>CAZZLL010000019.1:0-59134 GCA_964654725.1 uncultured Lentimicrobiaceae bacterium | reverse complement strand
ATTGTGATACCCTGGGGGTTTATGATGCTGGAAAAGAAAATATCTTTGTTTATGTGCAGCCCAACCCGGCCAGGGATGAGCTTTGCATACGCTACAAGCTGCAGGGAAATGAAAATGCAACATTCTGCATATATGGACTTACTGGCAGGCTGGTAAAGTGTGTCCCTTTGCCCAAAGAAGGAGCTGTGGTGAAAATCAATATTTCTGCAATGCAAAAAGGCATGTATGTATGGAAGGCCGAGTATGGTGGGATTACGCTTAGGGGAGGGAAGCTGGTGGTGGAGTAATAGCTTTTAGCTGTTAGCCTATAGCTAGTAGCTGAGGGCTGACGGCTATGAAAAATGTTCATTAACCACTAAATTTATGAAAAAAAGAATTTTGCTTACAGTTTTGATGATTGCAGTGATCATGGGCGCTATGGCCCAGAAGTCCACCTTGACCTTAACCTTCACTGCCGACAGCAACGGGCAGTGGGTTCCTTTGAACAGCATCCTGATCGAGAACCTGACACAAGGTGGGGATACCACACTTTATTTTCCGGATACGGTACTTATTTTCAATTATCAGGTGGGAATTGATGACATTACTTACATAGGTAAAGACAATTTTTATTTTTCACAGAACTATCCCAATCCTATTGAAGGCAGCACAAACATTGACCTTTATCTGTCAGGAAATGAAGAGGTACTGATCAGTGTCTGCAACATCATGGGAAGGGAGTTGATAAGGAGGGAATACCTGTTGACCCACGGCAGTCATTCCTTTACTTTTTATGCCGGCAACGAAAGCCTGTATTTCATGACTGCAAGGGTAAACCAACAATACAGGACAATTAAAATGTTCAATACGCCATCGCATTCTTCCCTTACGGGAAATTGCAAACTGGAATACCAGGGCAAATCAGGAACTGCTGAAGCTCATAAATCCGCCGGGGCCCTGAGTGGTTTTGTTTTTAACCTGGGCGACCAGCTCAAATACACAGCTTCATCAGCCCTTGGTGACCAAACCATCCTTGATGCCCCTTCCGGGAACCAGACTTACACCTTTCAATATGGGAGCGGTGGCATACCCTGCCCGGGGATGCCCACAGTAACCGATATTGACGGAAACGTCTACAATACCGTGCTTATAGGTTCCCAATGCTGGATGAAAGAAAACCTGAAAACCACAAGATATCGGAATGGCACTGCCATTCTCAATGTAACGGACGTTTATTACTGGAGCAACGCTACTACAGGCTTATATGTATGGTATGATAACGATGATATTTCCTGGAAAGACATCTACGGAGCATTATACAACTGGCACACAACAGTTGACTCCAATGGACTTTGCCCCACAGGCTGGCATGTGCCAACCCATGCTGAATGGACAGTCTTGAGCGATTATATTGGCGGAACGGGCTCCCCTTATGGCAATGAGTTAAAATCCTGCAGGCAGGTGGATTCACCGCTTGGAGGTGCATGCAATACGAACGTGCACCCTCGGTGGGATTCAGATAGCAGTAACTGGGCTACAGACGATTACGGTTTCTCTGCCTATCCGGGCGGCATCCGTGACAACTACTTAGGTAATTTCTACAGCATTGGCTATAGCGGTTACTGGTGGTCTTCTACGGAGTACGCGTCATTCAATGCCTGGTACCGCTACCTGAATTACTTTGATGGTAACCTAAACCAAAGCAACTTCAGGAAGGAAAATGGCTTTTCGGTGCGTTGCCTCAGGGATTAGGACGCTTTGATTGATGGCTCTTGGCTTTTGGTTTTTTGGCTGTTGGCTGGCTTGTGTTAGTCCTTTCCCATTGCTTTGTGTAAAACCCTTGTGCTCTTGGTGGTTAATTATTTCCAACCACAAAGACACCAAGGATAGCACAAAGGACATGGGGTCAATTGCCTGAGTGCCTGGTTTGAAAATTGGAAATTGTACATTGAACATTGGGAAATGGGTTTTTTCCTACCTTTGCGCACTAATAAACTTATGGTCTCACTCAGCAACATATCGGTTCACTTTGACGGGAATTACCTGTTCAGGAATATTTCCCTGACCATCACGGATAAAGACTGTATTGGTCTGGTTGGTAAGAACGGGGCGGGTAAAACCACACTGCTCAGGATTCTTGCGGGCGGAATGATCCCGGAAACCGGGGATGTGGTTATTCCCGGCCATATGCGTGTGGGATACCTTCCCCAGGAAAAAAATGTCAGGAGTTCCCGAAGTATTTTGGAAGAAGCAACAGAGGCCTTCAGGGAAATCAAACAGCTTGAAGCCAATATGGCCAGATATAATAAGGAGCTGGAAATACGCACAGATTATGAATCCGGTGAATACCAGGGTATTATTCACAAGCTGAGTGAGGCTACAGAAAAACATCAGTTTCTGGGCGGACAGCATATCATGGCTGATACGGAAAAGGTGCTGAAGGGCTTGGGCTATCAAACGGAAGATTTTCAGCGGCCCCTGAATGAATTCAGCAGCGGCTGGCAGATGCGGATAGAACTGGCTAAGATCTTACTGCGTAAACCTGAGCTTATGCTGCTGGATGAGCCTACCAATCACCTGGATATTGAATCCATACAATGGCTGGAAAACTTTCTGAAAGAATATCCGGGCATTGTTATACTGGTGTCTCACGACAGGGCCTTTCTGGATGCTCTGTGCAAAAGGACGGTAGAGATATCCCGTGGGAAATTCTATGATTACAAAGCCAATTATTCAGAATATGTGATCATGCGGGAAGAAAGACTTCAACAGCAAAAGGCGGCCTTTCAGAACCAGCAGCGGGAAATAGACCAGATAGAACGTTTTATTGAACGCTTTAGGTATAAAAATACCAAGGCCAGCCAGGTGCAGTCGCGGGTAAAGATGTTGGAGAAAATGGATAAAATTGAGGTTGATGAAATAGACCAGTCGGCCATTCATTTTCGTTTTCCGCCTGCTCCCCGCTCCGGAAAGGTAGTTTTTAGTGCAAAGCAACTTTCAAAATCCTATGATGAAAAGCAGGTACTAAAAGATCTCTCTTTCAATATTGGCAGGGAAGAACGCATAGCATTTGTTGGAAAGAATGGGGAGGGAAAAACGACCCTCTCAAAAATTATTGTGAAGCAAATCCATGCTGACGGAGAATACCAGCTGGGGTATAATGTGAGCCTGGGGTATTTTGCTCAGAATACCAATGAGATGCTGGATATGGAAAAAACGGTGATGGCAACCCTTGAGGATGTGGCTCCCGCTGATGTCCGGCCAAAAGTCAGAAATATTCTGGGCAACTTTCTGTTTAGTGGTGAGGATATCGACAAAAAGGTGAAAGTGCTTTCCGGAGGTGAAAAAGCCCGACTGGCAATGGCTAAGCTATTGCTCGCTCCGGCCAATTTTTTGGTGCTGGATGAGCCAACCAATCACCTCGACATGCGCTCTAAAGATATCCTGAAAAATGCCCTGCTGCAATTTGATGGTACTGTTGTGATTGTATCACATGACAGGGAGTTCCTGCACGGATTAACAGATAAGGTGTTCGAGTTTAAGAATATGCAGATCAGGGAGTATCCGGGTGATATATATGAATTTCTTGAAAACAGAAGAATTACAGACCTGAAACAGTTGGAAAAAAATGAAAAGCATAAACAACATAAGCGTCAGGCATCTTCTGTAAATAAAATTAATTATCAACAGAAAAAAATTAAAGAAAAAGAGATTCGAAAAATCTCCAATCAAATAAAGAAATTAGAAAACAAAATTGAAGATATTGAGAATCATATGCTGGATATCAATGAATTATTAGAAGATCCTATTGAAAATAAACCCGTTATCGAAGAAAGGAATTTATATCAAAAATATGAATTATTGAAGTCGGAGATTGCTGAATTAATGACCCTCTGGGAAAAGAAATTAGGGGAAAAGGAAGAAATAGAAGGTTTTTAAGAAAAGTATTGTTGACAGTTTTTAAACAGATATTTTTTTAGCTCGAAAAATATTATTACTTTAGATTGTTTATGAACAATCTATTTAATAATTAAATTCTATTTTATTATGAAGAAGCTTTACATTTTCTTATTGTTAGCATGTTTTTCTTTCACTGGCTTTAGCCAGATATTGAGTGAAAGTTTTGATGGAAGTACGTTTCCTCCGACAGGCTGGACGCTTGTTGATGAGGATATGGACGGTTACAATTGGGGGCAAATTTTGGCTGCTGATGGCTGGTCAGTAAATACCGGCGACGGAGCTGTTTTGTCTGCATCCTATGATAACGTCGTAGGAGCCCTCACACCGGATAACTGGTTGATCACCCCGCAAGTTGACCTTACAAGTGTTTCATCAGCAACTTTGAAATGGTATGTGTATGCCGAAGACCAGGCATGGGCTGATGAGCATTACAGGATTGCTGTTTCTACAAATGGTACTGCGATTTCAGATTTTACAAACAAGGTATATTCAGAAATAGTGGGAACGTCATCAGGATATATGGAAAAAACACTTGATATTTCAGCATTTGCTGGAAGCAGCATTTATATTGCCTTTGTACATGACAGCATTACCGATATGTATGTAATGTCACTGGACGATATTTCAGTTACTTCGGGTGTTGGTATTGATGAAAATGATACTAAAGTTGTAATGAATATCTTCCCAAACCCTGTTGTGGATATTATGACCATTGCCTCAAGTGAAGAAATGAGTCAGATGAAGATCTATAATGCTGTTGGCCAGGAAGTAGTGAGCCAATACATTGAAGGAAAAGAGCTTCATTATAATGTATCTTCTCTGGAACCTGGTGTATATTTCGTTGCGGTAGAATTTGAGAACGGAATTCAAACACGAAAAATCCATATTAAATAATGTGAACCGATATTTATACAGAGACAGGGTATGCCTGTCTCTGTATAAATATTCTGGCATACCCTGTCTCTAATGTTTTTTAATGATCTCTTTTTAACAACCTCCCTGCATATTCCAGGAGGGGTTTTTTATTTTGTTCGGAGCATGCGAGCTCTTTGGAAATTTGCAGGGCTTTGTAGTAATATTGTTCGATGCGGTCGCGGCTGATACGATCCACCTCCAGTTCCAGGTACATTTTCTTTACTTCCCTTACTTTCTCTTCATCACTGATATCGCCAGAGGTAAAGAGTTCGTTGAGGTAATCCGTTTGTCTGGCTCCGGCACTTTCGTAGGCAGTCAGGTGTAAAAATGTCTTTTTATTGGTAACAATATCGCCTCCGCTGATTTTACCGAATTTTTCTTCATCCCCAAAAACATCCAGGTAATCATCCATTAATTGAAAACTCAGACCAAGGTTTACTCCCATTTCATAAAGCAACTTTCCCTGGGATTCATTTGCACGGGCAACAATGCTTCCTGTTTTTAAACTACATCCCAGCAAAACAGCAGTTTTTAACCGGATCATCTCCAGGTATTGTGTTATGCGAACATCTTTTTTTGTTTCGTAATCCATGTCCAGCTGTTGCCCTTCACACACTTCTATGGCTGTTTGTGTGAAATCTTCCAGTATTCCTGGCAATACATCCGGATTCAGCTTAAAAAACTGGTGAATTGCAATAGCAAACATGGTATCACCTGAAAGAATTGCAATATTGGTATTCCATTTTTTATATACCGTGTCTTTTCCCCTTCTTATGGGCGCCCTGTCCATGATATCGTCATGTACAAGGGTAAAGTTGTGGAAGATTTCAATTCCCAGAGCCGGGCCCAGGCATTTATCAATGTCACCATTGTACATATTGCATGCCATAAGGCATAATACAGGCCGCATCCTTTTGCCTCCCTGTGTTAGTGAATAGATCACCGGGTGGTACAGGTTTTCCGGTTTCAGAGGGAATGAAATATTTTCTATTCCATTATTGATCATTTGAACATACCGGTCTGGTGCAATCATCTTCATAAATTTGTATTATCAATAGGATGGACTCTCTAAAATGAATTGAGGGTTCTCCAGAATCTTTTTTATCCCCTCTTCAATCGGGATAAGGTCTCTTTTCAGGATGTCTTTCATTTTAGTGATATCCGGAAACCTTCGCTTCATATCCCCTTCTTCAAGGGGTGGAAGGAAAACAATCTCAGATTTAGAATGTGTAAGTTTAATAACAGTTTCTGCAAGTTCAAGCATGCTTACTTCCACATCGCCGCCAATATTAGCAACATCATTGATGAGGATATCCTGAACGGTAGCCGTGTAGGTAGCTTCAATATTGTCATTAATATAACAGAACGTTCTTGTCTGACTACCATCTCCATAGATTGTAATAGGTTCATTTTTGAGGGCCATGGAAATAAAGCGTGACATAACAAAATCGCGGCTCTGTTTGGGTCCATAAGTGTTAAAAAACCTGAAAATGGTGTAATCCAGGTCATATTCATTTTTGTACGACCGGCAGTATGCTTCACCTACATTTTTAACAACGGCATAAGGCAACCTGGAATTAAGCGGGGTAGTATATTCATTCTGAGGAATATTTATGGGTTCACCATAGACTTCCGAAGAAGAGGAAAAGAATACCCGTCGCACACCGGAGTTTTTCGATAGGTTTAATATATTTTCAATTCCGTGCAGATCAGCCAAAACACTTACCGGATTATCCTGTGTGCGCTGCACCCCCACCAAAGCAGCATAATGAAAAACGTAATCAAAGGAGTAGGAATGCATGATCTCCGCAATGTCGCGGTAATTATTAACATCGCACTTAATAAATTTCCAGTTTGTTTGAGGTGTTTCAGGAAGCTTGCTTTTATCTCCTGTTGAAAGGTCATCTACGATAATAACATAATTGTTTCCTTCCCGGATAAATTTATCGGCAAGTGAGCTGCCAATGAATCCGGCTCCTCCGGTTATGAGTATATAATTCATGCTATTGAGGATTAGATTTAATAAGACTCATCAGATAATCTCCATAACCACTTTTTAATAAGGGTTTGGCAAGTTGTACAAGTTGTTCTGTATCAATAAAGTTATTTCTGTATGCGATTTCTTCAATACAGCCAATTTTCAGGCCCTGCCGTTCTTCAATAACCTGAACGAATTGTGAGGCCTGCATGAGGGAATTAAAGGTCCCGGTATCTAACCAGGCTGTTCCCCGGTTTAATATACCTACATGTAATTTGCCCATTTCCAGGTATTTTCTGTTTACATCTGTAATTTCATATTCACCTCTTTTCGAGGGTTCCAATTTCTTTGCAATGTCAATAACCTGGTTGTCATAAAAATACAGTCCGGGTACTGCATAATTTGACTTAGGATGGATCGGTTTTTCTTCAATGGAGACGGCTTTATTATGTTCGTCAAATTCAACTACACCATATCTTTGGGGATCAGAGACATGGTAGGCATAAACAACGCCTCCTTCCGGATTGGTGTTTTCTTTCAGGAGTTGTTGCAGTCCCGAACCATAAAAAATATTATCTCCCAGAATGAGGGCTACCTTGTCCTGCCCGATAAAGGACTCTCCTATAACAAAAGCCTGTGCCAGTCCGTTAGGGACTTGCTGTACAGCATAGCTGAACCGGCATCCTAACTGTTCCCCTGATCCCAGTAATCGTTTGAAGGATGGCATATCATGGGGTGTTGAAATAATCAAAATTTCCCTGATGCCCGATATCATCAATATTGATAAGGGATAATAGATCATTGGCTTGTCGTAGATGGGCATGAGTTGTTTGCTGATGGCATGTGTTAAAGGGTGAAGCCTTGTGCCGGAACCGCCAGCCAGAATAATACCTTTCATAAAGTGGTTTTTTTATTGCGTATTCTTTTTTTTTCCTTTTTCATATTCAAGGTTTTCTTCTTCTTCTTCTTCTTCGAAGATATCCAATAAAGGTTCCCTGAATGATCGGGTAGTTATGAATTTATCCAAAGATAATAATAATGATGGTAAAAGGAAAAGGTTAGACAGAACGGCTATCAACAATGTGAAAGAAACAAGATACCCCATTGCTTCTGTTCCTCCGAATGTAGACCTGGTGAAAATTGCGAAGCCGAAGAAAAGTACTACAGATGAATACATCATGGAAAATCCGGCTTCTTTCAGGGCTAACAATACCGATTTCTTGATTTTCCAATCGTTGTACTTTAGCTCCAGCCGATACCGTGAAAGGAAATGTATGGTATTGTCAACTGAGATTCCCAGAGCAATGCTGAAAATAAGGATGGTGGAAGGTTTAATCGGAATACCGATATACCCCATCATAGCTGCTGTAAGCAATTGTGGAATAAGGTTTGGAATTAATGATACAAGGATCATTCGGAATGAAGTGAATAACAGGGCCATTAAAATTGATATGGCGATTATGGCCAATAACAGGCTCATCAGCAGGTTCTTGACAAGATAGGATGATCCTTTCAGGAAAACCACACTTGTGCCGGTTATTTTTACATCGTATTTATCCGGGTGAAAAATACTGTCAATTTTAGGCCGCAGATCGTCTTTAATACGCTGAATGTCTTTAGTGCCAATATTTTTCATCTGCACACTGATACGTGTTGTTTGTAAGTTTGTATCCACAAATGAATTCAAAATAGACCGCCTGCTTTCACCCGGACTTAATTCCGGAATATAATCACCCATCATGATCAGTTCATTGCGGTTGGGTAATTCATAAAAGGCAGGACTGCCATTATAAAATGCTTGTTTTCCAAATTTAACCACTTCTGTTAAGGAGAGCGGATGCGAAAATTCAGGATAGCTTGCCAGGGTGTCTTGTAAGCGGTCGATTTTTTTCAGGTTATAGAGTTGCATGGCCCCTTTTTCTTTTCGCGTATCAATGGATATTTCAAAAGGCATGATCCCATTGAAATGTTTTTCCATGAATAAGAGATCAACATACAAAGGATCTTTTTTAGGGATGTCGTCAACAATATTTCCTGTTGTGTTCAGACGGGAAACCCCTATGATTGCTGCTACAACGACTATCAATGCGATGGCATAAACAAACTTGCGCCGGTTTAGTACTATAAAGGTAATTTTTTCTACTGCTGTCAGGACATACTTGTTGCTCAGATGCTTAATATGTCTTCTTTTGGGTGGTGCGAGGTAACTGAAAAATATGGGGATCAGGAAGAGGGATAAAATATAGGCTCCGAAAATATTGATGGCAGCTACGATTCCAAATTCTACCAATATTTGATTGCCGGTGATGATGAATGCTGCAAAACCCGCTGCTGTGGTGGCATTGGTAAGAAGGTTGGCATTTCCTATCCGGTGCACTACCCGTGAAAGAGATTTGACCTTGTTGCCGTGGGTTTTGTATTCTATGTGATATTTATTCAGCAGGAAGATGCAGTTCTCAACAACAATGACTATAAGAAGGGGTGGCAAAACACCAGACAAAATAGATATTTTATAGCCTAATAAGGATACAGTCCCTAATGTCCAGATAACAGTAATGGCCACAATGACCATGGGAAAGATAACGGCTTTAAAGGATTTGAAGAAAAGAAATAAAATTACGGCAGCCACCAGAAGGGCAAGAAAAAGAAAAAACTTCAATTCTTCTTCAACTTTTTGGCTTGTCAGGGTACGGATGTATGGTAATCCACTGTATGCCAGCTTTGAATGATGCTTTTGCCCGAATTCTTCTACGGCTTCTTTGATCTCCTTGATAAGATAAACCCTGTCTTTGGTATTTAATTTGGCCTTTTCCAGCGTAATGGCCATTAAACTCACATGCGTTTTTTTATTAATAAGAAGTTTCTCGTAAAACGGAAGGGCTAAAATGACATTTTTTAAGCTGTCCAGTTCCTGCTGAGATTCAGGTTTGTGGGAGATGACAGGAACAAAATCGAATTTTCTGCTGCTGTCATTTTTCGTCAGGGTATAAATTTTTGCAATGGACAAAACCTCCTGGACCCCGTCAATTTTTTTGATCTCATAGGTAAGATCATACCAATCATTGAATTTATTCAGCTGAAACAAGGTTGAATCCTGTATGGCAATGAAGAATACACTGCCATCTTCACCAAACGTATTTTTAAAATCCTGGTAAACCACATAGGTAGTATCGGTTTCCGGTAACATTTTGGCAAATTCATACGACATCTGCACCTGGCTGGCTTTATAACCCATAAAGGTTGTTATCAGCAAAATGGCTATAAGGTTATAAAAGCGATTCCTTAATATTACCCTGACGACATAATTCCACATGCAGCAATCGGTGTTTAACTGTTTTTAATACGTAAAAAAAACAGGAGTGCAAAAATGCGAAAAATTAACCAATTAATCCGTATGAAAGGCTTTTTTTACCGGATTTAGCTTAACTAATTTCCTGAAAATCTTTAATTTTGCTAAAAAAGCTTTGCAAAAAGAAAAAGTCCTTATCAGCGATCATGTCCATCCTGTTTGTAAAGAAGAACTGGAAATAATGGGCTATGAATGTGATGAAATGCCGGATATCTCTCCCGATAAACTTAAACAGGTTTTGCCGGAATATGCAGGCTTGATCGTCAGAAGCCGGATTAAGGTGGATGCTGCAATTCTCCGGGCTGCATCAAATCTGAAATTCATTGGCAGATTGGGATCAGGAATGGAAAATATTGATATTGCCCTTGCCAGTGAAAAAGGGATACAATGTTTCAACTCTCCTGAAGGCAATCGCAATGCTGTTGCAGAGCACGCCTGCGGAATGATACTTTCTTTGTTCACGCGTTTAACGATTTGCCATGATGAGGTTAAAAGGGGCATATGGAAACGGGAAGAAAACAAGGGAATGGAATTGGAAGGGAAAATTATCGGTATAATCGGGTATGGAAATACAGGCAGTGCATTTGCAAAATGCCTGTCTGGGTTTGATGTTGAAATAGTTGCCTATGATAAGTATAAGAATGATTTTAGTGATGGACGAGTAAAAGAATCAGAAATGCAGGATATCTCACGGAAAGCAGATATTGTATCCCTTCATGTGCCATTAACTGAAGAAACACATTACCTTGTCAAAACAGACTGGATTCAAAAATTTGAAAAGAATGTTTTTCTGATCAATACTTCCCGGGGTTCTGTGGTAAAAACCAGCGACCTGGTTCAGGGATTAAAATCCGGTAAAATAAAAGGATGTTGCCTGGACGTGTTAGAATATGAAAAATTGGGATTCGATAAATTGATGCAGGAAAAGGTAAATGACGATATACGCTTTCTTCAGCAGGCAGAGAACGTGATATTGAGTCCGCATGTGGCGGGACATACCCATGAGTCTTATTATAAACTTTCAAAGGTCTTGACAGAGAAAATTGGCCGGGCATTTCATATATAAGGATCAAAATATTTGACTTAACCCGGATAATTCATAAACCTAAATCGTGAAAACCTGAATTATCCTGACGACAAAGAAAAGCTAACAATTTGAGGCACTTCGTTTTTCAAATTGCAAGCTTATCTAAGTCGGGGTTAACCAACATTATTTGAGCACATTATGCCATTTTTTGAATAATGTAGGTTAAAAAAACTATTTTTGTGTTGAATTCCTCGGGTATATCGATAAAATGTAAATTATAAAATAGCGAACACATATGGCGAAACCAAAATTATTCAATGGAAAAACCCTGGCAATATTAAGCGGGGGCGGAGATACACCGGCAATAAATTCGAGCATTGAATCTGTAAGAAACCGGGCTTCATTATTAGGATATAAGGTGTATGGTATAAAACATGGCTGGAAAGGTTTATTAGGCGACGGGGACATTGTTGACCTCACCAATCAACCTTATGATGGATGGTATGGTGGAACAGCACTTCGTTCCAGCCGCACGAATCCTTTTCCTTCAAAGAAAAATCCGGAAGATCGTGTGCCACAGGTACTAAGGAATATTGAACGTTATAAGATAGATGTTTTGGTAACGATTGGCGGAGATGATACAAATGGTGCCGCAAAAAAATTGTATAAAACGCAAGGAATTAAAGTTATTGGTTTTCCTAAGACCATAGATAATGACCTCAGAACCCGTACAATGCATACATATGATGGTGTGGAAACGGAAACAGTTTTGTGTCCGGGATATCCCTCTGCAGCCAAAGCTATTGCTGAATATACTGCAAAGCTTAAAACAACGGCTGAATCCCATTCGCGTATCATTGTTTTGGAAGTAATGGGACGCGATGCAGGCTGGCTGACAGGTACTGCTTTATTTGGTGGCGGACAGCTGGGTTTGGTGCCGGAATTTGAGATTAGCAAAGAGCGTAAAGAGTTTTTCTTTGAAACAGTGAAGGAAGCCTATATGCGTTCGCCTAAGAAAACCCTCATCATTCCTGTTTCAGAGGGCGTTCGATGGTTTGATGAGGAAAAGGATAAGGTGGATGTGGTATATGCCAGCTCGGAAGTGGATGAATATGGCCATCCGCGTTTTGGCGGTATCAGCGGAAAGATCGCTTCAGATATCAGCAAACGGCTTGGAATTGAAGCCAGGGCCCAGATTACCGCTTATTATGCCCGCTCGGGTGCCTGCCGTAAATATGACAGAAGGCTCACCATGACACTGGCTGATAAGGTTGTGGATCTTTTGCTAAGAGAAGAATACGGACAAATGCCCGTTGTTTCCAAAATGGTACCCTACGAAGAACTGGAGGAGTTTAATTGTTCAAGCATAGATATGGGCGATATAGGGAATATGCCCCTCCCCGAAAGTTACTACGATATCAATAAGTTTAAATTCAACGATAACTATTTTGATTTCGTGAGTAAGATATTGAAGCATCCCCGCTATATCGATTTTGAATATGATTTTCCGGTTGTAATCCCGGAATAGGATTGCCGAATCAATTGCCTGCAACGCTCAATCTGCTCAAGCACTCAATTTTATTAGTTTCTGCCTATGATCAGCCACTCACTCCCATTACTGAGGATCTCAATGTAATCATACTGGTTGCTTAAGGTAAAAGTTTGAGAACCATCGATGGTTTCGTTGGTATATGCATCAATGATCACAGAGTTTATGTTCATGTTTTTGATGGTATAGCATTTTTGATTCATAACGGTTGCTGATTGCAACGAAACAGTGGTAGTACCTGTAGCATTATTGACGAGAATTACATGATCATCCACACCAAGGGTGTTATTGGTATTGACCTGTGTAATTTTATGAAGGTTAAATGGCCTCCAGGTATTATTATTGGCATCGTATTGCAATACATCTCCATGAGTGGGTGTAGTTGAAACGATGCTTCTTCCTCTTAATCCAACAACATTCAGGTTGTTGAGTTCTCCTACGGCATCCCCTCCTGCAGACGAAGGCACCCAGTTGGAACCAATATTATCCCAGATCAGTACCTGTCCGTTGCTGGGAACGGCAATGGAAACAGCCCGTCCCTGAATGCCAACAACACGGGGACTGGAGTAATTTCCATAGAGGTCACCGCCAACACTATCTCCGGTTGTTAGGAGTCCTCCCACAGGTAAATATGCATTGCTCAACGTATCAAACTTCAAAACCTCTCCGTGTTGAGGGGATATGACAGAAACCGTTTTTCCCCTGATTCCTTTTACCATAGGGGAAGGATGATTTCCTGTAAGATCTCCGGAGTAAACAGTGTCAATAAAATGAATTTGATTACCGCTTATACTTATGCCATTTCCTGCTCCATAGGTGGTATTATTGTCATTGGAAGGCGTCCATTGATTTCCGTTCCATTTGAGTATCTGGTTGTTTCCTGGTTGTGTGCCAGCTACTGTTCTCCCCTGGATTTTGTTTACATTCAGGGTGCTGTATGCTCCGCTGATATCTCCACCTGCCAATTGCCAGTTGCCATTGCCATTGGCATCACTCATAAGAACAGCACCACTAACGGCATTCTGACTGAGTTGGAAGGATTGGGTATTAATAAATCCAGCGGATATGCTGTCTGCAGAAATATTGTTTGCAGTAATGCTTATGGCATCAATGATCTTGCTGTCCAGGCTATCGGTACTAATGCTTCCGGAGGTGATGCAAATAACCTGCAGACTGTCAGATTGTATAGTGCTTAAATTAATTTGTTCGCTGCTTATCCAATGGCTGCCGTTCCATATGAGCAGGCTGTTCGGACTGATAGTACTCAGATCAATGTCATTTAAATCAACTAAGCCCATATCAGGAGGCTGGCTGGTTTTTTCGGCGATCTTTGCATATGGAACGGACTGAAGTTGTGATGATCCCATGTCGATGAGGCCGTTTCCAAGGTCTATCCTTACACTAATGCTATGATAGGAGTCTTCCCACGAAATATCTCCAAAGGAATTGTACATAGCTGTTCCTGTGGTGATTCCATGCCCTATCACAAGATCAAACAGACCGAAAGCATTGGTGATTACCTGGTGCCCTTCCTGATAGATTAATGTGCCTAAAGCATTGTAAACACTGATCTCAACAATTAGTGAAGTCATAACCAGAATCTGCCCGTTCTGATCCCTCGCAACAGCCTGGTAATTGAATCCTAAATCATCTGTAAATTGCGACTTAGCTGTTGGCAGCAAAAAAAATAGTGCCAGAATTAAGAATATTATATACGTGAACTTCTTCATCTTGTTTGTCTTATTTCAGGTTTATTAAAATCCAGATATTTCCTTTAGAGAATTCATTCATGCCAAGGTCTATTAATTCCTGTCTTTTCCAGGAGGCTTGATCATAAGCTTCATAGTGGTTGGTAAAAATGTAGTAGAATCCACGTTCACGGTTGTGGGCAATATAGGCTTTTATGCCCCTTTCTTTCCAGAGATCTATAGACCTGCGCGCATTTTCCAGGCTTTTGAAAGCTTCGATAATCACCATGAATTGGTAGTCTCCACCCAGTGTATACAATTCGTTTTGGGTTTCATAGATTTTTGTTTCTATTTTTTCTTTGTTCTTTTCAAGCTCACTGCCTGAATAGGTTTGCTTTATTTCATCCATCTGACTCTCCAGGCTCCTGAGCTTCTGCTGAATACCTTCAATCTTCGTATTGGTGTTCAGCTTCACTGGTTGATAAGAATCAATGATCTCCTTTTTTTCCGGAGATTTTTGCACGATAGCTGATGTATCTTGTTCGTGTTTGATCCCTTCAGGAATTTTTGGAGCAGGGAAAAACCTCACAGCCAATCCAAATTCATGGGTGCCATCACTATACTGCAGAATACCGTTTCCCGACCATTCATACAAATAGTTAAAACTGGCATGCTTGCTGAGTTTTATTCCCAATCCGGCTCCCATAACGTTTTCTGTTTTATAAAGTGCACTAATCCAGTATTTATCATGGATTATCACTTGAGTGCCGGCATTAAAAAAGAAGTTATAATAATTTGTGATCATACCTGTAAACATTGGCCTTATCTCAAGCAAATGGGATAAATGCATCAGATAGGAGCTATGGACAATGTAATTTCCGGACAGATCGTATCCAGGGGGATCTGTTTCATTTGTTCCTGAATACATTTTATTCATTAGAAAAGGAATGGCCAACCCAATATCAAAACCATTGTATTGATAGAGTATGGAAGCTCCGGCATTAAAGTTTATCTGATTCTCATAGGTTGACAGTACAGGGTCATATTGTTGATCAGCAATGATACGGTCTGTGGCAAGGTAATCCTGCATTAAATATGCACTAACAGAAAAAGAAAGGGAATGCAGCTTATTTAGTTTTACATGATAAGCATAGGAGAGGGATGCACTGAATTCATTAAATACCTCAGATTGTTTTAGCTGGATATTAGCACCCATACCAATGCTTTTTCCGGCTTTGCCATAAAGCAGGAGGTTATTTTGCAGCGGGGCATTCATGATGCCTGACCACTGTTTGCGTATACCTGTATACAATACCGTTTCCTCACTTAGCCCGGCAAATGCCGGATTTATGGCATAAGGAGCCAGGATTTGGTGATTATGGTGCAGGCTTAGCTGTGCCTTTCCGCTGAGTGAAAGGCAGGCAATGCAAGATATGATGAGGTATATTTTTTTCATGGGCTTTATTTAATGATGGTAACTGAGCCTTTAATAATTGTTGAGTTTCCGGGTTTAAGAATATAATAGTACGAAGCTGTTGGCAGTCCGCTGCCATCCCAATTGTTTTGATAGTCACCTGACTGATACACTTCCTTTCCCCAGGCATTGTAGACGGCAACTTCAACTGATTCATAAAGGTCAAGGTTTTCTATGATCCAGAGATCGTTGATTCCGTCATTATTTGGGGTAAGTATATTATGAACAAGTAGTTCAGGCATTTCAAAAACTTCTACAGAAAAGGCTGCCTGGCTTTCGCAATTTCCCAGGCTTGCTATTGCTGTATACATTCCACTTTGCGTGATAGTAAGCTGATTAGACGTGCTGCCATCAGACCATAAAATTTGATCGAATGTACCGCTGGCGATTACGGTAAATGACTGGCCTTTGTATATGAGGGTATCCCCTTCAAAACTCAGATGGATTTCAGCAGCCGGAAAGACTTCCAGCTTATCGTCAAAATAACTGCTACAACCATGTGTGCTTAAAGCTGTAAGTTTCACTGTGAATATTCCGGCCGTATCATACACATGTTTGGGATTATCCATGATAATGCCTTCCCAGCCATCGCCGAAATTCCACAGGTAATTGATAATGCTGTCATTATTTATGGAGGAAGTATTATAGAAATAGAATGTATCGCCCAGGCATCCGTTACTAAGACTAAAAGATGCATCAGGTGCTTCAAAAATTACAACGGATTTGTATAAACTTAAGGAGTCTCCTGTAAGGGTTACTATTTGCATACCAATATTTATTGTGCCACTTGCCTGGAAAATATGTTGGATGCTGTCACCGGAATTGTTATTAAACTGTCCGTCTCCATCCAAATCCCAGTTCGTGGAGGAAATGCTGTCGGCAGGGGTGCTGGTATTGATCAAAAGGACTGTGTCTCCCTGACAATGATGCGAAAGCTCAAAGCTAAGGTTCATCCCATATGCCGCATTAAAGAACAGTATGATGAGGAATAAAACAGTAAATTGCTTTTTCATATATTCCCATTTAAATGTTTTAAGGGGTTACCTTTTGGTTACCACCGTATTAATTATCGAATTTGCGTAAGTAGCGATTAATTATATCATCTGTGAGATAAAAATATATTTCTTTCAGACGAATCTGTAAATCAAAAATAGGTGTATCTCCCGGCGTAGGATGTAAAAAAAACAGTAAGATATAAACATGTTTTTGTTAATTCTTACCCACTGTTTATTTTGATGTAAGAAGATTTCTTTGCTGCTTCCCGCGTTGATTTCAAAATGATCTGTACTGTATTTCTGCTTTTTTGTTCCAGGATAATATCTCTGTTTCCTGCAACTTCATCGATGGTTTTTTGGTCGTAATGCCTGATGGTGATCAGCTCAAGATCTGTATTAAATCTGACATTAAAGGTTTTGGAAAGAGTATCCATGAAAGCCTCCCATATTTCTTCTTTAAGTTTATCGATACACAGGGAGAAACTGATGGCAGAGTTTTGCATCAGGTTGACCTTAAAGCCAAAAGAAGCAGTTAGATTGAATATATCACCAAGGTGTTTTTCCGTAATAAAGGAAAAGTCCTTAGGGGATATCGATAGCAGGATTTGCTCACGTTTAAAAATATATGAAGGAATACGTGTATCTTCGGAACTGTCATTTGTTATCAGGGATCCTTTTTCTGCAGGCTGGTGGAATGATTTTACATAGAGTGGAATATTCTTGTTTTGTAAGGGCTTGATGGTTTTCGGATGAAGAACTGATGCACCGTAATAAGCCAGTTCAATGGCCTCATGATAAGAAATTTTATCCAGTTTTCTGGTATTTGTAAAATATTTTGGATCTGCATTTAGCAAACCGGGAACATCTTTCCAAATAAACATTTTTCCGGCATCTCCAAGAAATGCCATGATAGCTGCACTATAATCAGATCCTTCACGACCCAGTGTGAATGAGGTGTTGCCATTGCCTGCAATAAAACCCTGGGTAATGCAAATTTCGTTTATCCCTGTGATGGGCTTTATCATAGTGTTAAAGAGGCCCAGTGATTTGTCCCAGTCAATACCTGCATCCCGGTGGGGTTTATTGGCCAAAAGGATTTTTCGAATGTCGATCCACGTATTTTGTATTCCTTGATTTTCCAGATAATGATGGATTATTTGTGTGGACAGAATTTCACCATAAGATACAATCTGGTCATAAACATAATCAAAATCCCTGCTACTTTTCAAATCGGTATTGATCAGTTCTTCCAGATCAGAAAAAAGTTTATGGAGCTGAGAGTTAAAGGGGTCTTTCTTGGGAAACAGATCCCCGCAAATTTCAAGATGATAATCCTTTATCTGATCCAGGATTTGCAGAACGGAACCTGATTGATCGAAAAAAGCTTCGGTGAGTTGCTCCAGGGCGTTGGTTGTTTTGCCCATGGCCGAAAAGATTAATATCAGGCCCTCGTTTCTGTTCAGACTGCCGGCAATTTTGGCTACATTTTTTACTGCTTCTGAACTGTTTACGGAAGCACCCCCAAACTTATGTACTATCATTTTTATTTTCCTTAACACAAAAATACGATATTTTCATTTGCCGGCCACTGCATGTTTTTCAGCTATTGCAATGTTCCTGATCAATTATGACTGAAAACGTCGAGGCAGGGGGAGTTTTTGTAATTTTGCCGGCACATCAATACCTAAAAATTATATATTTTGGATGCCAGGGAATTATTAGCCTTGTATGAACATGACTCCCGGATAGATATGCTGCAGAACCGTATGGAGTTATTGGAAACACCCCGTTTTCATTTGCAGGGATTATCCGGAAGTTCATGCGCTGTTTTCCTGGCAGCCCTTTATCAGAAAACAGATTTTATTCATTTTGTTGTATTGGATGACAAGGAGCAGGCAGCCTATTTTTTCAATGATCTTGAAAACATCCTTGGCGAAAAAAACCTGGATTATAATAAGCGCAAGGTATTGTTTTTTCCGACTTCTTATAAAAAGGCGTATGAAATTGATAAAACTGACAATGCCAATGTTCTTTTGAGGACGGAGGTGTTTAATCGCATATTAAAACGTCCGCTTAGGGCGGTTGTTGTATCGTATCCGGAGGCTTTATCGGAGAAAATTGTCGACAAAAAATACCTGCAATACCACACCCTAAAACTCAAAAAGGATGATGTTTATAGCCTGGATGAGCTTGCAGACAAACTGATAGCCTATGAATTTGAACGGGTGGATTTTGTTGTAGAACCGGGCCAGTTTGCAATCCGCGGAGGTTTGGTGGATGTTTTTGGCTATGCCAATAATCTTCCTTTTCGGGTTGAGTTTACAGGAGATGCTGTTTCAAGCCTGCGTTCCTTTGATCCCGAAAGCCAGTTGTCTGCGGATCGCCTTTCATACGTGCATATTCTTCCGGATGTCCAGAAAAGAAGTATCCGTGAAAAAAGAATAGCTGTGTTTGATTTGTTTCCGAAAAAAACTGCCCTATGGTTTTCCGACCTGGTGCTGGTTAGCGAACGTATTCGGAATGAGTTTGAAAAAGCAGTAAAGGTATTTGAAAATCTGTCAAAAGACATTAATCATCAGAAACCGGAGGAATTATTTATTACTGAAAGGGTGCTTTATGATACGGTAGCTGAAAAGGTGTTCTTTGAAACAGGAAATACTACTTTTTACAGGGACTCCGAGAAATTTGTTTTCGACATCATCCCCCAGCCGCCCTTCAATAAAAAGTTTGAGCTATTGCTGGAGCGGTTTAAGGAACATAAAAGGGAAGGGATAAAAAATATTATCAGTGCAGATAATCCACGGCAACTCGAACGTATTGATGCTATTTTAAAAGATATACAGGCTAAACCTGCCGAGGCCGAGCAGGAATTCATTCCCCTTTATATCAGCCTTCATGAAGGTTTTATTGACAGAGACCAGAACTATGCATTATTTACTGACCACCAGATATTTGACCGCTATCATAAGTTTTATTTGCGTGATCGCTTCAAAAGTAAGGAAGCCATTACCCTGAAAGAATTTTACGGTTTAAAGCCCGGTGATTACGTAACCCATATTGATCATGGCATAGGAATTTTCGATGGCCTCGAGAAAATTGATGTAAACGGCAAGCAGCAGGAGGCCATTCGTTTGATCTATAAGAATAAAGATTTGCTATACGTTAGCATACATAGCCTGCACAGAATTTCCAAATATGTTGGTAAAGAAGGCACTCCACCTGCCCTTCACCGATTGGGTTCACAATCATGGAAAACTCTCAAGGCAAAAACCAAAAGCAAGGTCAAAGATATCGCCAAGGATTTGATAAAATTGTATGCAGAGCGAAAAACGAAGAAAGGATTTTCTTTTTCTCCTGATATGTATTTGCAACATGAGCTGGAAGCTTCTTTTATCTATGAAGATACGCCTGATCAGGTGAAATCGACACGGGATGTCAAAAAAGATATGGAAGCCGGACATCCAATGGACAGGCTGATATGCGGGGATGTTGGATTTGGCAAAACTGAAGTTGCCATACGTGCTGCTTTTAAATCTGTTGCTGACAGCAAACAGGTGGCTTTGTTAGTTCCAACAACCATCCTGGCCATGCAGCATTACAATACATTCAGGGCCCGGCTGCAAGAGTTTCCCTGTAAAGTAGATTATATTTCCCGATTCAGGACCCAGAAGCAACAAAAACAAATCCTGAAAGAAGTTGCTGAGGGAAAAATAGATGTTTTAATCGGGACACACCGTATGATTGGCAAGGATGTAAAATTCAAAGATCTGGGCTTGCTGATCATTGATGAAGAACAAAAGTTTGGCGTTGCTGCCAAGGAAAAGCTGAGAAACCTGAGGGTAAATGTAGATACACTGACTTTAACAGCAACTCCTATTCCCCGGACCCTGCAGTTTTCCCTCATGGGGGCCAGAGACCTTTCTGTTATCAATACGCCTCCGCCAAATCGCTATCCGATCCAGACCGAACTACATACCTTTAATGAGGAGGTTATCCGAGATGCCATTGCTTATGAGGTATCACGGGGAGGTCAGGTGTACTTTGTAAATAATAGGATACAAAATATCATGGAAGTAGCTGGTATGATACAACGATTGATCCCGGATGCAAACATAGCTATCGGACATGGACAAATGGAAGGGCAAAAGCTGGAAAAGATCATGCTGGAATTTATTGACGGTTACTACGATGTTTTAGTAGCTACTACCATTATAGAATCCGGACTGGATATTCCGAATGTAAACACAATTATCATTAATGATGCCCATAATTTTGGATTAAGCGTCCTGCATCAGTTAAGGGGGCGTGTTGGCCGGACAAATAAAAAAGCATTTTGCTATTTATTGGCACCACCCTTATCGGTTATTTCCAATGAATCCCGAAAGCGGCTGAAAGCCATAGAGGATTTTTCTGAGCTGGGAAGTGGTTTCAATATAGCCATGCGTGACCTGGATATCCGGGGAGCAGGAAATATACTGGGTGCTGAACAGAGCGGCTTTATTGCCGATATAGGCTTCGAGATGTATCAGAAGATTCTCGATGAGGCCATTATGGAACTCAAAGAATCTGAATTTAAAGATCTTTACAAACAGGAGGGGCCACAAGCTTTTGTTAGTGATTGCCAGATTGAAACCGACCTGGAAATTATGATCCCGGATGATTATGTGCCCCAGATTGCTGAACGCCTGAGTCTATACAGGGAATTGGATGATATCAGCACAGAGGAAGACCTGGAGTCTTTCCGAAGAAAAATGTTGGATCGTTTCGGGCCTCTGCCCATAACTATATTGGAACTATTAAATACCATACGTTTTAGGTGGTATGCACGGAAAGCCGGTTTCGAAAAAGTATTGCTCAATGGAGGAAAATTCATCGGTTATTTCATCAGCAACCAGGAATCTCCCTATTACCAGTCAGGGCAGTTTAGTCATATTTTGCATTATGTTAAAGATAATCCCGACCGTTGTCGCATGAGGGAATCAAAAAATAAACTGAGCCTCATTTTTAAAGATGTGAGAAACATAAAAGAGGCTATTCGGCTAATTCGCCCCATGCTGTTGGAACCCAATACTTCATAAGTATTTTCATTCTTAAACATTATTTAACTTTTACTTAAGATCAATAAATTATACCTTGGGTATATTTGTTATATCTTTTTTGTAATTGATTCATTATGAAGACCATCTATCTCGCCAGACATGCTAAAGCCTCAATGAAAGATCCTGATAGTAATGATATTCACAGGCCTCTCCTGGAAAAAGGCAAGAAGCGCACAAAGCACATTATTGATTTTTTACATGAGAAAAAAATTAAAGTAGATTACATGGTTTGTAGTCATGCTTTGCGCGCCAAAGAAACAGCAACTATTTATGCCCGGGCACTGGATTTTCCTCCATGTGATATCAGGATCGATCGCCTGATTTACCAAGCCGATGCGGATGCCCTGATCAACCAGGTTTTCGACTTGCCTGATAATATTGATTCTATTATGATCGTTGGTCACAATCCCGGAATTACAAACCTGACCAATCAACTGATAAGCAATAGCATTGATCCTTTACCTGCTTCAGGAATAGTAAGTATTTCCTTTGACTGTGATCGCTGGGAGAAGGTATTTAAAAGTTCGCATACCCTGAACTTTATTGTATATCCAAGCATTCTAAAACACCAGAACCACCTGGTCCTGGCCTAGTTTCTTACTTTATTCTCCTTAAATCTCATTTTTACTTTCGTATTAAGCGAATATTAAGATTGGTTTTTGTATGAAAAAGAGAATCTTACAGTATTTAACTTATTTGTACTTTTGTAATTATTATATGAATCATTAAATCCTGTCATTATGAAAAGAATTCTACCTTTTGTTTTTATTATGGTTTGTGGCACAGGCATCTTTGCTCAATGTAATGATCTGTTCTTCTCAGAATATGTTGAAGGCAGCGGAAACAACAGAGCCCTGGAAATCTATAATCCTACCAGCGCAGCAATCGATTTATCAGGTTATCAGCTGGTAAGATATTCAAATGGTGAAACTACACCAAATATTGTAGGTATATCAGGTATTGTGGCCTCAAATGATGTGTATGTTACTGTTTCCGATAAAAGAGATCCAAATGGTACCGGTTATGAAGAACCCGTTGATTCTGCCCTGATGGAAAAGGCAGATACCTTTTTATGTCCCGTATACAGTGTCAATAAAATGCATTATTTCAATGGGAATGATGCAGTTACCCTGGAAAAAACAAATGGTGTATATGTTGATATTATCGGTGTCATTGGAGAGGATCCGGGGGATGGATGGACAAGCGATACATCTGCTGGTTTTACCTCTGCGAATGGTTACTGGCTTGCCTGGACATCTGAACATACTATGATCAGAAAGGGTTCTGTTTTGAGTGGAATTATCGCTAATCCTTCATTTTTTAATCCGGCAGTGGAGTGGGATACGCTTGCGCAAAATGCTTTTGACTCCCTTCAGTTCCATAATTGTGATTGCCACCCGTCTATTGGTATCAATACAGTTGAAAAACCAAATGATTTCTTTGTTTATCCCAATCCTGTGGTCGGTGAAGATTTTCTGATCAAGGCTTCAGAAATTATTGCTGACGTATACATTTATGATATGACCGGTAAAATTCTGTTTTACCATGAAAACCCTGTTCAAAGGGGGGATATGCTAATAAATACAAATGCCTTCAATTCGGCGATGTATGTTGTTCGCGTAAAATTTATTGACGGAACAGAGCGTGTCCGGAAAATAATGCTTAAGTAAATCAAGGCTAATTTTTCATCCATATCCTATATGAAGTATTTCATTGCTTTACTGCTTTCATTGGGTTTATTTGGTTTTGCGCTTAATGCACAGAATGCTATGCTTTCAGGTGTTGTAAAAGATTACCATACAGGTGAAACCATAATTGGTGCCAATATTCTTTATGGCAAAGGGAAAGGAACGGTTTCTGATATTTATGGTAAATACACGCTGATATTGCCACATGGGAAATATCGCCTGATAATTTCCCATGTGGGTTATATCACAGATACCATTGATATCACGCTGAATACAACAGACCATTACCTTGATTTAAAGCTTAAGACCCAGACGCTGAGTGAGGTAGAAGTTGTGGCAGATATTGCCATCAGCCGTGAAACACCTGTTGCATTTACGAATGTAACCCCAAAACAATTGGAGGAGGAGCTTGCAGCACGGGATTTGCCTCTGATATTGAACCGTACCCCCGGCGTTTATGCTACCCAGCAGGGAGGTGGCGACGGAGATGCCCGCATCAATATCCGTGGTTTCAATCAGCGTAATGTGGCTGTTATGGTCGATGGTATTCCGGTGAATGACATGGAGAACGGATGGGTTTACTGGTCGAACTGGTTCGGGCTGGATGTTGTAACACGCACCATACAGGTTCAACGCGGACTGGGGGCATCAAAACTGGCCATACCTTCTGTTGGCGGAACCCTTAATATCATTACCAGTGGCATTGAGGCAAAAAAAGGAGCTACGGTTAAACAGGAAATCGGTAGTGATGGCTATTTGAGAACTACACTTGGCCTCACAAGCGGTAAGTTGAAAAATGGCTGGGGAGTTTCCTTTAGTGGAGCCTATAAAAAAGGAAATGGCTGGGTAGATCAAAACTGGACTGAAGGCTGGTTTTATTTCCTCGGGGTAGATAAACAGCTTGGAAATCACCTCCTGAGTTTTTCTGCTATGGGTGCACCTCAGGAACATGGACAGCGTTCCTATAAAGACTATATTGCCGCCTACGATGTGGATTATGCCCAAGAATTAGGAGTTAGTGAAGAAACCATACATACTTATGACTCCCTGGGCATACCTCTGGATAAGGGCTTGCGCTACAATGAATTCTGGGGTAAACTGGATCGTTATACCATAAATGATAACGGGGATACCATACACGGTGAGATGGAAACCATCAATACCAAGAAAAACTTTTACCATAAACCCCTGTTCACATTCAAAGATCTCTGGAATGTGAATAAAAAATTATATATCTCCAATATTGCTTATTTGTCAATCGGAAACGGGGGTGGTACAGGCTTAACAAGTACGCCAAATCCAACACCTGAGGGGCAGGTCAATATTCAAAGCATTTATGATGCGAATTATGCTGCTTTGGGTACAAATACTGCCGGGAAAGGGGATGCCATTTATGCCAGTGTGAATAATCACTTTTGGTATGGATTGCTTTCATCTTTCAGTTATTCTCCGCATAATGTCATGGAATATTCCGGAGGAATAGATCTGAGGTATTATAAAGGAGAGCATTACCGGGAAGTATATGACCTCCTGGGCGCAGAGTTTTATACCGATGAGGAAGACCAGTTTACCTTGTTAAACAAGACAAATCCCTCTACACGCAGAGAAAAAGGGAATAAAATTGAGTATAATAATGATGGCCTGGTTCAATGGGGCGGATTGTTCTTTCAGGCAGAATATAAACTGGAGAAGCTGACCGCATTTTTTAATATTTCCGGAGCTTACAGCGGATACAAGCGAATAGACTACTTCAAGAAGAAAGACCTGGTGCTGGATGATACTACCATATTCCAGGCAGTGGGATATTCCCGCGAATTCCAGTTTCCGAATGGATGGGTCGCTGTTCCGGATACAGTATTCCATAAAGGGCAAGCCTACACCATCCATTCTCCTGAAGCCCGCCATGCCCAAACAGACTGGGAATGGTTTCCGAGTTATACCCTTAAAGGAGGGGTGAACTACAATATCAGTCAGCGTTCTAACATCTTTATGAACCTTGGCTATATTAATAAAGCACCGCGCTTTAATAATGTTTTTGATTACGATAATAATCTGTACGTAGATATTCAAAATGAACAGGTTAGGGCCGTTGAACTCGGTTACAGTTACGTAAACCCTGAACTGACCATCAACCTGAATACCTATTATACCAACTGGCTTAATAAACCTTCTGACTTTGGTGTTAGCCTTCAGGATCCTGATGATGAAGACAATTATTTAAAAGGAAATATCAATGGAATGGATGCCATGCATATGGGGGTTGAACTGGAACTGGGTTATCGGATTACTCCTTCTTTAATTGCTGAAACTGTTCTGGCTGTGGCCGACTGGCGCTGGAAGTCAGGAGATACAGTGCGTTTTTATGATGAAAAAACCCAATCCATCGAAGCATCATATTATTTTGATGCAGAGGATGTTCACGTGGGGGATGCTGCACAAATACAAATAAGGGAAAGCCTGCGATATGAGTACAGGAAACGCCTGTACCTTAGTGCTTCCCTGACTTATTTCGGGAAACACTATGCCAACTTTGATCCCCTTAGCCTGTCGCCTGATTATCCCTATGCGCCTGAAAATTATAATTTCTATGATGATGATGGAAAACCCAAAGATTCATGGAAGGTGCCAGACTACTATCTGGTAGATTTTCATGCAGGATATAATGTTGATTATAAAGGGGTTAAGTTCCAGTTCTCAGCCAGTGTGCTGAATGTATTGAACAGGATGTATATTTCTGATGCACAAAATAATGATCGTTATCTTAGTATACCGGGATATAGCTTTAATGCTGCCTCTGCTTCGGTATTCTTTGGCATGGGAAGAAGATATATGACTTCAATAAAATTAAAATTCTAATATGTACACTATGAAACAAATGAAATATTTCTTTATTCTGCTGTTAGCTTTTATGACAACAGCAGCCGGAGCGCAGGTAATCAGCTGTGATTCTGCCAGGACATTGGGCCCGGGGGCAACGGTTACTATTTCAGGAATTGTTACCAATGGTGCTGAGCTGGGTACAATTCGTTATTTACAGGATGCTACAGGTGGAATTGCTGTGTATAGCTATAGCATGAGTAGCAATGTTGAGCGCGGAGATTCTCTTGTGGCAACAGGTAGCCTGAAGGAATGGAATAATTTACTGGAACTGGATCCGGTTACCTCTTACAATGTGGTTTCTTCCAATCATCCATTGCCTGCTCCAAAAAATATTAACCTGAATCAACTGGGTGAAAGCCTGGAAGCTGAAATAGTTCGGGTAGATGGTATCAACTTTGTCAGTACAGGTGTGTTTGCCGGAAATACCAACTACAACATTACCGATGGTGCTGTAACAGGGGAGATACGAATCAATACCTCCTCTTCTTTGGTGGGCGAACCTATTCCTGTTGGTACGCTTAGCTTGATAGGTATTTGTGGGCAATATTCCTACTATCCGAATGATACTACCGGCGGATATCAGATCTTACTTAGAGACTCCAACGATATCGTTTCTGCCAGTGCCATCAGCTTAACGTCTCCCCTGGAAATAAGCAATATCACAACCAGCGGATTTGATCTTGGCTGGACAACAGATATTAATGGTTCGACCAACATAGAATATGGTTTTACAAATGCCCTGGAACAAGGGTCTCTGTCGGGTAGCGGCAATACCACCACACATAGTATAAGCCTAACAGGACTTTCTGCATCGCAGCTGGTATACGCAAGAGCTGTATCCGTTTCCGGTAATGATACGGCTTTTTCTGCTGTTGGAACGTTTATTACCCAGTCTGCTTCTACCGGCGATATGAAAGTTTACTTCACTAATACAGTAGATAACACTGTTTCAACAGGAGTGAATGCCATCCAGTGCGATAACAGCCTGGATGATACCCTAATTGCCTATATTAACAGGGCTCAGTATTCTATTGACCTTGCTATTTATAATTTCACAACCACCAATATTTCCAGTATTTCTGCTGCTATGAATAATGCATACAGTAATGGGGTGGATGTAAGGGTTATTTTTGACGGCAGCGGAACCAGCAATACGGGTGTACAAGCGCTGAATGCCGCTATTCCAACCCTGGCAAGCCCGGCTGCTTCGCCTCATAAGATCATGCATAACAAATTTGTCGTTATCGATGGAAAATCATCAGATCCGAATGATCCCATTGTTTGGACTGGTTCTATGAACTGGACAGAAACGGGTATCAATTCTTATTCAAATAATGTGATCATTATTCAGGACAAGAGTCTGGCTCAGGCATACATCCTTGAATTTGAGGAAATGTGGGGAAGCAGCACAATGACTCCTAACCAGACAAATTCACGCTTTGGCCCCTATAAGCTTGATAATACACCTCATGAATTTGTGATAAACGGTAAAAGAGTGGAATGTTATTTCAGTCCCTCTGATGGTGTAAACGGAAAGATAATTTCTACCCTGGAAACTGCTGATGAAGAACTATTTGTAAACACTATGCTCATCACACGTTCTGATATCGCCTATGCTATCAGCGATGTGGCTGCTACAGGTGTTAACGTAAAAATCATTGTTGATAATAAAAGCAGTTGTATGCCTAATGGCTCTACAACAGTTGTAAATGCTATATCTTCAGCAATTAGCAGTGAGTTTAAAGAATACGGGGAATCTGGTATCCTGCATCATAAACTTATGATGGTAGACCCGGGCTATCCGAATGATGATCCCCTGGTGTGGACAGGTTCTCATAACTGGAGCAGCTCAGCCGACGGAGAGAATGATGAAAATACAGTGGTGGTGCACGATGCTACCATAGCAAATATTTATTACCAGGAATTCGTGGAACGATTCAGTTTGGGTACTGTTATTGACGGCATTGGAGAAGCAGTAGATATTATCAGGGAATTGGATGTTTATCCGAATCCCGTGCAGGATAAGCTGCACATAGAATTCTATTCTGATCACACCTTACAGGCAGAAATGCTGATCTTTGATATGAATGCCAGCCTGGTATTTAGTATATCAGAATGTATACATACCGGATTAAACACCCTGAGTGTTGATCTTCCTACCCTGGAAAAAGGCACCTATTTTCTGAAGCTGGGAAATAAGCAAACAGCTTATTTGGCCAGGTTCATCGTGTTTTAGGGACAGGATCGGTTTTTGTTGGAATAGCATGAAACTAATTAGGCTATTTAACGTTTGTGAAATATTTGTAGTTGTTTTTGTTTCATCAAAAAACTACCTTCGTAGATTCAAATTTTATTGCCTTGTCAGACAGTTTAGTAATTATACCAACGTATAACGAAAAGGATAACATCGAACGGATTATCCGCAGGGTATTCTCATTATCCAAGGATTTTCATATACTGGTAATTGAGGATAATTCACCGGATGGTACGGCTGATATAGTTAAGGGCTTAATGGATGAATTTCCCGGGCAGTTGTATATTGAGGAAAGAAAAGGTAAGTTGGGTTTGGGAACTGCATATATCCATGGATTTAAGTGGGCACTTGAAAGAGACTATGAGTACATTTATGAAATGGATGCCGACTTCAGCCATAATCCGGAAGACCTGGTAAGAATGTATGAAACAGCACGGGCAGGTGCTGACCTGGTGATAGGATCCCGATATATTACAGGGGTGAATGTTGTAAACTGGCCCATGGGAAGGGTCTTGATGTCGTATTTTGCATCCCGCTATGTGCGCTTTGTTACCGGCATGAAGATTCATGATACCACGGCCGGTTTTAAATGTTATAACAGAAAAGTCCTTCAAAGCATTAAGCTGGATAAGATAAGGTTTGTTGGATATGCCTTTCAGATAGAAATGAAATTTACGGCCTGGAAAATGGGGTACACTATTGTTGAAATTCCTATTATTTTTACCGACCGTACTGAAGGGGTATCTAAAATGAGCAAAGGAATTTTTAAGGAAGCTGTTTTTGGAGTGATCAGTATGAAAATAAACAGCTGGTTTAAGTCCTATCCAAAAGTGGCCTGAACACCAGGAGCATGAAAAAAATAGCCATTTTAAATGTCCTCATTGTTAATGAAGGCAGTATTTATAAAGGAAGTGTTTTGCTGCATGATGATTTGATTGCATGTGTTTTTAAGGAAGAAGACGCTCTTCCGGATATGAAGACTTATGATACGTATGATGCTGAAGGATTGCATCTGTTTCCCGGTATCATTGATGACCAGGTACATTTCAGGGAACCCGGCATGACCCATAAAGCCGATATTTACTCTGAAAGCAAAGCAGCTGTTGCCGGCGGAATTACTTCTTTTATGGAGATGCCCAATACAATCCCGCAAACATTGACTCAGGAATTATTGGAAGCCAAATATCAACTGGCTGCCGAAAAATCCCTGGCCAATTTCTCTTTTTATATGGGGGCCTCTAATGATAATATCAAGGAAGTGTTGAAAACAGATCCGCAGCGTGTATGTGGAATTAAAGTTTTTATGGGAGCATCTACCGGTAATATGCTGGTTGACGATGCGAATACCCTGAATGCTATTTTTTCCGCTGCGCCTGCACTTCTTGCTGTGCACTGCGAGCATGAACCTACAATACAAGCCAACCTTAAGAAATACAGGGCTGAATACGGAGATAATATTCCTGTGCGGTTTCATCCTGATATTCGTTCTGCTGATGCGTGTTATACATCCTCAGCTTTTGCTGTAGAGTTGGCAAAAAAACATAATACACGCCTGCATGTTTTGCATGTATCTACTGCCCGCGAACTGGAATTGTTTGAAAATGATTTGGATCTGGAAGAGAAAAGAATAACAGCCGAAGTGTGTGTGCATCACCTCTGGTTTGATGACAGCTTTTATAAAGAAAAAGGGAATTTGATCAGGTGGAACCCTGCTATTAAAACCAAAGCGGATAAAAAAGCCCTGATGCAGGCCTTACTGGATGACAGGCTGGATGTTGTTGCTACCGACCATGCCCCGCATACATTGATAGAAAAGCAGAAGGGGTATATGTATGCCCCTTCCGGTGGACCACTGGTGCAACATTCCCTGTTGGCCATGCTTGATTTTTATCATCATGGGTTCATATCCCTCGAAAAAATTGTTGAAAAAATGTGCCATGCTCCGGCAGTTTGTTTTCGAATTAAGGAAAGGGGATATATCAGAAATAATTATAAAGCGGACCTGGTACTGCTGAACCTGAATAAGCAAACCGCGGCAAATAAAGATCAATACTTTTACAAATGCAAATGGTCGCCCTTTGATGGGCATCTTTTTCAGTCGGCGGTAATGGCAACCTATGTGAACGGCCATCGCGTGTTCAGTGATAATCAGTTTGATGAACATATTAAGGGGGAACGATTAAGTTTTAATCCGGTTCATTAAACGAACGTTAAAAAACAGATGAAAAAATATATCGGACTTATAGTATGGTCAGGGATTATCAGTTGTTTGCTTTCTTGTACATCTGATAAGAAAGAAGTTAGTGTGAAGATCCCTGATGAAGTGTTGAAACACGGGGAGATGGTGAAAGTTCTGGCTGATTTTCACCTCGTGGAATCTGCTCTGTTGCATAAGCAGCACAAACTGGGTGACATGCAGCAAAATTCTATGTACTTTTTTTCATTCATCCTTGATAAACATGGTATAACACAAGAAGAATTCAATACCAGTCTTAAATGGTATATATACAATATTAATGAATACGAAAAAGTATACGCTGACCTTGTAGCTTATTATACGCAGATGCAGAAAGATATCAAGAATTACTGACGGGTATAGACTGCTGAAATGGTATCAATATCTGCCCCGTCGTTTACATAATATTCCCAGTTTATGGTGTTCTCATCAATTTTATTCCCTTTCCCGTATACATCTGTATTAAGTACAGTTTGATTTATTACGGTAAGCAGGTTGCCGGTAACCAGTGCATGTACACTTTCTGCAGGGCCAAAAAGATTGAAGTTGAAAAGGCGTATGCGCGAACTGTTGTCGCCATCGTAATCGATCGTTACCGTGTAAGCGATCTCGGTATTTTTGGAATCATCTTCGGTACACAGCCACATGCCCAGGTATTGATCGCGGGGATCTTCAAAGGGATCGTCTATATCTTCTTCATCACATGAAGTGATCAAAACAGAAAAAATGGACAGAAAAAAAAGGAGGTGGATGATTTTTTTCATAGGATGCTTTTTAAGCTTTTTGTATGCAAAGATAATGCCTTTAATGTTTTTAGCCCGGATAATTCATAAACCTAAATCGTGAAAACCTGAATTATCCTGACGACAAAGAAAAGCTAACAATTTGAGGCACTTCATTTTTATAGTATTGGTTTATAAAAGCACAAACTTTCCGTTGAACAAATGATTTTCACCTTTTATGCTTAGCAGGTATATCCCTTCTTCCAGCATATTCAATGGAATTTTTATCTCAGTTCCCTTGTGGTGGATCAGCATTTTTTGAACAAGCACACCATGCGTATTGCTGATTTCAATGAGTATTTGCTGACCATCAGCAGATAACAGTTCACTCTTAAAAATGATGTATGCGGAAGCTGGATTTGGATATAAGATGGCATTTGCTATTCCGGATGGTGTTTCCACGCCCTGCAGAGGTACCTCGTAATGCACCACATGGATGTTGTCGAGAAACAGGTATGACATGTCGTTTGCATGGTGGTGGAAAGCAAAGTATAAATCGGCATTAGTATAAACCAGTGGATCTACCTTGGCATAATAGCGGGTCCAACTGCTGTCATTCATTGTTTTTTCATCATTGTCATCCAGTGAAAACAAGGAAGTGTAAGGGTAATATTGGGAAGATATTCCTGAACTATTTGCTTTAAGCGAATATCCGTCGCGTTTATTCATGAACATTTCCATATAGCTATGGTCCCAGTATATAACTTGATAACCCGTGCCAAGGCTAAGGGGGCCAAACTCCAGCCAGTTATTTGCCTGTCCGGCCGGACTAAACATAGATGTGGCTCCCCGGTATTGGTTATTTTGGTCTGAACTTATTAAAGTCATCCAGTTGCTGGTATGCCCGGCACTGGCATAAAGGGGTGTTAAGCCGTCAAGGTCTTCCCGGGCCATAATGAAATTGGGGTGATAGGTGGTATTAATTGTATAATTCGGAACGGAATAATAGAACAGGGTATCACAACTTTGATAAACGATGACATAATCTTCTTTTAATACATGATCACTTCCGTTACCGTTGCTTGCTGTTAGTGACACATCATATATTCCCGGTGAAGTATAAGTTATTCCGGCCGGATTTTCATCCGTTGAACTCCCCGGAGTTCCACCCTCAAAATACCAGTTCCGGCTTGTAATTGCGGAGGTGCTGCTGGTATTATCGTAAAAGTTTAGCTGTCCGCCAACAGGAACAGCAATCGCATTGCTGTAAAAATTAACTTCAGGCAGGTCATTGCTCACCTGAATATAGGCTTGCTTTAACAGGGTATCCGTTCCGGCAGCATTGCTTACAATAAGCCGGACATCATAATTTCCGGTATTTGGATAGCTGATATTTGTTGGATGTTGCTGCGATGACTGGGAAGGGTTAGCCCCGTAAAAGACCCATTGCCATGAAGTTGGATTTCCGGAGGAAAGATCTGTAAAATCCAGGGTTCCGTTCATGGCTATTGAGGTGGAAGAAACTGTGAAATGGGCAACAGGAAGGGGAGAGGTTGACTTTATTCGAATAATAGCTTCCTGGTTGGAAGTATAATTAAAAGTACCCGGATTTAAGCTGGAAAGATAATAGTAGCCATTGTACTGGCCGCCCCAGCCCCAGTTAAAATGAAAATGGTTGTTGAACTGATAACCATCACAAACAAAAGCATGGTCGGGTCCGTTGGGATCATGTCCGCTATAGAATACCGGACGCGCTGAATCCAGTTCTGAGCGAAGGAGTGCTTCCCAGGAGGCATTGGTATAGGAGAATTTGCTGACTAAGGCAATGTTGGAGGCATAGTTGAAGTGATTCACAAAAGCATTTTTCGCATTTACCGCCGTGGTGGCTGAGCCGGCACCGTAATTCATATGTGAAGCTACACCACAATGGTAGATCAATTGTGCTACATTGGGATTTGTGTTCGTAACAACTCCCGGCATTAGGGCATATTGATAGGTCGTGGCCGTGAAATTTGCCTGCTGCATACCGTATGCTGCATCATTGTAAGAATAGCTGCCTGTTCCTTGCGCAGGGTACTTATGAAAATAAAGTATTTGTGCCATAGCCGTTGCCACACAGCCTGCCGGAACATGTCCGCAGTAATAAGAAGGCATGGAGGCATCAGCCGGACAGGAATCATTGTAGTAACATCCCTGATCCCACTGCGACTGCATAAGGGGGGTTACTGACATGGTATGGCTACGGAGCATTCCGTTTTTCAGGTAATGATCCCAGGCTTGTGCTATCTTAGCCGTAGGTTGTAAATCATGATCCTGAATGTAGCTGATCTGGTCTTTATAATTTATAAAGAAACCGGAGGCGCCCGGATGTATGTTTTCCTTTTTGAAATTGCTCCGGTTCGAATAGGCAAGTAATGGATAAGCGGCTTTATGCGCTGAGATGGCAATGAACCCTTTGCTGTTTATAAAGTTAAAAACATAATAGGCAGTTTGGGTATTGTTTCCGCTAACCGGGATAAGCTCATAATCAGGAAAAGCTGTTTCAACTTCCCCAAATCGCTCACTGAATACCTTCCCGGCTGCTTCAAATGCCTGTTTTCGGGTTAGCTGTTGTGAACTTAGCAGGAAAGGTACTGTTAAGAAAAACAATAACAATAGGTGTTTTTTCATGGATATTATGATTTCGGAATAATCTTCAAAGTAAGAAAAAAGGGGCTACCCTTATCAAAGAATAGCACCCTATATTTTCCTGCACACTATATATGAATATTAGGGCATAAAAGTTTTGGTAGCAGTAGCATTCATTTGCCCGTTTCCGCATTCATAAGAAATATTTACCCTGACTGTAATAGGATCTGTACCAACAACTGTAAACGGAAAAGAAACTACGTATACATTTGTTAACTGACCATTAACATATTGATATAACTGTTGTAAATCATTGGGAGAGGGACACCAGAAGAACCTTCCGCCGGTAGTGTCGGCAATATGATGCAATGTGGCAGTATCAGCATATCCCTGCATATCATTGTACCCAATGGTAAAAATAGGAATTTGGTATTGTAATGATTTTATAATGACACTGTCAGGCGTCAAAGGAGGTTGATTGTTTACGCCGTCAGTGAAGCCAATTACAGCTGGCAGCAGGTATGTAAGGTTGTTTACTACAGCGTTGGCATCGTCCAGCCCCTGGTTTACTGCCGCATAAAAAGCCGTAGATCCTCCCAGGCTGAAAGTACTGTCTACAGCATTTAACAAGTAGTTTGAGTCTGTAGTGAATTGTGATGCCACATAAATATTGTGGTCGAATTTCAGAATTTCCATGGCATCATAATAATTTTTCAGTTTGATAAAATACTTCACGGCTGCTTCCATGGCAGGAATGTCTGCAGTATCCCAATACATCGAACCAGAATAATCCATAGTAAGTGCTGCGGCAAAATTCTGAGCAATACCAGCACCGCCTGAGGATTGCAGGCTGTACTCCTTGATGGCTTCAAAGTCGGCACCTGCATATTGGTAGTCAATGCCGAAATTGTTCTTGTTCAGGAAATAAATGGGTTCCTGGTCCTGGTTTGTAACAGAAATGTACACTGTCATTTTTCCATTTTCGTAGGTAATTCTTGGAATGTTAGATAATACCCTGGAAGTGACATAATCAGATGGATCACTAAATGCTTCATAAACGGGTTCAGTGACTTCTTCCTTACGACAACTGTTTAACATGAAAATAGAGATGGAAAATAAGAAGAGCAAAAAGATGGTAAGTCTTTTCATGGGTAACCTCCGTTCTTAGTAAATAATTTGTTAACTAGAATATTAGTTATTAAAATGTTAAAAATGTAACCCTGGTGAGAGTGATTATATGATGGATATGCCGATTTGATTTTCGATATTGGCAGCCAGTCTGCTGGCACCTATCCTGAAAAACTGAGGTGTTGTGAATTTTTTGCCCATTATTTTCTGTGCAAGGAGGTAATATAGCCAGGCTTCTCTTATAGTAGCTATTCCTCCTGCTGCTTTAAAACCAACCGTTTTATTATCTTTCCGCTGACATTCCCTGATACGGTCAAGTATGGAGAAAGCAGCTTCCGGAGTTGCACCTGTTGCCGACTTGCCTGTAGAAGTTTTCAAAAAGTTTGCCCCTGCAGATAATGCCAGGCCAGATGCCAGGCATATTTTATCTTCTTCAATCAACTCACCTGTTTCCAGTATCACTTTCATTTGACTTTCACCGCAGGCGGCTTTCATTGCTGTTAATTCATCATGCAGGGCCTTTAATTCACCACTGAAAAACAAACCGCGGTTTATCACCACATCTATTTCATCGGCACCATAGTCCACTGCCATTTTAATTTCTTTTACCTTTACTTCTTTGGGGGTTTGGCCGTGCGGAAAACCTGATGCAACCGAAGCACAGCGAATACCGCTTCCTTCCAGCATTTTTTTTACTTTTTTTACAAATACCGGAAATACACAGATAGCTGCTGGTTTCAGTCCAACTTCCATTTTTTGCAGGGCTTGATTGCACAGCGTTTTAATGTGCATAAATGTATCTGTATTTCCCAGGCTTGTCAGGTCGATACAGCTATAAAGATTCTGCAAGTCTTCCCTGGAAAAACCTTTCTTGTGCACTTCTTCAACAAGGGCCTGCTTATCAAATGAGTAAACTGATTGCTTCATATTACTTTACCTAATCAAAACCATTTTTCCAAAATCTTTTACAAAGTATTTGCTGGCAGATGTTTGGTTCTTTTCAATGGCTGTTTCATTAATATTTGTAATAATTCTATACAGGTAAACACCATTGGCCAGTTGATCTCCGAATTCATCTTTCCCATCCCATGCATATTCGGTAATGTTTCTGCCAATATGAATTGGACCGAGTTCGTAAAGTTCAATTTCTCTCACAATGCGTCCTGTTACTGTCATTATTTGTATCCTGAATTCTGTTGGCAGCTCTGAACCTGTCAGGGTAAATACAAAGCGAGTAGAGGTTGAAAACGGATTCGGCCAGTTCATTACTTCCGTAATAGTAGCTTTGTTGATAACTTCAAAATTGATCTTATAATCGTAATCATAATTGCCGAACCTCCCTTCTTCTCCTTCCCCGGAAACATTTCCTGATTTATCCCTGGCCTGTATCAGCAATTGGTATTCTCCGTCATCAGTGAATTCGGCATTATACTCAATCCGGCACTTATTATTTGGCAGGCTGGCCGGAATAAAGCGCATTTTTTCCTGGTTGTTCTCCCAAAAATAGATTTCAACGGGAGAACCTCCGGGGTATTCAATCCAGACTCTGAAAGAGGAGGTATCGGTGAGGATGAAATATTCATTTTCATCTGAAAGGGATATTTGTATAAGTGGTTTGGCGGAGACTATGTCACCGTCAAGAATGTGCACGCCATCGAAAGTTACGTCCAATACCGGATTAACTTTATCGCGCATCACGAAGAAATAAAATTCTCCAATATTATTAAAATGATATTGTTCCGGCTGATCATAGTTTCCGCTTGAGGTATTTAGAGGGTTCACCTCCATCCAGATGCTGTTGATGCCTGACAATCCGGTGGTTGGTGCATAGAGGGAATCAATAAGAACATCACCGGCAGGATGAGGCCGCAGGCGTTTTTGCATTAACCACTTCTCCAGTCCGTTATCATATATTTTATAAGATATTAGTAAGCTATCCATATCATACGGACTGATATTTTCTGTGGCAGTAGAAAAGAATATCTCTTCACCTTCCTGCAGGGTGTCGCTATAAAAGATATACTGGTGGATAGGATTGATTGCTGTTTCAGGAACTCCTTCGTACATAATCTGCCATTTGATCATTTGACCCGGAGTATGCAGGGAATCGTCCTTCATTTTTGCCAACAGTTTGATACGGTTGTATGCAGGAGGGATGTATGCATCTAAATTGTAAATATCTGATGAATCCGGCGGCAGGTCTCCAATGAGGGTATCCATGCTTCCATCAGCTGCAAGCCCTAAAACGTATAGCGATATTTCATCGGTTGCAGGATTGGGATTTTCACGGGCTCTTGTTTTCCAGTGCAGGGAGTTCCACTGGCTGGCAGGGCCTATCTCCGAAGAGATCATGTATCCTTCGTTCCATTTAGTTTGTACACTGTCTTCCAATTGTATGGTGGTAAATTCATCAAAGCCAACTTCTTCATGAACACTGCCCGGAGGAGCTCCTTTTCTGCCAAAAAGAATATAGGGCTGATTGTTTTGTATGTTCTCCACAGAACCGCTTCCGATAGATTTAAAAGCCTGAACCAGGTCTGATTCGTAGTTTTCGGCATTGTGGTTCTGAACGCTGTAAGCCAACACATAATATCCCTGTGGAATGGTATCTATGAATTCAATGATTTTTTGCCGCCACCCGGCAGAATCGGTATAAAAATCAAAGGTGTAAAGTTCATGGGATTTGCAGTGCACATTTCCGTATTGCCCAAGCCCGTTGCTTTGCAATTGACTTACCCAGGGCTCAAAACCTATGGTGTCAAAAACAGCAAAATTGATACCGACAAAATTCGGATATTTATTCAGACAGGTCCAGATGTTCTTTAATTCGGTGTTGATCTTATACCATACTTCATTGTCTGGAATATTCGGGTAAACACCGGTTTGCACCAGCAATCGTTTGAAATCGTTAACAAATTCAAACTCTCTGCTGGTTCTGTTATGGTTGAGGTATTGGTAGTTGTTGTTCTCAAACTGGAAGAAATGAGCCTGTGACCAGCCGGTTTGATTCGGGATATATTGAAAAGAGCTTTGCCGCCAGTTATAATTTCCGTTGCTGCTATCGATGCTTACGCGCCAGAAATAAACAGTACTGTCTGTTAGCTGAAGGGGCGGGGTCCAGCTGAGCACCCCTCCGGCCTGGTTGATAGTTTGGGATAATTTCAGGGGACTGTTGTAAAGGTCAGAGGTATCTATCTCAAAAATATATTGCTGTGCGGATGAAAAAGGAAAACCTACCGAAGCTTTTAAGGTGATCTGATTATCCGGAACAATTGCAAACTGATAGGGATATACAGGGATAATATCGGCCGATTTAATGAATAAGGATTTTTCTGTCTGGTTGTTTACAAGGTCATCGTACTCATCAATTTCATCAATAAAGAGATCGAGTTTAACAGTAAAAACATTTTGCCCGATACCCCTGATTTTTTCTAAGGGATAGGTCAGAATGATGGTATCTTTGAAATAGGGGGCGTCAATACGGAAAAGGGTGTCAGTATAAGACTGATCCTGGAATGTTCGTCTTACCTCCACATAAATTGTCGTATCCAGTGCTTTTCCGTAGTTATAAGGAACAATATGAATATCAAAGGAGTCGAGCTCCGATGAGACTTCTGCCGGATTAAAAAATATGTTTTGCTCTTTCAGGCTGTAATCTGCCTGATCCCATGAATTTACACGTATAGCCGGATCTCCGTGCAATGTCATTTCCAGGCAAGTTTCCCTCATATTCGGGTAATACTGAGTTGTTTCAATGGTTTCTTTGATACATTTTCCCAGGGATTTGCCATATGATTTCGCGCCTATTCTCCTGTAGAATTCATTTGAATAGATGTTGAGATTCCCCGAGAGAGCTTCGGTAACGGAAGACAGGTATGCAATAGCTCCCTTATCTTGTATCAAGACGAACTCTTCACTGGAACTTTCAAAATCACCTGAGGAGGCGGCAAAAATGTCACCGGCCCAACAGGAATTCGCTAATATAAAAGGATATTTTCCATAGTTGCTGTACTCAGACGGATGGTCGATACTAACATCAAATCCTACACCTGCAGCATGACCAAAAAAGGTCATGATGGAAACCCCATTATTGATAACACTTTTAAGGGAATCCAGCAAATTATATTGTATGGGTGCAGAGCTGGTTTTGAGAAACGTCCTGACGAAAGCTCCATAAGAGGTATCTTCAATAATATCCGTCAACTGATTTAAAAAAGTTTCCTGGCTTCCAAAATGCAGCACATTTTTTTGCCAGGGCTCCGGGTTGTTCTGGACACTTTCATAGAGCATGACCTTGTCAAGATATATCTGTACTGTATCAGGATGGCGGGTGCTTAATCGGCCAGTGGCTAATGCAGGCTGAAACAGGGTGTCCAGCAAACCCGCCGTCATCAGAATATCAGAAGGCGGAATACCATATGTTGGCACCAGGGTGTTTTCGTAGTAGACCTCATTTTTTCTGTACGAAGGAAGTATCCCTTCAGGTCCGGCACGGTATGATTTACCTACTAGAAATAAATATTCCGGAAAAGTTGAAAATTCATCATAAGCATGATGTATAAAGTTCCTTATCGCTAAAGGATTTTTCTTTATTCCATAAGCATACTGATCATATAAATGCTCAATATCTACAACCAGGGTATTGTATCCGCTGTTATTTCTGTATGACTTGTATGCATCAACAGGAACCATTAATTTGTTGTGTGTTATCAACAGGTAATCGGCAGCAAGGGTATTTGCTTCTGTTTTGTAATTAGTGAAGGTGGCAGAAGGGGTTACCGGAACAAGGGTGCTGATATTTTTTATTTTTCCGTCGTTGGTGATATAACAACGTTTTTCTGCTCCTGAGTTTGGAATTAGGGCCTGATAATCGTTAAGGGTTTTCACCACCTTAATTCGTTTATGATTGGTTAGATCATACAACCTCACACTATCACCGGATGCAACACTTAAACCCGATATGTTTATTCTGCTTTTGTTTTGTCCGGTAGCATCCGGAATCAGCATGCGAAAATCGGATTTGTTTTCCAGATTATAGGTGTGCGGATATTTGATATAAATATAAGCGACGGCATTTCGATCAGCACCACTTGACAGATCATCGATGGATAAGAATTTGAACTGAGTTGAGGCGCTGAGGTTTCCGATATCAATATTTCTGTAAAAGCGATGAACGCAGTAACCTTCATACGTTGTATCTACAAGGGTAATGTCTGGGCTGCTGCTCGTCAGTTCAATTTTCAGGTGATGGTCAGGGTCTTCTGTTACATAATCCGATGCCCCAACAACACAAAATATCGCTTCTGCCTGCTGGCTTCCGCTGCTATATGTATTGTTTATGGCAATGGTTTTTGTGGTTGACCCTCCCAGTGAAAAAGGTGCATCTACCCAGGATTCCCCCTCTGTATAAGCTGCATCTGTAACACCGTGACTGTTTGTTTCTCCCAGAAGATAAGAAGTGTGGTATTCATTTACCAGTTCGTGATAAAAATAGGAAGAAGTTGCCGGATAAGAAGAAAAAGCAATATCATTTTCAGGTATTAACCTTCGGTTGTTTAGTGAGGTAGGATGATAGGTCAAATAATAGGTGGCCGTATCATTAAACAGGCTATAGTATTTATTGGCCTGAAAAGAGGGATATTTAAACAATCCTGCATCGAACCATCCGTCATTCTTTTCAGCATAAAACTCAATATAGTCGCCGCTGTTGAACAGGCCGTCGGTTCCTTTTTCAATATGGAGGTATATTTCTTCCCCTTTTCCAAAGATTTGCCATTTATCGGCCGATGCGCCGTAATTCAGGAAGCCGTTGCTTTGCAGGGTAGCATATGAGATACGGTAAATACCACTTTCGTAAACTTTGAATTTAAAATGCGGTTGATTATAATTGATCCATTCATTTCCGTAATTCTGTACAAAGGCAAGTTTGCTTATGCCAATCAGCAGGATACTTAAGAGGAAACGTTTACACATAGCAGGGCAGTTTTTTCATTAAGTACCGGTTTTTTTACTAATATTAAATGTAAGTGAAAAAACATTGGAGTAAAGAGCCACTGAATTATCGCCAATATCTGTGAGGGCATAATCCAGGATCAGTTTGTCTTTGATTTTGATGCCAATACCCATATTTGGCTGAAAGGTATACGCGCTTTGATTTCCAAAATCAGTTTCTTCCTGAATATTTCCTGCTCCGGCCCGGAAGAAGATAAATTCCTGGAAGGCGATTTCCAATCCCAGGTGAGGATCAATACTGACAGGGTCACTTTTTATCAGGGTATTTCTTTTTCCATCGAATGTCATATCCAGGTCGACAGCAAGCAGGGAGGAGAATTTTTCAGAAAGTTTAATTTTTCGTGCAGTTCCCAAGATAAGCCGTGGCAGGGTAACTTCAAGGGAGTTTTCCGGGATTTCATTTCCGGTAAGGGTAAATACGTCGACGACATCTTCTGAGAGAGAGAAACTCCATGCATTAAAGGTGGAAGTAATGTCTTTAGCAACAGCACCAAACGACCATTTACCGCCATCATACTGGATGCCAATGTCGAGACCGAAGCCCCAGGAAGAGGCAAAATCGCCGATTTTACGGTGGATAATTTTGGCATTTGCCCCGAACCGAAGGGGGAGGGTTTTATGTTTTCTGGCATAAGATGCTATGAAGGCATTATCTGTGGCGGAAAAGGAAGAAATACGGTCGTAATTGATATTGCCTTCGCTGTCTATCAGCTCGGTAGTATTGGGAATGTCGTCTACACCAAAACGAATATAGGAGAAAGCAACAGCACTTCTGTCATCAATTTTTGCAGCAAAAGCAGCATAATCATATTTGGCAATTCCGGCGAAATATTCAGCATGCATCAGGGCAAGCTGTCTGTGTTGTTTTATTCCAATCAGGCCGGCCGGATTCCAGTATCCTGAAGTGGCATCATCTGTAATGGAAACAACGCTGTTTGACATTGCGAGGGCTTTTGCCCCTACACCGATGGCCAGAAACTCGTTGCTGTATTTGGGTGCCTGTGCTGATATCTTAAAGGAGACGATTAAAAAAAATGCAAGTATAAATGTGATATGCTTCATTCGCTTTGGAGGAATTAGATTAAGTTCTGAACGACCAAATATGCTGATTATTACATGTATTTTTCCAGTTCAGGTTTGAAAGAAACTTCTCCATGGCTTTATTATTTAAGCGGGAGCTCAACGTAAAATGTACTGCCTTTCCTGTATGTAGATTCAAACCATATTTTACCCTTCAAAAGCTTTACGAGGCTGCGTGTAATGGTTAACCCAATGCCTGCTCCTCCGTGTTCACGGGTAATAGAAGAATCTACCTGTCTGAACCTGTCATATATAGAATTTTTCTGACCTTCCGGAATACCTATGCCCGTGTCTTTCACATGGAATACAATATGATCATCTTTCACATTACAACCAACTTCAACATAGCCTTCCTGGGTAAACTTGACGGCATTTCCTGTGATGCTGGTAAGTATCTGCCAGATGCGAATAGGATCGGTATATACCATTTGATCTTCGTGACAGTTTTTAATGTTGAGTTTAACCTCCAGACGGGGTTTGTCTTTTTTAATTTCCTGATCGTTAGCGTAGATAAAAACCAGTTCCTGTAGCATTTTCTTCACTTCTACAGGAGCAGTCCTTATACTGGTTTCTCCGGCTTCAATTTTAGAAAGATCGAGGATGTCATCGATAAGATTTATGAGTTTTTCAGAATTTGTTTTTATCAGAGAAAAGAATTCTTCCCTTTCTTCAGCAGAAACGTCCTGGTCTTTGATAAGTTCCGAAAGCCCGATGATGACATTCAGGGGCGTTCTGACCTCATGGCTGATATTGGCCAGAAAGGCAGTTTTGATCTTGTCTGAGATTTCAGCTTTTTCTTTGGCTTTTATTAATTCCGTTTCTGATGTTTTACTTTCTGTAATATCTCTTTCAAACACTGCAACGCGTTCGATCTGGTTTCCGTTTTTACACACAGGATATATCAGGGTGTCATGGTAAAACCCGCCAGTATTCTCTTCATAACGATGAATTTTGCGTTTATTGAGAACTTTTCTGAAAACCTTTAACCTGTTGTTTTTAGTATCCTCAGGGAGCAGATCGAAGTAATACTTTCCCTTTATTTTATCGGGGTGCATGCCATACCGTTTTGCAAGGGCAGTATTTGCCTGCAGAATAATGCCTTTTGTGTCCATAAGTAAGGCATAATCTGTATTAGCATTGAGCAGAGCATTCGCAGTTTCTTCACTGAAGCGGAGTTTTTCAATGGCTTTCCTGTGATCTTTTCGAATGTTATATTCTTTTACTTCCCGGATGATTGCTGGTACCAGGCGGGATAAACTACCTTTGAGAATAAAATCCTGGGCACCTGAGACAAGTAATTTAACAGCATTCTCCTCCGTGATTGTTGAGGAAATCATAATCACAGGGACATCCTCATTTTTTTCCCTGATTAGCATCAGGGCATTTTCTCCGTTAAAATCTTTCAGGGTATAATCCAGCAGTATAATGTCCCATTCTTCTCTTAAAGCTTGTTTTAGTTCAGCTTTTGAGGCAACAATTTTCGAAGTGGGAAGGATGCCTTCTTTTTTTATTTCGATTAATAGCAAATCTGCATCATCCTGGTTGTCCTCAACAATTAGTAAGCTGATTTTATAGTCCATGTTAATGTAGGTTGATCATTATTAGCTGATGTTGGGTTTTTTGTTGAGTCTCAACCAATAATTTCCTATGCTCCTGATTGCATTATTAAAACGCATTGCATCTACAGGTTTGCGAATATAACTATTTGCTCCGGTTTGATAACAATTTATCAGGTCAGATTCTTCCCTGGAAGAGGAAAAGATTACTACCGGCAGATTTATCATATACCTGTCGGTACGAATGGTTTTCAGAACCTGTATTCCGTTTATTTTAGGCAATTGAAGATCCAGCATGATCAGGTCAGGTATTTCTTCGGGATCTCTGGTGCTGTATTTTCCCCGGGCTTTAATATAATCTATGGCTTCTTCACCATCGATAATATTAACAAGGTCACATTCAATGTTATTCATTCTGAATGCAATCTCTATGAGTTCCTTATCATCCCGGCTATCTTCTATTAATAGTATTTTTGCAGGAAGCATTTTTCACGGTTCTATTCAACTGCAAAATAAAAAATAGTTTCAACATGAGGGTTGCTTTCAGCCCATATTTTTCCTCCGTGGCGGTTAATAATTCTTTGTGCAATAGCAAGGCCAATTCCGCTTCCTTCAAAATGATTCGGATCGTGTAGTTTCTGGAAGGGAGCAAAAAGCTGGTCGTAAAATTTCATGTCGAACCCCACTCCGTTATCTTTAACAAGATAGGTCTTTTTTCCTGAAATTACCTTGCTGTCAATTTCAATCCGTGCGTTCTTAATTCCCCTGGTATATTTGATGCTATTGCTCACTAAATGAGACATAAGGGTTGAAAGCAACTGGTGGTCTCCTTTAATTTTCATGCCGGATAAAACCCTAAAATCTATTTTTCTGTCGGGATTATTTTCCTTAAGCCTGTCAATGACGTTTTGTGTCAGTTCACTCATGTTCATTTCCTGAAAAATAATTTTCTTTTTCGAGATTTTTGCCAGTGTCTGGATCTGGTCAATTAATTCGGCCATATGTCTGGCAGAAGCCCTTATTCGATCAATAAAATGCTTGCCTTTATCATCGAGGATTTCAGCATAATCTTCATTAAGTGCTGATGAAAATCCTTCCAGGCGAGTCAGTGGTGCCCGCAGGTCATGCGATACAGAGTATGAAAAAGCTTCCATTTCTTTCAGAAGAGACTTTAGGTGTTTTGTCCTGTCTTCCACAAGGTCTTCTAATCTTTCACGATATAACCGGACCTCTTGTTCACTTTTCTTGAGAATGGAAATATCCTGAACCGTTCCCCTGATCTTAACGATTTTATTTTGCTCATAGTTAGCATGGCCAATAAAACCGATGTACACAGGATCTCCCTGTTCGTTTACTGTTTTCATTTCTTCACTGAAGGATTCTCCGTATTCTATCAGCCTGTTCATGACTTTTTTAATCACAGGACGGTATTCAGGTAAAAAAATGCCGGCAAAAATATCTATGTTAATGGATTTGTTCTTATCCAGCATGCAAATATTAATAGCTTCATCTGTCCATTTGAAATATTTTTTCTGAAGGTCAAATTCCCAACCCCCAATATGGGCTATTCTTCCCATTTCGTTTAGCAAGGCTTCGCTATTGCTGAGTTCGTTCTGTATCTTAATATAATCGGTCAGGTCAATCAGGGATGCAATGCTTTGTTTGGAATCGGGAATCATGGCTATATGCAGCAGGATATTTTTAACATGTTTATCCTGATCCACAAATCGAAATTCATAATTTCCCGGGGCAGATTGCGGGTCAATGCGTCTTTGTGCATGATACAGCTTCATTCGTTCACGGTCTTCCTCGTGGACAAAATCCGCCCAGCTTTTTTTTCCTTCAATTTCCTTTTTTGAAAAACCGGAGAGTCTTACAAATTCTGAATTTACCTTTCTTATGGTTGTGTCTTCATCAATGATCACAGTTGCAGTTCCGGTGTTCTCAAAAGTAGCCCGGTAATACTTTTCGGATTCAGATAATTTTATTTCTGCGATTATTGTTTTGGAGATGTTTTTTATTTTGGCCAGGAAGAATTTATTATCAAAGGGTTTTTCAATAAAATCATCTGCCCCTCTTTCAAGTGTTTCTGTGGCCTCCTTTGTTGTTTTTTTTATTCCTGAAATGGCAATGATGTGGATATCTTCCTGCTCGTTTTTAATGATATCAATAAGGTCATTGCCACTTTTATCAGGTAAGTGAATATCAATGATCATTAGATGGGGGATTCTTTCTCCAAAGCTTTTCAGAGCTTCTTCTACACTATAGGTTGTTTGAACCTGAAAACCCTCTTTTGTCAGTAATGCAGAAAGACCTTTAACTAAGGCTTTATCATCATCTACCAGTAGAATATTAATCGAATTATTATCCATGATTTACTGATAATAGGTTATTCATCTGTATAATTTACAAAAGTCGGAATATGTATGATCATCCAGGAATAAAAGGCACTGATAGATTCAGCGCATTTTTTACTTAAGGATTCCTGTATTATTTCGTTGATGGTATTTAAGAGTGCAGGCCAGTAAGTTAACTTAAACCCATGGCTTCGGTAGGCCCTGAAAACCCATAAGATGGTTTCTACAAATATTTCGGCTTTGAAACCGGCAAATATCGATTCCATAAATCGCATATGATTGCTGTGGTTATCTTCCATCATCAACAGGTTTTTTTCAGTAACCAGGTCTTTGATGTCCTTTCTTTCTTTCATTTTTTTGTTGATGGCAGAAAGGATAAGATCTTTTTTATTCTTGAATTCTTCCAGACAGGGTTTGTCGAGGCTATTTAATCCGGAAGCACTTTTGATTAATTCTTTTTTTACTTGTTCTTTTTGCATATTCTTTATTTTTCAATTATACGGAATAGAAACATAGAAAGTGGATCCAACGCCCACTTCACTTTCAACCCAAATCCTTCCCTGATGACCTATTATTATTTGTTTGGCAATACTTAACCCCAGACCGGTACTTTTTTCTTCCCTGCTTGGTTGCACACTTGTTTTCGAAAACGGTTTGAATAATTTTGGTATGTCTTCTTGCGGGATGCCTGGCCCCTCATCTTTTACGGAAATAATAAAATTTGAATTATCCTGAAATAAACTTACCGTAACGGAGGTTTTTTTTGGTGAAAACTTTATGGCGTTAGATACCAGGTTGTTTAGGACCTGAATAAATTTTGCTTCATCAATGCTGACGGGTTTACAATCTTCCAATAGTTCAAGGTGAATGTTGATGTTTTTCTTTCCGGCAATAAGTCGGTTTAGTTTGATATTTTTCTGCAAAAGTTTCTTAAGGTCTACATCGCTTTTTTGCAACGACAGTTTTCCACTTTCAATCTTAACATAATCCAGCAGTTCATCAATCATTCCGAGCATGAATTCTGTGGAATGAATGATTGTTTCTATGAATTCCCGGGATTCCTCGCTGTGTGGATTATCAGTTTCTTCCAGTAAAAAGTCGCTGTACATAAGAATAATGCTGAGTGGACTTCTCAGGTCGTGGGCTGCCATTCCAATGAATTGATTTTTTAGATCATTGAGCTTATTCAGTTGAGCATTTTTTCGCTGCAGTTCCCTGCCAAGATTATTCAGTTCATTATTTAAACTGATCAGTTGTTCTCGAAGCCCTTCAAATTCTGATGGTTTTTTCTGACCGATAGCCACTATTGAATTTTTATCTTCAAAAAAATGAAAATAATAGGTATCGGGGATGCCATCATTCGTGGCCACATTAATCAGGCTGTCATAAGGGGTTTTCAGGTATTCATTGATGGTTTTCTTTTCGGAGAAATCGATGAGAAAGTCATTAAGCGGTTGGTTCACCATGTCTTTACCGTATATATTTACCGCATAATCATTCGCATAAGCTATCCTTCCGTCCGGTTTAATTTCCAGAAAAATCAGGTAGGCTTGGTCTTTGAGAAAATCTTTTGCCTGGTAAGTTTTCATTCCTATATTAATTATTTTGTATATACTTTTCCAGGCTATCAATCCCGGATAAATATTTTACATTTTCAAAATCATTTAGGATTTCTGTACCGCCCCATCGAAATGCCTGTCCTCCAACAAGAATTTCGTTATGAATATTATTAGTTCTCAGTTCCTTAATTATTGCCATTAAATCTGGCATGTTGAAATATATGCTGACAGACAAGCCAATTACATCCGGTTGTTCCTTTTCAATAAGTTTGATCAAATCAATTCCCGGGGTATTGGCACCCAGGAATATGCCATCCCAGCCATTAAGTTCAAAGATATCTGCTATCATTTTTGCCCCAATCTGATGATATTCATTTATCGAACAGGATACCAGGGCTTTTTTACCGACTCTTTCTTCAGAGAAGATTATAGGATAGAACAGGTTCAGTAGGTTTTCCGTTATTGCAGTTGCAATGTGTTCTGTGGCAACGGATATTTTATTTTGCTCCCATAATTCCCCGACTTCGTACATGGATCGCTGGAATAAATGAAAGTAAAAGTCTTTAATGTTATATTGATCGATGTGTTTTTTTACGATACTGAAGCAGTTTTGTTTATTTCCTGCCAACAGGTTTGTAATATACAACTGATAAATTGTTTCATCAATCATGTTTTCTCATTTTAAGGGTAAACAAACATAAAAACAACTTCCTTTACCGGGTTCACTTTCAACATAAATTTTACCGTTTAATATTTTTACCAGGTTTTTAGTAATGTTTAAGCCTATTCCGGTTCCGCTGTATTCTCTTGTTGACGAACTATCAATTTGCGTAAAGCGATCAAAAATAAAGTCAATTTTATCTTGAGGTATTCCGATTCCGCTGTCTTTTATCGCAATTTCTATATTGTTGCCCTTAATTTCTGCATGGATATGAATGGAACCTTCACTGGTAAATTTTACGGCATTGTTCAAAATGTTTGTGATAATCTGCATAAATCGTTGTTGATCGGAATATATTTTTGTTTTTTTGCATTCATCACAAAATGTTTCTTTGAATACAAGCATTGGTTTATCTTCTATGAGTGAGTTGTCATTGCGGTATACATTCGCAATTTCATGCAACACCTTTGAAACATTGAAATGGTTTTTATTTAGTTTGATATCTCCTGCCTGTATCTTGCTAAGATCCAGAAGGTCGTCGATTAGCCCGATAAGAATGTCTGAGTTTGTTTTTACCAGGTTCAGGTATTCCTGTTTTTCTTCGTTGGTAATATCTTCCTGGGATAAGAGCTCAGACAGGCCAACGATACCATTCAGCGGAGTTCGAATTTCATGTGATAAATTGCTGATAAAAGCATGTTTTAAATTATCTGATTCAACCGCTTTTTTTGTGGCAATTTTAAGATCCTCTACCATATTTTTGAGTTCAGTAATATCTGATATGGAACCGTCCTGGTAAATTCGCCTGTTATTTTTATCAAAAACCGCCTTCATATTTAGTTTCCCCCAAAACACAGTACCATCTTTTTTCAGGAAGCGGCATTCAAAGTCGGCAACTTTACCGTCGGGGTTATAAGAATTTATTGCTGTTTTTCTGTCATTTTTATTGAAGTAAAGGTCATTCGTATTAATTTCTGCCAGTTCTTTAAATGATCCATATCCGAACATTATCACGCAGGCAGGGTTAGCTGAAATAAAATCTCCGTTTACATTAACACGGAAAACGGAAATAGGGAGGTTTTCCTGCAGTGTTCTGTATTGTTCCTCACTCTTAATCAGATCTTCTTCTACCTTTCTCTTTTCTTTTCTGATCGCTGCCTCTTTCAGTTCTCGTTCTATTGCAGGGAATAGGCGTTGAAGATTGTTCTTCATCAGATAGTCGCTGGCTCCTAATTTCATAGCGCTTACTGCAATATCTTCTCCAATGGTTCCCGAAATTATTATAAAAGGGATGTCGGGATATTTTTTCTTACAAATTTTCAGCGCTTCCAGCCCGTCGAATCCGGGCATCATAAAATCGGATAAAAAAATGTCCCATTCCTCTTTTTCAAGTGCTTCCAGGAGATCTTTTCCCGTGTATACCCTGTTGTAATCAGCATGCAGATTCTGCTTGTTTAGTCCCATCATCAGCAATTCTGCATCATCTGATGAATCTTCAATAAGGAGTATTTTTAATTTTTTCTTCATGTTTATTTATTCTAGTGTGAAGTAAAATGTACATCCTTCGCCTCGTTTGCTATCTGCCCAGATTTTACCCCGGTGTCTTTTTACAATGCGGTGCACTGTTGCAAGTCCGATTCCGGTGCCGCTGTATTCCCGGGCAGAGTGTAATCGTTGAAATGGTTTAAAGAGTTTATCAGCATAGGCCATATCAAACCCCTGTCCGTTATCGCTGATAAAATATATTGATTTCAGATCTTTTTTAATCTTGCCTAATCGGATGATGGCGGGATTTTTATTTGCAGAAAATTTAACAGCGTTACCTATTAGGTTTTCCAGCAATATATGAATAAGGCCTTCATCGCCAAAACTGATAAGATTTGGTTCAATTTCGTACCGGATTATTCGTGTTCCTTCTGGTTCTGTGTTTTCCTGAAATATTTTTTCAGCCAGCCCGGATATATTTACTTTTGAATTAATCAGGTCTTTTTGGCTGATAATTGACAGGGAGAGCAGGTCGTTAATAAGCTGGGACATATGTTGGCAGGATGATCGTATCCTGTTGATATAATGTTGTCCGGTTTCATCAATTTTACCCTTGAAATAGTCAGTGAGGGCTTTGCTGAAACCGTCCATTCTTGTCAGTGGTCCTCTCAGATCATGTGATACGGAGTATGAAAAGGACTCCAGTTCCTTAATGGCTGTTTCAAGCTGTGCTGTCCGTTCTATTACTTTATGCTCCAGTTCAACATTCAGGTTTTTAAAGCGTTGTTCGCTGTTCCGTAAGGCTTCTTCATTTTTGCTATTTTTCAAAGCAATGGCAGCAATTTCCCCAAATGCCCTGGTAATGTGTACATCTTCTTCATTGAATCCGTCTTCTTTATTGGCTAGTCCGAGAATACCTTCCACTTTGCTCTCAAAAATAAGTGGAGAAAACAACACATTATTTAATCCGACATGACCATCAGGAAGGAATTTAACCCAATCGGTGTTGGTAAAATCATTTTCATAAACAACCTTGCCAAATCTATACGCTTCCTCTCTCAATCCTCTGATGGGCATTGGAAATTCGGGATTAACCGAACAGGGAAGGCCGCCAGCATCCAGGAAAAGTACTTCATTTTCCTTCCTATCATCTGATATTAAGGCAATATATCCTGAGCTTGCTCCGGTGGCTATTTTACAGGATTCGAAAATTTTCATGACCGCATTATTGAAAGACTTATTCTCCAAAACCGATTTTGTGGCCTCTAAAAGCAAAGAGATTTCCTTTTCGTTCTGAAACTTTTCCCGGGCTTTTTTGTGAAGACTTTCGTTCTGTGTTTTCATTCTAAAAATGTCTGGTCAGCCTGTTCATTATTAATTACAAAAGATACAAACAAAATCAAAGCGTATCTATGTTCGTTGGCTGAAGAACTTGTAGGATATACCTTACAAAAGCTTGTGTTTTGCTACATACATTGCAATTGCTGCATTTGATTGCAGTTGAAGCTTTTTTAGTATCCTGCTTCGGTAAGTGGATATAGTTTTTGCACTGAGGGATAATTGTTCGGCAATTTGTTTCAGGGGTTTTCCGTGAGCAATTTGGATCATCACATCCAATTCCCTGTCGGATAGTATTTCATAAGAAGGTATTCGGGGATTGCTGATGCTTTCTGCCAGGATCTCACTGATAGTCTCGCAGATATAAACACGTCCTTTCATGATTCTGTAGATAGCCTTGATGATTTCATCCGGATTGGAATCCTTGGTAACATATCCGGAAGCCCCTGCTTTGAGGGTTCTTATTGCGTACTGATCTTCAGCATGCATGCTGAATATCAGTACAGGAAGATCCGGTTTTATGGCTTTTATTTGTTTCAATGTATCAAACCCGCTTCTTCCGGGCAGGGATATATCCAGGATAACAATATCGTAATCATCTTTATGGATTTCATGGATGGCTTCAATACCATCTTTAGCTTCTCCTAAAACACGTATATTGCCGGTAGTCTGAAGGGTTTGCTTTATCCCCTCCCTTACAATAATATGGTCTTCAACTATTAAAACTCCAATCATAATGCAGACGGAATATAAATTAAAAGTATGGTTCCAATATTTTTCATGCCATGTATTTCAAACTTTCCGTTCAAAAGCCTGACTCTTTCATTAATCCCGATTAAGCCGAAAGATAAAGGATTATCACTGATTTTTTTTGGAATTCCTTTTCCATTATCGCTTATTCTTAATAGAAAGCCATCATCTTGCCTGGAAAAACTGAGTTTAAGGATATTGGCATGGGCATGCCGACTGCAATTTGTCAATGCTTCCTGCACTATCCTAAAAATGTGAGTACCTTGTTTATCTGTAAGGATAATATTCTGATCAATTTGGCTGACATATTCTATACCTGTCCGTAATTTAAAGTCTTTCAACAGCCACTCAATTGCCGGTACTAAACCCAGATCATCCAGTATGCCCGGTCTGAGACTGGTTGATATCCTTTTGATAGTTTCTATACCTTGTGAAGTAATTTCCTGAATGCTTGCAAGTTTGTTGTGCAAAGGGCTTTGAATGGGTGTTAATTTTTTTATCAGGTTCAATGCCATATTAATAGCGGTAAAGGACTGCCCTAATTCATCGTGTACTTCGCGGGCAATTTCCTTGCGATCGTTTTCCAGCATATTTTGCAAATGCATATTAAAATTGCTGAGTTGCTCCTGGTACGTCCTTATTTTTTCTTCTGCTATTTTTCTTTGTGTGATGTCAGAAAATAATATACTGATAATCAGTTTATGTGTGGTTTTTTCCAGGTGGGTTGATATGCTTCCTTTCAGGTATATATCAGCTCCGTCTTTGTTTTTATATTTGTCTTCATGTTCTGAGATATAACCTTTTTTCAGCAGGCGGTTAATGAGTTTCTTTCGCTGGTCATTTGATTGATACAGTTTTTTAAAATTCTTAAAATGCATCATTTCTTCCGCTGAAGAAAACCCCAGGATTTTAGCCGCTGCCGGATTAGCCGTCCGAAATACGCCGTTTAATTCAATGATTACATAGCCCTCATTTAACTGTTCAAAGATATCCCTGTACTTTTTCTCTGAGGTTTTTAGGGCCTTTTCCATTTCCTTCCTGGCTGTAATATCTCTTCCAACGGCTACCAACTCTCTGATAGTACCATCTTCATCTTTGATCCCTTTCACCGACCATTCGTAATATTTTATTCCGTTCCGGGTTTTTGCCCAGTGTTTATGTCCGTACCAGTATGGCTGCGAGCTGACCTTTTGCAGGGATGCCTTAAGCTTGTTTAGGTCATTTTTATGAATGAATTGAAGAAAGCTTTTTCCTGCAATATCATTTGGTGTTTCACCGAATGCCTCGCAATAGGTTTTATTGGCATGTATAATGGTAAAATCCCTCCTGAAAATAACGAGCAGATCAGCTAACTCATCAACAATTTTGTTAAGGTTTATGGAGGAATGCATTGTCATATAGTAGATACAGAGAAAGAATAAATATACAAAATTATTTCTTTCTGAAGTATATTTCTATGGGTATACCCTGAAAGTCAAAATTCCTTCGGATATTGTTTTCCAGATAGCGTTTATACGGTTCCTTTATCGCCTGGGGAGTATTGCTGAAAAACACGAAGGTTGGATAGTGTGTTTTTAATTGGGTAATATACTTAATGCTTACGTTTTTCCCCCTGCTCATAGGAGGCTGGTATTTTTGAATAACAGGAAGAAGGACTTCATTTAATTTTGAGGTAGGAATTTTTTTGTTTTTGTTTTTATAAATTTTGAAGGCTTCTTCCAATGTTTTGTAAATACGTTGTTTGTTCAAAACAGAGGTGAATACAACCGGAATATCTGTAAAAGGGGCTGTTTTATTCAGGATATGCTTCCTGAAGCTTAAATGCGTATTAGCTTCTTTTTCAATCAAATCCCATTTATTTACTACGATTACAACTCCTTTATGGTTTTTTTCAATTAACCTCAGAATATTCAGGTCCTGGGATTCCAGCCCTTGTGAAGCGTCAATCATAAGGATACAAACATCTGCATTTTCAATGGCCCTGACAGATCTGAGGGTGGAATAGAATTCGATATTCTCATAGACCTTACTTTTTTTACGTAGTCCGGCTGTGTCAACCAGGTAAAATTCAAATTCAAAGGCATTGTATTTAGTGAAAATGCTGTCTCTGGTAGTACCGGGAACCGGGGTGACGATGTTACTGTCCTTACCTGTCAGTGCATTAATCATGGATGATTTGCCAACATTGGGACGTCCGACCACTGCAAATCTGGGTAATTCTTCCTCGTTTATATCTGTATGTATGTTTTTGGATTTAACAAAATCGATGATGTCATCCAGCAATTCACCGGTACCAGAGCCGTTGATGCTGGATATTCCGTATACTTCACCCAGTCCCAGTTTATAAAACTCATGAATGTCTGTTAATCTCCCCGGGTTATCCACTTTATTGGCAACCAAAAATACTTTTTTGGGTGTTTTTCTTAACATATCGGCTACATCTTCATCCATCGGGGTCAGGCCTTCATCCACATCTGTGATAAAAAGAATGATATCGGCTTCGTCAATAGCCAGCAGAACCTGACGCTGGATCTCTTTTTCGAAAATATCTTCCGAGCCTTCAATATACCCGCCGGTGTCAATTACAGAAAATGGAATTCCATTCCAGTCACTTTTCCCATAATGCCTGTCCCGGGTCACTCCACTGGTGGCATCAACGATGGCATGACGGGTTTTTGTAAGCCGGTTGAAGAGGGTTGATTTACCAACATTGGGCCTGCCGACAATGGCTACTATACAACTCATATTCTGTTAGGTAACGTAATGTGCAAAGATAAAGATTCCTGTATCAGTTTGATAGATAAAAATGAGATCCCGATGAAATTTGGCGTCTCCAACTCGTATGGAATTAGCAAACTAAAAAAGGAGGCTGACCAAAAAGGTCAGCCTCCCCCTGTTTAGAATGTTATGCTCCGGTGCAATTATTCCTGAATGGTTTCTTTTTCTTTCATGGTCTCTTCTTCTATGGTCTCTTTTTCCTCTCCCTCATCGGTGTCTTCATCATCAGTAATAAGGCTTTCAGCATCTTTTTCATCTTCATCCGTTTCCATTTCTTCTTCCATGTTCACAAATTCACCGGTTTCAGTGATCATGATCTCCAGTTCTTCTTCTTCACCGTCTTTTGCCATTACAAGTTCGACTTCAAATCCTTTGAAATCAGGTTTTTCAACAGCTTCAATTTCTTCCACTTCATAATCAGGGTACATAGCCATGAGGCTGTCCATTACGCCTGCAGGAAGGGCTTCTGCTTGCACAGCAGTTTCTGTTTCCATCCACTCCCCAACTTCGTTAAAACAAACTTCCATGGTTTTGTCGCCATCCTTAAAAGAAGCTTCCCACATATTTTCTTCATTTTCCCAGTTTACATCTGTAACATCAGGGAATTTTGCCTTAAATGCTGAATCCACAGCTTCCGGAATGTCGGCTTTTTTTTCATTGCATGCGATAAATGCTACCATGCTTAGTCCAATTAAAATAACAAATGCTTTCTTCATAAAATTTTGGTTTTAAAGTTTATGAGCTAAATGTAATGTGCAATTCTAAAGGAATTCTAAAATTTCAGTTGAAAGGAATGCTTGCTGTCAGCAAAAGTGTAAGAAATCAGAATATTATAATAATTACAGATCAGTTTAATAATAGCCATACCAAGCCCGATGGATTTTGACGATGGGTCGCCTTTGTAAAACCGGTCGAAGATCCTGTCGGGTTCTATAATGGCTGTCATCCCGGAGTTGGATATTCTCAATGTATTAGTCGAAGTGGTTATTTCTATCAGGCCGCCTTCTGTATTATGTTTAATGGCATTGCTGAGAAGATTTCCAATTAGTATTTCAGCCAATGTTAGGCTGATTTTTTTCTCTATAACGACATCCACATTTGTTATTATTTCTATTTTTTTCAGTTTAGTGAGTTCTTCTGAATTTTGGATGCAGGAAAAGACGATCTGATTGATATTGACCTTTTCCAGATCGGTGAATTGCTGGTTTTCAATTTTCGTCAGCAGGTTCAGGTTTTTATTCAGCCGGCTTAGCCTGGAAATATCTTCGTTCAATGCCAATAAAATTTGTGCTTCCTTTTCATTGAGGTCTTCCTGGTTTAATAGTACTTCTAATTTTGACTTCATAAGGGTAAGGGGAGTTTGAAGTTCATGGGCTGCGTTTTCCGTAAACTGTTTCAGGCTATCATAATCGAAAATGATCTTATTCGTAAACTTTTGAATAACGAAATTTAATTCTTTGAATTCATGTACGTTAGATTCCAATAATGTTAGAGGTTCGTTATGGCTTAATTTGAAATTCTTTATGCGGTTTAGGTTGTCAAAGAAGGGATGAAATATCAGTGAATTGGTCCGTTTGTTAATAAAGAACAGGGATATTAGATTTAACAAAAGCAATCCGGCTGTAACCCCAAATAATATCAGGGCATAATCCTCACTGTCAATCCTCGACTCCCTGATAATGATCCGATAATTTTTATTGTGAATTTTCCGGTATTTTACCAGTGATTTAAACGCTTCCACTTCTCCTTCAGTAGGGTCATACATCATGGTATCGCTAAAATATTCTTCTTTCAGTTTTTTGCAATGATCGATATCCAGGCGCGGATATATATCGGGAATGTTAACACCATTACGTATCAATCGGTATATCCTTTCTTCCTGCATGCTCAGTTTTTCCTCAATATCTTCATTCACCAGGTGGTTTAAGGCCAGGATCAAAACAAACAAACTAATAACATATAGCAGGAGTGAAACAATAATGTACCGCCTGCTGATCCTGTTAATTAATTTCATGATGATGCGAATTTGTACCCAATACCATAAAGGGTTCTGAAGTAATCATTTCCTCCGGCTTTTTTGATTTTTTTTCTAAGGTTATTCAGATGGGTGTATATGAAATCAAAATTATCCGCAAGGTCTATATTATCTCCCCAGAGATGTTCAGCAATGGCTTCTTTGGTTAGCACCCTGTTTTTGTTGGAGATAAAAAACATCAGCAGGTCGTATTCCTTGCGTGTCAGCTTTAGCTTAGTATCGTTTATGCTGACTTCTTTGCTGTTAGTTTCTATGCTGATCTCGTTGAATTGAAAAATATGGTTCCCGTTAAATTTTCGCCGGCGGTACAGGGCTTTTATGCGTGAGTTCAGTTCCGAAAGGTGAAAAGGTTTTGACAGGTAATCATCCGCTCCGATATTTAGTCCTTCCACTTTGTCATCTGTGGCAGATTTTGCTGATACAATAATAATTGCCGCCTCTGGTTTATTTTTCTTTAAATCCCTCAGCAAATCCAATCCGCTGCCTCCCGGCAAGGTGATGTCGAGGAGAATGATATCATAATCATACAGATGTATCTTTTCTTCAGCCGAATCATAATCTGCTGCCATTTCACAGATGTGATTATCGGCTTCAAGGTAATCCCTGATCGTATGCAAAAGGTTGATTTCGTCCTCAATAATCAGAATTTTCATATCCGGCCTAATAAAACACCAAAGTAATCAAAAAATCTCAAGGAATTCTGAAGCTATTCAGCATGTTTTAGTTTGTAAACTGCTGATAGGAAAAAAGAGGTATAATGATGATCGTGAAGGCCTTCCTGAAATTGAAGTTTGTACTCCATACTTTGGTTCAATGCAGCCTGAAAAATCAGACGATACACTATTGGTTTATCGCCATTTCCCAAATAGCCTAGGTAAGCTGTTAGTTGGTTTTTAAGGATTATTTTTTTATACTGAAGGTCTAACCCGCTACCAAAGAGGAAAGCATCATTTTGCCGGTAATCAGGTCTGTTGGTTTGATAAACATAAATACCTGCCATGCCATATGCTCTCATTTTAAGGTTTTCCTGTTCAAAAACTGTGAACCCCGATGATAAGTCGAAATAATAAGCCGGGCTATCCGTAAAGCGGGCCGCCCCCAAATTGTTGCCTGAAGCCGTTTTTAAATTTATGCTTAGCAATAGGCCTGGTTGTTGTCGGCTTTCTTCAAAAAGCTTAATCCAGCTTTCTACGTATAGGTCCCCGACACTGTAGCCTTTCCCGTCATAATCCCTGGATCTCCTGATGTCCCTGGTAAGGCTGTCATATGCATAATATTCTATGGGTACCATATGTATTTTCAATCCGACTTTATTCTTTGCGAGTGGAATGTATAACCCGGTAATAGCATTCACGGTTTGGTCGCCTTTGGCATTATGCAGTGCAGCCCCCAGTTCAAGGGAGGTAGTATTTTTTAGCCTGCCTTCTTTTAAGTCCGGTACAGGCAGGGCATTAGGCCCCAGATAATAGGGGGAGATGATGATGTAATCCGCCCAGTGTGTTATCCCGTCCCAGTTGTGTTTTTGGTTCCACCAGGTATAATCCTGGGCATGACAATTTATTGCGATGAGTCCAATAAAAACGAGAGTGAAAAGCAGGGCCTTCTTCATTCCTGAATATCATTTGTTGGGTAAAGGTAAAAAATGAATTTAAAAGGAATAGCCCATTCCGAAAATGAATGCAGCATAAAGATACCGGCATTAATCCTTACGGCTCGTATAACCGGGTTGAGTTTTTTGCGGTAATCAGCGAATACTTTTTCGAACGGCCCGAGTTGCTTGCCGCTAAGCATCCGGAATTATATAAACACCTCAGACGTATGTTTAAGCAGGATATGCGTGATTTCTTCAGAAAAAAGACATTCAGAACAATCCGCAGAAACGATCCCTGTCCGTGTGGAAGCGGAAAAAAATTTAAACAGTGTTGAACTAAACCTCCCTTCCGGTCGGTAGCCTCACCAAATATAAGCATTTAC
>CAZZLL010000018.1:0-64184 GCA_964654725.1 uncultured Lentimicrobiaceae bacterium | reverse complement strand
GGTTAACCAACATTATTTGAGCACATTATGCCATTTTGTGAATAATGTAGGTTAGTATGATCGCTTCCTGTATTCCCGGAAGATGTGTAAAATCAATTGTATCTTTCTTCCATCATGAGTAAGCTCAAAGACCAGCAGGCATGAAGGCCCGAACTGTGGGTTTGGCTGGTCGTCGGCCTTGAGGAAAAATCGTTTCGGGCACAATGTTTGTTTCCTTAAACAACATCTAATTTTAAATGTTCAAGCAGGTAGCTTACATAGAATACTTATTTTTACACCATTGAAAATGTCAGAAAAACCATATAATTTATTTTTATGAAGAAAATTTTTGGATTCCTTACTCTTTTTATTTCACTTACTATTTTTAATTCATGTGAAGAAATTACACAGGACGACAGCGGGCTTTCTGATGCTGAGATAATACAGGGATTAAAAGAAGCCCTCAAAGTAGGTACAGATAATTCGGTAATCATAGCACATGCACTCGACGGATATTATGGTGATAACCGCATACGCATTCCATTTCCTGATGATGTGCAGCTTGTTGCAACAACATTAAATGATGTTGGTTTGGGAAGCCTGGTAGATGAATTTGTAAAAAAACTGAACCGGGCTGCTGAAGATGCTGCTGATGAAGCCAAACCTATTTTTCTAAACGCGATAACAGGTATTACCATTGCTGACGGGAATGCTATTTTATTTGGTGGGGATAATGCAGCTACAGAGTATCTCAAAGACAAGACCTATGAGGATTTAAAAGTTGTTTTTAGGCCTGATATTGAAAACAGCCTTGATGTAGTGGGTGCAAACCAGGCATGGAGTGATGTAGCAAGTGCTTACAATGCTATCCCTTTTGTGGATCCTGTAAACCCTGATCTGGCTGATTATACAACCGAAAAAGCACTGGATGGTCTTTTTGTGTTGGTAGCTGATGAAGAACTTAAGATCAGGACAGATCCTGCAGCCAGAATAAATGAAATTTTACAATCTGTTTTCAGCCTGCTGGATTAATTATTCTATTCCGGCAAAGTGTTTCATAAACTGAACCCGCTGGTAGGCAGCAGGATTATTGGCTTTTTTATAGCTCATTTTCCCCCGGAAGTCATCCAGACTTGCATAATTGTTTTTATCCATCCAGCTTTCGATGTCTTTTAACATTTCACCAATAACAGCATTGCTCTTTTTGTAGAGAACAGATGCTATCTGGGTGGCTTTGGCTCCGGCAAGGAGTTGCTTTATAACAGCTTCTCCGTCATGTATGCCGGTTGAAGCAGCAATATCGCAATGCACCCGGTCAGAAAGCATGGCTACCCAACGCAGGGAGGTGGCTAACTCTGAAGGCGAACTGAATACATTGGTTGCTGTAACTTTAAAGTTTTCAATATCAATATCCGGACTGAAAAACCTGTTGAATAGCACCAAACCTGAAATTTTTGTCCAACTTAATTTTAGGGCCATCTTTGCCAGGCTTGAAAAATAATAGCTGATTTTTACTGCTAATGGGATGTTTATATGTTTCTTTACTTCCTGGATAATATCAAAATATATTTTTTCATTTTGCTCCCCGTCGTGGTATGGATCTGATGGCAGGATAAAAATATTCAGTTCCAGGCCATCCGCACCGGCTTCTTCAATTTTTTTCGCAAAGCTGGTCCACTCTTCAGCTGAAACACAATTGATGCTGGCAATAACTGGAATATCAACTGTTTTTTTGCAGTCTTCGATAAGTTTCAGGTATTCAGAAATACTGTAATCTTTCGAATAATTTGCAATGAGATCATTGGCTTCGGGATAGGAAAACGTTTCATTTCCACCGTAGTTTTTATTGATCTCGAATTGAATTTGTTCTTCGAAAAGGGATTTAAGGACAACAGCAGCCGCGCCGTTCCTTTCAAGATTTTGAATATTTTCAACCGATTTTGTCATTCCACTGCTTCCTGCAATGATGGGGTTTTTAATTTTAATGCCCATATATTCAGTTGAGAGATCAGCCATTATCAATTGTTTTAGCGTTAATATCTATTTTATTCGTTTGGATTATGATAATTTAAGGAGAAAGTCAATATTGCTTCCTGCTTCAAGTTCTTTGGGCTCTTCACCAAACTTGAATAAGCGCATAGGTTTTCTGCCAATAAGTTGAATATTTTCTCCTTCGATTTTCAAAAGGCACGCTTCCCTGAGTCCTGCAACATAGGTGTTTTTATTTGCCACGAGGAATTCACTTATGCGTTGTTCTCTGGTTTCTCCTCCATGACCATCCGGATGAGCATCCAGGTAATGCGGGTTGATCTGGAAGGGGATCAGGTTGAGGCAATTGAATGATTCAGGTTCAATGATGGGCATATCATTGGTTGTTTTCATGCTTGGGCAGGCAACATTGCTTCCGGCACTCCATCCCATATAATGCATGCCATTCAGAACTTTTTCCCGAATGGGTTTCATGAGATTCAGTTTATGCATCATATAAATCAGGTAAAATGTATTTCCGCCGCCAACTGCAATGGCTTCAGCATCTTTTACTGCCTGGGATGGATTGGATTCTTTATGGATTGAATAGATATCATATCCCAGTGCCTGGTATACAACCTGTACTTTTTTCTCATAAATATCAAATGATTTGTTAATATCCCCGTCATCTGACAGTCCAACACCAGCATATGGAATAAACAGCACCCGTTTTACACCGGTGTCTTTCAGGAAGTTTTTGATATCATTTCTGGGCCAACCCAGGTATTCTTCACCGGGATTTGTAGAATTACTTATCAGCAGAAGTCTTTTTGTCATAAAATTATGATTTTGATATTTTGCGCAAATATAATACTATTTTGAATCTTCAGGGCTTGTTTAAGGCTATCTTCTGTTAGTGAAAAAATGAAATCTGTTGATTACATTTCCGGGATATGTCCCTGGTAATCGATATCAGGGTTTTCTCTAAGGACAGATTTTGCGTGAGAATAATATTTTCTTGCTTCTGTAAGGTCATTCTGGGATTCAAATGCCTGACCAATGATTACGCTTCGGTGTATAATGCGATGATAAACAATGTTTCCAGTGTTTAAGTTCAGTATCGCATCCGTATTCTCATGCTGAAATGATTTGGCCTTATCAGCATATGTTTTTGCTAAATGCAGTTTGTCATTTTCAAGTGCTTTCTCAGCAATGCATAAATAAGAGTAATATATTCCCTGTTTGCTTTTGTTGATCAACAAAAGCAAACTGTCATGACATTCAATATATGTCGAATTATCGCAAAAGACCAGATCAGTGTATAATAAGGACAAGGCCTCCTGGTATAGCGAATCATTTATTAAATGCTTTGCAGATATAATGAGGTGTTCCTGAACCTGGTTTCCCAGTCCAATGATACGTTTTTTATATGTTTTATCCGGATTCATTTCATCAAGAACTTCCAGGATGATATCAGCAGCTTTTTTGTAGTTTGATTCCAGAAAATGTAAATGTGCAAACTGATAATGAGCTGGCGTATAGAAGGGATTTAACAGCAAGGATTTATCGAAAAACTCCTTTGCTTTCATGGTGTCTTTTTTCGATAAATATTTCATGCCTTCTCTATAGTACCAATAATCCATATGTGATAAGTACTGATCCAGGATCACCCTTTGTTTTTCTGCCAGTTGTTTTATTTTGGCAAAGCGGTGTGTGAAATTAATGGGATCGGCTTTATGCAGGTAGAGGGAATTCTCCATGTCCAGCTGATCGATCTCTGCAATCTCCTTCTCTATTTCATCCAGTCTGAAATCGTACACCGGGATCATAGTAATTCTTTCTGTATTGATTGCTTTAATTTCTTCATACATTAATGGCAGGCGCGGGTCCAGTTCAAAATATTTTCGTGCAAGGGCTTTTTTTCGCAGAAAAGCTTCTTTGTTAAGCAGAGAGTAAACGACATTTTTCAAACAGGGAAAAAATGTATAATCCTTGTTCTTCAGGCTGTCAATGAATTGAAATGTGAAAGAAGGGTTTTCATTGGCTAAGGGATTAATGTTGAATATATATTCACGGATTTGATTTTTGCCCGGAGTATTTATGCTGATAAGCAGATCCATTTGTTCCGGGAGTAATACATCGGCAAAATGCAGTCCTTTGTAATAAACATCTCCGCTGCAACGAATATTATCAATAGATGCTTTCCCCCCGCGATCTGTGCTGTCTATGTGGTCTAATCTCAGGTGTAGTTTGAAAAATATTTTGAATTCGGTGTATTCCAATATTTTAGGAATACTTCGGGCAATCTGTTCAATGATGAAGTTTTGGCCGGCTATATCTTTTTCTTCACTATCAATATATTTGATTGTATGTTCAACTTCATTGCTGTATTCAATACTTGCTCCATTTTGAGCTATTAACAATTGTGAAAAAACAGGGATAAACATCAAGCATACAAAGAATGGCAACCTCATATCAATCAATCCTTTAGGAAGAACAGCAAATATAAAATAAACCAAATATAAAGCCAAGGCAGAATTGCCGTAAAATTTTTGTTTTATACCAGCAGCAGTAAAAACAAGACAAGGTGGAGAGTATTTGCCATTAAACCCCACCTTGAAAGCAGGCACAAAAGCTTTTTTGCATTAATTTTCCCAACAACTACAAATTCTCAAATAACTTCAGAATGTAATCCTTTTTTCTCATCGAAACAGGCACCATGGAACCATCACTCATCCTAACGGAACCCCCGTCCCTTTTTTCATAGCTCTCAATGTAATTCAGGTTAATCAGGTGGGACTGATGCGGACGGATAAAATTATAATTGGCGAGAAGTTCCTCAAATTCTTTTATTACTTTTGAAACAAGAATTTTTTTCTTGTTCCATAAATGAAATTCAGTATACCCTTTATCTGATTCACAGCGGATAATATCCTCAATGTTCAGAAGGTGAATGCTGGATTCTGTCTTCAGAACTAACTTTTTCCTGCTTTCCGACTGGTTTTTAATATTGTTGAAAAAGGCATCGAATTTGACTTTCATATCCTGGCTTTCTTTGTTCTCAATAGCCTTGTTCACTGCATTAATGAATTCTTTGGGATTTATGGGTTTTAAGAGGTAATCTATGGCACTGAATTTAAAGGCTTCTACGGCAAATTTTTCAAAGGCAGTAATAAAGATCACCTGAAAATCGATCTTGTCAAATGCTTTTAACACGTCAAAACCATTGCCGTCATCCATTTGGAGGTCCAGAAAGATTAAATCGGGTTTGTGTTTATTAATTGATAACACAGCTGACTCAACACCATCAGCTTCAGCTATAATGCTAATGTTTTTGCATGCAATTTTTACCAGGTTTGTAATGGATTTTCGGGCATTTGATTCATCATCAATAATAATAGCTCTAATCATTCGGCTGTGGTTTAGTTAATGTTTTTATAATAAAGCGGAATCTTGAATCTCACCCTTGTTCCGGAAGAATTGTCTCCGATGCTTTTTAAGTCTGTGATTTCAAGTTTCAGCTGTTGTTTGCTTTTTTTGTTAATCATATCGATTCGGTCATGTGTAATTTTTGTTGCCAGTGATTTATGCCGGCTTTGTCCTTCGAGTGTTTTTGTTTTTATTGAAGTGTCAATTCCGATTCCATTATCTTCAAATTTGAATTCAATATAATCTCCTTTTTTCCTGAAGCTGACCAGAATGAAACCTTTAAAGGTAAGCTTATTAAACCCATGTTCGATTGAATTTTCAATAAAAGGTTGTGCCAGCATAGGAGGAATCAGGATATTTGCTGTATCCAGCGACTTGTCAATGGTGATTTGATACTCAAATTTTTTCTCAAATCTCAATTGCTGCAATTCCAGGTAATATTCCAGTGTTTTTATTTCTTTTTCAAGGGTGATGAGTTCATGCCTGGAATTCTCCAGTATTAATCGCATCAGCTCACTGAAATCTGCAAGATATGTTCCTGCATCAATCGGATTGTTATCAAAAATAAAACTTTGTATAGCACCCAATGAATTAAAAATAAAATGCGGATTCATTTGTGAACGCAGCAATTGTTGCTTCATTTCATTGGTTTTTTGATTCTGTTTTATCCTCTTTTCCCTTCGTCTGATAATCACCCATAATAAAATGATTACGGTTAAAACCTCCAGGCCGTAAAACCATACTGTTTTCCAGAATGGTGGACGAATAATTATATCCAGACTTGCTCCGCTCTTGTTCCAATAGCCGTCATTGTTTGAAGCAATTACCCTGAATGTGTACCTGCCTGGCCGCAGATTGGTATATCTAACACTCCTTTTGCCGGCTGTTGTTTGTATCCATTCTTTATCGTTGCCTTCAAGAAAATAAGCATATTGATTATTTGCAGGATTTGTATAATCGAGGGCTGCAAACTCAAATGTGATGGTGTTTTCGTCATAGTTCAGAACCATGCCATCAGATTGGCTGAAGTCTGTATGATGCTGTTTCTCAAAAATTTTAAGCTTTGTAATAACAACAGCTGGTATATGTTTATTTGTTTTCAAACTATCCGGATGAAACACGTTAAATCCTTTTTTGCCCCCAAAAACAAGTTCTCCGGATGCAAGTTTTATGCATGCCCCGGAGAATTCATTTGCTTGCAATCCATCAGATTCAAAATAGTTTTTGAAACTTCCTTTCTGAGGATTAAATTTTGACAACCCCTTTTTAGTGCTGATCCAAAGGTTTCCGTTCTTATCCTCAAGTATGCCCATGATAATGTCATCGGGCAATCCATGTGATGTTGTATAATGTTTGAAGCTGTTTGTATGCCTGTTGAATAAATTTAGCCCATAACCACCTGCCCAAAGATTGTTTTTGCTGTCTTCAAATAAACAACTCACTCCATCGCCCCAAAACGAATTTGAATCTTCCGGTGAATAAAAGTACTGGTATAGCATGTTTTCTTCCCTGTTTAATTTGCTCAGTCCGGTGTTGCTTGTGCCTATCCAGATATCTCCGTAATTGTCCTCAAGTAAACAGCTTACAAGATGTACAGGTAGATTACAGAAATCAACTTCATTGATTCTTAAGGGATGAAAGCGGTTATTCCGTTTATCAAATATTATTGTTCCTGTTGTGGTGCCAAAAAACATCCTTCCAAGATCATCCTCAGAGATACTAAGAATTTCTGTGTGCTTATCATTCACCGGGAAATGTTCCCAATAATCAGGTTTTTTGATTTGAATATCTGCATTGAACCCAATCAAAAAATATAGCCCAGTGTTTGTGCCAAGCCATATATGCTTGTCTTTGTCTTTAAAGAGACAATGAACTTTATTAAATGTATTTTGGTTAATTGTCCTGAATGTTTTGCGGGTTAAATTGTAAGCTAACAGGCCATCATTTGTTCCCATTAGCAGTTCAAACTCGTTTAATTTTTCAGCAGCATTTATTCGGAGGTTCTGTTTTTTTATTTGAATATCCTGCGAATTGCGATTCTCCGTATTAAATATTCTGATTTTGTTTCTGCACGTCAAAAGAAGTTGATTTTCGGAGAACGCTTTTATTTCGTATACAGATTCCGTTTTTGAAATCTGTATTATCTCATTGTGATCATTGTTATTTATGCGGAATTTATAGAGTCCGTCAATACAACCCAGCCAAATAATATGTTTTTTTTTATCCAAAAACAATGATAGAATATTAAGGTTTTGTTTGTTCATTATTTTTTCGAATGCATTGTTCTCGGCAGAGTAGAAATATAGTCCCTTATTTGTGCCAAACCATGCATTGCCTGATTTTTCAGTAACAATGGAGTTAATGCTGTCGAAAGGTTCAATATTAATACGTGTTATGTAATTTTCTTCATATAAGAGGGCTTCCTTGTGGCTGTTCATTTTTTGCCCGGGATATATGAATCTGAACTGTTGCAACTTGAGGTCGAACTGCTCGAAGCATCCTGCTGTATTGCCGATCCAAATAACGCCCTCATAAGAATAGGCAGTGCTATTAACTTTGTGTTTATTGAGGACAACTTTAGGCAAGAAATCGGGTTTTGGGAATTTGCCTTTTTCTCTGTCGAATTTCACCAGCCCTGAGGCCCCCCATAATCCCACCCAAAAGTTGCCTTTTGAATCTTCCAGGAAATCATTGTACCAGTCGGAATGGGTCGATTCATAATTATACCTGTATTTAATGAAGGTTTCCTTCTCAGTATCCATTTTATGAAAACCGATGCCGGACCATAAACCAATCCATAGTTTTCCCGATTTGTCAAAGTACAGGGTCGAAATTCTGTTAGAAGCAATTGATGAGCCGTTGCTATGTGTAAATTTTGTTATTTCGTTCGTTTCAAAATTTAACTTATTCAATCCTCCACCGTCTGTACCTATCCAAAGTATATCCGGATCTCTGGATTCAAAGGATGAAATGTTATTTGAGGAGATTGAATTTTCCCGGCCTGGAATATGCTGGTAATGCCCGAATTTATATTTATACGGACAATGCTTGCTGATCCCATCTTGTGTCCCTATCCATGTACAACCCGAACGATCAATAAAGATCGTATTAATGAAATTAGAGCAAAGCGATGTAGGATTGTTAACATCTGCCCGGCATGTTGACAAACTATTTGTAGCCGGATCAAATATCCTGATTCCGCTACTTGTGCCAAACCAGAGCCTGCCTGATCTGTCTTCATTGACAGAATAAACAGAGCCTCTTATAAAGCGAGAAAAGCTTTCCGTTTTTTTATTAAACTTATAGGCACCGTCAAGAGCTGTAACCCAGAAATTTTTTTTGGAATCTTCAAAGATACAGGCTACGTCATTCACCTTTTCATTAGGCGGATTATTGTAGTTGTATTTCACAGGAACCATTTTATTGGACTTTTTATCCAGACGGGTCAGCATAATGTTCCGTCCGCCTATCCAAATAGTCCCTTCTTTGTCTTCATAAATATCGTGATAGTGGTAATAAGCCTGGTATACAGCAGAATGAGTGTAGAAAGAAAAGCTTTCTTCCTGGATGTTGAATTTGTTCAGAGTCCCGTCAACAGTTTCTATCCATAGGTTGCCTTCTTTATCACCATGCAATGCCCTGACATGGTTGTTTTTTAAACTGTTTGTTTTAGGTTCTTTGTAGTAGCGTTCAAATGTATTGGTTATTCTGTTGAGTTTATTTAAGCCGTGGTGGGTGCCAATCCACAGATTTCCATAAGCATCTTCAGCAATGCTGGTTACTAAATTTGCAGAGAGGGAGCTTGAGTCTCTGAAGATATTCCTGTAAACCTCAAAATGATAGCCATCGTACCTGTTTAACCCATCTTTGGTGGCAAACCACATATATCCTGTCTTATCCTGAAATATATCTGTAATATAAGGATTGCTTAAGCCTGCGCTGGGGCCCAGGTTGTCGAATATAGTCTGAAAATCGTTAATCTCTCTGTAAGACTGGGAAGCCAGATTAATTGAAAAAAAAAGACTGATAAAAAAAATGCTATCTTTTATCAGTCTTATAAACATATCTTTTTACGAAAGCAAACCGTCTACTGTACAATAATTTTCCGGTATACAATTTCATTGTCAAACTGGATCCGCAGAAAATAACAAGCGGCACCAAAGTCTGTCAGGTCTATCACAAGGTAATTATCTGTTGTCTGGCATTCAAAGGATTGGAGAAGCTGTCCATTCAGGTTTAATACATCAACAGAATTAAGTTTCCGGCCATAATACATAGCATTCACAGTTAGCTGGTCAACTACAGGGTTCGGATATACTTTTAGGTCGACAGGAAGGGATTTGTTTCTGTCAGCAGATAATAACACATCTTTGGTATATGTGTTCTGTATGGGCTTTCTGTAAACCCAGTCTATGCAGGCAGAAAGCCAGTTCCAGTCGCTGCCGTTATCATTCAGGTAATCACAGGTGCTGGTGCTGTCGCGGTCGCTGTCTTCTTCGATTTCCGGGTGTGGGCCAATCAGAACCACTCTACCCATATTGTACTTAAAAGCAATAGCGGCTTTTTTGTTTGCAGCACTATCGTAAGTGGCAACGGTTGTAATTTTTTGTGAAGTATCCGGAATAAAAACAGGCCCTCCAAAGTATAAAACGGTCATCACACTATCTTCATATTGATTAATAGGGTGGTACTGTGTCAGGCTGATGGTAGTCATATCGAAGGTTGGCCAGGGAGCGAGTTTAAACAAAGGACCTTTGGCCGTTCCTTTAAATAACCCCAGATTATATGTATAAGCTGTTCCTTCCCAGTGAACGGTGGATGAAGCATAAAATGAACCGGCACAAATACCAAGGTAGCCGCCACCGGTGGAAATAAGGTCTCTGATGTGATGCCTGCCCATAGAGTTGATTTTAATGTCATAATTGTATGCATATCCGCCAGGTACAATTATTCCCTTATAATAATTTTTAAGGTCCAGGGCATTTACATCTGAAGCATAGATTCTGTTGTGTGGTAATCCTTTCCAGTTAAGAAAGTTTTCAAGGGCAACGATTCCGTCGGCCCAGGCTCCCGTATCGGCGTATATTGCAATTAAATTGCCTTTGTCGTCAGGATTGTTCTGGGCATAAGAAAACATTGTTTGTAATAGTAAAAACGATAGAACTGTAAGCAGTGCTGTTTTCATGTAGGTGTAAGTATTGATAATACTATGCAATGTATTAAAAATGTTAATTTCCGCAACAGAAGCAGGTAATTTTAATTTAGTATAATTAAAAATAATACTTAAAGGCTGCTGCTGAACCAGAATCGGAGGGATATAAGAATAGCATCAACGCACAAAATTACCAGGAAAGCATATTCGCTTTTAAACTTATTTTTCAGGGAGAAACTAAGTAAAAAAGCCAACACAGGAATGAACATAAAAGTTTTCACCCATTTAGTCCCGGGCCAGTGGTTTATCAATAGCAACCATAACAAAAAAACAGGAAAAGCAATAGCAAGGATGACTGCACGTTGCAAAAGATCAATATCTTTTTGTAAAAATGCATAAACAATCGCACCAAAACATGCTACGATGTAAGTAATGAAGCCGATATGCTGAACTGTACCCCCTTTCATGAAAAGCAAAAGTATGCCTAAGCACATAAGGAGTGTGATAATCAATGACTGAAGCTGTTTAGACCGGATTGCCCATGCTAATCCTGCTATAGCTGCAATGACAATAGCGACTTTTGATACCATAAACAGTGGTTTTTTATAATAAAACAAATATTACGATGAATGGTGCAAGATACATTTTTTCGGGAATATGATTCTTTGGAATAAACATTTTTTACAAACACAGTTGCTTGTTTCAGATAAAACCGCTGTGTTATCCTGGCGTTTGGGTGATTTTCATGGTTAAGACCATGAGGGATTTGAATTTATTGTAAACGTTCATCCCAGAAATAGCTTTCAGTTCGAATTATTTTCACATACTTGCTGAATGAGGGATATTCATGATTTATGATAAGGTTGTGTTCTATAGGAATAACAGCTGAAGGAATTTTTAGGATGAGCGTTTCCCTGTTCTTATACCAATCGGAGCCCAGTTTTTGAAGTGTGTTGTATGCTGATAGATGCCGCCAATTGTCGGGTAAATCCCGCAGATAGATTTGTTTGAAGAGATGATCCTCATCAGCTATACTGATTACCATCATTTTGAAACCTTTTTTCGTTTTTTTGTTTCCTTTGTGAACAAGCATTTCGAGGGTAGCTAATGACCTCGAGCTACTTGCATAGATCACCAGTTGCCCTTTAAGGTTCCACCTGTTTGCTCTCCCGGATGACTGTAAAGCCTGCGCATATTTATAGGCTGACAACCTGAAAACTTCCATGATCATACATTATCACCATATTCAATGGCTGTAAGATTATCCTTGACGAACTGTATCCCTGAAATGGTATTTAAGAAGGTATAGGGAGCCTTGCCATCAAAAAAGAAGTTATCTTCATAAAGCCATGCGTTAAAGGCTTTAACGGAATCAAAAACCAGTATGCCATGTTTGTAGAGTGTAATCAGCTGGAGAACATGTTCCTGGAGGTTTTCTTTTAAACGCAAGGCTGTTTTTTTATAACTCCTGAAAGTTTTAACGCTAATATTAAGCCACCTGGAAAGGGTATCATCTTTAAGCCCGGAAAACTGTTTAAGGTACTCAAGATATTTCCAATTAATGTTTTTGCTTTGCACCCAATAAATAATTTCAGCATCTGAGAGGGTATCCGGAAATTTGGAGGAATCGGTTTTGTAATTATTATTATGCCCTAAATTTTCCATGCTTTATATATTTATCACAAAAATAAGGTATATTTACCTTTTATTCAAGGTAATTTTACCTTTTTTTGTTAACAGCATTTGCCCGTATAGACAGCCAAAACAGCTGCCAGCTTTAAGCTTCCGGCTTATAGTTTTGTGTATTAAATCAAAAATAATCAATAAATCAGGAAATTTCCGAGATCTCTTTGCTCACCGGGACAGGTAAGTGTTAAGGCAATCAGGCAATCCAAATGTGGTGCCCAGAACAGGAGTCGAACCTGCACGTCCTTGCGGACACTGGTCCCTGAAACCAGCGCGTCTACCAATTCCGCCATCTGGGCTTATATGATTGAAAGAAAGAACGATAGAGCGATTTCAAATCAGGCCTGCCTTCTCCCGATTTTTCGGGATCCGCAGGTAAACACTCAGGCAATCCTTCGGGTGCCCAGGACAAGAGTCGAACTTGCACGACCTTTCAGTCACTACCCCCTCAAAGTAGCGTGTCTACCGATTCCACCACCTGGGCAAATTTCGTGCAAATATATAAATTTTTCTGATACCTGCTTTATTTATCAAATATTCCAAAATGTTGTTCTAAAATCTTTATTTTTGAATGAAATGAATAAAATTATTGTATTGCTTGCTTTTCTTGCTCTTTTCCTATGCAGTCATGATATGCATGCCCAGATGAATGGTGGGTCACGGGGAGGATTAAACTTTGCCAGATTTGTCGGAGCAGATGCTACAGACATGTTGTTTCGTATTGATTATCACCTGGGTGGTTACTTGCAATACGAAATGGATGATGGTTACGGCATTCGTATCGAGGCCATCTTCTCAAGAAGGGGCAGCGCACAGAGCATGGAACCGGATACCATGAGTACCCGCTATTTTCATTTTTATTTCATGGACTTTCCCTTGCTGCTTTCTTATCAGATAAAAAAAATAAGTATATCCGGTGGCTTATCCCCCGGAGTATTGTTGCGTGCTGAACTTCATCAGAATGACGAAGAATCAGATATAGAAGATCTTTATAATCCGTTTAGCTTATCTGCTGTTGCCGGAACTTCCTATCAATTAAGTAAAAGTATTTCAGTGGGGGGACGAGCTGAATATGGCCTCCTGAGTCTGGTGGATGAGAATATTGTGGTTGAAACAAGGGCAAGCAGCCTTAACCTGCAACTATACCTGGAATATACAGTCGGAAATAATAAATAGTTTGATATATGTTCACAGAAAAAGACGTTCATCTGATTGCGGAAAAGGGAATACGTTCTGAAGTTATTGGAAAACAGATTGAGAACTTTAAAAAAGGATTTCCTTTTATTGAGCTGAAAGCCGCTGCAACTAACGGGAACGGCCTGCTGAGTTTTGATAACGAAAAGGTAGAAGCGTTTATTCGCTATTTTGACAAGCATGTGCCGGAATATTCCCTGCTGAAATTTGTGCCGGCCTCCGGGGCGGCAAGCCGCATGTTTAAGCATTTATTTGAATTTACGGATTGGTACCGGGGCAGCAGGGAGGATATCAGGAAGCTGGAATCCATTAAAAGATTCAATAGTGTGTATTACCTAATACATAACATTCGGCGCATTGCTTTTTATGATACTTTAAAAGATGCATTAAAAAAGGACGGATTTAATATTGACAACCTGATAGAAAGAAAGCAGTATCACATCATTATTGAATACATCATTGGGGAAAAAGGTTTATCCTATGGCAAAAAACCCAAGGCCCTCATTGAATTTCATCAGTACCCGGAAGGATCTCGTTTTGCTCTGGAAGAACATCTTGTGGAGGGCGCCCTTTATGCCAGGGATAAAAACAACAGGGTGAAACTTCATTTTACCGTTTCTAACGAACACCTGGAGAATTTTCAGACCACCGTTCAGCAACTTCGGGGGAAATATGAGAAGAAGTTTAGCGTAAATTTTGAAATTGAGTATTCTGAGCAAAAACCAAGCACCGATACCATAGCTGTTGAAATTGATAACAGCCTGTTCAGGGATGAAGATGATCGTTTGCTGTTTCGGCCTGGCGGACACGGAGCCCTTATTGAAAACCTCAATGAGCTTGGAGAGGAAATTATTTTTATTAAAAACATCGATAATATTGTCCCGGATAGATTAAAAAAGCATACAGTTGATTATAAAAAAGTAATTGCCTCGGTTTTGCTGCAAACCAGGCAGAAAGTGTTCAGGGTACTGGATCTTTTGGAAAATAAATCTATCTCAGAGGAACAACTGAATGCTTGTATAAAAGTCTATGCTGATGACCTGGGATTAGGCTCTGAAGCAGATTTTGAGGAATACACACATGAAGAGAAACGCCTTGCCCTTTACAAAGAGCTGAATCGGCCTGTACGTGTTTGCGGAATGGTGAAAAATGAGGGAGAACCCGGAGGTGGCCCGTTTTGGGTGAAGGATAACAGAGGAAAAAACAGCCTGCAAATTGTTGAAACTTCACAGATTAATCTGGATGACATGGAACAACAGGCCATTGTAAAACATGCTACGCATTTTAATCCGGTTGATATTGTGTGTGCCATCAGGAACCACAAAGGCGAAAAATTTAACCTGAAAGAGTTTGTAGACCCCGATACAGGGTTTATTTCTATAAAATCCAATAACGGCCGAAAGTTGAAAGCACAGGAGCTTCCCGGCTTATGGAATGGTGCCATGGCCTATTGGATAACCTTGTTTGTGGAAGTGCCCATTGTGACCTTTAATCCGGTGAAAACAGTAAATGATCTGCTCCGCGAAAATCATCTGCCAGAATAAGGACCTTATTTATTTTCGTTTTCCAGGTAGCGTTTCAGGAATTTCCTTAAAGGATCACTAAACAGTTTTTTTGCAATGATCTTTTTGTCTTTATCCAGAAGATAAACGACAGGCGTTGAAATGATGTCGTAAACAAAATGAAAATTAGTGGTATTGTACTTGTCCGTTACATTTATCCAGTCGAGTTTATTATTCCTGATATATTTTTTCCATCTATCGAGGTCTGTATCGGTTGAAACAGCATACACATGCAGTCCGATAGAATCTTTCAGGTCATGATAAAGCTTCAGAAGTTTTGGTGTTTGCTTTTTACAGTGGCCACAATCAGGATCCCAGAAATATACAACGATAAAATTTGCATCAATATCGTGCATACTGATGGCTTTGTCATTGGTGTCGAGCATAACCAGATTTGGTGCTTTTTCCCCAATTAACAGAGGTTTAAGGGTTAAGGCCCGTTTGGTTATATTTTGCAATACCGTGGGTGTAACCCAATATGCCTGGTTGGTCATATAATAGGCCTCTACCATATGGACAAATACGGCATCAAACCCCATAACTTTTGAACGCTCATACGTATTGGTTAGCCACCAAACGGCATACTTAAACATCTCCTTGTTTTTACGGGTTTTTTCAATCAGATTATCTGCTTCTATAATGATGGAGTCAGGGTGTTGCGGAATAATCTGATTGAAAAACTGTTTCAGTTTTCCGTCAAAAACCGGTGTCCTGAGAAGGCGATCATCTGTGAGATCGAAATTGTCCCAAAAATGTTCTTTAAAATAGTAATAAGCAAATGTGCTGTCTTTTTCTCCATTAGGAAGTATTGGTGCTTCAGGAACATCAGGCTCTCTGGAAGCATTGAATACTTTTGCTACAAAGCTTCCGGAATGCTTTTTAATGAAATCATCTTTGTAATCACTAACCTCCTCGTTAATCTTGTTGATTTTTGATTGTATTAGTTCCGTAGAATCTTTTTTGCCTTTGGATTCTTTTAATGCATCGAGGAGGGGCTTAACTTTCTTTTCCCTTTCAGCAGTGAACTTTCTATAGGTGTAAAAGAGCTCGTTTTCTTTGGACCCTTTTACTTTCATTTCACCTATCATATCGTCCCTGTCTGTGGTAAGGGTGAAATTCCTGGAATCAGCAATGATCATTTCAAAAAGTATATTCCTTTTATCTCCCACCAGGATGTATACACCTCCCGGTATTTCTTCTTCTCCTTCAAAAACAATGACACCATCGTTTACAGCTGCCGTATCTTTAACCTGATTGGTGTTGCCGTAATAATTTACAAGATAGGCAATGCTGTCTTCAAGATCATCTATTTCTATTTTGATGCGGTAGCTGTGTTCCTGGCTGAACAAACTGTTGATAAGTAAGATCAGAATAATAGTCAAAAGCTGTCTCATATCTTTATTTTTAATTGTCAACAAAAGTATAAAAAAATGGTTTGAACCTGATGGGGGGTTAGATTTGAATTATCTTTGTCCCCTTTAAAACATATGAAATATAAAAGGGTTTATGTATTATTGCTTTTTCCTTTATTGTTGATATTGCTGGCATACCTTTTCTTCCCGGTAATAGCCTCCCAGCTCCTTATTTTATCTATCCTGTTGGTTTTTGACATCCTGCTGTGGAATCCTTTTAAACAGCGCATTGCGTCCAATCATAAGGTATTGAATATCATTTTTTATGCTTTTTATTGGCTCCCATTTTTGATGGTAATCGCCCTGATGATTTATTCTGTCTTTTTAGAAATCCAATACTGGAATGATATTCTGAGGACTTACCTTATGGGTGTTATTTTTATTATTTATGCTGCAAAAACGGTTCCGCTTATTTTTTTGGGCATACAGAAAATATCCCGTATGCTGAAAAGCGTGTTCCGCTTTTTCTATCATAGGCGTCAGCACAAACCGTTGCATCAAGGGAGTATGATATCGCGGAGCCGGTTTATATCTTACCTGGGTTTTATTGGTGGAGGTGCTGTGCTGGGAGGTTTATTCTGGGGCATGTTTTCAAATGCATATGATTTTAAGGTCAGGAAAGTCAAAATTCCTTATAGCAAGAATACAGGAACATTTCCCGGATTAACATGTGTGCAGATTTCTGATATACATTTGGGAAGCTGGACCAGCAAAAAGCAAATGCAGCTTGCTGTAGACATCATTAATGAACTGAAGCCCGACATTATTTTCTTTACCGGCGATCTGGTAAATTTTTCTGCTCGTGAAACCGATGGATTCAGGGCGTATTTAGGCAGGCTTGAAAGTAGCTATGGCATTTATGCAGTCCTTGGAAATCATGATTACGGCGATTATGCACAATGGGACACTGAATATAAAAAGCAAGCAGACATGCAACGCTTAAAGAGTTTTTTTGATGCCTGTGGCTGGAGGTTGTTACAGAATGAATCTGATGTTTTGGATGTTAACGGAATAAAAATTGGTATACTGGGTATAGAGAACTGGAGCATCAGCAAGCGTTATCCCCGATATGGGGATATGGAAAAAACCCTTAAGGACATGGACAAGGTTGATTTTACGATTTTATTATCGCATGATCCAACTCACTGGGAACATGAGATCAGCAAAATCTATCCCGATATTGATCTTACGTTATCCGGTCACACTCACGGTATGCAGTTTGGGATTGAGATACCCGGGCTTATTAAGTGGAGCCCGGCAAAATACATTTATAATTATTGGGCAGGCTTATACAGCAAGAGACATACGTTAGGGAGAAAACAATATTTGTATGTAAACAGGGGGCTTGGAAATATTGGTTATCCGGGAAGGATTGGGATTTTACCTGAAATAACGCATCTAATAATAGAATAAAAAAGGGGCTTATGGCCCCTTTTTTTATTTTACTTTATCTATGATTGCTTTAAATGCATCCGGGTGGTTCATGGCCAGGTCGGCAAGAACTTTTCTGTTCAAATCAATTTTATGCTTTTTCAATTTTCCCATAAATACGGAATATGACATTCCGTGTTCTCTGGCACCCGCACTGATACGAATAATCCATAAATTGCGGAAGTTTCTTTTTTTTGTTCTTCTGTCGCGGTATGCGTATTGTAATCCTTTTTCATAAGCATTTTTCGCAACTGTCCAGACGTTTTTACGTCTGCCGAATTGTCCTTTCACCCTTTTCAGGATTTTTCTGCGCCTGTTCCGGGCTGCGACAACATTAACTGATCGTGGCATTTTTTTTGTTTTTTTGCATTAGCGCCTCCGGCAAAATCGGAGATCTTTTCAGGCTAATTACAATGTTATTAATTTACAATTTACTTACGCAGCATATCTTTTACATTCTTTTCATCAGCTTTGTCAACGATGGCTGAATATGTCAGGTTCCTTTTTCTTTTCTTTGATTTTTTAGTAAGGATATGACTTTTATATGCATGCTTTCTTTTCAATTTTCCGGTACCTGTAAAAGAAAACCTTTTCTTAGCACCGGATTTCGTCTTTACCTTTGGCATTTTAGTATTTATTAATTGTTTTTATTTTTTAGGAGCAATGATCATTATCATTCGTTTTCCTTCAAGCTTCGGCAGTTTCTCCACTTTCCCATGTTCAGTCAGTTCCTGGGCAAATTTCAGAAGGGTGATTTCCCCTTGTTCTTTATATAATATAGAGCGTCCTTTGAAAAAGACATCCACTTTAACCTTGGCTCCGTCGTTAAGAAATTTGATTGCATGGTTTAATTTAAAATTAAAATCATGGTCATCGATATTCGGACTGAGCCTTATTTCTTTAACAACAATTTTCGCTGTTTTGGCTTTTATTTCCTTTTGTTTTCTTTTTTGTTCGTAGAGGAATTTTTTATAATCAACGACTTTACAGACCGGCGGATTGGCTTTGGGTGAAATCTCTACCAAGTCCAGGTCTTGGTCTTCAGCCATTCTCAGAGCCTCCCTGAGAGGATATATATCCGTAACCACATTTTCACCCACAACCCTTACCATAGGGGCTGTAATATACTGGTTGATTTTGTAAGGTTCTTCTTTCTTACGATAGTGACCTCTGCGAAATCCTTGATTACCAAATTGCTTAGCTATAACTTAATCTCCTATATTTATGAATAAATCTGTTTAATTATCAATTACTCTATCAATTTCTGTTTGAATCATCTCAGCAAATTCATCAACAGTAAAAGACCCCATATCACCTTCACCTTGTTTTCTTAGGGAGATGGTATTATCAGCCTCTTCTTTTTCCCCAACGATTAGCATGTATGGAATTTTACTGATCTCAGCATCCCTGATTTTTCTGCCGGCCTTTTCAGCCCGCTTATCAATTTGGGCGCGAATATCGTAATTATTTAGCAAATTTAAAACTTTTTTTGCATAATTCTCATACTTCTCACTGATTGGCAATATGATAGCTTGTTCAGGAGTAAGCCAAAGCGGGAATTTTCCGCCACAATGTTCAATGAGTACAGCCACAAATCGCTCCATTGAACCAAAAGGCGCTCGGTGAATCATTACCGGCCGGTGTTTTTCATTGTCTGCTCCCGTATATTCCAACTCAAAACGATCCGGAAGGTTATAATCAACCTGAATGGTTCCCAGTTGCCATTTTCTGCCAATAGCATCTTTTACCATGAAATCCATTTTGGGTCCGTAAAAGGCGGCTTCACCGTATTCAATTACAGCATTCAGATTCCGCTCTTCTGCTACTTCAAGAATAGCCTTTTCTGCTTTTTCCCAATTATCATCGGAACCAATATATTTCTGTTTGTCCTCTTTATCCCGCAAGGAAATTTGAGTGATAAATTCTTTGAAGTCCATGGCATGAAAAATGGTCATTACAATATCCATTACTCCTTTGAATTCATCTTTGACTTGTTCCGGAGTGCAGAAAATATGCGCATCATCCTGTGTAAATCCGCGCACGCGTGTAAGGCCATGCAATTCACCGCTTTGTTCATACCGATATACGGTGCCAAATTCGGCCAGGCGAATGGGTAAGTCCCTGTAGGAAACCGGTTTGCTTTTAAAAACTTCACAGTGATGCGGGCAATTCATGGGTTTCAGAAAATATTCCTCTCCTTCTACAGGGGTTGATATGGGTTTAAAAGAATCTTCCCCGTACTTTTGATAATGGCCTGAAAGTTTATAAAGGTTTACATTGCCAATATGCGGTGTGATTACCTGCTCGTAGCCGGCTTTTTTCTGAACTTTTTTAAGAAAATTTTCCAGGCGTTCCCTTAATTGAGCCCCTTTAGGGAGCCACAAAGGAAGCCCGGCCCCAACAGTTTGTGAGAAGGTGAATAATTCCAGCTCTTTGCCCAGTTTTCGATGGTCTCTTTTTTTCGCTTCCTCCAGTAATTCCAGGTGTTCCTGCAGCATCTTTTGTTTTGGGAAAGTAATGCCGTAAATTCGAGTTAACTGTTTACGGTTTTCATCTCCCCTCCAGTAGGCGCCGGCAATATTCAGCAGCTTAATGGCTTTTATGCTTCCAGTGTTCCTGAGGTGAGGTCCGCGGCACAGATCAATGAAATCACCCGATTGATAAAAAGATATCTCCCCATCTTCCAACTCATCAATTAATTCAAGCTTGTAATCGTCACCCTTTTTCCTGAAGTATTCCAATGCTTCATTTTTTGGGATCTCTTTGCGAATAAATTCTTGTTTGGATTTCGCCAGCTCTTTCATTTTATCTTCAATCTTTTTAAAATCATTCTCTGAAAGAACAGTTTCTCCGAAATCTATATCATAATAAAATCCGTTTTCTATATCCGGGCCTATTCCGAACTTAACGCCGGGATAGAGGATTTCAACAGCTTCAGCCATAAGGTGGGCAGAGGAGTGCCACATAGTTGCTTTGCCTTCATCATCATCCCAGCTTAATAGTTTTACATGACTGTCCTGGTTTATGGGCCTGTTCAAATCTCTGACCTCCCCGTTTACTTTAGCTGACAGAACAACACGGGCAAGACCTTCACTGATATCCCCGGCAATTTCATAGGGAGTGATCCCTTTAGGGTATTCTTTTACGCTATTATCCGGAAGGGTAATATGTATCATAGATATAAAATCTCGTTTAAAATTGGGTGCAAAGATAGGGAAAAATTAGCTATGAGTTTTGGGCTTCACGGCTCAAACTTATTAAATTCTTATTCTTTGCGCCTTAGCGCCTTTTGCGAGCGACCTTCAAAAAAACAGCCCTATAAGGCGATAACGGTAAACTGCGTCCGTCTGTTTTTAGCCCGGCCTTCCGGAGTATCATTGGTATCTATAGGCTGGGAATACCCATAGCCTTTATAGGTCATCCTGTCCGGATCAATGCCCTGACCGGCAAGGTATTCATATACCGCTTTTGCCCGGTTTTTTGATAAAGTGAGGTTATGGCTCTCGCTGCCAATATTATCCGTATGCCCTCCGATCTCAATTTTCATTTCCGGATTCTTTTCCATGAGCGCAACGAGGCGGTCTAATTCCAAGCGGGATTCTTTTTTGAGATTGTATTTATCCGTTTCAAAGAAAATGTTCCGGAGTACCATGCTGCTGTTAACTTCTATGGGAGTAAGCGGAATATCCATCAGGAAGGGGTCCACTTTGCTGTGTTCGCCTTTCAGGGCAAAGTGATCGGAATAAAACAGATAGCCTTCTCTTGAAACATTCAGGGCATAATTGCGATTGGTCGGGAGGGCCTCCAGGAACTCACCTGTAACGGCATCAGATGTGGAACTGACAACGATATCAGCGCTCTCGATATCTAAAAGTTCAAATGTAGCTTCCAGTTTTTCCAGGCTCTTTTTATCAAATACGATTCCTTTCAGGAAGGTAGCTGCGATTGGCCTGGCTTCAGGATAAACCTCAAAATAGTACAGATCATATTTCCCTTGGCCTCCCGGAAGATTTGATGAAAAGTATGCATAGTCGCCCCGGGTGTTTAAGGTTAAACTTCGCTCATCCGCGAAGGTGTTAATGGGGTAACCGATATTTACCGGCTCCGACCAGTTATCAAGGCTGTCTTTTCTGGAATAGAAAATATCCATACCCCCCATACCTGTATGGCCGTCAGAAATAAAATACAGGGTTTGGTTGTCATGGTGAATAAATGGAGCCATTTCACCTCTTTCTGTATTAATGACATCTCCCAGGTTAACCGGCCTGCCCCAGTCTCCATTGGCATCTTTTGTGGTCATATATATATCCACATTTCCCCGTCCGTCGCTTCTGGAGCTGGCAAAGTAAAGCGATTTACCATCTGCTGATACAGAAGGTTGGGAATCCCAGTGGCCTGAATTAACCCGGGGACCCATATTTACCGGTTCCGACCAGGTATCCCCTGTTTTCTTGGCATAGTAAAGGTCACAACTTCCAAATCCTTCCGGACGGTTACAGCGTGTAAAATAAATGGTATTGCCGTTAGGGGTGATGCTTTGTACGCCTTCATTGTAATGGGTGTTCAGGGGAGGCTTAACTTTGCGTGCTTTTGTCCACGTGTTGTTTTCGTAACGACTATAGTAAAAGTCTTCTTCGTCTTTGCATCCGGCACATTCTGTATATTCGTCCCGGGGGCGTTTTAAGGTAAAAAGCAGGAATTTCCCGTCGGCTGTAACAGCAGGGGAGTGCTCTTCATAGGGTGAATTGACCTCCGGCCCCAGGTTAACAGGATCAAACGGAACAGGATTCTTCATGGCTTCTATCCCAAACATACATATTTCCAGGTTTCGCTGTACCCTGTTTTTTATATTCATGTTTACCTGGCCCGATTCCAGGTATTGTTCAAAATGAAATTTCGCCTCTTCATAGTGCCCGCTGTTAAGTTCTAAATCTGCCAGATTATAAATGGCACGTGGAAAAAACAAGGGATCAACGTTCAAAACTTTTCTGTAATAAGCTATGGCTGAATCTGTTTTTCGGGTATCTGTGTATAATTCACTTATTAGCAATAAGGCTTCAATAAACTGCGGGTCTTTCTCAATGGCTGTTTTAAGCTCATATTCCGCAAGATTGTATTCCATCAGGCGCATGTAATCCCTGGCTTTGTTGTAGGCTTTTTCTGCTTTTTTTGATTTGGTCGTAAGTTCTATGTCCCGCTGTGCCATGCAACTGGTGGAAAAGAGAACCAGAATAAGGAATGTTATTTTATGTAGGTTCATGGTATGGATGTTCGGGTGTTTATGTGTTTTTTTCAAAAGTCGTTAAATCTTTAAATCGATCAATCGTCTAATTGCTTAATTCCCTGCACCCCTTCCTAAATCCTTTCCCCTTCAGGGGCCTGTTTCGTGTCAAATTTAAGTTTTCTTTCTCCCTTTCCCCTTCAGGGGTATGTTTCGTGTCAAATTTAAGCTTTCTTTCTCCCTTTCCCGTTCAGGGGCAGGACACGTGTTATTATTAATCCCTCAATTTCCATTCCAGTCCACCCTGCCTGCGGCCATCGGCTTTCGGCAGGTAAATATTCAGGCAGTCAGGCAATTGACTATGGTATCCGCATAAACTTATGACTTTGCAAAGAAACCATCCATTTTGGGTTTTGCTTCACATAATCAATGATCACCGGAATAATATTGTCGTATTTGCTCCATTCCGCTTGGAGGAACAAATAACCGTCAGGGTTGAATTTTACAGCATTCTCCTCCGCCCATCCAAGGTCATCCGGATATTGCACAATTACCTTTAATTCGTTGGCTTTCTCAAAGAACAATGGTTTTACTTTAGCCTTTCGTTTGGGTGACAGACAAATCCAATCCCAGTGTCCGCTTAGATCATATGCACCTGATGTTTCCAGAAATGTTGCCATACCTATGTTTTTTAGCTCTTTAGTAAGGTGATCAAGGGCATACATCAAGGGTTCACCTCCGGTAACAACGACAGAATCAGCCTTATGTTTTAACACTTTATGTATGATATCTTCTATTTTAACCGTCGGGTGTATGGTTGGATTCCAGGAAGCCTTTACATCGCACCAGTGACAGCCGATATCGCAACCGCCCAGCCTGATGAAGTAAGCTGCTTTTCCCGTATGGTAGCCTTCTCCCTGAATGGTATAGAAGGATTCCATCAGGGGCAACATCCTGCCTTTTTCAATTTCTTTCAGTAGGTTTTCATTTAAATGCATAAGTATGATGGCTGCAAGGAATGATAATCCATTTGCGGATATACATTATATTATATGGTATATATTTCTTTTCGGGAAGCTTTCAGGGTATTCATCAGCAAGCCCACGATTGTCATCGGGCCAACTCCTCCCGGTACCGGGGTGATATAGCTGCATTTTCGGGATACTTCATCAAACTTTACATCCCCGACAAGCTTAAATCCTGATTTGGTTTTTTCTGAAGGCACTCTGTGGATACCTACATCGATGATGACTGCATCTTTTTTTACCATTTCTTCGGTTACGAATTCTTTTTTCCCGATGGCAGCAATAAGAATATCTGCTGATCTGCATATCCCGGCCAGGTTTTCTGTTTGGCTGTGACAAAGCGTAACGGTAGCATTTCCCGGGTTTGCTTTTCTTGAAAGCAGCAGGCTGACCGGTGTGCCTACAATATTGCTTCTGCCCAATACAACTGCCCTTTTCCCGGATGTTTCGATTTTGTATCTTCTGATGAGTTCAATGATTCCTTTTGGTGTTGCTGAGATATAGGCAGGGAGTCCAATCATCATGCGTCCCAAATTAACCGGATGAAAACCATCAACATCCTTTTTCGGATCAATGCGTTGCAATACTTTATCAACATTTATGTGACCGGGCAGGGGCACCTGCACAATAAAACCGTCTATATCGTTGTCATTGTTCAGAAAATCAATAATCTCCAGCAATTCGTTTTCTGAAGTATTTGCCGGATGCTTATAAACTGTTGACATAAAACCGGCGTCCTTGCATGCTTTCTCTTTATTTCTGACGTAGGTATGACTGGCCGGATCATCTCCAACGATGATTGCTGCGAGGTGAGGAGCTTTCATTTTTTTATCAAGCATCTTCCTGACCTCATTGGCAATCTCAGTTTTGATTTCCAGGGCTGTTTGTTTTCCGTCTATTATTGTCATGTGCTCGTGTGTTTGCGTTTTAATCCGGAAGCTTTTTTAAAAAACCTCAATAAATCAGGCAATCCTTAACCTTTCCGCATATTCCGCATGGCATTCATCATATTTTTTCCTTTGCCCTTCCCCGACATCATTTTCATCATTTTTTTTGTATCGTTGAATTGCTTCAGCAATCGGTTAACTTCCTGTATGCCGGTACCGCTACCAGTGGCTATTCTTTTTCTGCGGCTGCCGTTGATCACCATTGGGTTCTCACGTTCATGCGGTGTCATGGAGAAAATAATGGCTTCAATGCCTTTGAATGCATCATCATCAATATCAACCCCTTTCAAAGCTTTTCCCATGCCCGGCAACATGCCCATCAGGTCTTTTACATTCCCCATTTTTTTGATCTGTTTGATCTGGCTCAGGAAATCGTTGAAATTAAATTGGTTTTTGGCAATTTTTTTTTGCAGTTTCTGGGCCTCCTTGACATCAAACTGTTCCTGGGCCTTCTCTACCAAAGATACGATATCGCCCATTCCGAGTATACGGTCGGCCATGCGCCTGGGGTAGAAAATATCCAGGGCATCTATTTTTTCACCTATCCCTACAAATTTTATGGGTTTATCCACAACGGCCCGGATAGTCAGGGCTGCACCTCCACGTGTATCGCCGTCCAGCTTTGTCAGGACTACACCATCATAATCTAACCTGTCATTAAATGCTTTGGCAGTATTTACCGCATCCTGACCCGTCATAGAATCAACCACAAAAAGGGTTTCATGGGGTTTGGCTGTTTTTTTGATAGTTGATATTTCATCCATCATCTTCTGGTCGATAGCCAGCCGGCCGGCGGTATCGATGATGACCACCTGATGGCCCATTTCTTTAGCATAGGAGATGGCTTGCTTTGTAATTTTTACGGGGTCTTTCAACTCATCGTTGCTGAAAACTTCAACACCGGTTTGCTCTCCAAGCACTTTTAGCTGGTTGATCGCTGCCGGACGATACACATCGCCGGCAACCAATAAGGGCTTTTTACTCTTTTTGCTTTTGAGGTAGTTGGCCAGCTTGGCCGAGAAAGTGGTTTTACCCGACCCCTGCAACCCGGCGATTAAAATAACCGCCGGACTGGCGTTGATATTGATATCAACATGTTCACTTCCCATAAGTTCAGCCAGGTCATCATGAACGATTTTAATCATCAACTGGCTGGGAGAAACCGCAGTCAGGATTTTCTGACCCAGGGCTTTTTCTTTGACCTCATCGGTGAATTGCTTGGCGATCTTATAGCTTACGTCAGCATCCAGCAATGCCTTGCGGACTTCTTTCAGTGTTTCTGCCACGTTGATCTCCGTAATGTGTCCGTGTCCTTTCAGGACTTTAAACGCCCTGTCTAATTTATCGCTTAGGCTGTCAAACATAGTTCTTTCTTATTTGGTTTTGCAAAGGTAAGTAATATAAAAAAATATTTTTTAACTTTACCTGCGCTTATTACCAGATAAAGCATTATATTTATCCGACAAAGCATGCACACATTTTGACATACAAACATATTTAATTGTAAGTTAACATAAAATTAAGAAGGGTTTTTAACTGATAGGAAATAAACGATTTAGTTATAAATTAGGCGTTAAAGGCTTATTTTGGTATTGATTTTTTTGTAAAAATAATTTGCAGAAAACTAATATTATTTTACTTTTGCTTACTAAACCAAAAAATAATGCGGCATATAAAAAGCTTATTTTCTCAAAAAAGGATTTTCCTTATACCATTTATATATAGAACAATTATTATTCAACGAAAGAAATAATATGGAAACGACATTTACACAAAAAGAAACCAATAGAAAAAATATGAAAATAAATTATACTCTTATGAAAGCACAAAGTACCTATTCAGCGGTTTTGAAGGGAATCGCATTTAGCGTTATTTTAATCGGGTTGGCTGCATTAAATTTCAATGCCAGTGCCCAAACAATTTTGAGTGAGAATTTTGATGGATTCACCCAAGGTGGAACTTCTTGTGGTAGCGCCTGTACACTATCTAACGGGTGGACTAATGAAACCGGTGATGATATTGACTGGTGTCCAGATGCTGGTGGTACAACATCCAGTAGTACTGGCCCAACTGTTGACCATACAACGGGAGGAAGTTCAGGTAAATATTTGTATACTGAGTCCTCAGGTTGTTACAGTAAAACTGCAAATGCAACAACTCCGACTTTGAGTTTTGTTGGATATACAGCACCAGTACTCAAATTTTGGTATCATATGTATGGTTCAACTATGGGTACCCTTAATGTTGACATATCAACTAATGGTGGAACGTCATACACCAATTTATGGACAAAAACCGGAAATCAGCAATTTACTCAAACTGATCCATGGTTTGAAGCAAATATTGACCTGACAGCATATGCAAATATGTCAAATATTGTGATTCGTTTTCAGGGTATTACAGGTACTTCTTTTTATAGTGATATGGCATTTGATGATGTTGAGATATTTAACCTGGTTGCAAATGATGCCGGAGTAATAAGCCTGCCTTTTATTCCATTCTGTGCTGGATTAACCTCGGTTTCTGCAGAGATCAAGAATTTTGGAGCGGCAACCCTGACATCTGCTACAATAAACTGGTCTGTAAATGGTGTTGCCCAATCTCCCTATAGCTGGACAGGTTCACTTGCCACAAACGCTACAACAACAGCTACATTAGGGAATTATTCATTTTCCAGTGGTGTAAGTTATGACTTTGCAGCATGGACATCTTCTCCGAATGCAAGCACTGATGGAGATCACACTAATGACTCTACAGTTATGAGTGGATTAATGTCTGCATTATCAGGAACCTATACAATTGGTACTAGTGGCAATTATTCGGATTTCTCCTCAGCAGTTGCTGCCCTGTCTGCTTATGGCGTTTGCGGCCCGGTAACATTTAATGTTGCTTCAGGTACCTATACCGAGCAGCTTACTATCAATGCTATAATTGGTGCCAGCGCTGTTAATACCATTACATTCCAGTCTGCCACTGGAAATAATACCGATGTTATCATACAGAATACAGCATCAAGTACTTCCGACAACTGGACAGTTAAACTGGATGGGGCCTCTTATGTTACATTTAAAAACATGACTGTTAAAGCATTAAATTCATCTTATGCTTGTGTTTTTGAGTTGGCTAATGCTGCTAATTATAACACCATCGATGGGAATATTATCGAAAGTGCCGGAACCAGTTCTTATAACAGGGGTATATATGCTTATACAGGGAAAAATGAATACAATACATACTCAAACAATACAATAAGCGGTGGTTATTATGGTATGTATATTTATGGTAATTCATCTACTGATTTAGCAAAAGGAAATGTTGTTGACGGCAACGATATTTCCAGTTTTTATTATTATGCTGTTTTTTCCTATTATCAGGATTCCATAAAAATCACAAATAACTATATCCACGATGGAACGTCCTACAGCTATCACCGTGGCATTTATTGTTACTATAACTATAATGGCTTTGAGATTGCAAACAACAATATTGTATTAAATTCGGCAACCTCTTACAGTTATGGGATATACCTGGGATATTGCAACAGAAATACCTATGCCACCGGAAATGAAGCGATAGGCATGGTGTATAATAATATGGTAAGTATTACAACCGGATCAAGTACAAACTACGGAATTTATACCGGATACTCTGAGAAAGTTAATTATTACTTTAATTCAGTAGCTATATCTGCTGGGTCAACATCTTCGAGAGCTTTTTACAAAACCAACAGTACTTCATACAATGTGTATACTGAAAATATTGTAAATAACATCTTTGCATGTAGCAACGGAGGTTATGCATATTACATCAATGGGTCAATAGCCGCAGGTTTCGTTGGCACATCCGATTACAATGATTATTATACAACAGGCTCAAACCTGGCCTACTGGAGTACAACAACATGCACAGATTTAACTGCCCTTCAGACAGCAAACAGTCAGGATGCTAATTCTCAGTCAACTGATCCTTCTTTTACTTCAGCTTCTGATTTACACACCATGAATGTTTCACTGGATGGACAAGCGACTCCCGTTACAGGCATTACAACAGATATTGACGGCGATGCACGTGATGTTTCCACGCCGGATATTGGTGCGGATGAATTTGTGCTTATGCTGAACGATGCCGGTGTTGTTTCAATGGATGCTCCTGTAACAGCATGTCCAAATGTGACTGAAAATGTTACAGTTACCTTCAATAACTACGGTGTGGCTGTTCTGAACAATGTGGTTGTTAACTGGGCTGTGAATGGTGTGGTTCAAACTCCGGTTTCATACACAACTTCAATTCCTGTTGGAGGGAATGCCCAGGTAAGCTTGGGATCATTTACTTTCCAGGCAGGAATAACATATAACTTCGATTTCTGGACGACTCTGCCGAATGGGGTTGCTGATCAGCAAACTTCTAATGACTCCCTGGCGGTTGCAGGTTTCCAGACATCCATGACAGGAAGCTATACCATTGGAGGTGCAACACCTGATTTCAACACTTTTACCGATGCAGTAAACGCTTTAAACGCAAACGGTGTTTGTGGCCCGGTAACAATTAATGTTACTGCAGGTACGTATACGGAATCCGTTTCACTTGGAGCCATTGCCGGAGCCAGTGCAACAAATACTATAACATTTATAGGAAACATGAGCGACAGTACTGCGGTCAGCCTTACAGGTACTTCATCACCAACAATTGACCTGAATGCTTCCGAAAATGTGACTTTCAAGTATATGAATATCAATGCTCCTTCTTCCGGAAGAGCTGTTCAGCTCCAGGGTGGAGCCAGTCACAATGTATTCTCAAATAACCACTTTGTGGGTTATAGCACAACGAGTTCAAGCTATTTATATGCTATTATTTATAATTATTCAGGTTCCATTGAAGATAGCAATACCATTTCAAACAACTACTTTACACAGGGTAGTTATGCTGCATACTGGTATGGAAGCGGAACAACTTCTTTGGAGTCAGGTACTGTGATTCATGGAAACGTAGTGGATAATACCTATTATTATGGATTCTATGTCTACTATCAGGATGCCCCTGTGATCACCAATAATATTATTATCGGTTCACAAACTTATGGTTTGTATTGCCGCTATATGGATAACAACTTCCTGATTTCCGGAAACCAAATCTTCAATACCGGTTCATACAATATATATATGTATTATTGCGATGGTACTTCTTCAAATCCCGGTGAAGTTTCCAATAACTTCCTGGGAGGAGCTTCAACGTATTCCTGGTATAATTTTTACCCTAAATACCATAATATATATTACAACAATATTAACCAAAGCGGAAGTTCTTATGGGTTGTATTTATACAATAATTCATCAACATACGGCGGACATAATATCCTGAACAATAACTTCTACACTACAGGAGGTTATGCAGCGTATGTAAATAATGGATCCTATTTGAATTCAGCTGATTACAATAATTTTTATTCAACAGCTAGTAGCTTTGTATACTGGGGTAGTTCACAATCTGATCTTGCAGCCCTGCAAACCAGTTACCCCAGCCAAAACCAAAATTCATTATCTGTTGATCCCGGATATTACACCTCAACAGACCTACACGTAACCAATGCCAGCCTCGATGGAGCAGGTACACCTATTGCCGGTGTTACAACGGATATCGATGGTGATGCACGTAATGCTACCACCCCGGATATTGGTGCCGATGAGTTTATGACCTTCCCTTTTGATATTGGTGCACAGGCTCTGGTATCTCCTGTATCAGGATTTTGTTACGGATCTTCCGAAACTGTGATCGTACAGATCAGGAACTACGGAACGGCTCAGGCAAATTTTGTCACCGATCCGATTACATTAAATGTAAGTGTTACAGGACCTAATGCCACAACATTTACACCTGTTACCATAAATTCAGGAACACTGGATAAGGATTCAACCATGGATGTGACAATATCAACCAATTATGATATGTCTGCTCCGGGTACTTATTCCTTCAATGCATATACCAGTTCAATCTCCGATCTGAATGCTATGAATGATGCAATGAACCAGGTAGATATTAATTATGTGCTGATCTCAACTATGCCATACCAGGAAGGTTTTGAAGCTGACTTTGGCGGCTGGGTTAATGAAACCGGCGATGATGAGGATTGGACCAGAATAAGTGGAGGCACGGGTTCTTTCGGAACCGGTCCAAATAGTGCTCATGAAGGAGCTTATTATATATATACTGAGACATCAGGAAATTATAATAATGAGTTCTGGCTGACTTCACCTTGTATGAATGTTAGCGCCCTGAGTAGTGCAAAGCTGGCATTTCATTACCATATGGTAGGGGCTACAATGGGTGACCTTTATGTTCAGCAAATGATATCCGGAAGCTGGGATACCATCTACACCCTTTTTGGCCAACAACAATTGAATCAAAGTGATCCCTGGCTGCAGGCAATCGTGGACCTGAACCCTGCTGCTGAAAAGATACGTTTTGCTTATTATTCAGGAACAAGTTATACTGGAGACTGTGCCCTTGATAATATTATTATTAATGAACCACCAGTTGTAGATCTTGGAACTGATGTTGCAGTCTGTGATGGTGTGTCCACCCTGTTTGATGCCGGTGCCGGCGCAGGTTATACCTATGACTGGACAACATTAAATAATACTACGACATTTGCTACTACACAAACCATTTCAGTTGATACATCAGGTACATTTGTCGTTGTAGTTACTGACAGCTTAGGATTCAGTAGTTCTGATACTGTTGTACATAACGTGAATCCATTGCCAAGCGGTATTATTTCGGGAACAACCACTATTTGTGATTATGACAGTGCCCTGATTAGCTTTACGTTTACAGGAACTCCTCCGTTCAATTTTGACGTTCTTGCAGGCACAAGCACAACAACATATACATCAAATGCACTTACCTATGATATGTGGGTTGCCCCAAGTGCAACAACACAATACAGGTTAACTTCTGTTACTGATGCAAATACATGTAATATCTCAGGCAACTTAGGTATTGTTGTAGTTACGGTGAATACTGCTCCTGCTGTTTCAGTGGGTGCCGATGCGGCCGTTTGTTCCGGCAACTCCATCGGGCTTTATGCTCAGGCCAGTGGCGGTGACGGTTCTTATACGTATAACTGGGCGCCGGGAGCTACCCTTAACGGTACCACTATTCCGAACCCATTGGCTACACCGATTACAACAACAACATATAATGTTACGGTAACTGATGGTAACACATGTATAGCTACCGACGATATTATGATAACTGTAAACGAACTGCCAACTGCCGATGCAGGTGCAGACGTTTATGTTTGTAATGGGTCTTCTGTTCAGTTAGGTGCTTCTGCTTCTAACGGGCAATCACCTTATACATATAGCTGGACACCTACAACTGATTTGGATAATGCAGCTATTGCCAATCCAAACGCCAGCCCGACATCAGCAACAACCTACACTGTGCAGGTTACTGATGCCAATGGTTGTGTGGATGATGACGATATGTTAGTGAATGTACTCACAGTAGATGCCGGAGCAGATGTTGCTATTTGTACCGGAAATTCTACCACATTAACAGCTACGGTTACCGGCGGTACAGGTTCTGAATCTTACCTCTGGGATAACGGAGCTACTTTAAGCAATAATACCATTGCCAACCCTGTGGCTAATCCAACAGCAACTACTACGTATACAGTTACTGTTTCTGACGGTGGCATTACCTGTACTGATCAGGTAGTTGTTACTGTGAATGCATTGCCGGTTATTAGCTTCAGCGGACTGAATGCTGATTACTGTGTGGATGCTGCTGCTGCAACATTAGCAGGAACTCCAAACGGAGGAACGTTCACTGGTGCCGGAATCACAGGTAACCAGTTTGATCCTGCAGTTGCCGGTGTTGGAACATGGAGTGTTACCTATACATATACTGATGGAAATGGGTGTACAAATTCTGATATACAATCAGTAGTTGTAAATGACCTTCCGCTTGTTAATTTCACCGGACTTAGCGCTGGTTATTGCCTTGATGCAGGTGCAGCAAGCTTAACAGGAATTCCTGCTGGTGGTGCATTCAGTGGAAACGGAATAACAGGAAGTACGTTTACACCTTCTGTTGCCGCTGTTGGTACGCATGCCATTACTTATTCCTATACAGATGCTAATGGGTGTACCAATACCAGGATAAAAAATGTTGAGGTTTATGCTTTGCCAACAGCAAATGCCGGTTCCGACTTCTTTGTATGTGCCGGAGCTCCTGCTAACCTGAATGTTACTCCGGGTGGCGGGCTCAGTCCTTATACCTATAACTGGAGTCCGGCTGACAGTTTGAATAACCCCACAGCGAAGAGCCCAATTGCTCAGAATACCATTTCTGAAACATATTATGTAACGGTTACCGATGCCAACGGATGTGTTGCTACCGATGATGTTTATGTATCAGTAGTTCTTATCCCCGTTGCCGATGCTGGTAGTGATGTGGCTATTTGCCCGGGTGGAACAACTCAGCTTTATGCAACCGGCGGTACCAATTATGTATGGACACCAACAAGTGGTTTAAGCAATCCAAATGTTTCTGACCCATTTGCCAGTCCTGCTGTTACTACAGTGTACACAGTCAACGTGTCCAGTACTTGCGGTTCTGCTCAGGATCAGGTTGTTGTTACTGTTTATCCTCAGGTATCCGTGAATGCCGGTGTTGATCAAACCATTTGTGAAGGTTCTTCAGCAAATCTCAATGCCATTGCTTCCGGTCAGGCACCATATACGTATGCCTGGAGTCCTGCCACAGGATTAAGTGCAACAAACGTTAGTAATCCGGTTGCCAGTCCTACAACAGTTACAACTTATACTGTTACTGTAACAGATGCCAACGGATGTACCGGAACAGATGATATTACCATTAATGTAAATCCTGTTCCTGCCGTTACAGCTACTGCAAGTACAGAATATATGTGTCCGGGCGGATCAAGTGATCTTCTCGCCACTTCTCCGACGGCTACATTATATATATGGAGCCCGTCAACTTATCTTAATTATAATACCATTCAGAATCCATCCGCCACTGGTATCATGGCTACAACAACGTATACAGTTACAGCTTCTGATGCAAATGGCTGTGCCAGTACCGATGCCGTTACTGTGAATGTAATTGATGTGGATGCCGGTGCCGATCAGGAGATTTGCCTGGGCGGCAGTACACAACTGAATGCTACTTCAAATTATAATGCTACAGCATGGAACTGGAGTCCTGCTGCCGGATTAAGTGCAACAAATATTGCAAATCCTGTTGCCGGTCCTACAGTTAATACAACATATTATGTAACGATTACTGATGCCAGCGGAGTTACCTGCAGTGATTCAGTGATGGTTACTGTAAACCCATTGCCAACTGTAACTGTTGCTGATGTCGGTACATGTACTTCCGGATCTGCGCAACTGAATGCAGTTGCAGGTGCTGGAACAACACCTTATTCTTATATGTGGAACACCTTGGTTGGCCTTTCTGATTCAACCATTGCTGATCCGTTTGCTTCACCAACAGCAACGACTGTTTATACAGTAACTGTTACAGATTCTAAGGGATGTATAGCCACAGATGATGCTACCGTTACCGTTCACGGTGTTGCGGGTGTTGATGCAGGTTCTGATATGTGGGTTAGTGAAGGCGCACCAACGCCATTATCTGCAACACCTACAGCAGGCACTGCACCATATACATTTGCATGGTCACCTGCTGCTGATCTGAATGATTCAACCCTACAGAATCCTACTGCTACACCATTTGATACAACTGTATACACCGTGTTGTTAACAGATGCTAATGGATGTACGGCAACAGATGATGTTACTATCTATACACTGGTTCAGGCTACTGCTGACGCAGGTCCGGATCAGACGCTTTGTTTTGGAGATACGGCGCAACTGCAGGCAATAGGTGGTAATACCTACGTTTGGAGCCCGCCAACCGGATTAAGCAACCCGTTTATTTCTAATCCAAAAGCAAATCCAACGACTACTACTATATACTTTGTAACTGTAACCAGTACATGGGGCCAGGCAGTTGACTGGGTTACCATTACGGTACGTGATTCACTCTGGGTGAATACTACTTCTGATGTTATTTGTGCTGGTGATACAACCAATCTAACAGCTACAGGTGGTGGCGGTGCCGGACCTTATACATATGAATGGAGTCCTGCAACTGAAATTAGCGATGCTAACAGTGCAACTCCTGATGTATGGCCAGCTACAACCACAACATATACAGTTACTGTTACTGATGCAAACGGTTGTACAGCTAAAAATTCTTCTGTAGTAACTGTTAACCAATTAGCCAACATTAGCTTTGCACCCACTAATGATATCTGTAGTGGTAGTTCCGTGCAGATCCTGACACAGGTTATCGGAACACCGCCATATACATATAATTGGATAGGTGGAAACCCGGGTGATATTCTCCCGACAAATGCCAAGAATCCTATTGCCAGTCCGGCTGTTACAACAACATTTACATTAACTGTGAATGATGGTAATGGTTGTGTGGCTACGGCTGATAAGGATATCATTGTTAATCCTCTGCCTTCAGTTAGTTTTAGCGGCCTGATGAGTGAATATTGTGTCGATAATGCAGTTGACACCCTGGTAGGTAGTCCTGCTGGTGGCGTATATACAGGCGCTGGTATGAATGGCGATGTATTTGATCCGGCTGTTGCTGGTGTTGGAACATATGCTATTACTTATACATATACCGATGGAAACGGATGTGTTGATGATGAAGTTCAAAATGTAACGGTTCATGCACTTCCAACAGTAAGCTTCTCAGGTTTAGCCGCAGATTATTGTATTGATGTTGATGCAGATACACTAATTGGTTCACCTGCCGGCGGTACATTCACCGGAACAGGTATCAGCGGCGATGTATTTGATCCGGCTGTTGCTGGTGCAGGAACTTATGATATTACGTATACATATACTGATGTAAATGGATGTGTGAATTCTGACATTCAGCAGGTTGTAGTAAATGACTTGCCTGTTGTTAGCTTCTCAGGTCTGGATACAGCTTATTGTGTGGATGATGCTTTTGCCCAACTTACCGGTTCTCCTCTTGGAGGAACATTCAGTGGCAACGGAGTAAATGTTGTCAATGGCAGGTTCTTCCCGAATATTGCCGGTGTAGGAACACATGATATTACATATACATATACCGATGCAAATGGTTGTGTTAATTCTGATATACAAACAGTTGTAGTAAATGACCTTCCGGTAGTATCTTATTCAAATCTTGATTTAGAATATTGTGTTGATGGTACACCTGATACGATTGTTGGTAGTCCTGTTGGTGGTACATTCACCGGGCCTGGTTTCACAGGAGATGTGTTTGATCCCGCAGTTGCCGGTGTTGGTACCTGGTCAATGACCTATACGTATACAGATGGAAACGGATGTACCAATGATACTGTTGGGTCTGTTACCGTACATGCATTACCTACTGTGGTCTTCAATGCTCTTGGTGATGTGTGTGGCGATGCCCCGACATTCCCTCTGAGTGGTGGATTACCACCGGATGGATTCCTGGGCGGACTTGGTGTATATTCCGGAGCAGGAGTGGATACAAACTACTTTGATGCTGCAACAGCAGGTGTTGGAACACACATTCTTACGTATACATTTACTGATGCGAATGGATGTTTGAGCTCTGATACTTCTGCTATCGTTGTTAACCCAATACCATCAATTAATGCTATGACTAATGATTCTGTTATTTGTGACGGTGATAATGCTAATTTGGTAGCATTGCCTTCAGGAGGTACACCCCCTTATACATATATCTGGGACAACCCAACAACATTAACGAATCCTTCAGCTCAGAATCCTATTGCATCTCCTCTGGGAACAACTTTGTATCATGTTACAATTACAGATGTGAACGGTTGTACGGCTGAAGATTCAGTGGAAGTATTTATTAGCTTGCCTGTTGCAGATGCTGGAACTGATTTTGCAATTTGTGATAATGATTCTGCTCAGCTCATTGTAACACCTTCAAATGGTATTGCACCGTATACATATATCTGGAGCCCGGCAGGATCTCTGAATGATGCATTTATTCAGAATCCAATAGCCACTCCAAGTGTTCTTACAACCTATAATGTTACAATTACGGATAATATCGGATGTCTTGGTTATGACGATGTAACAGTTAGCATCAATGGTTTACCAACTGTTACGGCTACTTCCAATTCTCCGGTGTGTGAAAACGATACCCTTATCCTGAACAGTACTTCTCAGGGTGGAAATACAGGTCTTGTGACATGTAACACGAACTGTAATTTTGTTACACCTTGTCCGATTATTATTGGTAGTAATGCAAATGATTATATCCAGGAAGTTGTTCTGGATGGAAATACGAATACAAGTGCTGCCGGAGCAACATCTGTAGAAGACTTTACTTCAAGTGTTCTGGCTACACTTTATCAGGATAGCACATATAATATAAGCATAGTTCAGCGTCATACAGTAGCTACTCCACCTAATACCCCGGCTGATGAGTATATCAATGTATTCATCGACTGGAACCGTGATGGAAACCTGAATAATGACGGTGGACCTGTATATTCAGGCACAAATAATCATTTTAACTTCTTTGCATTTAATGGTACGATTACTGTACCTTCTTCTGCTCTGCTTGGTGAAACAGTTATGAGGATCATCAATACAGAAGGAACAAATGCAGGTGGAGGTTGTGGAAACCTTTCTGCCTTGAATGGTGAAATTGAGGATTATGTTGTAAACATCGTAGGATTTGCCTCTAACCCGATTACCAACTGGGATTGGACAGGCCCTAACAGCTTTACAGCTACAGTTGCAAATACAGGCATTGGAAATGTTAGCCTGGCAGCCGACGGTGATTACGTGATTACCGTTACCGACGATAACGGTTGTATGGCAAGTGACACAGTTCCTGTTATTATCAATGCTCTTCCTTTGGTTAATTTTACCGGATTAAACGATGAGTATTGTGATGATGCTTCAGCAGTTACATTAACAAGTAACCAAACAGGTGGATTGTTTACCGGTCCTGGCATTACTGACCTTGGAAACGGAACAGCCACCTTTGCTCCGGCCATAGCTGGCGCAGGTGTTTATACTATTACATTTGGTTATGTCGACGGAAACGGATGTTTCAATGACACTGTGGCCAGTGTTACTGTAAATGCAATTCCGGTGGTTACTATGAGTCCATTGGCCGATGTTTGCGTTGATGCAGCTGCATTTGCATTAACAGGTGGCGCTCCTGCAGGTGGAACATATTCAGGTACCGGTGTGGATACACTTGGTAGTTTTGATCCTTCTGTGGCAGGTGCCGGTACACATACTATTACATATTATTATGCTGATCCGGTTACAGGATGTGATGATGTTGCAACGACAATCATTAACGTGAATGCATTGCCTGTTGTATCATTTACTACATTACCTGATATTTGTGCAAGTGCTGCACCTTATCAGGTTTCACCTCCACCAATTCATGTTTCACCATTTGGACCAGGCGGAGTATATACAGGAACCGGACTCACTACTTTAGGTAATACAGTAACATTTGATCCTGCAGTGGCTGGTGCCGGTACACATATCTTAACATACACTTATACTGATGGTAACGGCTGTGTGTCTTCTGATACTACCTCCGTTAATGTACTTAGTGCTCCTGTTGCGGATGCCGGTGTGGATACAACAATTTGTGACGGATTTAGTATTAACCTTAATGCTTCTGCATCAGGTGGAAGCGGTAACTATACATATAGCTGGACGCCAACAGCACCTATTTATGGTTCAACAAATATTGTTAACCCTGTTGTGAATCCTTCTGTTACTACTGACTTTGTATTCACCGTTACTGATGGATCAAGTTGTGTGGGAACAGATACAGTGAGGGTATTTGTTGGTTCTAATCCTAATGTAATATTAGTGCCTTCAGTAGCTGTTTGTTTAGGTGATTCTGTCCTTCTTGATGTATTTGTACCTTCCGGCAGTATTGCACCTTATACTTATAACTGGGCACCTGCCAATACTTTAACAGATCCTACAAGTGATTCTACATATGCATTCCCAACAGTACTGACAAATTATGTTGTTACTGTTACAGGTTCTGATGGATGTTTCACAACGGAAGATGTAGATGTTGAAGTATATCCTGTGCCTAGCGTTACAACTACAGATGCTTATATCTGTAATGGAACCAGTGCACAATTAGTTGCTACACCTTCAGGTGGAACACCTGGATATAGCTTCTCCTGGAGTCCGACAACAGGACTTAGTAATCCGAATAATATCGCTCCAATAGCTGATCCGTTAAGTACCACAACTTATGTTGTAACTGTTACGGATGTGAATGGATGTATTGGAACGGATGAGTCAGTTGTTACTGTCCTTGAAGTTCAGGCAAGCACCAATGACAGCATTATTTGTGTTGGTGATTCAGCTCTGTTGACAGCCACTGGAATAGGTGGTGACGGATTATATACATACAACTGGGCACCTTCTGCAGGCCTTAGCAGTGTGATCAGTCAAACACCAATGGCTTCACCGGCAGCTACAACGACATATTATGTTACCATTACAGATGGTTATGGTATTTCATGTGTTGATAGTGTAACTGTTGATGTATTTGGTGTTGACCTTGGAGCCGATGTGGTTGCTTGCTACAACGATTCTGTGCAATTATTTACTGCTGTTGCAGGTGGGTCTGGCCCGGCATTTTATACATATGCCTGGAGTCCGGCTACTGGTTTAAGCAGCGCTTCGATCAGGAATCCATGGGCAAATCCTTCAGTAGAAACTACTTACACTGTTACTGTTACAGATCAGGTTACAGGATTTTCCTGTACTGATGACGTTGTAGTAGGTAGAAATACAGAGATTACAGTGGATGTCGGTCAGGATATCGTAGTTTGCGAAGGAACACAAATTAATCTCTTAGCTACAGTTAGCGGAGGAGATGCTCCTTATACATATAACTGGGTTGGAACACCTCCAACACCTCCTCCACCGGCACAGACTATTATCTCGCCAACAAATGTGGCTAACCCCGTTGGTACTCCTAACGGACAGGGAATTCATAACTTTGCAGTTATCGTAGCAGATGCAAATGGATGCTCTGTAACGGATGATAAGAATGTTACAGCACTTACAATTGCTGTTGCCAATGCCGGATCAGATGATACTATTTGTTATGGGGGCTCAGTTCAGTTGAATGCTACAGGTGGTAGTTCATACACATGGGCTCCTGCTTCAAGCCTGGATGCTGCTAATATTTATAATCCTATTGCCAGTCCTACTGCCACAACAAATTATACGGTTACAGTTACCAGTAGTTGTGGAGTTGCATTTGATATAGTTAAGGTCGTTGTGAACCCCATACCAGTTACATATAATGTAACAGGTGGCGGTGCATATTGCTCTGGTGGGCTTGGCGTTGTTGTTGGTCTTGACGGATCAGAAACAGGTGCCGAATATGAGCTTTACCTTGATGGCGCTTCTACAGGCCTTAACGTTAATGGTACAGGATCTGCTATTACATTTGGAAACCAGATTGATGCTGGAACCTATACTGTTGTTGCTACTTACACGGCAACAGGATGTGAAAATAACATGACAGGTTCTGTCGATGTTATCGTTCATCCGTTGCCATCAGCTACTGTTAGCGGAACAACAACAATTTGTAATGGCGGCAATGCACAGATAACAGTTGATCTTACGGGTGCAGCACCATGGGAGATTGTATTCTTCGATGGTTCAACACCAACAACTGTTTCTAATATTGCTTCTACACCATATATTACAACTGTAACGCCTACTGCAACAACTACTTATAGTGTTGTAAGTGTTACGGATGCCAATACATGTCTGGCCAGTGGTTCAGGAAGTGCCACAGTAACTGTGAATCCACTTCCGGGTGTATCATTTGGTGCCATTGCTGATGTTTGTATAGATGTTTCCTCAATTGCACTTAATACCGGTTCACCAGCCGGTGGCACATACAGTGGTACAGGTGTTGTAGCTGGTGACTTTATTCCTGCTACAGCCGGAGTTGGTACACATATCCTTACCTATACCTTTACAGATGGTAATTCATGTACTGACTTTGCTACACAAACTGTTAGCGTTAATGATCTGCCAACCGTTACATTTGGTGCCTTTGCTGATATATGTGTTAACGGTGGTACCCTGATATTAAGCGGTGGATTACCAGCCGGTGGTACATACAGTGGTACAGGTGTTACAGCCGGAGTATTTGATCCTGCTGTTTCCGGTGTTGGGATGCATACAATTACATATACGTATACAGATGCCAATAACTGCGTGAATTCTGCTACATCTACAATTAATGTAAATGATGAACCTCTTGTTGTACTGTCAGCCTTTGCTGATATATGTATAGATGCCTCTGTAGTTACACTTAGCGGTGGATTGCCAGCCGGTGGTACATACAGTGGTACAGGTGTTACAGCCGGAGTATTTGATCCTGCTGTAGCCGGAGCTGGTACACATACAATTACATATACGTATACTGATGGTAATAATTGTACTTCTAGTGCAACGGAGACCATTACTGTACATGCCTTACCAACTGTTACTCTGGCTCAGTTCACAGCAGTATGTGAAGGAACCGGCATATTCCAGTTAAGCGGTGGATCACCTTCCGGTGGTACATATAGCGGAACCGGAGTTGTTGGTGGATTCTTTGATCCTGCCGTTGCCGGTGTTGGCATACATTCCATAACGTATACCTATACAGATGCCAATGGTTGTACCGACTTTGCTATCAGGAATCAGCGTGTTAACGCACTGCCGGTTGTTGATGCAGGTCTTAACCAGACTATTGCCAATGGAACCAGTACAACGCTTACAGGTACTGTAAGCAGCGGAACACCACCATTTACTTATAGCTGGACACCAGCAGCTGATGTTGTGAATCCTTCACAGCTATCTACTGCAACTGTTAACCTGAGCGCAACAACGGTATTTACATTGAATGTTACCAGTAACAATACCGGTTGTTCTGCATCTGATGATATAACGGTTAATGTTACAGGTGGTGCACTTGCAGTAAGTGCATATGCTTCACCTACTACAATATGTCTTGGAGGTCAGACTGTATTAACTGCACTGCCATCCGGTGGTTCAGGTACATATTCATATAGCTGGTCACCAGGATCTTCATTAAGCGACTCTACTATTGCTAATCCAACAGCAACTCCTCTTGCAACAACAACCTATACAGTAACAATTGATGATGGATTTAATATTTCCACTGGAACAGTTACTGTTACCGTTAATGATTTACCGGCAATTACATTCCCGGCTATTGCCGATGTGTGTGAAGATGCTGCTAATGTTGCACTTGGAGCTACTCCTGTAGGTGGTGTTTATTCCGGAAACGGAATTAACGGAACAAATTTCGTTCCTTCACTTGCAGGCGTTGGTACACATACACTTACGTATACTTATACAGATGGAAATGGTTGTGTGAATTCAGCAACGCAATCTGTTACAGTGAATGCCTTGCCAACAGTTACTATGGGAACGCAGCCACCACGTTGTGTTGATTATCCTGCCTTTAACCTTATGGGCGGTCAGCCAACAGGAGGTGCATATTCTGGTACCGGAGTTTCCGGTGGTCAGTTTGACCCTGCTGTTGCTGGTGCAGGTATTCATACAATTACGTATACTTACAGTGATGCAAATGCTTGTGTAAATACAGCTACAACGAATATCACTATCAATGCCTTACCAAGTGTTACATTCTCACCAATTGCTGATGTATGTATTGACAACGGAATCTTCGCTCTTAGTGGAGGGCTGCCAACAGGCGGTACATATTCCGGTCAGTATACAGCCGGTGGTAATTTCAATCCTTCTGCTGCAGGCGTTGGTACACACACTGTTACTTATACATATGTTAATGCGAATAACTGTGTTGCATCAGATACACAGACTGTTACAGTGAATGCACTGCCAACGGCAAGCTTCAGTGGTTTAAGTACAGCCTACTGTATTGATAACGGAGCTGTTACTTTAACAGGTATTCCTACAGGAGGTACATTCACTGGTGCAGGCATTAGTGGAAATAACTTCTATCCTTCTGTTGCCGGTACAGGATCATGGTCAATTACTTATACTTACACAGATGGAAACGGATGTGTTGATACTGATGTACAGTCAGTAACAATAAACGCTCTGCCAACAGTTAATGCTGGTAGTGATCAATCAGTCTGTGAAGGAGATACCGTGAACTTCCTGGCTACTGGAGGCGTAAGTTATGTATGGACAGGTCCGAATGGATTTGCTCAAACTATAGCTAATCCAACACTTCCTAATGTTCTAACTTCTGATGCTGGTGCATTTACAGTAACTGCTACTGATGTAAACGGATGTATGAATTCAGATGTAATGAACCTTACGGTTAATCCATTACCAACTCCGAGTATTGCTGGTCTGAACAGCTCATATTGTGTATCAGCCGGTACTGTTACCTTAACAGGTATACCAGCCGGAGGTACATTCATGGGAACCGGTGTGAGTGGTAATATTTTCAATCCGTCAACTGCAGGTGTTGGTACACATAATATTATGTATACTTATACAAATGCAAATAACTGTACAAACAGTACTGTTGTGCAGGTAACTGTAAATGCTCTGCCAACAGTAGGCTTCAGTGGTTTTGCTGCTACATATTGTGATAATGATGCTGCTGTTACCCTGACAGGATCTCCTGCCGGTGGTTCATTCAGCGGTGCTGGTGTGAGCGGAAATATGTTCTATCCTTCATTGACTGGAGCCGGAACATACAGCATAACTTATACCTATACGGATGGAAACGGATGTATGAATACTGACGTTCAGTCTGCAACAGTTTATGCTGCTCCTACAGCTGCTGCTTCTGCTTCACCACAGTCTGTTTGTCTTGGTGCTTCAGCTATGTTGACAGCCACAGGAGGTACATCATATGCCTGGAGCAATGGTGGAACGACAGCACAGATATCTGTATCACCTACCTCTACAACTACTTACACTGTAACAGTAACTAATGCAAACGGATGTACGGATGCAACGGATGTTACTGTTACTGTTAATCCTCTGCCAACTGCCTATAACGTAATTGGTGGTGGTGATCGTTGTGTGGGTGACGGCAATACATTCAGTATTGGATTGGACGGATCTCAGTCTGGTGTTCTTTATACCCTGTATAAAGGTGGTAGCGCTACCGCAAATGTTGTTGGTGGTACAGGATCATCCATTACATTCGGAATGTTTGCCGATTCAGGTATGTATACTGTAATGGCAAGCAATACTGTAACTACATGTGACAACATGATGAACGGCAGTGCACAGGTCGTTGTTAACCCATTACCAATTGCAAGTGCCGGAAACGATGTTACGGCTTGTAAGAATAGTTCTGTGAACCTGATTGCAAACGGTGGCCTCAGTTATGTATGGAATACCGGTGCAACATCACAGTCTATAAATATTGCTCCGGTAACGGATACAACAACCTATACTGTTACCGTAACAGATATTAACGGATGTTCTGCATCAGATAATGTTACTATCAACGTTACGCCATTGCCAACAGCTGATGCAGGTATGGATCAGACTGTTTGCCAGGGAGATACTGTTGTGATTACTGCCACAGGTGGTGTCGCTTATCAGTGGAATACAAGTTCTACGGATACAACGGCAACGATCACTGATGTACCTATGGATACAACAGTATACTCTGTTATCGTATTCAATGAGTACGGATGTTCTGATAATGACACGGTGGTTGTGAATGTGAATGAGAATCCTGAAGTATATCTCGGACCTGATGTGACAATCTGTGTAAACCACTCTGTTACATTGGATGCCGGTGCCGGATTTGATACCTATCTCTGGTCTAATGGAGCTACTTCACAAACTGTTACGGTTGATACAACTGGTGTAGGTGTCGGATCCATTATATACAGTGTTACTGTAACACTTAATAATTGTGATGACGATGACCAGATTCAGATTACATTTGATCCTTGCCAGGGTATTGGTGAAGAGGAAGTAGCGAAAGTAATCAGTGTTTATCCGAATCCGTCTAAGGGTCTGTTCTCTCTGACAGTTACCGGATACGAAAAAGATCTTGAAATGAATATTTATAATGATCTTGGAGAACTTCTCGTATCAGAAAAACTGACGAATACTTCTTCTGAAGTGTACACCAGGGATATGGATCTTACCAGCTATCCGAAAGGAATGTACTTTATTGAGTTCAGAGATGGAACACTTGTGAGAACACAAAAGCTCATTATCCATTAATCTGAATTAGCCATAAGAAAAAAGGCCTGCTCATTGAGCGGGCCTTTTTTTATGATGGCTACATTAAAATTTGCACTCTCAGAAAACCTACATCCTGTCAGGCACATCTATTCCCAGCAAACCCATGGAGTGTTTAATGTTGTTTTTTACGAATAAACAGATCGATAGTCTGAATGTTACCAGTTTGTCTGAATCAGCTTTCAGGATGGTAGTTTCCTGATAATATTGATTGAAGTCGCGGCAAAGGTCGTAAATATAATTTGCCAATAAAGCCGGACTGAGTTCCTCTGCAGATTGTTGAATTATTTCGGGATAATCTGAAAGTATTTTGATGATTTCAAGCTCTTTCTTTAGCGGTATAATGTCTTTTAAATTCACATTATCAGCATCCAGGGGTTTGTTATGTTTTCTGAAAAGAGACTGGATACGGGCATAGGTATACTGAATAAAGGGGCCTGTATTTCCGCTGAAATCAATGGATTCTTCGGGATTAAAAAGCATTTTTTTCCTGGGGTCTACTTTAAGGATGAAATACTTCAGTGCACCCATGGCTATGATATTGAACAACTTATGTGCTTCCTGCTTTTCCAGTGCCAGTGTTTTGCCCAATTCTTTTGTCAGTTCTTCTGATGTCTTTTGCATTTGTAAAATGAGGTCATCTGCATCTACCACTTTTCCTTCTCTTGACTTCATTTTGCCTTCAGGAAGCTCTACCATACCATAGGAGAGGTGATGTATATTGTCTGCCCATGTTACCCCTGTTTTCTTTAAAATCAATCTGAGGGCTTTAAAATGATATTCCTGCTCATTTCCTACTACATAGATAAGTTTTGATGGGTTGAAATATTCCTGCCGTAGTATAGCTGTTCCTACATCCTGGGTAATATAAACAGATGTTCCGTCTGAGCGCAGCAATATTTTTTCATCCAATCCATCTCCTGTAAGGTCGGCCCAAATTGATCCATCCTCTTTTTTTATGAACCGTCCCTTTTCATAGCTTTTGAGCACCTCTTTCTTTCCCAGGAGGTAGGTTTCGGATTCATAATAGGTTTTGTCAAAGCAGATACCTAACTTTTGATAGGTGCTGTCAAATCCTGCATAAACCCAGTTGTTCATTTTTTCCCACAATGCTATTGTTTCGGCATCACCGGCTTCCCAATTTTTTAACAGTTCTCTGGCCTGTTGCATGCATTCAGCGTGGGTTTCTGCTTTCTCTTTTGAATAACCCTGCTGAATGAGAGCATTCATTTCTTCTTTATGTTTCTGATTAAATAGTACATAATACTTTCCTACAAAGTGATCTCCTTTTATTCCTGATGATTTCGGTGTCTCATTCCTGCCCCATTTCAAATATGCATGCATGGTCTTGCAAATATGTATGCCCCGGTCGTTAACAAGGTTTACCCGGTAGACTTTTTCACCGTATGCGTGTAAAATATTGGCTATTGCATGTCCAAGTAAATTATTTCTGATATGTCCGAGGTGAAGGGGTTTATTTGTATTTGGGCTGGAATACTCTATTACGATGGGTTTATTGTTTTTTTGAGCCCGGGTGCCAAAGCCCTCATCGTATGCATGCACACATAAAAAATCGAGCCAAACATCAGTTGACAGCGAAAGATTTAAAAATCCCTTGATAACGTTAAAGCCGGCTACTAAGCGGCTTTTATTTTTAAGAATTTCACCAATTTCACCAGCACATGCTTCCGGTGATTTTTTCGCAAATTTTACCAAAGGAAAAACTACCAGGGTAAAATCACCTTCGAATTCTTTTCTGGTTTTTTGAATGCTGATCTGTTTTTTGTCCACTTTGATTTCATACAAATCAGAGATTACACGAACCACTTCATTTTCTAATTCTTGCTTGATCATGCTCAGGTGTATTTATGGTGCAAAATTAGGGAAAAATATGATGGGGATATTTGTCGGGAAGAGTGAAAAATGAGGAAGTTAAAGAAATTATGGATTTTATTTACTCACAGCTTGAGGCTCGAAGCTCTTCGTGGTTGTTATATTGATAACAATGTGATTGTTTGATAGTCTGAAGGTTATATATGATAAAGAAAATATTCCCGGGTAATATCTAACAATACCAAATTAATATGGTAAATTTGCAGAACTTTTTGAATTATAAGTTCTAACTAAATAAAATTAATGATATGGATTTCAAGAAGAAAAATGTAATAATTATTGGAGCTGCCGGAAGGGACTTCCATAATTTTAACACCTATTTCAGGAATAATGAAGAGTTTAATGTAGTTGCTTTTACTGCTGCACAGATCCCTGACATTGATGGCAGAAAGTATCCTGCGGAATTAGCCGGAAAGCTTTATCCAAATGGTATTCCTATTCATGCTGAAGAAAACCTCACAGAATTGATCAAAGAGCATACAATTGATACGTGTGTCTTTGCCTATAGTGATGTACCTTATCATCATGTTATGAATATTGCTTCTATTGTGAATCAGGCAGGTGCAAATTTTGCGTTGTTGGGCCCGCGTGATACACAAATTAAGAGTACCAAGCCGGTCATAGCTGTTGGCGCGATACGCACAGGCTGTGGTAAGAGCCAGACGTCCAGAAGGATTATAGAAATTCTTATGAAACAAGGGTTAAAGGTTGTTGCCATAAGGCATCCGATGCCATATGGCGATCTTGTTGCACAGAAAGTTCAGCGTTTTGCTACCGTGGAGGATCTGAAGAAACATAATTGTACCATTGAGGAAATGGAAGAATATGAACCACATGTTGTGCGTGGAAATGTAATTTATTCCGGTGTTGACTATGAAGCCATTGTAAGGGAAGCGGAGAAAGAAGCCGATGTAATTCTGTGGGATGGTGGTAATAATGATTTTGCATTTTATAAGCCGGATATGATGATCACTGTTGCAGATCCGCATCGTCCGGGACATGAGATGTCATATTACCCTGGAAATACAACACTTCGCCTGGCGGATGTTATTGTCATCAATAAAATTGACAGTTGCTCACCGGAAGGCTTGCAGGAAGTTCGAAATAATATCGAAGAAGTGAACCCCAATGCCGTTGTTGTTGATGGTGCTTCGCCTATTACTGTTGAGGATCCTTCAATGATTAAGGGAAAGAAAGTATTGGTGGTAGAGGACGGCCCAACCCTGACACATGGTGAAATGAAAATTGGTGCAGGTATTGTTGCTGCCAAGAAATTTGGTGCTGCCGAGCTGATTGATCCAAGACCTTTTGCTGTTGGCAAATTGGCTGAAACTTTTAAGATATATCCGAATATTGGTACATTATTACCAGCTATGGGGTATGGCGATGAGCAGGTGAGAGATCTGGAAAAAACGATAGAAAACAGCGATGCAGAAGTTGTTATTATAGGTACGCCTATTGATCTGAACAGAGTCATTAAAATCAATAAGCCAAATACCAGGGTGACTTACGATCTGCAGGAAATTGGAAAACCAAACCTGGAAGACCTGGTGTGTGAATTTATTGAGAAACACGGCCTGAAGAATGAAGGCTGCTCATGCTGTAAATAAGAGATGAAAAGGGGTTGTCCGAAAAGGCAGCCCCTTTTTTTTCATACTTATGAACATTTGAATCCAATGAAGTGAAAATATTATATTTTTAAGGGATGTTTAATGCATATCTAATTATATGAAGAACAGGAGTTTAGTTTCGATCACAGATTACCGCAGACAAGAAATAGAAAAGGTACTTGATGTAGCAGATTGTTTTGAACGGAATCCTATACAAACTGTCTTGCAGGACCATGTAATCGCCACCCTTTTCTTTGAACCTTCTACACGTACCAGGCTTAGTTTTGAAAGTGCTGTTGCCCGTTTGGGTGGCAAAATTGTTGGGTTTACAGATGCGTCCAGTTCAAGCGTGAAAAAAGGGGAGTCTTTAAAGGATACCATCCTGACAGTCAGTAATTATTCCGACCTTATTGTTATGCGGCACCCCATGGAAGGAAGTGCACGCTTTGCCAGTGAGGTGGCTTCTGTTCCTCTGATTAATGCCGGTGACGGGGCAAACCAACATCCAACGCAAACCCTGCTCGATCTTTACTCCATTCGAAAAACACAGGGAAAACTTGATAACCTCCGAATTGCATTTGTTGGGGATCTTAAATTTGGCCGAACGGTGCATTCTCTTGTTCAGGCTATGTGTAATTACAATACTAGCTTTTACCTCGTTTCTCCGCCTGATCTTAAACTTCCAAGTCCTGTGAAAATGCATATCAAGGAAAATAAACTACATTATGAGCAGTATACAGAATTGAAAGATGTAATTCCGGATGTGGATATTATATATATGACCCGAATCCAGCGGGAGAGGTTTTCTGATCCTATGGAATATGAAAAAGTTAAAAATTGCTATATATTGACAAACAGCATGTTGGATGATTCACGCAATAACCTTAAGGTATTGCATCCCTTGCCAAGGGTAAACGAAATCAACGAAGATGTGGATGTGAATCCGAAGGCCTACTATTTCCAACAGGCATTGAATGGTGTATTTGTGCGTCAGGCTTTAATAACTTTAATATTGGGGATTAAATAATGGATAAAGAACTACGCAAAGAGCTGCAGGTGTCTGCTATTGAAAATGGCACTGTTATCGATCATATTCCTGAAAATAATGTCTTTCAGGTAATTAAAATATTGCAACTTGATAGTTTTGATAGAATGGTCTTGTTTGGCACCAACCTGGAGAGTAAGAAATACGGAAAGAAAGGGATCATTAAGGTAAGCGATAAATTTTTTGAAAGAAAGGAGATCAATAAAATTGCGCTCGTTGCTCCCAGGGCAACCCTGATTGAAATCAAGGATTTTAAAGTCGTAAATAAGTTTCATGTCGAAATACCCGATGATGTTATCAATATTGTAAAATGCTTTAATCCAAATTGCATCACTAATCACCAGCATATAATTACAAAATTCAGGATTATATCAAAAGAGGAAATGAAACTGCAATGCCACTATTGTGAAAAATATACAGCTAAAAGCAATATTGTTTTTATCTGATCTGCATTTCTTACAATCATTTTGTACTTTCGAATGAGTATTAACTATTCTGCCCTTCTTCAGGGTTTAAAACTAGATTGTTATGAAAAAATCGCTTCTGTTTCTCTTATGCGTGCTTCTTGTCATCCATTATCAGTTGAATGCTCAGAATCCCGGCAAGCATAAAGGTGTGTTTAAGGAATATAAACCCGGCTACTATCAGAATCAGATATTAAAGGGAATTGAAGAATTTAAGGAAAAGGATAAGGAAAAGGAAAAGATGATTCATAAGACGTTTAAGATGGATCTCTCCTCAGTAGATGTTCCTGCTTCCAAAAAGAAATTTGTCAGCTATTGGCATAATGATCCTGTATCACAGGGTAATACCGGAACCTGTTGGTGCTATTCCTGTACATCTTTTTTTGAATCCGAGATATACAGGATACATGGAAAGAAGATCAAGTTATCAGAAATGTACACCGTTTATTATGAATATGTTGAAAGGGCAATAGCCTTTGTGGAGAAACGCGGTCATTCACTTTTTGCCCAGGGTTCCGAAGCCAATGCAGTTCCAAAGATATGGAGAAAATACGGCATTGTTCCGCTGGAAGCATATTCAGGTTTGCTGCCCGGTCAAACATTCCATTCACATAAGGATATGTTTGCCGAAATGAAGTCCTACCTTGAATATGTGAAGGAGAATAATATGTGGAATGTTGAGCAGGTAGTGGCTACAATAAAGAATATTTTAAATCACTATATGGGAGAGCCTCCAACACAGGTGATGTTGGATGGTAAAAAGTATAGCCCTCAGGAATACCTTAGCGACGTGCTGCAAATAAACCTGGATGACTTCGTGGATGTATTATCTATAAAACAGCAGGCTTACTGGGAAAAAGCCCCCTATGAAGTGCCAGATAACTGGTGGTTTAATGAAGATTACCACAATGTACCCCTGGATATTTTCATGCTTGTTATTAAAGAGTCCCTGAAAAATGGATACACCCTTTGTATTGGTGGAGATGTATCGGAGGCCGGTTTTGATGCACGCGATTACCAGGCCGCAGTGGTGCCATCTTTTGATATTCCGTCAGATTATATCGATGAAAATGCCCGGCAGTTCCGTTTTAGCAACCGCACTACCACTGATGATCATGGTATGCAAGTTGTTGGATGGCTTGAAAAGGAAGATGGATGGTGGTTCTTGCTGAAAGATTCAGGTGCCGGATCCAGGACCAACGGAAAGAAAAATAAGAATTTTGGGTATTATTTTTTCCATGAAGATTACATCAAATTGAAAATGATGGATTTTATGGTGCACACGGACATGCTTCAGGATATTCTGAAGAAGTTCTAATTGATGTCTTATGAAGGCTGTTCAGCGGAGTAAATCCGGAAAGGTATTGCGCCGTTTCCTTAAACCTTTGGTGAAATTTCTGAAACAGGGAATAAGCCCGCATGAACTGGCGCTTACCCTTTCATTGGGCGTAGTGATAGGTTTGATACCTTTAATGGGAGTAAATACATTTATTCTCACTGTCGTTGCTTTAGTTTTTCGCCTGAACCTGCCTGCTGTGCAGCTTATCAATTATTCCCTGTTTGTAGCACAACTGCTATTATACATCCCTTTTATCCGCCTTGGCGAGTTGTTGCTTGGAATGTCTCCCTTTCCGCTGAACTTTGGTCGTATTTCAAATATGTTTACTGTAAACTGGTTAGATGCTTTGCAACATCTTTGGTTGGCGCATGCAGCCGGATTGTTTGCCTGGTTTATTGTTGGGTTGCCTGCCGGATTTTTGCTGTATTACCTTAGTAAACCTGTATTTTATTATTATAGTAAACCTTCATCCTGACATATTGATAATACGTAAAAACTAAAATGGTAATTTTATCACCGGCAAAGCTTAAATCTCTGATGAAGATCAGTGATAAGTTGGCTGCCCTGAATTGCAAGCGATACTGATTACACCTGTGTTCATGGAATATCGCAAAGGAAAGTACAGCATGCTAACCTATTAATATGAAAAGAAAGCCAGAGGGATGATGTGCCGCTTTATTATTCAGAATAAGATACGTAATGCGGATGATCTGCTGCTTTTCGAGGAAGATGGATCTTATTACAATGATGATCTATCAGAAAGAAATAAAATTGTATTTACACGTGGATAACAAAATAAAGCGTAATCCATTACCAAAAAATAGGGCCCGCCTGAACCTATGATTGAAGAGTAATGGTATTACGCTTTTTTCCTTGAATCTTTCCCTGCCAAAAATAAAATCATTATTCTATAAACGCAACCCGTATAAATACTGGATTTTTACCGTATTTTTACTTATCTGAATATGTATATATTTATTCCATCAGGTATTTCTGTGAAATGAAGGCTGCAAGAAAAAGATTAGCTAATAGAGAAGTATCCGTTTCTTATGGCAAATATAGCCAGCCCAATGCTGTTTTTTGTATTGGTTTTTGCCAAGAGACTTTGCCTGTATCCTTCAATAGTACGAATGCTTAGATATAGTTTACTGGCAATTTCTTTATTGCTGTATTGTGAGCAGATTAGTTTTAACACACTTATCTCTTGCTGGCTGAATTCCTGTTTGTTATTTAGCACCACCGGATTTTGAATCTCCTTCTCCCGGATATTGGCATGCAAAACCCTTATTACATTAGCATTGAAATAATACCCCTTTTCATGTATCTCCCTTAGGGCCTTTTCAAATTCATTGGCTTCTGCATCTTTAAACAAATAACCCAGGGCTCCTTTTTTAAGAAGATCATAAACAAGTATGTCCTCATTATGCATGGAGAGGATTAATACTTTAATGTCAGGGTATTTTTCTTTTATTATTTGAGTGGCATCTGTTCCGTTCAATTCCGGCATGTTTAGGTCCATAAGAATTATTTCGGGCAGATGACGGGTTTTCTCGAGCAAATCAAGCAGTTCTTTTCCGTTGGATGCTTCTATGCTGACAATCATGTCATCAAACTGATCAATGATGAATTTCAGTCCCTGTCTGAAGAGAGTATGGTCATCGGCAATAGCTATGTTTATCATGATTAAACAGGGTTTTATTCTTTAAGGGGAATGTCAATCTGATATCTGCATCCTTTTCCGGGTGCAGTATCGATGGTATAGGTTCCATTAATAATGTATAACCTGGTTTCAATATTTTTCAGCCCCATGCCTTTGCTGCTTTTTTGTTGTTTGATGTTAAAACCTTTCCCGTTATCTGAAATTTGAAGTTTTAGTAGGTTTGTTGATTTTGTAATGTGTATATCAATTTCAGTTGCATCTGCATGCTTCAATCCATTGTTTATAATTTCCTGAGCAATGCGATAGGCTGTTATTTCAATTTTTTGAGTGATATCAGCTTTTTCTACATTGCTGTGCAGTTTGAGGGTAAGCCCTTTGTTGTTATTATTGATGTTATCACATATTTCTTTTATGCTGGCAACGAGGCCGAATTTTTCCAGTATTCCGGGTGATAAGGCATGCACAGTGCGCCTGATCTCCTGTATGCTCGTAGAAAGTAACTCTTTGGCTTTTCGAATAGTTTCCTTTGTTTCTTCCCCGGCATTTTTTTCAATCTGACTTATCATCAGCTTGGCAGTAAAAAGCAGCGCTCCTGTTTCATCATGCAGGTTGTTTGCAATACGCCGGCGTTCTTCTTCCTGTGTTTCAGATATCTTATTAATAATTTCTTTTTGATAATGGCTGTGTGTTTTCTCCATCTCAAGCTGGTGCTTAATATAGCGCTTCTGATAAAAAATGATAAACCCAATGATACTTACAACCAGCACCAGCATTCCTGATGTGCCTAAAACTACTAAAAGAATCAGTCTGCCTGTTTCCGGGTTTTCCATAATCCAATAATAAATAAAATATTAGCAGCAACAAAGAAAAGCGAATTAATTTGCCAAATATTTACCATATGGGTTTTTGAGATTCGATTCAGGATATCAGAAAATAAAAACAGGAAAAACACGCCTGCATAATACACAAATAGTCCGGTGACGATCCAGAATGTTGGGTGCTGTTCAATAACCGGAATATTCATTTCTTTGATCACCCGAAAGTAATAGAGCAGACAATATATGATAATTGCAAGTGCTTCTGATGACCATGCGTAATTATTTATAGATTGTTTTTGGATAGTTGCAAAAACCAGAATTGTTATTAAAACCAGAATAACAGTCGATGAAAGGTATAAGATACCATTTCTGAAGAATCCTTTTAACAGGGTATTAAAAAACCAAAGTGCTATACCAAGATCCAGAATTGTATAAAGGTTCAGCAAAAGTAACGTAGGTTGTTTGTATGCTATTAAAATCCCGGATATTACTTCTGTAAGGAATGAAACGAGCAGAAAACAACAGAAAATCAACTGGGATTTATTCAGGTACCTGAATCTGATAACAGCCAGTGATAAAGGAAAGATGCCAAAATATGAAACGAAGTAAATAATATCTATGATATTTATTTCCTTCATAAACTATCGATTTTTAGTATATATCCGAACAAATATCCGGGCATGGTTTATTTCTGTTCAAAATAGGATCTCCTGCGCTATAGCTTGCATCGGCAAGCATTACCTTAACTGTCTTTTCAATTCCAAAATCTAATTTAATACTATTAACATTTTCATCATCAAATAAAAAATCCAGGTTTGTCCTGAGTAACAGGAATGCCCTTTTGTATAATTCTTTTCCTGTATTGCTATTCATCCAGTTTGCTATAAAATCTTCTGCATCATTGATATCAATACCTGTGTTCGCACCTAATTCATAAATATTACCAGCAGCAAAAATATCATTGTAGACTATTTCATCATGTTGATGAGCTGATTGCTCGTCTGCAGCCATCGCTATTAACTTGGGATTATCCTCATCATCCAGCCCCATGTAAATCCTGATGTGATAGTCATTATTGTTACACAGATTAGTGTAGATGGTTTCAGTAAGTTCGAATTCCTGTTCTTTAAAGGCTTCAAAGATATTGTTTGTATAAGCACTGAAGTTGCTGTCGTACCAAAGTTTTTCGTTGGAAGAAATTTCGTTGTGATGTGCCATGATGCATATTTTTAAGCTTTATTTATTCTTATAAAAATAGCGATTAATTACAGGGGTTCATCACACTCTATATACATCTATTATTATTGTATATGTGTATAGGTATTTGTTTATCAGTTTTTTGAGCATGCGGTGCTTGGTTTATTACAGTATAAATACGCTAGATATTGGGTAGAATTACGCAAGGTTTAGCTAAACTTATTTTTGTTTAATTGAGAGAAATGCCTTACTTTCTTGAGGTAATGTTGCATAACAATACTGCCATTATAAATATTCGATACATGAATGTGGGGGATTCTTTTTCTTTTACGAAGAAAATGAGGAATTCTGTAATATACGGAATGGTGCGCCCTGACAACAGCAAAGAAATCGGCAATGCCGCTGTCGAAAAGAAAACGGATAGCAGCAATAGCATCCAGCATAAGTCGGGCGATAAATACGGGTAATATTTGTTTTCCGGGCAGGTTTTTAAATAACAAAATAAAGTTGTTTCTGAAGTTTAGATAGGTTTTGCGTGCTGATTTATTCGGCAAGGTGCCGCCTCCGACGTGATATACAATTGAATGTGGGCAATACATGATTTTAAAACCCCGGTTTTTCAGCCGCCAGCAAAAATCGATCTCCTCCATATGTGCGAAGAAATCTTCATCCAGCCCGCCGTATTCATGGTATATTTTTGCTTTCACAAACATGCAGGCTCCGGTTGCCCAGAATACTTCAGTGATGTCATCGTATTGTCCGCTATCTTTTTCCATTTCCTGAAATATCCTGCCTCTGCAGAAAGGGTATCCTAAATGATCAATAAAACCACCCGCTGCTCCGGCATATTCAAAATATTCTCTGTTATCGTAAGCGCGGATTTTAGGTTGACAAACAGCGATCTTCTCATCACGCTGCATGAGATCAATAACAGGTTGTATCCAGTTTTGCGTGACTTCAATGTCTGAATTCAGCAGGATGTAATAATCTGCTTTTACCTGTTTTAAAGCTTCATTATAACCTTTTGAAAAGCCACCGTTTTCATTATTGAGAATAATTCTTATTTGCGGAAACTTAGCACGTAAATAGTTCACTGAATCATCGGAGGAAGCATTATCAGCGACAATGATATCGGCATCCTTGCTATGCTTTATCACATCAGGCAGGAATTTCTCTAAAAATCGTTTCCCATTCCAGTTTAATATGACGACGGCTATATTCAATTTTTCATCTCCGCTTTTACTCGTATATGTTTCCACCTTCTGTGCGACCAGAGCCAGTTGTCGGGATTCTCCCGGATAATATCTTCCAGTTTTCGAACGTGCTTTTCTGTTATTTCGTATGTTTTTGTTGCTTTAGTATCTTCTGAAATCAAGTGATAGCTAATGCGGTATCTTCCGCGGCCTATGCGCTGATTGTTAATAAACACTACAGGAAAATTCAGGGATTTGGCAATTTTTTCCGTTCCTAAGAAAACTCCTGTATCCTGTTTCAGAAAATCTGTCCAGTAACTGATCTCATCACGGGTCGGGGTTTGATCGGCTGCAAAAATATTCAGTGTGATCTCATTTTTATTTCTTATCATTTCCCGGAAGGTATCTTTAAAGAGAATAATGCGGTTTTTGGTAAACTTCGACCTCAAATTATGCATGTATTTTTCAAAGAAATCATCTGACAAAGGTTTTACTATAGCCATCACTTTGTGTTGATGGCGAAGTGCCATGGCTATGGCCATCCATTCCCAGTTTCCCAGATGGCCGGTTACAGCAATGATGCTTTTCTTTTCGGTATAAAGAGAATCAAGAAGTTCGGTGTTTTCAAAGGAAAATCGCTTTAGCAGCTGTTTTTTACTAATGGTGTTCAATTTAATAAATTCCACGATAAGGTCGCAAAGGTTGCGGTAGAACTTTTTCTCGATTGATCGACGCTCGGCATCACTTTTCGTTGGGAAAGCATGTTTTAAATTTTTTCTTACGACTTTTCTACGATACCTGATGAGATGGTATACGATAAAGCATATGCTGTTGCTTATTACATACAATAGGGGAAAGGGCAGGAGGGAAACCAGCCAGGCGATGAGAACGAAGAGGTATTTCAATAGGATCATATGCGCTGCAAATCGAACACAAAAATAAGGTCAATTTTTCAGACTTAGACTTTAGCAAAGAAAAAAAGCTGTATTTTATCTCGGACTGGTGAAGAAATCATCCAGCTTACTTCCAAAATGGTCGCTTTGGTTTGTCTGGTCAGGGTCATTGGTAGGCTGATCCCGCCCGTAAACCATCATTTTCCAATACTGATTATAGGGTTCACCAATAGCATCGGAATGAATAAGTTCATAGTCATTCGTAACCAGATCGGTATTTATAAAGACGAATTTGCGGTTGCTCTGGTTTTTCAACTTATAATAATGCCATATTTGGTAAGGATAGGCACTGGGTTCAAATTTATTGTCGGCAATGGCATTTGGTTGGCCATATTGAAGATATACCCTGCCCCTCTCAGTTTCATAACCTCTGCTAATGGGAGTGCTAAATACGTCGTCTGCCTTCAATACTTCTGAATGGTAACTATACCAGGCCTCTGCAGGATTGCTCCGATCTCTGCTTAACCAGAAATTCAGGAAGTATTGGCGCATGGTTTGATAATTATTCATCTCAATCTGGTTGGTTGCATAAATCTTTTCTACCTCTGTTGATATCGGATAGATGCATAACAGAAACTCTTTCAGAGAATCATCAGGAATTTTATTTACAAATGTGTTTTTCGTTTCCAGGGCGGCAATATCTTTCATTTGTAGTTTTACATCCGGATTGCTTCGCTGAAAAAACAATCGGTTGGAGGCAATCACATCGTTCTTTTTATCTCGTGTTTCTATCACCAGGTTATAATTGCCGGAAGGAAGGTTCGTAATATCCAACTTGTTAAAAACTACGACAACCTCTTTGGCCTCCTGCTTTTTTAAACGGATGAAATCCGTGATGAACTGGTTCGTTTCAAACGATTCAATGTAGTAGGAAAGCATGAATTTTTCATTCTCGCCGAAAAAATCCTTAGTATTATATATCTCAGCATAAAACAGCATTTCATTAACTGTTTTCGGATAGAAGCTCACAATGTAAGGAATGAGGTCGTAACCAATCTTTGTGAGGATATTTTCCTTTTCTGTTTTTTCAAAAGATTCTACCAGTTGGATGCCGGAAATATTGACAATGTTTTCCGGGAAACTGAGTTTTAGGATTTCCGTATTTTTTATTTCATTAGAATCTACATTCAGGTCATTAAGAATAACCTCAAATGAATAGGTGCCGTCTTTAAGAGGAAATCTTTTTTGATCAATCAGTTTGAAATCTATATCAGAAGTGTCTGCAACAATATTGCTCAAGAGTTCAAATTTGTCGAAGTCCACAATTTTATCTTCCTGTTTGAAGAGCATGGTCACCTCTACATTTGCCTGGAATTTCCCATCCTCAATCTCGTTAAAAACAAGACTTTTGCCAAGCACAGCCAGGTAGGTTTCTACGTATGAGCCATGTACAGGTGAATGGAAATTGCAGTAGGAGAGATATGCCTGTATGCGTTGAGCATTGACTTGCAGAGCACTAACCGAAAAAACAAACGCAAATACAAAAGCTAAGATTCTTTTCATGTTCTTTATAATAAATATATATGACGCATACAAAGTTACGGAAATATATGTGGTTAAGTCAATAACAGAAAGAGATAGGTTGGTTTGGGGCAGGGAATGGCATGGTTTTGGGAAGACTTGTTAGGTTTTACCAAAACCTTGCCAAAGTTTCAATCTCATTGACTGCCAGATGTCTGGTCGCATAAAAGCTGCCATCTGGTCAATTGTAATTGCCTCTAAAAACTTTAAGCTCTTTGCTGTTTTCACAATTCATATTCATTACTTCACATAATCGAAAATAATTACAGGAAAACATAGTAATACTTTTATCTAATTATTTGTAAAATTTGAAATTTTCGTAACTTTGTAGCGGAGAGTTGGCAGAGTGGTCGAATGCGGCGGTCTTGAAAACCGTTGAGGGTCACACCTCCGGGGGTTCGAATCCCTCACTCTCCGCTGGTAGAAATAGCAACAAAACGCAAAATTCTGCAAACCAACAGCTTGCAGGATTTTTTATTCTTTGAAATAGGGCAAAAAAGGGCAAAAAACACCAAAAACCTGGTGGTAAAATGAGCAAAAACGGATTACCCGGATCATGAACTGTCTTTTGAGGAACTGACGCGCTTTAATACCTGGTTTACGATGCACCCGAAAAAAGTAGCAGAAAAAGAGATTATCACCAGCTCCAGAGAATTTCCTATAACCATCAAAGGTTGACTCGTCCTAAAAAAAGTCACAGGACAATTCATAAGGAATCTAAACAGGAATCACCACCACATTTCCATTGTGCCGGATCATTTCTATCTGTATTCCATAAACTTTCGATAAGATATCGGGAGTAATGCTTTCAGTCGTTCCCTGCGAAACAATTTTTCCTTTGTTTAATAAAATAATTTTATCGGCAAACCTGAAAGCAAGGTTTAAGTTATGCATGGATATTACAGCAGTTAGTGCGTTTTTCTTAACAATATCAAGTATGGTATGAAGAATATCCATTTGGTTTTTTAAATCGAGGTTACTGGTAGGTTCATCGAGCAGAAACACTCGGGGTTCCTGCACAAATGCCCTGGCAATACAAACTTTTTGCAGTTCGCCCCCGCTTAACTGGCTTATTTTTCGCATGGTTAAGCTTTCAAGTCTAAGTTGTTGCAAAATTTGGCTCACTTTAGCAAAATCGGTCGGGCTGGTTTTCAACCCAACGTGTGGTTTCCGGCCAAGCAACACAGCATCAAAAACACTTATATTACCGGTATTGTTGCGTTGTGCAACATAGGCCATTATTTTTGCAATTTGGCCAGTAGGCATCTTTAGTATATTTTGGTTTTCGACTTCCACAACGCCTTTTTGTGGTTTCAATATGGCATTGATGCTTCGCAGCAATGTAGTTTTTCCTGCCCCATTAGGACCTAATAAAACAACTATGTCGCCCTCTCCGGCTCTAAAAGACAGCTTGTTCAGTATTAGCTCGCCTTTGCGGTACGATACCGATATATTTTTTACATCCATAATTATCTTATTTATTTGCTTAATAGAAGATATAAAAACAAGGGTGCACCGATAAAAGATGTAAGCACTGCTACGGGCAACACATGAGGTTGAAGTATCATTCGTGCGGCAATATCCGATACCAGTAGCAAGGCTGCACCCGATAAGCAACTTGCCGGGATTACAAAACGGTAATCGTCACCTACAAAACGCCGTACCATGTGCGGACTAATGAGCCCGACAAAAGCAATGATACCAAGAAAGGAAACGATAACTGCTGTAATCAACGAAGCAACCAGCATGCCCATGATACGTACCCATTCCACCCGAACACCCAATCCTCGGGCTGTTTCATCCCCCGACTCGATAGCATTGTAATTCCATCGGTTAAGGATGAAAAATAAGGTACCGGGTACAACAACAATGGCCATGATCATCACTTCCGCCCAATCGGCACGGCCTACATCGCCAAACGACCAAAATACAATGGCAGCCAGTTGTACATCATCGGCAAAATATTGGAGAAACATGGTGCCGGCAGAAAAAACAGTACCAAGTGCTACTCCGCTAAGTACCATTACCTCAGGTTTTGAATCATAAAACTTTGCAATGAGCACTATGATTGAAGCAGAAAGCATACACATAAAAAAAGCCAGTCCAATGGTTACAAATGGGTTTGTAACATTAATAGCTCCCACCTGAGTTGATTGCATTACCCCTGCGCCTGCAAAAATAATAGCAAGTGCTGCACCAAAAGCCCCGGCTTGCGAAATGCCCAACGTAAAAGGCGAACCCAGTGGATTACGGATAACCGACTGCATAACTGCGCCAGAGATGGCCAGCCCGCTTCCTGCAATTAATGCGGCCAAAGCATTGGGCACCCGTATGTTGGTAATTATGTTCTGAAATTGTAAAGAACTGTCCAGTCCAAAAAGAGCTTTGAAAACTTCTGTATATGGAATGGTAACACTTCCTATTGATACTGAAGAAATAAAAGCAAATAGGCATACCACCAACAATATCGCAAGGTATAACCGCTTTCGGTAAATATATTTCCGGTATTCCGGAAAAGGAATAAGCCTGTATTTCAGCTTGTTTTGTTTTAATGTCATTGCAAATCCATCTGTTTAAAACCTGTATAGCCGAACATTTCGTTTAATTTGGTAAAAGAAGGGCCGCCATTAAGAAATTTTGATATTTCTTCGGCTTTTTCCATAGGATCAATATCTGAAAAGGCCTCGGGGAAAATTATTTTGCCAATAAAATATGCATTTGCAAGCACAACTTCAAAGTTCTGATTATATGAATTGTTCGGGAAAAGGCCGTAAACCCTGTTGTTTTTTACCGCCTTCAAATGTTTAAAAGCAGGCTCGTTCCGTAACTGGGCCAGTGCATTAATGTCTGCCCCGAGTCTCAGGGTAGAAATATCAATAAAAATAACATCAGGATCCCAAGCAATGAGCTGTTCTTTTGCAATATTGAGATAAGAAACCTTCTCCGTATCTTTCCCTTGAGAAGCAATGTTTTTCAGGCCAAGAAAAGCAAAAGGTGCAAATGCAGGGTCGGTTGATTGTATGCCATGGGGACCGCTGTATCCTAATCCGCCAATGTAGCAGGAGGTGGCTGATTTTTTTGAGCTACGGTTTTTTAAATCCATGATAATGCTGTCGAAATATGCAATAACCGTTTCGGCACGCCTATTTTCACCAGTTACATTGCCCATTAAACGCAAAGAGCTGTTTAGCTGTTGCCGGTTGTATGTCAGGTTGCCATATACCAATGATACAACAGGGATTCCTGTTTTACTGGCAAGCATCATTGGGGTAATGCCCCCGCCGGGGAGCATTTTGAAAATCACATCGGGCTGAGGGTTTAGTCCTGCAATAAGCTCGGGATTGTCATAGCCCCTGAATTCGCCAAATATAGGGTATGTCCTGAACTGTGGATTGGCAATGGCATAAGGTCGTGCATCAATGGGCGAGCCTTTTACTTCAATACCGTCAACGGCAACTATATGGTGGTGTGCATTTAGATAAGTCAATAAACGTAAACAGCCAGAACCTGAACATATTACCTTTTCAACTTTTGCAGGAACAATTATTTTTCTATCGGCTGCATCTGTTATTATCCGCACCTTATCATCCAGACTATCATAGGAATTCTTTTCAGCATTTTTAACCTCCGTTTGGTTTGGCAAAGGTTTATGAAGGCACGAAAAGCTTATGATAATAAAAACAATGAACGTTAAAAAATGACCTAAACCCGGCCGGTACTTTTGCAATACTTTTTTTTTATGCATTGCTATTATTCCCATTTTTACCTGTTGTCCCATTTAGTATTCTTTTTTGCTATAAAGTCCATTTTATTTACTTCTTTAAAGTTTGCCAATTGCTCACATGCAAGGCATGTATCCTGCACAGCGGGAGTAAGCTTTAGGTGGAGCCGCAGCAGGCTGGGAGGATGGGTAATCGCTCAAAGTCCTATCATGAATACTACTATCACCGTTGAATTACTGCGCAAGCGTGGGTACGAATCTATGCTGTCGTGGTATCAAAAAGTAGCTTCCCATAAATTTACTCCTACGCTTTTCCCTATTGTTTGATAGCCTGTCCCGACTTCATGTCGGGAAACCGTCCCGCCTTAAACGGGATGGTGTGAGAGGTGCTCCGGTGGGCTTAAAGGCTCACCGGCCATCTACTCGATTATGGGCTTTTATTCTAAAAATGAGGTTCGAATAATTTAGCTCTACCATCACTTGCTCTTGTCATCATTATGGTAGGTTTATTATCTCGATATAGTACATCAAATCCATTCCAATCTTTTGACCAAGTATGTTCACCCACTCTTTTACTTATACCAGTACTGCTCATTTCAAAAAATATGACTTCCCCACTTGCTTTTTTGTAGGTGAACAAATAGGATTTATTGTCCAATTTAAAAAAAACCATACTGCTCCATCCTTTATGTGTTGTTCTATCATAAAGAGGTGAACCGCCTTTATCAAGATTCCAAATTTGCGTTTTACCGGTTTCTGAATTATAGCAAATTACAAAATTGCTATTATCGACAGTATATGTTTGAGTTATTGTATAACCTTGTCCCAAAACAATGTCTGCTGTCCAATTAACTTCCATTTTACCAGATGACAAGTCCTGAGAAAACAAGAAACTTGTAACCATTAATAAAATCATTGTAAAAACACTACTTAATACTCTCATAATTAATCTATATTTTTTTCCCTACTCATATGGTTTTTCAGTTCCACCCCGTTTTTTTAAGTGGGTTCTGGACTCCACTTTTTAAAATTTATTATTGCTAATTTTTTGTCACATTGGGTGGTCAACCCTTTGGCTTTCGCAGACCTGCTTTAATTTTTAATTCTGACTTACGTGAGACAACCTTTTGATTATCAGCCTTGATTTTGCAAGGTATTTTGCTTCATTTTCCGGCCTTGAGAATATTCCAGGTTCATTTGTATTAGCAGCAAATTTAGCTCTTTTTTTTCTTACTTATGCAAGTTGCTTTTTTGTTCAGGGAAATATAATCCCCTTCGCATAGGCGCCTAAGTAATGTCCAGTTTCCAGGCCTGCCTGGTTGGGCCGGTGGGTATACTCCGATTTCAGGATAGCGATCAGGTTGTTTCCTGTTTTGTGCAATGGGTCACCCACTTTTTTAAATATTCATTTCGAGAAGC
>CAZZLL010000017.1:0-70609 GCA_964654725.1 uncultured Lentimicrobiaceae bacterium | reverse complement strand
CAATGAAACTTTCACCACCAACACGAAACGTATCTGGTTGCATACATGTGAACTTGACCATCCGGGTGCATTGGGGTTTTACCTGACTAACGGTTTTAAGGTTTTCAAAGAAAGCATGGAAGAACAGTACATCCCAAAGTCGGATCCCCTATTAAATCTCTAATCCTTTTTTTCTTGGAAGGCTGGCTGTATTAAAAGGCTGGCTGTATTAATAAGTATGCTGATTATAGTGTATTTAGTATTAACAAAGCACCTAATAAATCCTGTACTGTATATTCTCAGGGCACGTCCTTCTAGGATTCTTTTTCGCTGCTCAACCGAACCACGTTATTGTAAGGGATAAAGCATTCTGCCCACGGGATACACATCTTTTCGTTCATCCCAGTATGGGGTTTTGCTGTAGAACCAATTTAAGATGGCCCAGAAATTTCCCGCAAATTCCTCGTCCTCCTTTTTCTTTTGCTGAAATTCCTTTTTTAGGTCAGGGTCGTTTTTCAGCATTTCCCTGGCCATCTTTTCCATAACATAAGATTCAGCATATTCTTTTTGCTCAAATATAGAATTAAAAAACCCCCATGACAGCAGGGAACCATCTGCTTCCGGTTCCAGAAGATAAGCGATAACATTTGCATTGCGCTGTTTTGTATTCACCACAACAGAGCCGGCAGGATAATCAACTTCCTTTACTATGGGTTCAGCCTCAAACTTCAGGCGGAAATGCCCCTCATAAGGTGCACGACTCCAGGAATAGTCGGTAAAGAAATAGGTTTCTACTTTTAGCCGGGTAGCTTGCGGAATTCGTTGATAAGAAATCCCATGATAATCCAGGCGTGCAATCACATCTGTCCATTCAGCCGGAATAATATAAGCTTCAGGCCATTGAACTTTTTTCGTGGGGATTGAATTATCAAAAAAGGGCAGCAGGAAGGTCTTTGGCTTATCGCTGAATTTAAACCAGTTTCCTCCGCTTAAATCACTCTTTTCAATGCTGTATTCAAACCCTTTAAACTCCATCATCACACTGTCATTCATTGAAAGCCGGTAATTCAAGGCTACAGAGTCATTTCTAGAAGTTGCGGAAGATGTATATACATCAGCCTTTCGCACCAGCTTTTTTAGTCTGTCAGCTTCTTCAGCCAGCAATGCCAGGGTAATTTTCAGCAATTCATAGGTAGCACTAACCCTGGTTTGATAGTCTTTTAACATATGTGTTTCTACCAGCAGTCCGGGTCTGTTTTGCAATGCAGTATATCCCTGTGATATCATCGGAGGGGCTACACCTCCCTTCATGCCACTCCTTGGATCGAACCAGTTCCTGAAAGAGATATACTGAAAAACAGGCATATTCTTTTGGTTCATTTTCGCAGTCATCTCAGGAATATAAACAGAATCCTGCCAGGTTGCTATAGGGGGATACATATTCACTGATTCCATATCATAGGTAAGCACATATTCATAGTCAGCACCGTCAGTGGTATGGATATCGATAAAGAAATCCGGAAGCCAGGCATTGAAAAGTTTGAGCCATGCCTGCATTTCCGGTGCATCGGCTTTCAGGAAATCACGATTCAGGTTATAGTTTTGTGCTGTCACACGCCATCCCATCTCTTCCGGGCCATTTTGGTTGATACGGTTATAGGGGCCAAAGCGCTCATGGCCGTCCACATTAAAGATAGGGATAAACAATACCGTCATATTCCCCATAAAGGGGGATGCACCCCGGCTCATCAGGGCATCCCGAAGTAACATCAGGGTAGCATCTTTACCATCTGATTCACCAGGATGTATACAGGCCTGAATCAACACCACCAGGTCGCCGGAAGCTTTTACGGATGCCGGATCGATTATTCCCTCCTGGTTCAGGATCAGCAGAGGCAGAGGCCTGCCTTGCGAACTGCTGCCAAAAGTGGTATAATGCAATTGATGGGAATAAGCAGCCAGGCTTTTGCAATAGTTGATGGTTTCTTCATACCGTGGGGTTTCTTTCATTCCGGATGCCTCGTAAGGTGTAATTTCACCGAATTGCTGTGAATAGCCAGAAAACACAAATGTCAGCAGGAATATGCTCATAAAAGAAATATTCTTCATGATAGTGTATAGATTAGAATTTTAGGTAAAAATAAGAATATTCAGGGATATCATCAGCCATCGCCGAAGCAAACACCCATGTAACGGGCTTCCCGGATCAGGGGATGATCTTCCGGCACCAGGCGCAGCTTATCTGCTACATCAATTAGGGGGATAAAAGCGATGCTGTCGCCACGCAGGCAAACCATTTTTCCGAATTCTTCTTTTGCAATGAGTTCAGCCGCATAGGAACCATAACGGGTTGCCAGCAACCTGTCATAGGGCGTAGGACTTCCTCCACGTTGGATATAGCCCAATATTGTTTCACGGGTTTCAAGACCAGTGGACTTTTTGATGATGTTGGCAATATGGTGGGCAGCAGATACTTTTTTAGGTTTTTTAATTCCTTCTGCAACAACAACGATAGAATATGGCTTTTTCTTTTCAGCTCTTTTTTCCAGGTATTCGCCAATAATGTCTTCATCATATGTTATTTCCGGCAGCAGGATCACATCCCCACCCCCGGCTATTCCGGAATACAATGCCAGCCAACCGGCATGGTGGCCCATTACCTCAATGATCATAATGCGTTTGTGAGAATTTGCCGTGGTGTGCAGGCGATCAATGGCATCGGTAGCAATAAACAGGGCGGAATCAAAACCGAAGGTGGCATCTGTTCCCCACACATCATTATCAATGGTTTTAGGGATGCCAATAATATTCAAGCCTTCCTCCGCCAGCAAAGATGCCGTTCGCATGGTGCCATTTCCTCCGATACAAACCAGGGCATCTAATCCCATGTTGTCATAATTCTTTTTGATCTGTTCCGGTTTCTTGGTACCGTTCTTACCATTAGGCTTTTTAAATGGTTTTTCACGGGAAGTCCCCAAAATGGTACCACCCAGGGTAAGAATACCAGAAAGCTGGGCTTCTGTAAGCTTTTGGTATTCCTGAGTAATCATTCCGAGATAACCGGATGATATCCCCAAAACCTGCATGTTATACTCTGTAATGGCTGTCTTTCCTACCCCCCTGATGGCAGCATTTAGGCCAGGACAATCACCACCAGCTGTGAGTATTCCGATTTTCATAAAGTGACAGATTTATGATGTTCTAACCAGCAAGGTAGTAAATAGGGTAAGGATATATAAAACTTTCAGAATGAACTTATCAATAATTATTAACGAAAAAGATCATTACAAAAAAGTTTTAAGCTATTTTTCGATTGTTAAATAGTCCTTATGCACCCATTTATCCCTAAGTTCAATCTGACACCATTTACCACTTCGCTTAAATATTCTCACCTTATCATTTTTTTCTAAAACATCAATAACCCGGTAGCGGGTTCCCGGACCGTTGCGCACATTCAAACGGGAAGCATCCACCTGTCCGAAAAAAAAGCGGTGAATAAACTTTGAATACACCCACTTATCTTCATTAGCAATGCGATACCACCCATTCATTTTCTGGCAGATTGGAATAGTGCTTCCATTCACCAGTTTACCTCTTATCTCATAATCAGCACCGGGCCCCGACCTGACATTCAAGCACAAAGCGGTAACCAATCCAAACCCTAGTATGTCATCATCTTCTATCTCTGCACAGCCTGAGCTAAAGGATCCCAACTGATGCATCCTTGCCGTAACCAGTGGGATGAAAAATTGCTTCGCTGCTTCAACTGAATTTCCGTTGAAAAAGTCTGTTCCGGGACAGGATTTGGTAGTTCCTTCTCCGTCCATCCGCTTTCGTGTAATGAGGTCAAACCAGTGATGATATACAATATGCTGTATGTCCGGTTTACAATTAAACTTCAGACATAAACCTGCATTAACCATAATAATGCTTTCTTTATGAGCCTCTGTCATTTTATCCCTTTCTAAATCAAAATTTCCAAGATGCTCAATACAAATAGCATGTGAATTAAATCCGGCAATTCCGGCAGGAGGATCATCTATATTCCGGCATATGGCAATCTTACCATCAGGAAAAGTAGTAATATTCTGGGCTATATCACGCCACCCTAATTCATTTGTATGATAATTACGCATGGCCCGTAATCTCTGAAAATGATTCTTCCCATTAAAATGCGTATAATCAGGCAAATAGGTGTGATGGTTTTGAATCAGCTTTATAAAACGGTTTATGCTTTGCTCCCTGATCCAGGCTGGAAACTCAAAAGTATCCATTAAAAGGAAATTATTTTTGGAAATCATAGGAAGGAATTAAAAGAATACATAATACTTCATGACCAAATTTAATCTTTTTATCGAAACAATTACAATTCTTAGAGTATTATTTTATAAATTCCTTTAATATATACGTCCATGGATATGTTTAAAATCATTACATTTTGCAGTCGTTATGGCATTATCCTTCATAATGAAGGTAAAAAACGGGAACAGGCCATCAATCTCTGTCAAGCATCCATTGATCAACATATTTAAAGAAAGAAAGAAAAAGGTGAATATCATCATCTTTTAACTGTGCCATCCGTTCCCTTATCCGATAATACAGGTTGGGATTGTTGTCTAACCCGATCTTCTGCAAAAGGACTGATGATTTCTCTTTGAGTTGCTTATATGAGCCTTCATCCGTTTTTCCGGGCAGATGTTGGTTTTCATCAGAAATACCTGACAGGTAAAAAGCAAAGAGCATCACTGCATGGGATAAATTCAGGGATGGGTATACTGTTTTCATTGGAATATAAGCCACGATATCACACATGATCAATTCATCATTGCTTAAGCCATGCTCTTCGCTACCAAACAAAATGCCAACTTTAGAAATGCTGTTTTTCTTGTTCTGAATAAAATTGGGGAGATGCTGTATTTTGAAGTAATCCTGTTTTACAGATCTTTTTTTTGCAGATGTAGCCACCAAAAAGTCGAGATCTTTTGTTGCATCCACCAGGGAACTAAAAATTTGGGCACTTTCAAGAATATCAAAGGATGCATGGGCCATCCACCTGGCCTCATCCGCCTGGTGATTGCAGGCATTTACCAGGCGCAGCTTATCAAAACCCATGGTTTTTAGTGCCCGGGCGCTGCTGCCAATATTTCCCGGCACAGCAGGCTTGTTCAGAATAAAATGAAACTCCATAAACGCGTATTAGAGGACATAAAAATAGCAAATCCAGGAAAATGGTTTAGTTGGTATTATAGGTATGCACACTATCTGCAGCTGAAGGCAGGAAATTAATCCCAAACCAGCAAAGCACAAGGAATACAAATGCTATGGAAAGAACCCACAATGAAAACACAACACTTGTTTTATTAAGAATTGCTCTAAATTATATCGTGTTCTTCAAATCCTTTATATCCTCTGTTGTTTTTTAAATATCTTCGATTGACGAAAATGCGATGTTATGAAAATTCATGTAAACCGACTTGAGAACAGATTCTTTCCGGATTTTAAAAGGGTTATTGTACGACACCTGTTTTACGGTGATGACAGAGCAAAAGGCGTAATCACCAAGGTGATCAATATGATGGATGAGGAAGCAGATAAAGCCCTGCGCGAAACACTAAGGAACTTTGCCATGCGCCACCGAAATATTTCCCGTGTATTCCTGAAGCATTTTGATAAGGTTTCTCATATCATCCATGATATGGGAATGAAACCTGAAAGTATTTCCAACAAGAAAAAAATGCTTATTGGTTCATATTTTTCCATGGAATATTCCATCGAATCTGCTGCATTTTTTAATCCCAGCATCATAGAATCTCCTGATCAAACCGGACTGGAAGAAGGGGAAAAACGGGTTATCGTGAGTTTCAGGGCTGTTGGCGAGGGTCATATTTCTTCCATCGTTTTTCGTTCAGGGATACTCAATCCAGACAATAGCATTGAAATGCACGATTCAGGCGACAGAATTGAAGAGGCCGATATCGTGAAACGCTATATTTATGCTAAAGATGTCTTTGCCCAAAAAATGAAGGAAATGGAAATCAAAGATACAGTCAGTGCCATAGTCCTGGAAAAACTGAACGACCAGTTCACATACCGTGACCTGAAAAATGCCACCGGCGAAGTCAGAGAAGATATCAATTCAAATATCGAAAACATCAATGCCGTTAACCAGATTGAATGGCTGGCGGATTCGCATTATGAAATTCAATTTTCACTGGATACCGATATTTCTGAACGGGTTATCTTTCCGATTTCCGAGCAGGAAAGCCGGGGTATTGAGGATGCCCGTTTTGTAAAATTTACCGATGATGACGGAGATGTGACCTATTATTCAACCTATACTGCATATAACGGTTTTACCATCATGCCCAAACTATTGGTAACGAAGGATTTTTATCATTTTAAAGTCATGCCCATGCACGGCGAGGGTGCCAAGAATAAAAACCTGGCCTTATTCCCACGAAAGATCAATGGCAAATACGCCATGATCTCCCGCATCGATGGCAAGAACAATTACATCATGTTTTCGGATAAGATGAATGTGTGGGAATTGCCTTTGAAATTACAGGAACCTCTCTCCCACTGGGAATTCATTCAGATTGGCAACTGCGGTTCACCTATAGAAACCAAAGAGGGTTGGCTGCTGATCACCCATGGTGTGGGTCCTATGCGTAAATATTGCCTGGGAGCCAGCCTTTTCGACCTGGATGACCCTACCAAAGAAATCGGACGTTTAAAGGAACCCTTGCTTGAGCCCAATGAAGAAGAACGGGAAGGGTATGTACCGAATGTGGTTTACAGCTGTGGGGCTATTATCCATGATAATAAGCTCGTTGTGCCTTATGCCATGTCGGATTATGCCTCTACTCTCATGTGGGTATCGGTGGATGACCTTATCCATAAAATAAAAAACAGCCGGTAATTGCAGCTGCCAGAAATAGCAGCGTGCTTAGATATCTTCAATCGCTAAATCGTCCTAACGTTTAATCGTGCAATCTGTCATCTTCTCAGCACCTTTTTGTAAACTTCAATATAATCCCTCACCATTTTCTCCTGGCCAAATTTAGCTTCTGCATATTTTCGGCAATAGGTTCTGTCAATTGTTTTTATATCCTCCAGACGTTCAACAGCTTCATCGACCGAATTTAATAGAAATCCTGTCTTTCCATCCTCAATAAGCTCAGGCATAGAGCCTTTTTTGAAAGCAATAACCGGTGTGCCGCAAAACATAGCTTCCGCCACACTCAGTCCGAAAGGTTCTTTAAAATTGATGGGATGCAGGAGAGCCAATGCACCGCCCAACACCTCATCCCGCTTTTCCGGACCGCTGTTGCCAATATATTCGATCTGCTCTCCGTTAATGTAGGGTTCTACTTTTTCCTGATAATAAGTTTCATCCTGTATCAGGCCGGAAATGATGAGTTTCATGCCGGCTTTTTTGGCAATTTGTATGGCCTCCCAACAGCCTTTGTCGTGATGTATGCGCCCGAAATACAGCAAATATTTCCCCTGCTCTTTCCTGGGTGTAAATTCTTCCTTACGTATGCCATTGTATACATTGGCAATATAGTTCAGCTTGGAAGAGCGATCAGCATAAGAAATACTCACATAATGCCCGATATCATTGTATCTTTTGTATACCGGAATGATCTTTTTAGAAGAAAACCCGTGAATGGTAGTAACAACAGGTGCTTTAATAAGGCGTGAATAGGTCAGGGGCAGAAAATCAAAGTTATTATGTATGAGATCAAACCCATGTGCCCTTTCCATAAGGAAGCTAATATGCATACACTCCAATACCTTGGCATCCGTATCTTTATCTTCCTCATAGCCTCTTGAAATAATTGATGTCAATTGTGCTTTGGTAATGGAGTCACCAGTAGCAAATAAAGTTACATCCAGTCCGCTCTCCACAAGACCTTCGGTAATATTTGATGACACCAGTTCCCAGGGTCCGTAATGACGTGGAGGCGTTCTCCAGGCTACAGGCGCAAGAACAGCAATTTTCATAGGTTACATAGGTTTTCTAGATTTGTTCAGGCACATATCCACCAGTTCTTCAATATTGGCCGTACCCACACACATCACCTTATCTGCTCCTCCCCAGTAGAGTTTCAGGCTGCCATCATCCTCCGGTACAGCTCCACAGCTAAATACTACATTGTGGACATACCCGGTGATTTCATAAATCTCTTCGGGTTGTAATATCCACTCATCACCCACAGAAATAATTCTTGAAGGGTCTTCCAGATCATGCAGGGCAACACCCAGGCGATAGACACTTCCGTCCATGGTCGGGAAAACGCCATGATATATATTCAGCCAACCCCTTGAGGTTTTAATAGGTGGTGCCCCGGGGCCAATTTTCATCTCATCCCAGTGATAGGTAAGGGGTTTCATGATGAGCTTAGAATCACCCCAGTAACGCAGATCCGGTGAATAGCTGATCCATACCGACCAGGGACTGATTTCCGAATGGGGCCGGTCTAAACGAGCATATAGCCCGTTGAATTTCTCCGGAAAAATAACCACATTGCGGTAATCAGCCTCAGTGATCATGGAATAGCGTTCAATGTTTTTAAAATCTTTTGTCTTTGCCAGCCCTATTCTTACACCATGACGTGAATAAGCACTGTAAGTGATGATATACTCGCCATCAATATAGGTGATACGAGGATCTTCCACACCATACTCTTCGTAAATACCAAAATCCCCATCGGTTGAAGGTACCATGAAAGGCTGAGGTTGCGGCGTAAAATTAAATCCGTCGTCACTTTCAGCCAGTCCGAGGATAGACCTTCCATTCAGCCGATGAGAACGGAAAAGCATCAGGTATTTCCCCCGGTGCTTGATAACCGCGGCATTATGAACTGTAGCCACTTCATAAGGAATATCATCCTTGGTGAGAATGGGATTGTTTTCGTAACGATTTACTAAAGCCATATTATTTTTTTTCGTATTCGTATTCTAATTCTAATGCCTGCAAAACGGTAAGGTGTGAAATTAAATAGGCAAGGGTGCTTTCTGCTCCCTGGTTTCGGTTTACACCATCATCTTCCAGGCCGTCATTGCAGCCAGCCGTTTCATGATCATACAATGGCACCCGGAGTTCATTTTCCCCGAGAAACCACATATAACTCATAAATAACCTTTCAATATATTCTTTTTTTCGGGTGGTGATATAAGCCTGGTAGTACATCATAACCATAGCCATAACATCAATGGACTGCTGAGCGTATATAGCAGGCCGCCCTCCCTTTTCAAACCAGCCTTCATTGCCAACAATGGATAAAAAGCCTTGTTTCATGGTAATGGATTCCATAAATGCGACAGATTCTTCTGCAATATTCAGGATTTCCTTATTGCCACTTAATTCGGCATAATGATACAAGGCCAATGGGATGATGGCATTGTCATATGTCATGTTATTCTCATACCACTTCCAGTCATTGGTACAGTGGTCTCTATATTCCTTTTTGATACGGTTTGCCATTTTACTGGCTACTTCCATCATGGCTTCATCTTCAGGGAATTTTTTCATATAATGACATACTCCTATGAGTGTATTGGCAACACCACGGATGAATTCAAGCCGCTCGAAATTATCCATACTTCGGTGGAATATCTCCAGGGCAAACTGAAAATAAGAATCATTGGGAGAGTAACGGATCAGGTACCCCAATGCCCAGACTGTACGTCCAAAAGAATCTTCAGAACCTTCTTCATCCAGAAAGTGGCGGTTGAAGTTCAGGAAATTCCGGAAGGTTCCCTTAATATTCTGCATATACTGAATATAACTGAGGTAGATCGGCAATAATTCAATAGCCACCGGATTTTTATTCCGCCGGTATGCCATCAGTGCCATCAATAAAGCCCGTGCATTGTCATCCAGGCAATAGCCTTCCTTAAGGTTTGGAATGCCGTATTTGGCATGCTGTACAATTCCCGTATCATCTGTTAATCGTTTCAGGTGAGCCAGATTAAAACTTGGCAGAACAGAAACATCTATCAGAGGCTTAGCAACTTCCGTATCAACAGAGTTAAACTCAATTACAGATTTCTCAGCCAGTTTAAGGTATTCATTACCAATAATTTGCCAACGAAGATGCTTGCCATATTCCCCGGCACGTTTTTTTAGTTCATTTAGCTTTACCGGGTCATTAAGCAATTCAATAAGGATATCTCCCAACTGCTCAGAGTCTTTAAAATCAAACAGCCGACCACGGCCATCGGCCAGTAATTCCTGGGCATGCCAGTAAGGAGTGCTAACCACAGCAACACCGGAGCCTATGGCATAAGAAAGGGTGCCACTGGTAATCTGGGCTTCATTCAAATAGGGTGTAACATAAATATCAACAGCAGACAGGTATTCCACCAGGGTTTTTTGTGTTACGAAGGTATTGTTGAAGAAAACATGCTTTCCGAGGTTGTTCTTCTTTACCAGGCGGTTCAGATAATTTCGGTATTCTTCGCCTGAAGAACGCATTACATTGGGGTGGGTAGAACCCAATACAATGTACAACAGATCGGGATGTTTCTCCACCACCTTTGGCAAGGCATTGATCACGGTTTCTATTCCCTTGTTACGGCTTAATAAACCAAATGTAAAAAGCACCTTGCGGTCTTCGAAGTTAAACTTCTGTTTCATTTTCAAAGCAGGCTGGATATCATAATCTGGCACTCCGTGCTCAATAATCATAATCTTCTCTTCAGGAATGTCATAAATATCTTTCAGGAACTTCACAGCCCTTTTGCTCATTACTACAATCTTGTTAGCCTTTCCTGCCAAGCCCTGTAATATGTTCTTCTGAATAAAACTCGGATTTTTTAATACAGTATGAAGTGTTACTATCAGGGGTATTTCAAGCCTGTAAACCAATGGCAGTATATACACTCCGCTTTCACCGCCAAAAATCCCGAACTCATGCTCCAGAATACATAAACGGGTATCACTGTAATTGATAAATTTAGCGGCCTCAACATAATCCCGTTGATGATCCTGTCGGATCGTAAATTTTACCTCCTCCGGGTAATTGTATTGCAGGTCATGGTCATTTATAGCCACAACACTGGCATTCATTAATACATCTGCCGGATCAGAATTTGCAACAATAGCGCGAATAAGATTGTGAGTAAATGTACCTATTCCGCATTCCCGGGGAGGATAGGTTCCGATGTAGGATATTTTCATATGGTTAAAATAAGTGTTTGTGTTTGGTGTCTACTCAAATTTAAGAAAAAAAAATGACACTGCGAATATACGAATGAAAAAGCGGGCTTCCTGCCTGCTCCGGTATACTGCTAACAACACATATTTATTATGAAGCTTTGGCAGAAAAAATAATTTCACAATTTACTAATTATCTTGATGCTCAGGACAATCAGGAAATCCATATCAGTCTTCCACCACCAGTTTAAACCCTATGCCATGCACATTTATTAATTCTATCTTCGGATCCTTCTTGAGGTATTTCCTGAGTTTGGTAATATACACATCCATACTGCGGGCATTAAAATAATTGTCATCCCCCCAGATTCTTTTCAGGGCGATGCTCCTGTCGAGCACCTGGTTGGTGTTTTTACTCAGCATCATCAGCAACTCTGCTTCCTTGGATGTGAGCTTTTGTTCATGATCACCCAATACCAGCATTTGGCGGTTAAAGTCGAAGTTGTATTCTCCAACTTTAAAAACATTCTTCTGATATGATCCCGCATTTGATTGCTCTGCCCTTCGGAGAACAGCTTTCATCCGGGCCATCAACTCTTCCATGCTGAATGGTTTAGTCATGTAATCATCTGCTCCTAACGAGAAGCCTTTTAATTTATCTTCCTGTAGAGATTTTGCAGTAAGAAACAAAATGGGAGTCTTTTTGTCTACCTGCCTAATCTCTTCGGCAAGTGTAAAACCATCTTTTACAGGCATCATGATATCGAGAATACAAAAATCATATGCGTTTCTTGTATATGCCTGATATGCCTCCTGACCATTAATGCACAGTGTGGTTTCATATCCTTTTGCATCAAGGTAAGCTTTCAAAACAGAACCGAGGTTCTTATCGTCCTCAGCTAACAATACTTTTAATGATTGATCACTCATTTTCTTTTACTATTTATTGCGTTAAGGAATGGAGCGTTACCCTGAACAGAGAACCTTGACCAGGCTCACTTTCAAGGTTTACTTTTCCCTTATGCTTTTCAACGATGAGTTTTACATAGCTCAAACCCAAACCAAAACCCTTTACATCATGGACATTCCCTGTAGGTATTCGGTATAATTTATCAAATACCTTCCGTTGATTTGATTTGCTAATTCCCACTCCATTATCCTTAACTTCTATAACAATACTGCCACCATCATTTTTCGTTTTAACCTGTATATCAGGTTTTTTGGGCGAATATTTATTGGCATTATCCAGCAAATTAAAAAATACATTCTGCAAATGCATTCCATCACCTCTCACATGGATGTTTTCCGCATTAAAAGTGGTAAGTATCCTGCCATCCTTTATCTCCACCTGAACCCGTATCTTCTTGATTACATCTGTTAACAGCTCATGAATATCAACAATGTCGTCTTTTAGGTTTATTTGTCCTTTATCTATGGTAGCCGTTTCAAGAATTTTCTCTGCCATAACACCCAGCCGTTTGTTTTCTTCATCGATAATGCCAATGTAATTATGGTAAAAATCAGGTGATTTTGTCAGGGTTTTATCAGACATAGCTTCACAGGCAAGGGCAACAGTTGATATTGGCGTTTTAAACTCATGGGTCATATTATTGATGAAATCATTTTTCATCTCTGAAAGTTTCTTTTGCCGGATGATCGTATTGATGGTATATGTAAATAAATATATCAGGATCAGGACAATGAGACCGGAAACAGCCACCATTCCAATCATCTTTCGGAGAATTAATGTCTTACTGTCAGGGAAATACACCAACAAATATCGTGGTTTACTTGTGAAGTCCCGTGGAAACAGATTAGTTGCAAGTCCCTGACTTTTCAGCTTTTCATGGTATTTGCCACTTTTTTCCATTACAATACGGTTTTCAGCCGGATTAAAAATACCGTATTCATAGTTTCCTTTAATCCCATAGTGCTTAAATTCCATCCTCAATAAGGAATCCAAAAGCTTTTCATCCACCCTGTCCTCAATGCGAATATTTTTGCTTTTACGGGTTAGGTCTTCATAAACATTGCTGATCACCTCATATTTATCAAAAACGCCCAGCTCAATTTCAGCACTTTCTATATCTGTTTGCAGGTCATTTGCAGTGGTTTCAAGAGAATCTAAAATAAAAGTCAAAGAATCAGCTGTATTATTTAATTCTTTCTTCAAAAATTCTATGCTGTCGATGCCTGGCAATGAATCCATACGATAATAAATTTCTAATGCATTCAGTAGACTATCCGTCCTTTCTGCCTCATAAAGCATAACCAACTGCAGGGAATCACTTATGCTGTCAAGCCTAAGATCATACTGTACCTGTATTTCCCGAATCTTCTTATACTCCCTGTTTCTATTATTAATAGTAAAACGAATTTTATTCTCCAAAAGCCTGGCAACCTCCCTCCTTTCCAACTTATTAGCTACGTTTACAAGTGCCTCCCGGGCATCCCGTTTGAAATTCTCTTCCTTTATATACATAGCATTCTTAATCCAGTATATTTGGATACCAATCAAAGCTGTTAAGGTCAAACCGGCAAGGACAATTATATATGCGATAACGATTCGCTTCATTGCAGCAAATTTAAACCATCATTCAAAAACATTCCTCTGAAGTTAACAATTTTTAACGAATAGTAATGTCCTTTAATATGGATTCAATCCTGCAAACTTTTGAAATAAAAAAAGATTCACTGAAGAGGTACCTCGTTAAACTTGAAAGTGAGTTTGACATGAAAGAACTATTGGAACAAGAAAGCAAACGAGAAATAACCCTGGAAAAAAACAAAAGTGGCACATACTTTGTTATTTTTAAACAGGGTAAGATTGATTTTTCAAAACAAATCAAGAACCTGTGATTACTTTAAATATACTTTGTGCTAGTGTGATTTTTAGTAAATTTTAGTTAATTATGTCATGCAGGCTGGCCATTCCCAGGTCAGCCTGTTTTTTTGTATATTCGGGTCAAAAAAACCTTCATATGCAAAACATATCTTTAAATTTCGGCTATGCTTACAATTACCTTCCTAAATCTAAATTGGATTCAGAAAAAAAAGCAGTTGAAGATGCCCAAACCCGGTTACACAAAAAGACAGGCAAAGGCCATAATTTCTTAGGTTGGCTCGATCTGCCTGAAATAAAAAAAGACCTTTTTGAAAAGATTAAAACACAAACTGCAGCCATCAGGTCTCAGATCGACACCTGTGTTGTTATTGGGATCGGCGGATCATATCTGGGGGCACGTGCTGTTCTGGAAGCATTACAACCCGTATTTCATCATAATGCTGCTGATAAACCCCTGATGCTTTATGCCGGACATCACCTGTGTGAAGACTTCCACTCCGAACTGCTTTCATTCCTGGATAAAAGAAATTACGGCCTCATCGTAATTTCAAAATCAGGTACTACAACTGAACCCGCTATCGCTTTCCGTTTATTAAAAAACCACCTTGAAAAAAAGATTGGAAAAGCTGCAGCAGCTAAGCGGATTATTGCCATCACGGATAAAGCCAAAGGAGCTTTAAAAGAATTGGCTGATGAAGAAAAATACAGCAACTTTGTGGTGCCGGACGATGTAGGAGGCCGGTTTTCCGTATTAAGTCCGGTTGGGTTGGTTCCGGTTTCTATGGCTGGGTATGACATTGATTCATTACTGAAAGGTGCTGCTGATATAAAAACCCTGCTGACAAATGAAAGATCGGCCAACGAGAATCAGGCCCTGCAATATGCCCTTTACCGAAATCTGCTTTATCAAGAAGGAAAAACTACAGAAATCATGGTTAACTATACTCCCCGCCTCCAATTTTTCGCAGAATGGTGGAAGCAACTATTCGGAGAAAGTGAAGGAAAGGAACATAAAGGGATTTTTCCGGCTGCAGTAAATAATACCAGCGACTTACATTCAATGGGACAATATATACAGGAAGGAAAACGCAATCTCTTTGAAACAGTGCTTTCAGTAAAAGAATGTCATACCAATACACGAATACCTGAAGCAAAGAAAAATACCGATGGGTTAAACTATCTTGCCGGCAAAAATATTCACTATGTAAATCAAATGGCTGAACTGGGAACAAGCATTGCCCATTTTGACGGCAGTGTCCCTGTTATTCAGATACGGATACCCGAAATCTCAGAATATTTTCTGGGTCAATTGATTTTCTTTTTTGAATATGCCTGTGCCATAAGTGCCTATACCCTGGATGTGAACCCCTTTGATCAGCCCGGAGTTGAAGATTACAAAAATAATATGTTTGCACTCCTCGGCAAACCCGGATTTGAAGCAGCCCACGAAAACATTATGAAAAGAATAGGGAAATAATTAAATAATTCAATATTTTTGCACCAAATACGAAAACTAAAAATAAAACAGTATGCTTAAGAAAATTCTCCCTTTTTTAGCAATTATTGCATTATTTGTTGCTTGTAATAATCAAACCAATGAACAGGAAGCAACCGATGACATACCGGTAATCTCCGTTAATGATTTTGAAGCTAAAGCAGCTGAATATGCCGGACAGGAAATTATTATTGAAGGCATGGCAAACCACGTTTGCCAGCATAGCGGCAAAAGGCTTTTTATCATAGAAGACAATGAAGATGTTACCGTTAAGATCATCCCTGATGACGAGATAGGTAGTTTCGATGCGGAAATGGAAGGCAGTAACATCAGGGTTGCAGGTACCGTTGTGGAAGATTACGTAATCAATGAAGAGTTTCTTGCTGAATGGGAAGCTGAAATTATTGCCATGCATGAAAAAGAAGCTGCTGAAACCACTGAAGAAGAAGTTCAAGAAGAAATGGCAACAGAAGAAGAGCACGAAGATTCACATGCAGAAGTGAAGTCCAATACTGAAAGTGGTGACGGAGCCGGTCACGGAGAACACCACCTTAAAGGAATGGAAAAAGTGGAAAAAGCCCGCCAAAAACTTATTGAAAGCGGAAAAGAAGAACTCCCCATTTACATGGTCAAAGCCAATAAAGTTGAAAAAATTAATGAGTAAAAACTTTTAATTACAAACAAGGGTTGTTTGGGAGATTGTTCCGAACAACCCTTTTCTTTTACACCATGAAATTTAAATGGAGAAAATGGAACCGGGCCATACACCGCGATTTAGGATATTTCTTTTTCGGTGTAACAATAATATACGCCATTTCGGGGATAGCCATCAATCATCTCCGCGACTGGAATCCCAGCTACATCATCAATCAATACCCACTTGAAGTGGATATCCCCTCAAACAAGGCTGATATCAATGAAGAAATCGTGAAAGAGATCCTGAGTGCAAACAAGCTTTCAGAATATAAAAAATATTATTTCCCATCAAAGGAAAAGATAAAAATATTTTTCGAAAAAGGTTCGCTGCTTATCGAATTGGGAAGTGGTGTCGGAATGGTAGAGACCATTAAAAAAAGACCCGTTTTCTACCAGGTAAGGTACCTGCATTATAATCCCCATAAATGGTGGACCATTTTCTCTGATGTATATGGCGGAGCACTTATATTGATGGCCATTACAGGATTATTTATTATCCGCGGGAAAAATGGCATTAAAGGCAGGGGGGCATGGCTCACCATTACCGGTTTACTCATTCCGATATTATTTCTTTTGTTTTTCTAGCACTATATCAATAAACACCTAAGATTTAAATTTATGACAACTTTTCTGGAACTGGCCAATAAAAGACAAAGCACAAGGAGATACAAGAATCAACAAGTGGAAAGGGATAAAATAAACCGGTGCCTGGAAGCAGCCAGAATTGCCCCTTCAGCCTGCAATTCACAACCATGGTCATTCATTGTTGTGGACAAAGAACCGCTGCGTAAACAAATTGCATCCTATACCTATAGTGAAGTAATCTCCTTCAATAAATTCGCACTGCAGGCACCAGTGATTATAGTTGTTGTACTTGAGCGATCAAAAGTTATTGCTGAGATCGGCGGCCGGATTAAGAACAAATCATACAATTTAATTGACCTGGGAATTGCTGCCGAACATTTTTGCCTCCAGGCCACCGAAGAAGGGCTCGGCACGTGCATGCTGGGGTGGTTCAACGAAAAAAAGGTAAAAAGGGCACTGAACATCCCTGACAAAAAAGACATCGGATTACTGATCAGCATGGGATACCCCGATGATAAAGCACGCCGGAAGATACGAAAAGATCTGGAAGGCATAATCTCCTACAATACTTATATATAAGTCAACCTAAAATCCCACTGATGATTTCAACCCACTCCGGTGAACTCGCTGCATTACTCACAGCTTTCTTCTGGTCGATAACAGCCATTGCGTTTGAATCTGCTACGCGAAAAGTGGGCTCTTTAGTGGTAAATGTTATACGTCTTTACAGCGGATTGCTTTTCCTCAGCGTTTTCACCTGGATATACCGGGGAAGCTTTGTGCCGACAGATGCAAGCCAGCATGCATGGATATGGCTGAGTATTTCAGGATTAACCGGTTTTGTTATTGGTGATTACTTTTTATTCAAATCATATCCCATTATTGGTTCACGTATTGCTATGGTTATCATGACCCTTGTACCACCTATCACAGCTATTATTGGATACTGGCTTATGGGAGAGATACTGAGTTTTATGAACATTCTTGGTATGTTACTGGTAATTAGCGGGATCATCACGGTTATCATGAACCGGAAGAAAGGCAAAAAAGGGATCAGACTGGCACATTCCACCAAGGGAATTATCTTTGCTTTTATCGGGACGGTCGGACAAGCTGTGGGGCTTGTTTTCAGCAAATACGGCATGCGATCTTACGATGCTTTCGCGGCAACCCAGATCAGGATCATTGCAGGAATAATTGGATTCAGCTTTATCATTACTTCCCTGGGAAAATGGAAAGCCATTATGATAACACTATTCAATAAAGATGCCATGAAAGGGATATCGTAACAGGATCTTTTTTTGGGCCTTTCCTGGGGGTCTCATTCTCACTTATTGCCGTAAAATATGCACCAACCGGAATTGCCTCAACTATAATGGCAACAGTTCCCATCATGATCATTCCCATGGCCATTATTGCCTTAAAAGAAAAAATTTCGCCGAAAGAAATCCTTGGTGCAATCGTCAGCGTTTCAGGCGTGGCTGTTTTGTTTTTGTTTTAAGATCAGTTGAGGTATACAGAAAAATTCCCGTTGACATAAAATCCATTTAAACCCGTCTTCGGACTACTTTCCAGCAACTCACCTGCACGCCATTTGTAATTAGAAATATCCCACACATAACCCCCTTTGAATCCCAGGCTGATAAATTTGATCTTTATTCTGCTATCAATGGAGAAATCGAAATACACGGCCGGATTTTTATAATGATATATAATATCCTCCTTAAACAACCCATTATCATAAACAGCATCGGTCTCCTTCATTTTCATTCTCATTTCTGCCATACCGAAACCCCATCGGGGAATGACATCTATGCTTTTCGAACGAATTATATCCGCACCAAAATAACTTGCGTATCCATAGGAACTAAAATACAGGCTAACCGAATCGCTAAGCTGTGTTTCAATTTCAGGTGTGTAGAAAAACTCCTCAGAAAAAGCCACAGAATTATTCGTGATAATAGTAATCCCAAAATTCATGTAATTCACATCCTGCTGAAATCCATCAATATTATTCGTATTAAGGGCATCATTCAAATCCTGAAAGTTAAACCGGTGGGTTCCGTAACCAATGTCCAGGTGGTATGAAAAGAATTCTGTTGTATCCGTCCAATCATCATCACCGTTGATATAATCATCCAGGATCTCTTTTTTGCTTTCCAACCTGGAATTGTTAATGATGATATACTTAAATTTTCCAACATAATCGGTAAACAATGCATTGTCCGGATTAACTTTGAATATAGTAAGTCCATCAGGATTTGATAAGTCAATCAGATCTTTCATATACTCAGATTCTGCAAGGATTTCCTCCGACAGGCTTCCGTTAGGATAAAACGCAGCAATGGCGCAAACTTTATTTTTAATGTTTGAATCGGCCATATTATGCATCCTGTGCGCAATGGAATTGAATTCATACCATGAGCAGGCCTCATCCTGATTGACCAAAGAAGCATGACAACGACCAAACTGAAAATAATATTTGTCATCCGGGTATGTTCTGATATGCTCTGAAAACGCCTTGAGCATATGCTGCTCCCTGAAAACGTAGGCATTCGGCATGCTCATATCCAGATAGTCATCATATATACTTTTGGCTTCCAGCGAAGAAGCGATACGTTCAAATACAGGGAAATTATCACCAATATACTCCTGATAGGTATCAATAAACTTTCTAAAATGCTCCAGAAAACCATTTACTGTATTTCTTGAAGAATAATCCGAATATCCCCTGAAATAATAGCTGGTCTCATCCCCGTTTTCCTCAACATATTCGTCATTGTATGCAGCCAAGCCTATCAGGCTTTCTACCTGCAAACTGATCTCATCTGGTGCTACCGTATCAGGCATCAGAAAGGTGAGGCTGCGCACCGCAAGTCCGAAAAACCGTTCCACATCTATACCGATTACTTTAATTTTGTCATCATCGGGCAGGCTAACATTGTAATCTCTGAATGATGTAAAAAGCTTTTCATAAGGGGGCCAGGTATAGGTTAACAAAATATTCAGGATAGTTGTATCGCCTGTCTGCACATATTCATTAAACATATATCCCCAGGCAAACCCTTGTTCCAGCACGAATGTATTAACACCGGCATGTTGATGCAAGTATTTAAACATCTTAATTTTCAAATCAATATTGGACCTGATAAATTCGTGATTTTCACCGGCAATAAATACCTTATGCTCATCAAGATCATCCTTCATGAGGCCAAATCCATTGTAATTACCATTGTCTTCCAGGCTGAGGGTATAATAAAAAGAATCCGCGCCCATTTTTATACTGTCTTGGGCAATCAATACATTAAAAAGAAAAAAAAAGAAAAGGACGTTAAATAGGTTACGATTCATCATGTTCATCATACAATAAAATTTGTTTCTCAATAACAGGCGGATAATGTTTGTATTCGAGTTCATGAATCCGTTCAGCGAGGGATTCCGCAGAATCGAGAGCCTTTACCGGACAAGCGGCCTGAAATACTATTTCCCCATTATCATACACTTCATTTACATAATGAATACTGATTCCGGACACCTTCTCTTTTGCTGAAATAACTGCTTCATGGACATGCATCCCAAACATACCTTTGCCTCCAAACTTTGGAAGCAGGGCCGGGTGTATGTTAAGAATCCGCTTAGGAAAATGCTGTATCAGGTATTTTGGTATCAAGAGCAGGTACCCGGCTAAGATTATCCAGGAAACGGCATGTTTTTCAAGAATCCGCATCGTGTATTTATCATTTTGCAATAAAGACTTTGGAATAACCTCAGTGGCAAGCTGATGTTTACCTGCACGTTGTAAAACACAGGCATCTTTCCTGTTCGAAATGATCAGCTTTACCTTTATGCGGGGATGATCTTTAAAATAGTCTATGATATTTTCTGCATTGGTTCCGTTACCGGAAGCCCATACTGCAATATGAATCATGCTGAAAATTTTCTGCAAAGTACGTGAAATATGCATAAAATTCATGGCTTTTATAAATTTAATCCGTATCTTTATTGCTGGTGAGGAAAAGAAAATAACAGAGAGGGAGTCTCAAGAAAGCTAACAATTAAGAAGTTAGTTCATGATAAGCAATTAAATAAATAAAATTTGTTTTGTATTAATTTAATTTTTTTCTTTGCACCCTGTTTAACCAAAATTAAAAAATATGTCTGATATTGCAACCAGAATAAAAGCTATCATCGTTGATAAGCTTGGCGTAGAAGAAAAAGAAGTAACACCAGAAGCAAGTTTTACGAACGATTTAGGTGCAGACTCACTGGATACAGTGGAACTGATCATGGAGTTTGAAAAAGAATTCAACATTGCTATTCCTGACGATCAGGCTGAAAAAATTAGCACTGTAGGCGAAGCAATCTCTTATATTGATAGTACGAAATAAGCAAACCCAAAATAAATGGAGTTAAAACGAGTAGTTGTTACCGGACTTGGTGCTATTACTCCGTTAGGCAATAATGTGAATGACTTTTGGACTGCATTGGTTAATGGTGTAAGTGGAGCTGATAACATCACCCGTTTCGATGCCTCAAAATTCAAAACACAGTTCGCTTGCGAGGTAAAAAACTATGATCCCAAGTCTTTTTTCGACCGCAAAGAATTAAGAAAATACGATTTATTTGCTCAATATGGATTGTATTCTTCTGAAGAAGCATTTAACGATGCTGGTTTGGAAGGAGTCGATCTGAAAAAAGAACGCTGCGGAGTTATCTGGGCATCCGGAATCGGTGGACTGGATACATTTTTAAAAGAGATCGGTGATTTTACCAAAGGAGATGGCACACCCCGCTTCAGTCCGTTTTTCATTCCGAAAATGATTGCTGATATTACAGCAGGGCATATATCTATCAAATACGGGCTAATGGGGCCTAATTTTGCAACGGTTTCTGCATGTGCTTCTTCAGCTAATTCATTGATTGATTCCTTTAACTACATACGGCTCGGCCAAGCAGATATGTTCATTACCGGAGGGTCGGAGTCAGCAATTAATGCTGCCGGAATTGGTGGGTTTAATTCAATGCATGCAATTTCAACCCGTAATGATGATCCAAAAACAGCATCACGGCCTTTTGATAAAGACCGCGATGGATTTGTTTTGGGAGAAGGCGGATGCGCATTAGTTTTTGAAGAGTATGAACATGCGAAAAAACGGGGTGCAAAAATTTATGCAGAAGTTGTTGGTGCCGGCCTCTCTGCTGATGCATACCATATGACATCACCACACCCGGAAGGGAAAGGAGCTCTTATATCTATGCGCAATGCTGTCAATGATGCAGGTATTTCACCCGATAAAATTGACCACATTAATACCCACGGAACCAGCACCCCATTAGGGGACATTTCTGAACCAAAAGCTATTGTAAGCCTCTTCAAAGATCATGCTTACGATATCTGTATTAATTCTACCAAGTCCATGACCGGACATTTACTGGGTGCAGCAGGAGCTATTGAAGCTATTGCATCTGTGCTCGCTACTAAAAATGATATCGTGCCGCCAACAATCAACCATTTTGAACTTGATCCTGAAATTGACAATAAACTGGACTTTAACTTTAATAAAACAACTCAGAAAACTATTCATTATGCCCTGAGCAACACCTTTGGATTTGGCGGGCATAATGCTACGATTGTCTTTAAAAAATATTAATAGCAAGTTGCTGGCAAAGTTCAAACTATATTTTACGCCTGAAAAGGAATTATATCAAACAATAAAAAATATTTTCGGGTTTTATCCCGGAAATATTTTTTTGTATAAACTGGCTTTTAAACACAAATCAGTAGCTAAAGAAATTAAATCAGGGGTAAAATTGAGCAATGAACGCATGGAATACCTGGGCGATGCTGTTTTGGGCTCTGTTATTGCCGATTTCCTTTTTAAAAAATATCCCTATTACGATGAAGGTTTTCTTACGGAAATGAGATCAAAAATCGTAAGCCGGGATAACCTGAATAAACTCTCCCTTAAACTGGGCCTCGATAAGCTTATTATGGCCAACAAGGAAAACGGGAACTTTTTTAAATCACTGAAAGGTGATACCTTTGAAGCATTCATCGGCGCATTATACCTGGATAAAGGATATAATTTTACCAGAAAAATCATTCTCGACCGCATTATTCATGTACACATTGACCTCGATGAACTGCTTGAAAAGGAACTGAACTACAAAAGCAAATTAATTGAGTGGGCGCAAAAAGAGAAAAAGAAAATCGAATTTGTTATTGTGGAAGAAAAAGGTGCAAGCCACCAAAAACAATATGTTATTGAAGCACGTATTGATGATGAATGTTTTGGTGTTGGTTATGGCTTCTCCATAAAAGGAGCTGAAAAAATCGCTGCCGAAAAAGCCTGCAAAAAAATTAGCGATGGTAATTTACCATGAGTAAGAAACTTATACTTGATTTTGACTTAAAAGATGAATATGGTATTATAGCCATTTCTTACCATCAACCTGATTACCGCTTAAGTTTTTTTCTCAATAAAAACCTCAACCTCCGGCTTCTAAAATGCGCCAACTTCCAATATACCCCTCCACAGAAACATGAAGCATACGCTTTTTCATTATCCCACTGCAGCAACACAGATATGCACATGGAATATTATTTGCTGTCAAACCGAAACAAGGATGGAATATTGTTTCCCCAATACAGGCAGGCAGATTATTTTCTTATCATATGCGGGATAAACATCCTCAGACAAATGTATAAAATGAATGATTCCCTGGATGAAATAATAAGTGGCATAAAGCAGATTCCCAATTTACTTACTGCCTGGAAACTTGATCTGGATAAAACCAGGAATATTAATTTCTTGCTGTGTGATCTTGAAGTGCACATGATCGAAAAAAAATAATGCTTTTATTCCGGCCTGCTGTTGAAAAAATAAAGAAAAATTAATCCTGTTCTTACTGTTCAGGTTATTCTTTTGATTTCTTTTGTAATAAAAAAACATTGAAAACAAAAATCATTGCTACAATAGGTCCGGCCAGTTCATCTCCTGAAACACTTCAGAAAATGATTGACGAAGGAGTGGATGTGTGCCGCCTGAACTTTTCACACGGAAGTTATGATGACCACAGTCATGTCATTAAAACAGTTCATGATATCAATAAGAAAAAGAAGACGTACATAGCTGTAATGGCTGACCTTCAGGGGCCCAAGCTGCGCATTGGCAAGCTCAGGGAAGAACCGTTAAAACTGCATGATGGTCAAACCATCACCATCACTAATAAAGAATGCCTGGGAGATGAAAACTTACTTTATCTCAATTACGAACTTTTTGCCAAAGAAGCAAAAGCCGGGGACAGTGTCCTGCTTGATGACGGAAAGATCCACATGGAAGTGATCCGCAGCGACGGCAGGAACGAGGTAAAACTAAAGGTAGTGCAGGGAGGTAAATTGATGTCGCGAAAAGGAGTTAATCTTCCAAATACCCGGATTTCACTTCCATCCCTCACCAAGAAAGACATCGAAGATTTAAACTTTATCCTGGAGAACAGGGTACAATGGATTGCATTGTCATTTGTACGAAAAGCAGAAGATATCAGGCAGTTAAAAGATTATATAGCAAAACATCCTGGCACAAAAAAACCGCTTGTAATTGCTAAAATTGAAAAACCACAGGCTTTGGATGATATTGATCAAATTATTCAGGAATCCGATGGTATCATGGTAGCCCGGGGAGATCTTGGCATAGAAGTACCTATACATCGTCTGCCAACCCTGCAGAAACTTCTGGTAAAAAAATGCCTGAAAGCAGCAAAGCCAATCATTATTGCCACCCAGATGATGGAAGGTATGATTCAAAATATTACACCTACCCGCGCAGAGGTAAATGATGTTGCTAACTCCGTACTGGATGGTGCTGATGCCCTTATGCTAAGTGCCGAAACATCGGTTGGGAAATACCCTATAAAAGTAGTACAGACTATGCAACGCATTATCAGGGAGGTTGAAGATTATGATGATATTTATTACAGAACCCAAATTCCTGATCCGAAAAACGAAGAACGCTACATTTCCGATTCCATTCTGATCAATGCAGTGAATGTAGCCCGCCAGGTAAAAGTTAAAGCCATTATTGCCATCACCCATACCGGTTATGCAGGTTTTAGGATTTCCAGCCTCCGCCCAAAGAATAGTATTTACGTCTTTACAGACAATCGCAAGTTGCTGAGTACAATAAGCCTGGGATGGGGGTTGCGCGGCTTTTACTATGATAAATATGAAAGTACCGATGATACCATAAGAGACTTGAAACAGCGCTTGCTAAAAATGGGGCTGCTGAACAATAACGACCTTGTAATCAACCTCGCCAGCATGCCCTGTAATGAAAAAGGGAAAATCAATACAATGAAGCTAAGCAGGTTGGCAGATGAAACTAATTGGTATAATCAGTAGCTCAGGCTGCGAAACTGTTTCAGAAATCGCATATCATTTTCGTAAAACAACCTGAGATCGTTAATTTGATGTTTTACCAGGGCTGTGCGCTCAACGCCAATCCCGAAAGCATAACCGGAATAAACATTGGGATCGATACCACAATTATCAAGTACATTGGGATCGACCATGCCACAACCTAATACCTCCACCCAACCAGTATATTTACATATAGGGCATCCTTCCCCTCCGCATATATTGCAGGAAATATCCATTTCGCCGCTGGGTTCTGTAAACGGGAAGTAACTGGGGCGCAACCTGATTTCCGTATCCTCACCAAAGAATTCCCTGGCAAAATATAACAGGGTTTGGCGAAGATCAGCAAAAGATACATTCTTGTCGATATATAGGCCTTCTATTTGATGAAAGATTACATGTGCCCTTGCGGAAATAGCCTCATGCCGGAATACTCTTCCCGGAGAAATCGTTCTGATAGGCGGTTTGGAATTTTCCATTACCCTTACCTGCACCGAAGATGTATGGGTACGCAGTGCAATATCCGGATCCTTCTGAATAAAAAATGTATCCTGCATATCCCTTGCAGGATGTTCAGGCGGAAAGTTTAAGGCAGTAAAATTATGCCAGTCATCTTCAATCTCAGGGCCTTCAGAAATTGTAAACCCAATGCGTGTAAAGGCTTCAATCATTTCTTCTCTAACAAGGGAAACCGGATGCCGGGATCCAATCTCATAATTATTCACACTTAAGGTAAGGTCAACATGCCTCTTATCTCCCTTCACATCTTCTTCAAGACCAGATTTTGCCTCCTGAATTTTCTCCTGCACACCTGTCTTCAATTCATTCAGCAATTTGCCAATCTCTTTCCTGTCAGTGGGATCCACATGTTTAAATTGGGCAAACAAACCGGGAATAATTCCTTTTTTTGACAGGTATCTAATCCTAAAATCTTCTGCTTCATCTGCTGTTTTTGCGACAAATTCCTGTATTTCCGTCCGATATTTTGCTATAAGCTCTTTCATTCACGCAGGTTTACTTAATAGGCTTAATTGTCATGGAAACATCTTCGACAGGCCTGTCATTATTACCTGTTTGAACTACTGCAATTTTATCAATGACATCCATGCCTTCAACTACTTCACCAAAAACAGTGTATTGCCCGTCGAGATGGGGCACCCCACCCTGTGTTTTGTATGCCTCCCTGACCTCCTGCGGGAAGGTGTATCCCAGTTTACTTTCGAACTGATCGAGCTGAGCATCGGAATAAACCTGGCCCTGCACAATGTAAAATTGTGAACCTGAAGACCTGCGGGTAGGGTTCACCTGGTCACCGGTACGTGCTGCTGCTAAAGTACCCTTCTTATGAAACAATTCCGGATATTTTATTTCTGAGGGGATGGTGTAATCCGGGCCTCCATTTCCAAGCATCTGTCCAGTCTCTGCATTTCGTGAATCCGGATCTCCTCCCTGTATCATGAAATTCTGAATGACACGGTGGAAAAGTAATCCGTCATAATAACCCTCCTCTGCCAGTTTCATGAAATTTGACGAATGCTTGGGTGTTTCTTTGTATAGCTTAACTTTAATATCGCCGTAAGAGGTGCTTATCAATACCATTTTGTCTTTTCCCTTATTTGTTGTTTGATCATAAATGAACCCGCTGAGAACTGTCACCAGTATGACTGCAAAAATAATTGTTATTGTATTCTTCATATTTACCTGTTATTTTAATGCATGATAAAATTTATGATTCAAATATTTATGACAGAGCAATTTTTTGTTAAATTTGCTCTTAATATATATTATCATAAATTGTCGGCAATAATAGTAAAAGTTCAGGAATTATGAAAACCCGATTTATTGCATATTTAGTAATTTCTATTACCCTGGTTGGTATCTTTCTTTTAAATACTTCTTGTGAAAAAAATACTGAAACAGAAGTAACTATCATAGCTAAATACCTAAGCGATACCAACAAAGTTATTCCTTTTGCACATGTTTCTATCGGGAAACATGATGTACAGGTTGACGGAGCCACAGACCTCAACGGGGAATTTACGTATACGTTTAACATTGAAGCCATTTTGGATGTTGTTGTAACAAAAACTGATGAAACACCTCCCCTTCAGGGTGAAACAACCATACGGCTAAACCCCGGAAAATCAATCAGAAAGTCTGTTATGCTTGATTAAGAAGCAGGTGATATTTTTCTTTTATCTGTGCTGAAACACTCCCTGCATAAGGGTTCATATTCATCCTTTTCTCCCAGCATTACCAGCTTATCATCATTGATTTTGCGATGAGAATATTGTGCTAATTTTCCGCAACGCATACAAATAGCATGTAGTTTTGTAATATAGTCTGCTGCTGCAAGCAGATGCGGCATGGGACCAAATCCCTTCCCGGTATAATCCATATCAAGCCCGGCAACGATAATCCGTAAACCACTATTTGCCAGTTGATTGCATACATTTGGCAATTCATCGTCGAAGAACTGGGCCTCATCAATTCCTACAACATCAATCCCGCTCATATACAAGAGTATCTGTGAAGATGACTCAACAGGAGTAGACGGAATTGTATTCTCATCATGAGAAACAAGATCTGTTTCATCATACCTTACATCTACCTTGGGTTTAAATATTTCTACCTTCTGACGCGCAATACGAGCCCGCCGCAACCTCCGGATAAGCTCTTCTGTTTTACCAGAAAACATGGAGCCACAGATAACTTCTATCCAACCCTGTGCTTTATGTTCCAAATTAAGATTTTCGATGGCATTTCCTATTAACAAGTAATCTTTTATAACTTTATCTCTATTATAAAAATAAGGATAAATGTTAATCGTACATTTAAAACAAATTTAAACATTCTGACCGATATTGATTTAATCTGAAACTGATTTATGGACACATCTATTATTAAAGAACAAATATCCCACACGCTGGAAGAAATACTGGAGCAAACTGAAACCATTAAATCGTACACCTATAAAACCCCGCAGATCGAAATAGATATCGTGATGCAAAACATCAGAAAACTCTATGAGTTTTATAAGCAGTTCAATCAATTAAACCAACAAAGCAAGGGCATACAAAAAGATACTGTTCCTGAAAAGCTGCAAAAAGAATATTTTACTCCGGCGGCAGAACCAGAAAACAAAATTAATAAACCGAAGATAATAAAAGAAGAGGCGTATAAAACCCCGAAAAAAATTGATACGGAAACGAAAAGTGATACTATTAAACCGCCCGAAGATAAATCAGTCTCCGAAAGGAAAGAACCTGAAAAAAATCCACAACCAAACAACAGTATAAAAAAAGAAGCTCTTAAACAAGAAAATACCCCCGCAAAAGAAAAACAAGAAGTTGAGATCATTGAAAAAGATCAAAAGAAAAATTCTGCAGAAAAGCAGGCAGAATTGTTTCCAACAGTTTCAGATAAACTCAAAAAGAACAAGAAATCCATACATGAAAACTTATCTGAAAAAGAAGATATAAGCATAGCTGCCAAACTGAAGAAGAATCCTATCCGTGACATGAAGACAGCAATAGGAATTAACGAAAAATTTCTGTTTATCAATGAACTGTTTGAAGGGGATATAGAAACCTATAAATACAGCATCGACCTGTTAAACTCTCAGCAAAGCTTTGAACAGGCACAGGAAATATTTGATAAAATAAGCAGGCAATATCGATGGGATAATGATCATGTTACTACCCTGAAGCTTTATGAATTTGTTCACAGAAGGTACCATAAATAATGCGACAGTTATTGGTAAAGCATATCATGGCCTTTATTATGCATGCCTTCCTGTTGCAGGCTATACAGGCACAAGGCACAGGCTATGCAAAATATGTCATTGATAGCTTATGCTCTCCACACCTTCACGGAAGAGGGTATGTTTTTAAAGGGGATCGCATTGCTGCCCGGTTTATCGCATCAGAGTTCAGCAACTACCAGCTTAAAAAACCGGACACTTCCTATTTTCAGGCATTCAATATAAATATCAATACCTTCCCATCAAATATTGAACTGGTTATTGATGGCAAAAAGCTTCAGCCAGGTATTGATTTCTTGCCGGCAGCAAATTCCGGGCATACAAAAGACACCTGCCAGACAGTATGGTTTACCAAAAAAAATGCAGAGAATGATGGCCGCATTCAAAAGTTCCTGAAAAAAGACCTGCGAAATAAAATTGTAGTGGTTGACCCGGAAGGTGTTGAAGAAGAAGAACAGAAAAGACTTTTTGAAGGTTTAATGTATTATAATCCCTTTAATTCAAAAGGGATCCTTTACCTGAACAGAGATAAACTAAGTTGGAATACAGCCCCGGGCATCAGCGTCCAAAATAGTTTCTGCATTGAGCTGCATCCTGCATCTATTAACAGGAAAAGTGAAGTCTTTGTACATCTTGAAAACGAATACCTCGAAGATTATGAAACCTACAATGTAATTGGATTGGTAGAAGGAAAAGAGCAAAAAGATTCTTTTTATGTTTTTACTGCTCACTATGACCATTTGGGAAGATTAGGGAAAGATGTCTATTTCCCCGGCGCACATGACAATGCCAGCGGAGTGGCCATGATACTGAGCCTGGCCGGATATTTTGCCCTCCCAGAAAATCAACCTGATTGTTCCATAATGTTTATAGCCTGCAGTGGAGAAGAGATCGGACTTAAAGGTTCCTGTTATTTTGCAGATAATTCATGGATAGACCTTAACAAAATTAAATTTCTGATAAACCTGGATATTATCGGTTACGGAGAGGAAGGGATTATGATCGTGAACGGGAAAACGCATCCGGAAGCTATTAATCTGATGAAACAAATCAATGCGGAAGAGTCCTATGTGAAAAAAATAAAAATTAGGGGAGCTGCTGCCAATAGCGATCATCACTGCTTTCATGAAAAAGGAGTCCCTGCTGTATTTATTTTCACCCTGGGCGGAAATTCTGAATATCATAATCCGTTGGATACACCGGAAAACTTAAGCCTGGCTACTTTTGAAAATCTATTTAGACTGTTGGTTGATTTCACCAGGCAATATAAATAAAAACTGAATTATGTATGAAAGAAGTTCAGTTATATATCGTTCCTACCCCAATTGGAAACTTGGATGATATAACCTTGCGTGCAATAAAGGTTTTACAGGATGTGGATATCATTCTTGCCGAAGATACCCGTAAAACAGGCATGCTGTTAAAACATCATCAAATAGAAAAGAAAAAACTCTTTGCCCACCATCAGCATAATGAACATAAAAGCACGGATGGGATAATCAAATTGCTAAAAGAAGGACAAACAGCTGCTTTGGTTAGCAATGCCGGAACACCACTTATTTCAGATCCGGGATATACCCTGGTAAAACGGTGCACAGAAGAGGCTATTCCCGTTAGTTGTTTGCCCGGCGCCACAGCTATTATACCCGCTCTTGTATGCTCCGGCATGCCAACAGATAAGTTTCTGTTTCTTGGTTTTTTACCCCATAAAAAAGGACGTAAAAACAAAATCCTGGAAATGATGAGCTTTCCATACACATGCATACTCTATGAATCACCAAACCGCATCATAAAAACTCTGGAGCAAATAAAAAAATACGGAGGGGATGAAAGAATAATATGTATTGCCCGGGAAATCTCTAAAGTCTTTGAAGAATTTATCCGGGGACATCCTGACACATTGATTTCTCATTTCCGGTCATATCCGCCAAAAGGTGAATTTATCCTACTCCTTCAAGGGAAAAACAAATAACTTTATCTTTTCATAACGAACAGAGAGTTTACCGTAAAACGACACATACCTTCGGGTATCAAATCCTGCATACTTTGATATAAAAGTCAATGAAAGTATGGACTTCCGGTTTTGGAGCGTTGTCAGTTATTCTGTTCATAACACCTAAACCATGACATATACCTATGCCTATCCCCGTCCAATGGTTACAGTCGACTGTATTGTAATCGCAGAAGAGCATAATAAGCATCATATTTTGCTGATAAATCGCAAGAACGCCCCTTTCAAAGGACAATGGGCATTACCCGGAGGATTTGTTGACATGGAAGAGACATTGATGCAGGCAGCTGAACGGGAACTGAAAGAACTTCCTCCCCTGGCCTTCGACCATGAAAAAATCCTGAAAATGGCACAGGCAAAATTACCTTAAGCCTTAGAAATATTTTCATCGAACAAGCCACCCTGTTTGCGAATATTCATCTTTCCAAGGTGAAAGTAAGCTTTTTCTGTAACCTCTCTTCCACGGGGTGTTCTCTGGATATACCCTTCCTGGATTAAGAATGGTTCATATACTTCTTCAATCGTTCCTGCATCTTCTCCAACTGCGGTAGCAATGGTAGAAATTCCTACAGGGCCGCCTTTGAATTTTTCAATGATGCTTGACAAAATCCGGTTATCCATCTCATCCAGTCCATTCTTATCAACATTCAGGGCCTTCAGGGCATAACGGCTTATCTCAAGTTCAATGGTTCCATCCCCTTTTATTTCAGCAAAATCCCTGATCCTTCTCAACAGCAGGTTTGCAATCCTGGGTGTTCCGCGGCTTCTGACAGCAATCTCCATAGCAGCATCGTCGGCAAGAGGAACTTTCAATATAGAAGCAGAGCGCTTAATGATTTTTTTCAAGACCGCTTTGTGGTAATAGGATAAACGGGTGTTAATCCCAAACCTGGAACGCAGTGGTGCAGTTAGTAAGCCCGACCGGGTAGTTGCTCCCACAAGCGTAAAGGGATTCAGACTGATCTGCACGCTGCGGGCATTAGGACCTGTATCTATCATGATATCGATGCGGTAATCTTCCATGGCAGAATACAGGTATTCTTCAACCACCGGACTTAATCGATGGATTTCATCTATGAATAAAACATCGTTAGGGTCCAGGTTGGTAAGTAAACCCGCAAGCTCGCCCGGTTTATCAAGCACAGGACCGGATGTAATACGCATATTCACATCCAATTCATTGGCAATAATGTATGACAGGGTTGTTTTCCCGAGACCCGGAGGGCCATGAAGCAACACATGATCCAGTGCTTCATTCCGTTGTTTTGCTGCCTGTACAAATATCTTAAGGTTCTCAACAACATCTCGTTGCCCAAAAAAATTATCAAAATCCGGAGGCCGAAGAACATTCTCCATTTCACTATCATCGTGATTCAGAGAAGGACCTTGAAGATTCATGTCATCACTCATCAAAATAACTTTAGGTTAAAAGCAAAGTTAGAAAATTCCATCTATGATTTTGATTATTATGATAGCTTTTAATATTGAACAGCTCAGAAAAATCACGTATATTAGCAAAATATAATTACTTAGTTGTGAAAAGATTCATTATTGCTGTTGATTTCAGTAAAAGTGCTGTTCATGCCCTTGATTACGGAATTACCCTTGCGAATCAGATAAAAGCTGATATAACAATGGTTTGGGTAAATAAACCGGATTCAGATGAATCTATTTACCCGGAGTCTTCCATTCAACAAAGGAATGAGGCTAAAAAAAGATTTCAAAGCCTCATTGAGGAAAAACAAGATATTTTTACCGGCGGAAAACTCAGTTATAAACTAAGAAAAGGTAAAATTTTTCACGAAATAGCCACTGTTGCCCGCCAGCTAAACGGGGACCTCATTATCGCCGGAGCCCATGGTGTTTCAGGGTTCGAAGAATATTGGATTGGAAGCAATACATATAAAATCGTGACCTCGGCACATTGCCCTGTCATCACCATTCGCTCTGATTATCAGTTTAAAGATAAAATTTATAAAATCATCCTTCCCATTGATCATACCCGTGACACCCTGGAAAAAGTTCCTTTTACACTCAAATTTGCTGAAAATCTACAACCCGAATATCATCTGTTAGGTGTTTTTACTACTGAGCTAAAAACCTTACAGCGCAAAACAGAACAAAATGTGGAGAAAATCTGCACGAATCTCAAAAAGGAAAACATTGCATTTGACACACAGTTTATAAACTCTCAAAACAACGTCAATGCAATCATTGACTATGCAGAAAAAGCAGAAGCCGACCTGATCAGCATAATGACAGAACAGCAAAAAGCAAGCGCATCCCTCTTGCTTGGCCCCTATGCCGCTCAGATCGTTAATGTATCAACCATACCCATTATGAGCATTAACAAAAAAGAATAATATGAAGAACATCCTCCTTATACTTGCCCTGATCTTTGTTTGTCCTTTTTGTTTTCAAGTATATAGCCAGGATACAATAAGCCGTCAGGGATTTCTTGAAATTAACCAGGACAGCCGCCTGGACCAACTGGTAAAAAAACACGTCAAACTAAACGAACACTTCAACAATATTATAGGGTACAGGATCCAGATCTTTTTTGAATCAGGTACAAATTCCAAAAAATTAGCTATGGACACACGCGCTGCTTTCATGATAAACCACCCTGAAGCAGACGCTTATATTCTCTATGAAGAACCACATTACAAAGTCAGGGTTGGGGATTTTCGAACGAAGCTTGAAGCAGAGGGATTTTTAAATGAAATTATTGTTGAATATCCGGGAGCCTTTGTTACAAAAGATGAAATCAAATTTCCTAAACTGAAATATACTGATTAAGAAAGCAAAATGTTTTGAGAATAGAAGATTTTTTTTATATTAGCTATTAAAAAATTGTGACAATTTAAACATAAATTAATATGAAAGAAATTATCGCGGCCGTTGATTTCTCCGAATGTTCGCTCAATGCCCTGGAACATGCAATAACCATTGCCAATCAGACCCATCTGAATTTGCTTATGGTATGGGTTAAAAAATTCGATAACAGAAAACACATACTGGACGACAGTAAAACAGACGAAGATCTTGTTGAAGCTGTTGAAAAGAAATTCCAGGAAATGATCAGAAGGTATAAAATCCGGTTAAAAAACAGCACTATCGATTACCTTATCCGTCCTGAAAACAAAGTGTATAAGGAAATCGTTGCCATTGCCAAGGAAAGAAACGCAGTACTGATCGTTACCGGAACTCATGGTGCATCAGGGTTTGAAGAATTCTGGATTGGCAGCAATGCCAACAGACTGGTATCCTCCTCAACATGCCCAATCATTACCATACGTGCAGGTGTTAATGTACGTCGTCCGTTGCGTAAAATTGTTTTACCTGTTGACAGCACCGTTGAAACACGGCAAAAAGTGCCTTTTACTTCGCAACTGGCACATGCTTTTAAAGCTGAAATTCACATCCTGGGACTATACACGACCAATGTCAGAGCTCTTAAAATGAGGGTTGACAATTACGTGGACCAAATTGCCAAATACCTGGAAGAAAATGAAACGCGCTATGTAATCGAAAAACAAAAAGCGGATAACATTACTAAGAAAACAATAGAATATGCCAAAAAGGTAAATGCTAACCTTATTTCTATGATGAGTGAGCAGGAAACCTCCGCAGTAAATTTATTCATGGGTTCATATGCAGCACAAATGGTGAACCACTCACCTATTCCTGTGCTCACAATAAAAGCCAAAGAATTCATCATCTCACTTTCAAGGTAAGCAGGAACAAAAGTTTCTAACTTCTGTTTATACAATTCAGGTCTTCAAAAGCAGTCTTTAACCGGCTAACTATAGCTTTTTCCCCTTCAACAAGCCATTTACGGGGGTCATAATATTTCTTATTCGGATTGTCTTCTCCATCAGGATTGCCTATCTGGCCCTGAAGGTAATCATGGAACCTGGCTTCATATTCCCTTACTCCTGACCAGAATGCCCACTGGGTATCCGTATCAATGTTCATTTTAATAACACCATAAGAAATCGCCTCCTGAATCTTATCCTGGCCGGACCCGGACCCACCGTGGAATACAAAATTTACCGGGTTTTCTCCGGTATTCAATTTTTCCCTGATATGTTTTTGGGAGTTTTTCAGAATCACTGGTTGCAATTTAACATTTCCTGGTTTATAAACACCGTGCACATTCCCAAATGATGCAGCTACCGTGAACATGTCACTAACCTTCATCAATTCTTCATACGCAAAGGCAACCTCTTCAGGTTGTGTATAGAGTTTGGAACTGTCAATACCCGTATTATCAACCCCGTCTTCCTCTCCGCCTGTGATACCCAGCTCAATTTCAAGCATCATACCAATTACACTTAAACGTTCCAGGTATTTCCTGCAAATATCAATATTTTCTTCCAGGGGTTCTTCAGACAAGTCAAGCATATGTGAAGAAAACAATGGTTTTCCGTGTTCCCGGTAATGCTTTTCCCCAAATTCAACCAGGCCGTCAATCCAGGGCAACAATTTTTTTGCAGCATGATCGGTATGCAGAATAACAGGGACTCCATATAGTTCTGCCATGCGATGAACATGTAAAGCACCGCTGATGGCTCCATTAATTGCTGCTACCTCTTTATCATTTGATAATCCTTTTCCAGCATAAAAAGCTGCCCCGCCATTTGAAAACTGTATAATGACCGGACTATTAACCTCCTTTGCTGCCCATAAAACAGCATTTACCGAGTTAGAGCCTACAACGTTCACAGCTGGTAATGCATATGCATTATCTTTTGCAAGCTTCAGTACCTTTTGTACATCATCACCGCTTAATACACCAGCTTTTACATGATCTAAAACTTTTTGAGACATATAGATAAATTTTTATTATAAATGCATTTAATCCTGTATCAAAATTACAAAATCCTGACAGAAATTCGATATTAAAAATAGGTTCCCTCAGTATTTTTCAAAAAATATTCATACATTTGATAAGTTTGTAAAACTATAATTATGAAGAACATCATTACTCTTTGCTTTCTACTTATGATGGCTGGTGCATTAAATGCCCAGGATGCCATATGGGAAACTATTAAAGGGGGTTACGAAGATGATATCGCCTATAAAGTAATCCGCAACAGCAAGGGAGGATATTTCGTATGCGGATCAACCGAATCAAAAGGAGTTGGAAAATCTGATTATTACATTTTAAAGATTAGTGAAGACGGAAAAGCAGTACAGGAAAAAACGTATGGTGGACCTGATAAAGATGAAGCCAGAGGCATGACAGAAACTTCAGATGGAAACTTTGTAATATGTGGCAGCACCCGCTCTGATGGTCGCGGGAAATATGACCTTTGGATACATAAACTAGACGAGAAGGGCAGCGTATTATGGTCAGATACTTACGGAGGTAAAAAAGATGATGAAGCACGGTATGTCATTGAAACGTTTGACCAAGGCTTCATTATTGCCGGCTTTTCAAAATCCAGGGGTAAAGGAAGTCATGATGCATATATTTTAAAACTAACCAAAGAAGGCGAAAGAGACTGGAGAAAAACCCATGGTGGAAGAGGCCGGGATATTGCAAATTATATCTATCAGACAGCTGATAGTGGTTACGTTTTTTGTGGTTTTACAACTACTCACAGCAATGGCAGTTACGACTTCTGGATTTCAAAAATTGATAAAAGAGGAAAAGCCTTCTGGACACAAACCTATGGTGATTTCAACATTGAAGAAGCCTGTGCCGTAATCCCCACAGATGATAAAGGATATATGGTTTGTGGCTACCAGCTCTCCAACAAAAAACAAAACTTTAATATCCTGCTGATAAAACTCGATCAGTTTGGAAGAGACGAATGGAAAAAAGTGATCGGTGAGAACCGCATGGAACAAGCTTTTGATATGATTCAAACAAGCGATGGCAATTTCGCCATTTGCGGGTATACCAACTCTGTAGGCAGTGGCAAAAAAGACATGTACCTGGTTAAAGTAAACAAGGAAGGGGAACGTATGTGGGACAAGACTTTTGGCTGGGAAGACAATGAAGAAGCCTTCAGCCTTGTTGAAACGGCAGATGGTGATTTTATCCTTGCCGGATACACTGAATCCAAAGGCAAGGGAAAAAAAGACCTACTCATCGTTAAACTCAGCGGACACTAATCAGCATTTATTCTTTTCTGTAAACTTTCATACCTGTTTTTGGAGGTACGCTAAGCTGTGCCAATGTAGATAAGATAATGAAAGTAACAGACCTGGCCCTGGAAATGACACAAAACAAAAGGAAATCGAATCCTCCGAAAAAACATGGAAATATTCCTTTGTAATAGTCATTATATTTCATTTGTTTTAAGCAGGAATAACGTATCCTGCATGACTTGTGTAACTTCATCAATCAATTGCCTGATCTCCGGGCTGTCCTGCCCTTTCTTACATTCACCTTCCAACAACCTGATCTTTTCACTGAGAATCGCTATGCTTAGAATATCAATGGATGATTTAAGTTTATGGGCATAATTTGCTACTTGGTCCATGTTTTTTTCAGCATACGATTGTTGGATCAACGTAAGGGTTTCAGGTGTTGATTCGCAAAATATTGCTAACATCTTTTTCACTTCCACTTCATCCTCATTCATCAGATCCCGCAAATTAGCAAGATCATAATATTTCTTAGGATTATGATGAGCACTCATAATTCGATTTCCTTGTTTTTAATCATACGATAGATGGTCGACTTTCCAATATCCAGCTTTTTCGCAACCATCATTACATTATTATTGTATTTCTGGAGAAAATAGGTGATGATCTTACGGGTATACCCTTGCAGCGTATCTTCCTCTAGAAGAAAATCACTACGAACATTAGATGCACTAAACGTAATATCATTCGTATCAATAATGTCTTCATTGGTCATTACAGCGGCCAGTTCAATAATCGCCTTCAGTTCTCTGACATTTCCCGGAAACGGATATTTTAGAAGTTTTTCCTGGGCTTCACTGCTAATGGCTTTTTTTCCGATTTTATTCTCTTTGCAAAAATCATCCAGGAAAAACTTGGCCAGAAGCAGGATATCATTTCCTCTCAGTCGAAGAGGAGGCAACTCAATAGGCAAGCCTAACAGCCTGTAATACAAGTCCTCCCTAAAATTTCCTTTATGTACTTCCTCCGAGAGATTTTTGTTAGTAGCAACCACCAACCTGAAATCCACTTTGACAATTTCATTTCCACCTAAACGACTAATTTCTTTCTCCTGAAGTACCCGCAACAGTTTTGCCTGCATATTCATATCCATTTCCCCGATCTCATCCAGGAACAGGGTGCCTTTACTGGCCTCTTCAAACTTTCCTATTTTCCTTGACTGAGCTCCGGTAAATGCTCCCTTCTCATATCCAAACACTTCACTTTCAATAAGTTCACTTGGGATAGCTGTAACATTAACAGGAATAAATGGTTTCTTGCTTCGTGGTGAATTGTAATGTATTGCTTTTGCAACCAATTCCTTACCTGTACCTGTTTCACCTGTAACCGATACTGTAATATTAGTTTTTATGGCCTTTTCAATAAGGTTGAACACCTGTTTCATTCCGGGACTGTTACCCTTTATTACTTTATTGAATTCATATTTTCTGCCGATTTCCTCCTTCAGGTCGGTAATTTCTTTCTTCAGCTCCAGATTTTCTCTAACATTTTTGAGGGCATTCCATAAGCGGTCCTTGGTTTCATCATCTTTCACAATGTAATCATACACCCCTTCCTTCAAAAGGCTCACGGCAGTACCAACATCTTCCTGACCAGAAACAATAACAATGGGAATCTCACTGTTATAATCCCGCACCCGTTTAATGACTTCGTGTCCTGAAATATCCGGCAATGAATAGTCCAATGAGATAACAGATGGGTTTTTATACAGATTCTTAATACAATCCATCCCATTTTCAAACTTTTCTATTTCATAATCAGGATTTAATGAAAGATGATAGGCCAGCATTTCCAGATACATCTTATCATCTTCAACAATAAATATCTTGAATGGATCCATACAATTCCTCTGAATTTTTATTCGTTGTTAAATTTTAAATATTAATCGATACAAACACCTTCTCCGTAAAAATAAGGAATATTTAGTACTCATTTGAAACGAATTACAAATTTTATAAACTTTTTACTCATAACACCCGCAACCAATATTTGGAAACGCTTTCCATAATATAGAACTGCCATCAAAAATGATTTTACACATGCCCTTGTTAATCTGCAACTTACATTAATCGCAATGAAATGGCATAATTATAGTTAATAAAAAGCAGAAACTCGATAATACTATAAAAGAACTAAGATGATTGCTAATCCCACTATATTCGTTGTTGATGATGATCCCATCTACCTGAAGTTACTGCACTTTTCCTTAAACAGTGAGTTCAAGCACATTAAGACTTTTAAATCCGGTGAATCGCTCCTGCAGTATGTTTATGGCGTTGAGGAGCCGGATATTGTGGTAACCGACTTCAACCTGGAAGGAATTAGTGGCTTGCAGGTATTAAAAGAAATTAAGCGCATTCGTAAAACCATAAAAGTCATTTTCTTTACAGGACAAAATGATGTGAAAAACGCTATCAACGCAGTCAAACTGGGAGCTTACGATTACATTGTTAAAGGGCCCGGGGCCTACAAGAAGTTAAATAAATCTATCAGAGATATCAGCAAAGCTGAGGAGAAATTTGAAAACCTCAATCAAAGCTTTTGATCCGGTATTAAGAATTATTTCATTGCTACCATCCGGCAAGATTATTTAAACATCACTTTTAGTTCCTGATCTTCTTGCACATCAAAAATCACATAATAGTCGCCATCTCTCTCCAGTATATTGCATTTACCATGTTTAACCTGGCAACTAACAGGCTCTTTATCTGTACGTAGGCTGAGGCCTTTAATTTCTGTGTCATCAAATATCTCAGGATGAAGCAGAAATCCTCCCTCAAATTCTTCAATATGAAGGACCAGCTTATCAAGAGAATTCCAATAATCAGCAATTTCTCCAAGTGAAGCAAGCCATGCATTATCCTTTTTCGCTTTTTCAAGAATTGATTCCAAAGGTATAAGTGTTGTATCACTGTAAGCAGTATACAAAGGATGGCCCAGGTAAACCATTGAGCCCTTATGTGGGTGGATATGCTTTTCACATACAAAACGGAGGTATTCCTCAAACCGCTTTGCATCCTTAAAAATTTGAGCATCCGTATAGGTTTCCTGACTGACAATGCTTCCAAAGCAGGAAGCAAGCGGCCAATTATCCTCATTCAACTCCCCGTACAAACTAATCCTGTCCGTGCCATCTATCAGGTTTCTGCCAACATTATCCCCGGCAATCAAAATCCCTCCTCCATAAACCCACTTCCGCTTGTTATCATCTTTAAAAAGAGCATACCTATAAAGCGAATTAGATCATTTTCCGTGGATCGACCCACTCATTAAATTGCACATCTGTAAGCATTTTTAATTCCAGGGCTGCCTCTCTCAGGGTTTTCTTTTCAGCATGTGCCTTTTTCGCAATTTTAGCGGCATTCTCGTAACCAATATGTGGATTGAGAGCAGTCACCAGCATAAGGGAATCTTCCAGGTTTTTCTTAATGTTATCATGGTTGGGTTCAATACCAACAGCACATTTATCATTGAAAGAAACACATGCATCCCCAATCAATCGGGCAGCCATGAGGAAATTGAATATCATGACCGGTTTAAAAACATTTAGCTGATAGTGGCCATTCATTCCTCCGACAGCAATTGCAGCATCATTTCCGATTACCTGGGCACAAACCATAGTGAGGGCTTCACATTGTGTAGGATTAACTTTTCCGGGCATAATGGATGATCCCGGTTCGTTGGCCGGCAGAACAATCTCTCCGATACCACACCGCGGCCCGGAACCCAGGACACGAATATCATGGGCTATTTTCATCAGGCTAACGGAAAGTGTTTTAAGGGCTCCTGAAGATTCCACAATTGCATCATGTGCAGAAAGACTTTCAAACTTATTAGGTGCTGTAATAAAAGGGAATCCACTCAATTCAGCAATTTTCTTCGCAACCAGTTCAGCATAGCCCGGAGGAGTATTAATTCCTGTTCCAACTGCTGTACCACCCAGGGCAAGTTCTTTCAGGTGATCCAGCGTACTTTTTAAAGCTTTAAGTCCATGGTCAAGCTGAGAAACATAAGCAGAAAACTCCTGGCCCAGGGTTAAGGGAGTTGCATCCATCAGGTGTGTACGTCCGGTTTTTACGATGTTTTGGTATTCTTCAGATTTTTTTGCAAGGGTATCCCTCAGAAGTTCAAGGCCGGGAATAGTGGTTTCAAGGAGCATCTTGTATGCAGCAATATGCATTGCCGTAGGGAATGTATCATTCGATGACTGGGACTTATTTACATCGTCATTGGGATGTATTAAGCGCTGGCCTTCACCGAGCATATTCCCCAACAACACATGTGCCCTGTTGGCCACTACTTCATTCACATTCATATTGGACTGCGTACCCGACCCTGTCTGCCATACTACCAGCGGAAAATGTTCATCAAGTTTGCCATCAATGATTTCATCGCATACCCTGGCAATGATTTCTGACTTTTCCTTTGGAAGCACACCCAACTCAAAATTTGTCAGGGCTGCTGCCTTTTTGAGAATCCCAAATGCCCGGATAATCTCTATCGGCATTTTTCCGTCTCCGATTTTGAAATTTTGCTTTGATCGCTGTGTTTGGGCTCCCCAATACTTTTCAGCAGGGACTTCAACATTACCCATAGTGTCTTTTTCAATACGTGTTTTCATGGTTATTAGGTATAATAAGTTTTTTATAAGCGAAAATTCTTAAACAAGGTCATTAATATTTTCCGGGGGGTCGCCAATAACCGCCTTATGTTGTGCTTCAACGATAGGCCGCATGATCAGTTTAGGGTGTTCGGTCATGATCTTTACCCATTCTGAATCAGTAAAATTCTTGCCTTTAAATTGTTTGCGATACACATCTTCCTGCTTACGGAGAATATCTTCAGGTTTTTTATCAAGCTTTACAAGAAGCTTTTCCAATTGTTCAGTACTCAGAGGCTTTTTAAGGTATTCTATAATTTCAAAATCTTTATTCTTCTCCTGCAAATAGCTCAATCCTGCCCGGGATTTCTTACATCGGGGATTGTGATAAATCTTTACCATAAAGTTTTTGTTATCAAATTTAGACAAGATGAACGGCAATTCAAATTTAATTTAGGTCAAATAATGGCTTATCCACCGAATTCCAATAAAAAAGCTTTGATAAAATCATGCAGTTCTCCGTCCATCACAGCCTGAACATTAGATGTTTCATGATTCGTTCTGAGGTCTTTCACCATTTTATAGGGATGCATAACATATGACCTGATCTGGGATCCCCATTCTATCTTTTTCTTACTATCTTCCAACTCCTGCATGCTTTCTTTTTTCTTCCTCAGTTCAATTTCATACAACTGGGATTTCAACATGCGCATAGCTTTTTCACGATTCTGCCCCTGTGAACGCGTTTCCTGGCATTCTATGATGATCCCCGATGGTTGATATTTAAGTCTGACTGCTGTTTCCAGTTTATTCACATTTTGTCCGCCCGGTCCGCTTGAGCGATATGTATCCCAGGAAATATCAGCCGGGTTAATCTCTATTTCGATATTATCATCAATTACCGGATAAGCATACACTGAAGCAAAAGAAGTATGTCGTTTATTGGCAGAGTCAAACGGCGACAATCTTACCAGGCGATGAACCCCGCTTTCTCCCTTAAGATATCCAAAAGCATAATCACCGCTTATTTCAATTGAAACAGATTTTATTCCGGCCACATCCCCTTCCTGCATATCCAGGGTTTTTACCTTATACTTTTTCCGTTCGGCCCATCGCATGTACATGCGAAGCAACATCTCAGCCCAGTCCTGGCTTTCCGTACCTCCTGCACCGGCATTAATCGACAATATTGCATCCAGCTTATCCTCTTCATTGCTCAGCATGCGTAAAAATTCCAGGTCGTCAACAACAGCTGTTGTAATGCTGTATTGTTTATCCAATTCATCTTCACTAGCTTCTTTTTCCTCATAAAAATCAACTATGACAATCAGATCATCAACTGCTGTTTTGGCCCTTTCATAGGCATTTACCCAATCTTTTTTTTGTTTAATAGATTTCAGGATCGATTCAGCTTCCTTTGGATTATCCCAAAAACCTTGTCGCAGAGTTGTTTTTTCTTCTTCTTCAATTTCTTCTAATCGCTTATCGATGTCAAAGAAACCTCCTCAAGACTTCCAGCCTCTTAGATAACTTATTTAGCTGTTCTTCTGTAACCATATTATTGATGTTTATTAATTTCCTGATAAATCAATTCCCGTTCAAAGCCCCTGGTTTTCAAATACCTGATTATGGAGGCTTTGTCTTTATCATCATTCAGGTTCTTGCCCTGACTGAGTCTATTTTTTACCAATCCTTCAAGGATTGCAAGATATTCTTCTTCGTTTATTTCACTCAATGCGCTATCTACAAGTTCTCTTTCAATCTGTTTTCCATGCAGCATATACCTTATTTTAATTCGCCCCCACTTATTGTTTCTGAGTTTCCCCTTTACATAATTATCAGTATATCTTGAATGGTTAATAAAGTCTTCTTCAACCAGCTGCCGGATTATTTTTTCCTTCATTTGTTTGTTAAGTTTCCAGGCACTTAATTTCAGGCAAACATCATAGCGGCATCTTTCCTGGTAAGAACAATACTTTCTCATCTTATAAAGATAATTCTCTGAACGAAGCATAGATTGTAAAAAAGATGAATTATGCGAAATTACGAAAATGTCAGGAAACGCTTTTTACATTTTTATTTCATCATTTTCCTTATTAAAGAAGCGGTATTCAAGCAAATGATAAGATGCATCAGATTTAAGTTTCACCCAGGATTTATATTTAGCAAACCATTTCAGGCGTATATTATTTATTCCTTTGCGGAGGTATGCATACAATATAGGATGTACACAAAGAGTAAGTTTTTTTTCATTCTGTTCCTGGATGAGATACTTCAGGATATTTTCAATTTCATCCGCCAGGATTATCGAAGGTTTAACCTCACCGCTTCCTCTACAACAGGGGCATTGCTCCAGGATTTCCACATTCATTTCAGGTCTGACACGCTGACGTGTAATCTGGACCAGTCCGAATTTACTGGGAGGCAAAATGGTATGCTTGGCCCTGTCCTTTTCCATTTCCTCTTTCAGTTTCTGGTATAGTTTACGCCTGTTAATACCCTGGTGCATATCAATGAAATCAACAACAATGATACCGCCCATATCCCTGAGTCTCAGCTGACGGGCCACCTCAGTTGCTGCTTCCAGGTTCACCTCCAGGGCATTTTCTTCCTGATTGTTTTGTGTATTCACCCTATGACCGCTGTTAACATCAATTACATGCAGTGCTTCAGTATGTTCAATAATGACGTATACGCCACTTTTAATATTTACCGTTTTGCCAAAGGAGCCTTTTATTTGTTTGTCTACACCTGTATGTTCAAAAATAGGTGTTTTCGATTTATGAAGTTTAAGGATATCCACTTTATCCGGGGCGATGGTTCCGAGGTAAGTTTTAATCTCGTCATAAAGAGAAGCATCATTAACATGAATACTGTTAAAGGAAGGAGAAAGAACATCTCTGAGTATAGCTGAGGTTCTATCCAGTTCACTAATAACCTTTATTGGAGCCGTGGCTTTAGCCAATTTTTTAATAGATTTTTCCCATCTTCCTGCCAGTTCCTTTAGGTCGGCATCGAGCTCGGCCACCTTTTTATTTTCTGCCACTGTCCGGACAATCACCCCGAAATTATTTGGTTTAATACTGCTTACTAATCTTCTGAGGCGATTTCTTTCTTCAACATTTTTTATTTTTTGTGACATGGATATTCTGGTGGAAAAAGGCACCAGAACAAGGTATCGGCCTGCCAGTGATAACTCTGAAGACACCCTGGGCCCTTTGGTAGAAATTGGTTCCTTTTCGATTTGCACCAGTATTTGTTGATTCGGGCTAAGCACCTGGGTAATTTTTCCGGATTTTTTAATATCCGGTTCATTATTAAAATCTTTAACGGAAATGGACGGATGCCTGGATGATAAGGCCAATTTGGTGTATTTATTCAGTGAATTCACCTGGGGCCCAAGATCAAGGTAATGCAGGAAAGCATCCTTTTCATAGCCCACATCAACAAAAGCAGCATTCAAGCCCGGCATGATCTTTCTGACCTTGCCCAGATATATATCTCCGACAGTGTAATTGTTACTGCCCCTTTCTTTTTGCAATTCAACAAGTTGTTTGTTTTCAAGAAGGGCAATTTCAACCTCTGTGTTTGTTGAATTTACGATCAAATCCTTTGTCACAACAATAAAATTTTCGGTCTGCAATACAGCTGTATAAAGCAGCATTATGTTTACTTCCAGCTCCGACAACCAATTAGAGTTTAGAACAAAATGGAATGGATAAAAATAAGAAGAGTAATTTATTAAGCAATGAAGGATATTGCACTAATGGAATGGTGTTATTGATTATTATTTCTCTTAAGCCTGCTTTTGTCATCAAACTTAAGAGAAAAATAAAATGTCTTTCAGTACAATTTTCCTTCCTGGGTTCCTGATTCTAAATCCATCCTGTAACTCCAATCAAAACAAAAAAACTATTTCTTTTTATGTCTGTTTTTTCTTAAGCGCTTTTTACGCTTATGTGTGGCCATTTTATGCCTTTTCCTCTTTTTCCCGCTTGGCATTTTCTTCCCTGTTTATTATTATTTCACTATTACGTTATTTTTCACTTCATGAACGAATGACTTGGCAGGTTTAAAAGCCGGAATATTGTGAGCAGGAATAATGATGGTAGTATTTTTCGAAATATTTCTTCCTGTTTTTTCGGCACGTTTTTTAATGGTGAAACTTCCGAATCCTCTCAAATAAACATTTTCCCCGTTTACCATAGCATTTTTAATGCTGTCCATAAAGGCTTCAACTGTTGCTTGAACTGCTACTTTTTCGATTCCGGTTTTGTTAGCAATTTCCGCTACGATTTCTGCTTTAGTCATATCTTTTTTTATTTAATAATTGTTAATTACTTACAACTGGGCTGCAAATATATAATTTTTTTCTTAGTAAGAAATAAAACCAATAATATTTTTATATCTAATGTACTCAATATAAATTTGTTCGAAAGGTCAATGCAAATAGCAGAAAGAATAATTAAATGGTATCACAGGAATAAACGAAATTTGCCCTGGAGAGACACTGCCGATCCTTATAAAGTCTGGATATCTGAAATCATATTACAACAAACCAGGGTGGATCAGGGCCTGCCTTATTATCATGCATTCCTGGAACGTTTTCCGGCTATTGTCAGTCTTGCTGACGCCCCTGAGGATGAAGTGATGAAAATTTGGGAGGGACTGGGATATTACAGCCGGGCAAGAAATCTCCATAAAGCTGCAAAAATTATCAGGGATAACTATACCGGGCTTTTTCCGAAAAACTACAAAGAGATATCTGCATTGCCCGGAATCGGGCCGTATACGGCCAGTGCTATTGCCAGCTTTGCTTTTAAGATGGTTTACCCTGTTGTGGATGGAAATGTTATCCGGGTTTTATCCCGGCTTATTGCCTATGAACATGCAGTGAATAGCAGTAAAGCAAAACAAAAACTTCTAAAACTGGCTCAGGAATTAATAGATAAAAAGGATCCGGCTACCTTTAACCAGGCTATCATGGAATTTGGCGCCCTGCAATGCATTCCTCAAAAACCTGATTGCCCGGTATGCCCTCTGAAATTAAATTGCAAAGCATTCAAAGCTAACAAAACACACCTTATTCCCAGGAAATCCGAAAAACAAAAAATGAAAAAACGCTATTTTCACTATTTGTACATAACCCAGATAGAACAAGGAACATCATTCACCTATATTCGAAAACGCACCCATAATGATATCTGGAAAAACCTTTATGAACTTCCCATGCTGGAATATGATGCAGCCCTGAAGGAAGATGAGCTGGAGAATTCGCTGGAAAGAGAAAAAATTTTCAGAAATGAAAAATGGACCCTCCTGGATTCAAAGAAACCAGTAAAACATATACTGAGCCACCAAATCATAGTTGCACGGCTTTCTCAAATCCAGTTGCAAGCTGGCAATGAATTGCTGTTGGATAATACAAAGAAAATTTACACAGGAGACCTTGACAAATATGCCTTTCCAAGATTAATACATAAAATTCTTGAAAAAAAATAAGCTCTGGCGGGAACGTTTCCTATGATAACCGGATAAATAAAAACTTATAAACAATTCCTCCAAAATTGAAAAAAAGCATGCTAATTAATTAAATTTGTAATGTTTCAAAAAAAAGCAGTATCATGAAAGGAATTAACAAAATTATTTTGATTGGAAACCTGGGAAATGATCCGAAAATTATGACCTTCGATAATAATTTAAAGAAAGCATCATTTTCACTGGCAACAACAGAGACTTATCAAAACCGTGAAGGCAACAAAGTTGACCATACTGAATGGCACAATATTGTGCTTTGGAGAGGATTGGCAGAGGTTGCGGAAAAATACCTCAGTAAAGGAAATCAGGTATATATTGAGGGTCGTATCCGGCAGCGTTCCTGGAAAGATGACCAGGGTAATGACAAGTATATCACCGAGATCAATGCAGATAATTTAACTATGCTGGGTGGTAGAAATACATCAAACAATGTTCCTGCTGAACCTCCACAGCAAAAGGCTGCTCCGAACAATGAACCCCAACCCGATGACGATTTACCTTTTTAATCTTAAGACTTTTATTTATTTTTGCACTTTACAAACTGGCTAACAATTCTTTATAAAAGTATTTAGAATTTGGAAGATCCAAGCTATTCGGAATTATTAGTGTCTTTTTCACTGCTCAATGCAGTTGTATATAAATCATTTACTATTGCAGTACTTATTGGTCTGATAGTAATTACAGGTTTATTATTTTTATCAGCCATGGTGTCGGGCTCGGAGGTAGCTTTCTTTTCTCTAAACCCAAATCATTTACAAAACCTGCGCATCAATAAAAGCCGAAGAAATCAATTGATTCTGCGCCTGCTTGAAAAACCCAAACGACTGCTTGCCACTATTTTGATAGCAAATAATTTTATTAATGTAGCCATTGTCATTATTGCGGCTTATGTTTCTGCTGAATTATTTGATTTCAGCAAGTTTATAGTCCTTGGATTCATAATAGAAGTTATCGTGGTAACATCCATAATCCTCCTCGCCGGAGAAATTATGCCCAAAATGTATGCTTCGCAACATGCTGATAAATTTGCCGGATTCATGTCAAAACCTATGACCCTGCTGATCCGGCTTTTTTACCCCCTGAGTTCCATATTAGTGAAATCCACCAATATGATCGACAGGCGTTTATCAAAAAAAGGGCATAATATTTCCATGAGCGAACTTTCAGATGCGATCGAACTAACCGTGGATGATTCTACACGTGAAGAGGAAAAAAAGATTCTCAAAGGCATTGTAAAATTCGGTGATATTGATGTAAAAGAGATCATGAAATCCAGGGTAGATGTTGTGGCATTAGATATTAATACCCCCTTCAGGGAATTGCTGAATATTATTCTGGAAAGCGGATATTCAAGGCTGCCTGTTTATGAGGACAGTTTTGACAAGATTGCTGGCATCTTATATATCAAAGACCTTTTACCCCACCTCAGTAAATCAAATGATTTTAGCTGGCAACCTTTACTAAGACCGGCATTTTTTGTTCCTGAAAATAAAGGTATCAATGACCTGCTGAAAGAATTCCAGGAAAAGAAAATCCATCTTGCTATTGTTGTGGATGAATACGGGGGTACATCCGGAATCATTACACTGGAAGATATCATAGAGGAAATCGTTGGTGAAATCAATGATGAATTCGATAATCAAACTGACGAGATTGTCTATAGCAAACTTGACGATAATAACTATATTTTCGAAGGCAAAACCTCGCTTAATGATTTTTGTAAAATTTTGGAATTGGACGACAGGATATTTGAAGATGTAAAAGGAGATTCAGATACCCTGGCCGGGCTTATCCTTGAGATGGAAGGAAAAATACCTGAAAGAAACGAGGAAATAAAATACAGGAATTTCCTTTTTAATATTGAATCGGTCGACAAAAGAAGAATTAAAAGAATCAAAGTGAGCATTAAATCCCTGGATTAATTCGCCTATGCGTAAATCTATCTTAAGCCTTATAATCATACTTTTCTTTGTATCGGGATGCAAACAGGACACATATTTCCCGAAACCAACCGGATATTTGCGAATCAGCCTGCCGGGAAAAAAATATATTCCCTATGATTCCCTTTATCCGTTTATATTTGACAAGCCTGTGTACACGGTTATTGAGCAAAGAGAGGCACAACGAGAAGGCACATATAAATTCAATCTTTTTTTTACAGATTACGGTGCCCGTGTTCATCTGACCTACCTGAAGGTTGGGGAAAACCTATACAAATACATAGATGATGTACATAATTATGTGCACAAACATATTCCCAAAGCAACAAATATAAATACCAGGGAATTTACAAACCCGGCAGAAAATGTGCACGGCCTGACTTACGAGATCAGTGGCCCCGGAGTAGCCTCGCCATACCAGTTCTACCTGACCGACAGCATGAAGCATTTCCTGAGAGGTGCTCTATATTTCAATACGCCCCCAAATAATGATTCTCTGGCTCCTGTGATTGACTTCATTCAGGAGGATGTGGAACATATGATTTCTAGCCTGCGCTGGAAATAGTCCTCGTCGCTTTTATATTTTCCCATAACATTTCTTTTTTTAATTATATTTGCCCTAATCAAAAAAAATAATAATGTAGAAATAATAAATACTCAAAAAAGGGGGGGCTTATGATTGATACTATCAAATTTGGAACCTTAAAATGGCATCACGTTTTGAGCCCAACGGAAGAAGACCTGGATTTTCTAAAAGAAAATTTTTATTTCCATCCCCTGGATATTGAGGACTGTCGAAGCAAAGTACAGCGACCAAAGATTGATATATACGATGAGTACTATTTCCTGATTCTTCACTTTCCCTATTACGATCAAGTAAATAAATTTCTAAAAACCAAAGAGGTAAAGATATTCTGGGGCGAAGATTATATTATTACTATAGGTAAATCCCACTGGGTTGTAAAAACCCTTTTCAACTCCATGAAGGAAAATCCTCAGCTTAACGAAGATTTTGTGGCTACCAGTGATGCTTTGCTGTATAAAATACTGGAAAGGCTGATGACAGAAACCCTTGCCCTGATAAACAAAGTAGGGCGTGAAGTAGATGCCATTAGTGCACAGCTTTTTGATGACAGGGCTCAAAAAACAATTGAACTAATCTCAATAACCCGACGCAACATTATCCTGTTGAATACCATTTTTAAGCCCCAGTTGCGGCTATTCCATAAGTTTGAATCAGGCGATATCAGTGGTTATGCAGAAAACATGGAAGATTACTGGGGAAATATCCTCGACTATTACCAGAAAATGTGGGATTTGATAGAGGACTATGCTGAACTGATCGAGGATTTATCCAAAACCTTTGATTCCCTGCAGACCAACCGTATCAACAGCATTATGAAGGTGCTGACTCTCATTTCATCTATTTTACTACCCCTGACTTTTATTACGGGAATATACGGCATGAACTTCGATACCATGCCTTTTATCAGTAATCCGCATTCATTCTGGATCTTATTGGCAGGAATGAGTGTGATTGTAATTTCCATGATCCTTTATTTCAAGCGAAAGGGTTGGATGTAGGTTTATTCATCCAGGATGTCGGATTGTATCCGAATAGCTTCCTTATGAATGATCTCCAGAAGTTTCTTTAAAAAATCCTTATTCAGACCACTATTTTCAGCTTTATGAAGCCTGTCCTGAATGATGTCGATCCAGCGTTTAAGCTGAAGAACTGTTATATCGTGTTCTTTTTTAACAAGTCCGATTTCCCTGACAACATCCATTCGCTGTGCAAGGGTTTCTATCAGTTCATTGTCAAAATGATCAATTTTAGATCGTAAGGTTTCGATTTCATTCTGATGAAGAATTTTATGATCGCTTGCCGTCCTGGTAACAATATCAAATAGAATATTTTTTAATTCATCAGGTGTAATTTGCTGGCTGGCATCGGTAAGCGCCTGCTCTGGCCGGTGATGCACCTCTACCATAAGGCCGTCCATATCCAGATTAACAGCGTACTGGGTTAATCTTTTTATATATTCCCTTTTACCAGCAATGTGGCTTGGATCAATAAAAAGGGGCAATTCAGGGAACAGGCGTTTTAATTCAATGGGTATTTCCCACATTGGTGAATTTCTGTAGCAGGGATTTTCATAGCAATAAAAACCCCTATGGACAGCAATAAGCTTACTAATACCGGCATTATTCATTCGTTCCAATGCTCCTATCCAAAGTTTGATATCAGGGTTCAGCGGATTTTTAACCATAACGCAGGCATTCGTTCCTTTTAAAGATTCAGCAATTTCCTGCACTGAAAAAGGATTTCCCACTGTTCTGGCTCCTAACCACAGAAAATCCACATTGTGTTTCATGCATAAATCAATGTGGGTAGTATTGGCTATTTCCACAGCTATTTTGATGTTGTATTTCTGTTTGGCTTCGTTCAGCCACTCCAATCCTTTTTCTCCAACACCTTCGAATTCATCCGGTCGGGTTCGTGGTTTCCAGATTCCTGAGCGCATGGCTATTATTTGAGGAAGAGCAGACAGGGCCGCTGCAATAGCTAATACCTGCTCCCGGCTTTCAGCACTGCAGGGACCTGCTATTACCGGCAACGGAGCATACGCCCTCCACTGAAGCGGAATTTCCTGTATATGTAGCCTGTATGTACCCATTTAACTGCAAAAGTAAGAATATTATAGCTGAACAATTATAAAAACAGATAGCTTATTATTGAATAAATTTAGCCTTATTGAACATTTCTTTTGATAAAGCAATGAAAAAGTATTTTTTTTGCAAAAAATTCATTTTGTGATGGAAAAATATACTAGAGCGAATGTAAAGGAATTACTTAATGAGAAAGAATTGCCTAAATTGATCAATGCCCGGGGTTGGGTAAGGACCCGAAGAGGCAATAAAAACATAGCTTTTATTGCCTTAAATGACGGATCAATTATTCATAATATCCAGGTAATTGCTGAATTAAAGAATTTCGATGAAAATATTATTAAACAAATCACAACCGGAGCCTGCATCTCAGTTAACGGAAAACTTGTAGAATCGCCCGGTTCAGGACAATCAGTTGAAATACAAGCCGAAGAAATAGCCCTTTACGGAGCAGCAGATCCTTCAACATACCCCCTGCAAAAAAAAGGGCATAGTTTGGAGTTTCTCCGTGAAATTGCTCATTTGCGTTTCAGGACCAATACCTTTGGTGCTGTATTTAGGATACGTCATGCTTTGGCCTATGCCATTCACAAATATTTCAATGACAATGGCTTTTATTACCTAAACACTCCTATTATCACCGGATCAGACGCAGAAGGTGCTGGTGAAATGTTCCGGGTTTCTGTATTAGATCCTATAAATCCGCCCAAAACAGAAGACGGAAAGGTAGATTATAAAGAGGATTTCTTCGGGATGGAAACCAACCTGACCGTATCAGGCCAGTTGGAAGCAGAACTAGGTGCCCTGGCACTTTCAAAAGTATACACCTTTGGCCCGACCTTCAGGGCTGAAAACTCAAATACTCCGCGTCACCTGGCAGAGTTCTGGATGATTGAGCCTGAAATGGCTTTTTACGATATTCATGATGATATGGACCTGGCAGAGGACTTTTTAAAATATGTTATTAAACATGCACTGGGCAATTGCTCCGACGACCTGGAATTTCTGAACAAAATGTATGATAAAGAATTAATCCAACGTCTTGAGCAAATTGTAAGTACTACGTTTGAAAGGATCAATTATACTTCCGCTATTGATATCCTGAAAAAATCAAATCATCCGTTTGAATTTCCAGTAAACTGGGGATTAGACCTGCAATCAGAACATGAACGGTACCTTGTGGAAAAAAGTTTTAAAAAGCCGGTAATGATCACCGATTATCCGAAAGATATTAAAGCCTTTTACATGAAGCAAAACAATGACGGAAGAACAGTCCGGGCACTGGATGTATTGTTTGCCAATATAGGAGAAATTATTGGCGGTTCACAGCGTGAAGAAAATCTGGACGCTCTGGATCAACGGATCAAAGAAATGAACATACCGGAAAAAGATCTATGGTGGTATCGTGAAACCAGGATGTTTGGCACAGCTCCACATAGTGGTTTTGGCCTTGGGTTTGAAAGACTAGTACAGTTTGTAACTGCAATGAGCAATATCCGGGATGTTATACCTTTCCCAAGAACACCTCAAAATGCTAACTTTTAGTGAATACCACAGATTCAGATGTTGAGATGTCCATATTTTTTATTATATTTACCATAACCAATTAATTCAGTACACCAGGGAATATGTTAAATCAGAAACTGCAACAGAAATTATTACAAAAACTTTCGCCTCAGCAAATACTGCTGATGAAGTTGTTGCAGATCCCTACTGTTGCGCTTGAACAACGTATTAAGCAGGAGTTAGAAGATAATCCGGCCCTGGATGATATGGACAATCCGGAAACTGATGAATACGATGCCAATGATGAAGATTATGATGAGGATGACAGCTATGACAATGATGAGTTTGATATCGAAGATTATATGGATGAAGATGATATCCCGTCATATAAATTAAACGCTAATAATACCGGGCCTGATGACGAGCACAAGCAAGTGCCCTTTGCTTCAATAGTTTCCTTTCATGAGCACCTGATCTCGCAATTAAACCTCCGGGTTATGAATGAAAAGGAAAATCATATTGCAATGCATATTATTGGCAATTTGGATGATTCAGGCTATCTTCAGCGGGATATTACCTCCATGATTGATGACCTGGCATTCTCGCAAAACATTGTAACAGATAAGGAAGAGTTGATGCGTATGCTTGACATTATCCAGGATTTGGATCCTCCCGGAGTAGGTGCAAGAAACTTACAGGAATGTCTTCTAATACAAATTAAAAGAAAAGATCCTGATCTTAAAACTTCCTTAAAAAATGCCTACCATATCATCGACCGGTATTTTAATGAATTTACGAAAAAGCATTATGATAAAATACTGAAAAAAACCGGTATCAGCGAGGAAGATTTAAAGGATGTCATAAACGAGATCCTTAAACTTAATCCTAAACCTGGAAGCTCCTTAAACGATAATGCCAGAACCAACCAATACATCATCCCTGATTTCATAATCACAAATAATGACGGTGAGCTGGAATTAAACCTCAATTCCAAGAATACACCGGAGCTCAGACTGAATAAATTATACACAGAAATGCTTGAAAATTTTGCTGCAAACAAGGCGAAAGGGAAAAATGGCAGCAAAGAAAAAGAAGCATTCATGTTTATCAAGCAAAAAATAGATTCTGCAAAATGGTTTATTGATGCCATTAAACAACGCCAACATACCCTTTACATCACCATGAAAACCATCATGGAGTATCAAAAGAATTATTTTCTCGAAGGAGATGAAACTATGTTGAAACCCATGATCCTCAAAGATATTGCTGAAATTGTGAATCTTGATATATCAACAATTTCCAGGGTAGCCAACAGCAAATATGTTCAGACGCCATTCGGAACATTCCTCCTGAAAAGTTTTTTCTCTGAGTCCATGCAAACAGAAAGCGGTGAAGAAGTCAGTACACGTGAAGTAAAAAAAATATTGCTGAATTGTGTTAATTCAGAGAATAAATCCAAACCGTATACAGATGAAGAACTGGCGAACATACTAAAAGAAAAAGGCTACAATATTGCCCGCAGAACAGTAGCAAAGTACCGGGAACAATTAAATATATCTGTGGCGAGACTTAGAAAAGAACTATAAGAACACCTTGTAATTCATGAATCACAAGATCGCCAATATACTCTCTGCCATTTTCCATCCCGTTTTTCTGCCCACCTACACCATACTGATCCTTTTTGCTTTAAAATCATACCTTTCAGCTATACTGCCGGTCAAACTGAAATTCATCATATTGGGTATTATTGTTTTAATAACAATACTGATTCCCCTCTTTTTTACCTATCTTTTTCTACTGAAAGGCATTATTCAAACTGAAAAAATGGAGAACAAACACGAAAGGATACTACCTTACCTTATTAGTTGTGTTTTCTTCTACCTATGTTATCATATTCTCCGGCAACTTCCGATACCGCAAACTTATGAAATGTTCATGCTCGGAGCCACCTTCATAATCCTTATAAGCTTTATCATTAATTTTTTCTGGCTCATCAGCATTCATATGGCAGCCATCGGCGGTATCACCGGACTGCTTGCGGGTTTATACTACCAACAAGGAATTGACACCCTCTGTTTATTAAGCGTTTTTATCCTGCTCAGTGGTTTGTTAGGCACCGCCCGCTTGAGCCTAAATGCACATAAGCCTGTGCAGGTTTACACAGGCTTCATGGCGGGTTTTAGTATTATGTTCGTGATAATATTATTTGGACTAAGCTATTAAAAAGGGAATATAGAAAAACCGACAGAGAGCGGTGCCATCTCAGGTCCTTTGCCATCTTCAAAAATGTTCGATAACTGGTAAAAAGCAGACAGGTTTATCCACTTATAACCAAGGCCTCCCCCAACACCATACCTGAATTGCATCACATTATCAATGTTGTGCATTTTCATTTTTATCTCATAATCAGCCCCGTCCAGGTTATCGCCCTTGTATTTTGTATGATTACTCATCATAAATCCGGCTTTACCTCCAATAAAAAAGTTGAAACCAGAAGCACTGATGAAGCGAATCTGTATAGGGATATCCAGGTAAGCAAGCGTAAATTTATTCGTTTTAAATTCGATCTGTTTTCCATTTACATCTTCTGGTATTGCATTGAATACCGTATTACCAGTAGGTAATAAAGTAGCTGTGTCAATTTCTTTATCAGGAATTCCGTCGCTGTGAAGGTTATGAACACCTATACCAATTCCAAAAGCAAAACTGAACGGACTGTTGCTAATCTGCCTGTTCCTTAAGACATATGCATTGAACCCCGGGTTGAAATCAGAAACTTCAAGCCCTTCCGGTGCATCTTGCCATGTGTCTGCAGTATATTCGGTAACAATCAATACCTTTTTAATGCTTAGCGGTTTTTCTATATCCTCAATGATGATGCTGTCATTATCTCCCTGCGAATAAACTGTATTAAATACAAGTATGCTCAAAATGATTGTGATAATTTTTTTCATTTTCTTCTTGTTTTAATTAACAAATATAATAACATCCCAATATACAACAATAACCTGACCAAGCTAAGTAAGATAAGAAATTATGTAAAATGCAATGGCCCGGACTTTTCAGACCAGGCCATGCTGCGGCAATTTAAACACAAAGTAATTTAGAGTAGATTAAGAAGTCCTTGTATTATTAGTTAAAATACAACAATATCTTTTATCCTAAAACTCTGTCTCAGGAAAAATCCTGAATGTTCTATTCTTAGTATATATATTATTACAAGTGTAACCTTATTTGGGCAAAAAAATACAACTATTTTTTCACCAAGACCTAAGTCGCTTAAAATCTTATATTTATAAACCACAAATATGTTTTGTTTGACCTTTATTGATATTTAATAAACAAAGTGCTTAAAGTATTGTTTACTTAATAGAAATTATATAAACCGGAAATTATGAAAACCCTTTTAATATTTGTAACAACTTTTGTCCTTATTGCAGGTGGTTTAAAAATAATTATTGCTCAAACTATTGGAAAAACTGAGGAATTAATGCACCATCTTATTTTCAAAGACAACAGATTTGAGATTAGGCACTATCCTGAGGCAATAGCAATTTCCAGTTCAAAGAATGGAAGTTATTCCTCAACATCAGGAGAAAATTTCAGGGTATTGGCAGGATATATTTTTGGTGGAAATGAAAAAAATCAAAAAATAGCCATGACAGCTCCTGTTAGGATTAGTCAGGATGGAAATGAAAACACCATGCGTTTTTATATGCCTTCTGATATGATTTATGACAGCATGCCAAAACCAAACAACCCTGCCATTCATATTCATAAAACGAACAACAGATATACAGCCAGTTTGGAATTCGGCGGATATGCCAATGACACGCGCATTGCACGGAAAACAGAAGAGCTAAAGAGTATCCTTGAAGATAAAGGTTATAATTATTCAGAAGACTTTGAGTTTTTTGGTTATAACCCTCCATATCAATTAATAAACAGACGTAATGAAATCATTGTAGAGCTAATTGATTTTAATCCTACCAATCAGAACATTTCACAAAAAGATTAAAATTCTACCTGCAGGGAATTCCGTATTAGCAGATGATCAGTGTTCATCATTTTAATGGATGCGTTGAATAAAAGCGTAAAAATATCCGCAAATACAGAAAGAACCTTGAAGAAATCGTTAAAATGTGCTGCTCTGAACTGGAAGCAATATCAGCTTATTCCGATTTATCAAATCATTTATTTCTGCATATCAAGATCCTGGCACAATTCTTACTATAGTATTTTTGTTGTTCTTTAAAGCAGTTTTTAAACTGTTTGTAGATTTATTTTAAATACTCCAATTATGAAAAATACTCACTTTTCTTACCTGACACTATGTATCTCATTCGTTTTTCTTACGTCCTCCCTATTTTCTCAGGTAAACGATTACCAGAAAATTGAAGAAAACTGGGTGCTGAAAGAAAAACCACTGGCTGTTCTCAAGGCCGCCATTGACAAATACAGTCTGAAGAACCAGCATGCAGTAAGCACCAAAGATCAGGAAGGAATTATTCTGAACCTGTTATCCAACTTCTGGGAATTTAAATATGAAAATGAAAAATACATTGTTTTCACCCACGACCTTTTTACCAAAGTACTGACCTATGATACTGAAACCAAATACAATGAATTAATCTTTGGTATATTCACAATGGACGATGATGTATTCCTCGTGGTTCATATCATTAATGATAACGGCCGGTATAGTGCCTGGTATCTTGATGCAGACGGTGACTCCATGCTATTGGAAGCCAACTTAATGGATGAATACTACCACCGGTATTATAAGGAATTTCCTACCCATTATAATTATACCAATAATATGATGGACAAGGCAAAAAACGGGGACAGGTTCACTTATTGCATTTTCGATATATATTCTCTTGAATTCAAAACCTATGATGCGGCGTTTTATAAAAGCCCGGACACCATTAAGGTTATTACAGAGAAAGATGGAAATAAAGACATAGATGTTTTCAATAAGAATTTTTTTCGTCAGTATTCCAGAATGCAGGGCATAGAGCTGTTTGCTTTGGATCCGGCAACAGCTTTACATGAAAGGGGACTGGAAATAAAAGGGGTACGGGAAAATGTAATTTCGTTTGATTTTCTTTGTGAGCCCCTTCTGGAAACCGATGGCATACAATTAAAAATACAGTATAAATATGCCGATGATATCAGCATACTGAAAAACCATCGGCAAGAACTCCGAACAAAGCCTGGTGATCCCAACACAGTGTTTTTAACGGTTTATCCTGAGACTCAAATAAAGGGGCATGAAACAGGTGATAAAAAAGAACTGGAGCTGGCATTGACCCCAGCCTATATGATAGAATCTGATAATAAACATATTATTTACAAAGCAAAAGAGATTGTTGGTGATGAAAGAGATCCCCTCCAACAAAGTTTATTACTGGCAAAATGGGTATCTGACAGCATTAGATCCACCTACATAGTGAGTGTAGGATCAGCCCTTGAAACTTTAAAATGCGGAGAAGGGGATTGTTCTGAATCAGCTAATTTGTTTGTTGCATTTGCCAGGGCACTGGGTATTCCGGCCAGAGTAGCCCGAGGCTGGCTGGGATTATCCGACACGTATTCCGGGCATGCCTGGGCGGAAGTATGGATTGGAAGATGGATGGAGATAGACCCTTCCTGGGGCCAGCTTCCTGATGTAAATTACCTCCGATCAAAAGATGAAAATTCCAGCCTGCCTGAAAATATTGAACTGGAAAACATTATCATAAACGGAAAGCCTGAAAAAGTAGATAAAGAAAGTCCATACTGGACATACAGCAATAAAACCTATACTGACAGACTAATGGGTTATTCTTTTTCTTTTGGAGACAATATAAGGCCGGTGAAAATATTGAATGATGACGGAGAGCTGACGGGCAATACCAATACCTTCTTTATGGAATTCATCAAAGATTCTGACAGTACCGGGATTGAAGAGTTTTATGTGGATATTGGCGAAGAGTATACCCGCCTGGATAGACTCGCTGAAAATAATGTGTTTGAAGGCGTATCCTATGTTGACCGAAAGCTAGTAAATATGGATCAGAAGAAAATACAAATCATTGAAACAAGCTATGATACTGAATATTATCTTTACGATATGGCTTACAGGTATGAAGCCCCCCTGTCTGATAGCCGTATCCTGGTCATAGCAGCTTTCGGTTTTGAGCTAAACCCGGAGTATATGAAAAAAATCCCTGAAGGTTTTAAGGATATAATTTCATCATTCACTACATTTGAGAGCCAAATTACCTACTAAAAAAGCTTTTACCCCCTTTGTTTGTGATCCTGCAGAATGTGAAAAGCTGGAATCTGATCCATTGGCGGAAAATAAAGCTTTACGAAATCATGTTTTCATATACCTCATCAATTTCTTTTATCAATCTTTCTATCCCAAATTGCTTTTTGATAAACTGATACCCATTTTCCGAAAGCTTCTCTCTGAGTTGTTCATCTTTTATGGCTTTAAGCAACACCTCAGCCAGTTTATCCGGATTGCTGTGCGGGAGCATCAGGCCTGTTTCACCTTCTTTGATCAGTTCTTTATTGCCATCAACGGAAGAAGCAACCACTGTTTTGCGCATGGCCATGGCTTCCAGAATTCCTATCGGGAATCCTTCCCAAAGTGAAGGCAGACAATATATATCAATAGCATTTAGAATATCCGGGATATCCGAACGAAAAGGTTGGAAAATCAGCTGATTGTCCAGTTTTAATTCCTTTGCCAGGTTCACCGTTTCATCTTTTAAATCGCCTTCACCTACAATCAATAATACGGCATCTTTGCTTTCCTTCGTAACTTTTTTAAATCCTTTAAGCAATGTAAAAGGATCCTTTTGTCCGGTAATCCTTACAATGTAGCCTATGAGCACCTTATCATTTCCAACACCCAGCTCATTTCGGATATCTCTAAATTGCATATCCGGATTAAATTTCATCAGGTCCACGGCATTGTATATAACAATAGAACGCTTCATATTAAAGCGCTCCAGGCCATCTTTCTGATTGCTGTATGACACACAGATGGTTTTATCGGCTTTATTGGTAAGGAATTTTTCTGAAAGTTCACGCAGACGCCTGACGGGATATTTCTGGTCGAGGTGAAAAGACCAGCCGTGAACAGTATATAAAAGGGGTATTTTGAGTTTGCGTGCAGACCGAAATACATTCGACATTGCCCGGGTACCGTGAGCATGGACAATATCGAAGTTTTCCTTTTGCATAAAATCTTTTACTTTGCCCCATATGTTATAATCAAAGGCCCGTTCCGTAAAAACTATTTCTGTTCGAATTCCTCTGTTATTCAGTTCATCCACCATGGGACCCGGGGTAAAAGAGAGCACGACAGGTTCATACTTTGATTTATCGAGGTTAGAAGCAAGTTCAAGCACATGTGTTTCGCCGCCACCTACCCTTCCCTGCCTGATAGTTTCCAGTATCTTGATTTTATTAGTGCGCATATGGAAGTTATTGTTTGTTTATATCCAATTCCCAAACAGTATAGAATGCACTGGTGCAGAACAAGGGTAAAATATCTGCGACCATACAATCAAACCGCTGCAGTGAAACAGCTCGTCTTGTAATTATGGAAAAAGGAAATGTATTTTCAATAAAATTGCCTGCTTTCTTTTTTACGATTTTCATTCCAGCAATATTCGCAATTCTTTTCAGGCTTTTCATGGTAAAGAACTGGATATGGTCAAGGTCTTCTGCTGATGTTTGCCTGTTTGCCCCTTTATATCCAAATAATCCTTTAATTCCTCGAATAAGTTTTGGAAAAAAGCCTTTACCGTTCATGATTTTTTGCACCGGACGGGTCACAAAAAATTCCCGAGGGCCATATCCGTTGGGGACTGTAACAATAGCTACGCCATCCTCTTTCAGAATATTTTTAAAGTTCTGAACAAATTTCCCCGGTTCATACAGATGTTCCAAAACCTCGCTACACACAATAACATCATATTTATCCAGGTCTTCCAGTTTCATTTTTTCTGCATCCCTGACCTCAAATTTAAGGCCGGGTGTATCCCCAAAGTTCTTATTTGCAGTATCTATGGTTGTCTGACTAATATCGATGCCAGTTACATCATTCCCGTATTTTGCCAGTTGGTAGCAGATGTTTCCGTTGCCACAACCAATTTCAATAACTTTCAGAGGAGGTTCCTTATTAGTTGGTACATTTTCTGTAATAAATTTCAGGCGCTTAATATCTTCAGCCCGGTTATAAGTAGTATAGTTGATAAATTCCATATAGCAAATATTAATGATTAATCAGGAGCCATGATGGTACATCACCCAAAACAAAAATACGTATTTTCCCTTCGGGATGGCAAGACCCTTTGACAAAGTATTAACAATTAAATGAAGATAAATCAGCCTTTGATAACGGCCAGGGGCGACAACTCGGTCAGAATATCTACCAGGTCTTTTTGATACTCCTTAACCGTATCTATGTTTTTCTATGCACCTTTAAGGTTCTCATTTGAATGCCGGAAATCCTGTAATATCTAACAATTAATGAATTTTTTCAGACTTAATTCACTCATGATCCTGTAATTTATATTAAGTTTGCAAAATAAATAGCAGACAAGGTTGTGAAGTCGCTAATAGTATTAACATAAAACAATTCACAATGAGTGAGTCAAAAGACACTACCCCATCCAATGAAAAGGAAGAAAGGATAGAATTAAGTACAAATCTCAGTAATGATCAAATCAGAGAATATATTAATACCCTGAATGCTTCAGTACCGAATAAAAGAGAAAATTATCATATTACTTTGGTCAACCATGAAGGTCAAAATTTCGGCGAAAAAAACATTTATCACTTTCTTAACAAATATTACAACAAAGATAAATTCCTGTTTTTCAGGGACAATACAGAGGGGGTATTTGACCTGAATGCATACAAAGATGAGGAAGGAAGTCCTTTTGAGCGCATTGTGGATATAGAAAAAAATGAAGACAGTGCTTATTCAGAACGTTTTTTCAACGAAAACTTTGGGCTAGACCCTGACAGATTCGACGGCATCATAGCATTTTGCCTTGAGCATGACAGAAAGCTTTTCGGCATTGAAGATATGCAACTGAACAATGCCTGCAGGGATTTCTACAATGAAAACATGGAAGATTTTATGAATTTCCTGGATGAAGACTTTCACAAAAGCAAAAAGCAAAACAGGAAAAAATCCTTCACAGCCCTGGCCACATATTGCAAAGCAAAAGGAATCAATATGCTGAGTGATATGAGAAGTATTGATCCGGCAGAGTATTTTCATTGGTATAAAAACGTATATACCCGTAAGTTTAAGGAGATTCCTACTTTCAGGGGATATGCAAACTTCAATGAGAAAATTAAATACTATTACAAGATAGCCAAGCTCAGAAGTGATGTCATGTTTACCAACCTGATTGCATACATGGATCAGGAGAAAAAGAAAAGTGCCATCGGCACTGTTAGTAACTGGCACACGCGTTATTTTTACAATATGGCAAGAATACGTAAGGTAAAAATCAACGTATTGCACAGATCTGAATTGAAAGGAGAATAATCAGATGATCGTTTGACTTGACTAGAATGCTAAAACAACTATACGAAAAAAATAATTTTTAACTAAAAAACAACAAAGATGAAAAGACAAGTTATGTTTGTATTTGCGTTGTGCTTTGCCTTAAGCAGCGTAGCGCAAAAGATCAAGGGGCCTGAATTTATATCCTATTTTCAGGCACCATCAGGAGATGTAGAGTACGCAAAAGCCGATGTGTATGTCCACCATGACAAAGAACTGGAGGCTGCAAAACTGGAAGCCCAGAAAGAGAAAAATGCCGCTATAGGCGCAAAGTTCGGCAAGTTAGGAGAACAAGTAGCAGGTGCTGTTAACGAAGGTCTTGATAATATGGCTAAGTTGCAGGCAGCCATTGATGAGTTCAAAGATGAAGAAGGCCGTTTTGCTGTATGGGATTTTGTACCAAATTACATCATTGCCGAAGCCAAATCACATCAAGCCGTTAAAGTAGAGATTTTCGTACTCAACGAACAAAATCCGAATTCACTGGAAAGTAATATGCCTACGAAAGCTGACAAGGACGGATATTATGATGTACCTTATTATGTAAATTGCCGCTACAAGGTCAGTGATCCGGGCGGAAAAGTTATCCTGGGAGATAACCTCGGGGTGTTGAAAGGAACACAAAAAACCAAGAGTTACACCCCTCCACCGGAAGCAAAGCCCGGACTAAGCGTAACTGTTGAAGAAAGCGACGAATTAACAGCTACTGAGCGGATCGGTGTAAACCGTGCATATAATAAGGTACGTCAGGAATTATATGCCCGCTATGGATTCGGTCAATTCAACTCCCCTATTAAACTGGGAAAAATTAAAGAAATAAAAGAAAGTAAAAAAATGCTCGATGATATCCTGGCAGTTTTCGAAAACAAAACAGGCTTGTTGTTAAGCGAAGGAGACAAAGCAAAAGTCCGTGAGTTTGTGGATATCATTGAGAAAGACCTCGATAAAACATCCGATAAAACCCGTTGGGTAGCCTATCATAACCTTTCTGTTTGCTATGCATGGCTGGAAGATGCAGAAAAAGCCAGTGCCTATTACAAAAAATATGGTGAAGAAATCAGCGAAACCCTTGAAGAAATGCGTAAATGGAACCTGTTTGTTCAGGGAAAACTTCCGAAGGAAGAACGCAAAGGACTTGTTATCGGAATGAAAGACCAGAAAAAATTTGCAGAATATAATAATATTAAGAGTTTTGTAAATTTTTATCCAAAAGGAGCAAATCGCTATGAAGTTTTATTGAAAACCATCAACCGCGACCTGGCACGCTTTGTTGATTTTTATGCCCATAACGACCTGCTTTGTCAGCTTTTTGAAATCGATTATCCTTTCCAATTCCTGCCATTAACCAGTTTTGTCGGCAGTCCGAAACGCATGGAAGGTCAATTAACCAAAGAGGGTGCAGAGCCTATTGTATTTGATGTTAATTTCGATAGAGATGGAAAAATCAAGCAATTTGAAGCCAGTCAGGTCATTGAACTGGATGATGGCAAAAAAGAAAAGCTCATCACCCGCAAAATCAAACCACAATATGACGATAACGGCAAGTATACTTTTATTGAGACAAATGCCGGCATATGGCAGAGAAGTGGTATTGATAAAGCCCGTTATTATTCTGCTTTAAATGATGAATATGACCCCATTGCTGACAAAACCTTTGGATTAGCAGATAATATCACGAAAAATGCCGGCCTATTATCAGAAAAAGCCTCCAATGAAGAAGTGCAGTTAAAAGTAGACTTGGAAGGAAACATATATTTTACCGGTGAATCAAGTTATTTCAAAGCCAATGCTATCTTCAAGGATTTGCTGCAAGCCAATAACATACAGCCAAAGCGTACAGATACCAAAGCTACGTTTGATACCAAAGCCAGTATCAATGAGCAGGGAGTCATGACTTTCTGGTCATGGGATGGAACCGTTCATACCAGCTTCTCGGCAACCATTTCTGCACGCACACAGGAGGCCACTGCTGACAGAATGCTCAGGCAAATCGAATTCCTGGAAACCAACGACAAAGGTAATCCTACTAAAATCAAGTATACCTTTGAGATGAAAGGTAAAATGAACATTGAATCCAAAGTCAGCATGAAAGAATATTTCAATAATTACTTTGAGACCAATGGTCAAATCGAAGGAAGCATGAACACGGACAACTTTGATTTCAGAACTTCTGCTGAATGGGAATGTGAATTCACTTATGATGAAGCAGGTAACTGGACACAAATGAAAATGGGCCCATATACAGCTGCACGTACTTTCAAGTACTAAAAATAACTTAGCCTACATTATTCACAAAATGGCATAATGTGCTCAAATAATGTTGGTTAACCCCGACTTCTTTATGAAAGGGAATCTGTAAAAAGGTTCCCTTTTCTGAATAAAACCATCCTGATTTCACAGCTCCCATTTCAGGGATTTGATGCAGTAAAACCATTTTACCCGGAAATGCATGGCGAAAAATAATTTGTCAAAGCCAAAGAAATATTTTCCAAAATATATGATACTGATAATCAAATTTTTGATGTAATAAATACTAATTTAAATAATTGAAAAAAAGCAAATAAGTCTAATTATTAACTTTCGTTAAAAATTTCTTACGATTTATAAGTAACCTTTGGGGGTTTATCCGTATTAACCGTTAAATGGATTTGTTTGGTGAAACGGTTTAGTGTATTATATGTATTCATAGTCCTGTTCTTTTTTTCCTGCCAGGATACGCAGGAGAAAAAGGCTGAAATTAGTTATGACCCCCCCAAGGAATGGCTTGACACGGGTTATGTAAAGATATTTGAAAGAAAATTCAATAATTCCACATCATTTGAATATCAGATAAATAAAAGGATACATTCCAGCAGTTCAAAAACAGAAGTTTACCGGGGAGATTTTTTGCTTATCCGGGAAAATTATTACAAAGACTCCGTAAACGTATCTGTTGAAGACAAATCTATTGTTTATAAAGATGGTATTCCCTACGAAACCACTATTGAGAATCCTCAGAAATATATCTACGGCCTTCCTGAAAACAATTCCATTTCAACCTATCGCAATAAAAAAGAGGGCAAATATTTTGATATCTATCAATATAAAACATACCTTGAAGGAGATACGACTTTTATAATCAAGGAAGATTCTGTTCTATGTAAGATTTACCGTATTGATATGGAGATACAATTTGTAGATTCAAACAATATGTACACGGCCGAAAAGGTAGAACGTAGCTTTTATAATTTCTATGGACAAAACTATGGGTTTGTTGGAAGCATTGTGAAAGACAAAAATGGTGAATTAACGTTTGTCAAAACGCTTCACGATATTGTCTCTATTGGAGAGTTCAAAGAAATTATGGAAGAAAGCTCTACAGAATAAATTACTCTCTACTATTATTCTTCATTTTTACATCTTTCAAAAACCAACAGTGCTTAAACAAAATCAAGCCTGCTACTCAATTAATATTTTATCTTGTTTTCAATTCCGTATCTTTATGATATGAAAACTTCTATTTCGGTATTTCTGCTAGTATGCATAAACTTCGTTCATGCACAAGATGAAAAATCCCAGCTCCTGCTAGATAGTGCTAAAACATTGTTTAAGTCAGAGCGCACAATAAGTATGGAAGAGCTGCAGACTTTCGACTTTGAACACATTGCCCACCTCCTGGAACAGGCAGTTGAATTAGATCCTTCCAATGCAGAGGCCCATTATTACCTGGGATATGTATACAGCCGCATCAATTCCCGTATAGGAAGCAGTATGAACAAGATGAATCTGGAAATGGTATTAAAATCCAGCGAACAGTTTGAAAAGGTGATTGCTCTTTCTCCAAAATATGAGGGAGAAATATATCTCCTCGATCCTTATGCTAAGATATCCTCAGAATGGGGCTCCATGGCTATATATTACTGGTATGTAGATAAACCAGATTCCGTAAAATGGGCACTCAATGAAGGTCGGAAACGGGGCGGATTCAAAGAGTTCACTCTCAGCTTTTGCCGGCAGGTTTTGAAGCAATGCGACAAAAATGCTATCCTTCTAACTTCCGGTGATAAATTCACCTTTACTCTACTATATTTACAGGGTGTGGAAGGCTTCCGCCAGGATGTAAGTGTTATCGATGTGAACATGCTGGGATCATCTTGGTATCCACGAAAGCTGGCAGAACTAAAATTAGCGGAGTTTGACATGCCCATCAATGATCTGGATTCATTGCAGGCTGTTTCCTGGTCGGATTCTGTCATAAGCATAGAAGACTTTTCCTGGTCAGTTGAAGCCAGCTATTACAACCAATATTTACTCAGGGGGGATTTGGTTTTACTGAGCCTTCTGCGTGCAAATCTTTTTAAAAGAGAGCTATACTTTACGGTGGGGTTTAACAGAAATTACAACCTAAGTTTAAGCGATCACTTAAGCTCACACATATTGTTCGACCATTTAACCCCTATTGAACCTAAAGATTTAGCGCATAACAAATATTGCAAAAAGGCTGAGAAATACCTTTGGCTCTCTGAAAAACTGGATGTGAATAGTCAGGATGAACTCAGGCTTTTCGACCTTATCCGTTTTAACATCCTATTCAGGATAGATGATTATGTAAAAAGTGCTCAGACAGAAAAAGCCAAGGAACTGATGATGCTGTATGATACCCATGAAAGAGAACAAAAAATACCTTTTCAGCAAGAAAACGAACAACTTTTTTTAGATTATCTCAGAAATAAACTTTTTGAATGATGCAAAAATCTGATAAATGTACCTCGTGCAGTATATCCCTTTTACAATGCCACAAAAGCGGCCCTGCATGCTTTTACTTAGGCATTGCGTTTTCAGGAAAAGGATGCAGGACTGGAGAAAGACAAAGATGAGATCCGAATTGCCGGTGTTAAAAAATTATATGTGTTGTCGCGACTCATTTCTTTTCCATTTGGGTCAATAAGCATTATTGGGTTTTGTGCAGTATATATATGGACTTAAACTTGCATATTTATTGCTCATCGGATCCACACTCAACCACACACTGATCTTCGGGCTGTAGTAGCGGGCCCCAAAGTATTGGTAGCCTGTCTCCGAATCCATTTCCTTGCCAGTAAATTTGTATCTAATATCGTAGCTAGTAGCTCTTTGGTCGATAAATGGTTCGCCAAAAGGCAAGTTTTGCATGTGCTGCGTAACAGAACCATCGGTATAAGTTATCCAAGAGGAAGAACCTAAGTGGTCGGAGAGGTAGATGTCTCTCTCTTGTGTTGATATGTTAAAACTTAGTTTATTCATTTGATTGTTATGGTTTTGCAAATATAAGAATATTCGTTGCATTTGGTATGGTTTTCATTTGGATGCTGCTATGCACCAGGGAGAATACTACCAATACTTTTACCAAGAAATATTAATAATTCTTACTTTTTGAACTTTACCGTTTTTGTACTTTATTTCAGACGAAATTTGACCATTTGAATATGTTCTGCACCAACCGTGTTTATGTCCTCCTTTATATTTATTTATAGAAGTAATAGTCCCGTTTTTATTTACTATAAATTCTACACCTTCTTTTAAACCATTTTTATAACGAGAATTTGTGATTAATCCAGCTGAATCTGAATATGAAGTATAATATCCATTTTCTTTATTTGCATCATATTTAGTTATATCTGTGCAAAGCCTTATATTGTTACAACTTACAAGGAAAACACTAAGTAATGATATAAACGAGAATAAAGTTAATTTTTTCATAGCATTTTATTTTTTTATTGGAAAGTAAAATGAGGGTTTAGGATTCCCATAAGGGTCTAAGGCCTTTGGATTTGGATCTTCATAGAAGCTTTTGAACTTACTATTATCACCTTTATTATATTCAGTACGTGATTTATATTCCATTTCAATAGGCTTTTTCTCTGTAGCCCATGATGCTGGCTGCTTGAGATCTTTTGCAATCTGACCTGCATCTGTAGCATGAACAGATTCATGCACTCCAACAGCATTAATAATTTCCCCTTTGGTAGCATTATCAAATCTATCCCCAGTTTTTGCCGTTGAAATGTATATAGTAGCCTTTTTATAATTACCATCGTTTGTTATGCCAGTACCATATGTTTCTCCATGAATCATATTTCCATTGCTATCATAGAGCTTCTTTTCTGTCAATTTAATCTTAATTTTTGTTTCAGATTCAACCATTTTTTTAAACTGACTATTACCCGTTTCTGTTTTCTTCATTTCTTCGTAAACAGCTAATGCCTTTTTAGATGCTTTTTTGCTATTAACTTCAACTTCTCCTTTATCATTTATACTAAACCCTTTAATCTTCCTCCCATCCGGATCAATCAACATCACAGGATTTCCAGCAGTGTACATATAAGAACTCATGCTAGGATACTTATCCGCAAGCGGATCCACACTAAGCCAAACCGATATATCACTGTTATAATACCGCGCTCCGAAATAGCTGTAGCCGGTTTCCAGGTCTTTTTCCTTGGCAGAGAAAGTATATGGCGTTTCCCAGGTGGAGTTGCGCTGGTCGATGAAGCTTTCGCCAAAAGGCAGGTATTGCATAACGATTCTTATTTTATTAGCATTTTTACTTCGGACAATATCAACTACTAATGCTTTAGCAATAAATTATGTATAAATAATTTAAACTTTGATGGAGGACTCCTAAAAGAATACAATTTTTTGATTTTCAATTTTGATTTTCGATTTCTAAAGATTTCATAGGTTGTCTGAGGCACTGAAATACCACCACTAACTTTGATAATATCCCTGCTCTCTAAATAAAACTTTCTAGAGAATTCTGTCCGTTCAAATAATATTGCAGCTTGGTCTTTCCAAAAAGGGATCAAAACAATTAGACTATCAATTATGAAAAACCCTGACTCTTCTTCATTTAAGAGTAGTAATTCATTTTCTAATTGTTTAATCATTAAAATTGAAACAATAATAGTCGTATCCACTTTATCATTTTGCTCAGAAAGTAAGATTTTTAAATATGGATTCAAATCTAATTCTTGGTTGTTTTTTCTGCAAAACTTTAAGACCCTATTGGCAAATTCAGTACTTAATAATTTAACTGAATCAATTTGAATGCTGTCCAATCGGTTATCCAATAATCCCTGGCTTTGTGAATATGACAACAATAAAGTATTGAATAAAATTGAAATTATAATAAATCTGAAAAAATACATGCGTTTCTTATTAATTAATACTTAGGTAAACTAGGTACTGGGAATTTTTCATTTGGATTTCTTACATCATTAAACTCATAATAGTCACCTTCTTTCAATACAAATGTCCGAACTGGAATACCGTATTGATTATTTGAAAAATTAAAAATATGAGCCATCGACCTATCCTCTGGTGAAATAAAACCATAGGGGTGACAATGTCTTACATCAACTAAAATATGATTACCTATTTTATTGCTAACATTAATTGGGAAATAAATTTCGGTTTCTTTATGGTCAGTTGAAATTTCAGCAATTACACTTCCATTAGAGAAATCTTTGTATATCATATGAGCCCATTCAACTTTTGTGTTTTCTGCAAAAAACTCAAATATTTCTTTTGAGTCTTCATAACCATTAACTCTATATAGATAAGTATCTTGATGTATTTTTTCACTGTAGGCTACCCCATTTTTCGGACCAATCAAAATTAGAGTTTTTTTTAAAAACC
>CAZZLL010000016.1:0-74167 GCA_964654725.1 uncultured Lentimicrobiaceae bacterium | reverse complement strand
GGATTCGAACCGCTGTACAAGGTTTTGCAGACCTCTGCCTAACCACTCGGCCACGAGACCATTATTAACTGCAAAAATATAAAATATTTTTTATTGGTACAATAGCCAACCATTCACTTTTCTGCAATAACATTACCTGACAAGTAGCAGAAAAGCCCTGGAATTCTATTCGGTTTCATCACTATTCATGCTAACGCTTACACTTTCCATTTTTCCGCCTATGGGTGGATTAAGTTTATGGATGGTGATCTTTGCATAAGTGATCAGGGGAAGCTTGTTGCGGATCGTTACCAAAATCCTTTGCGCTACATGTTCAATCAGTTTAGAAGGTATTTCCATTTCGTGTTTGCAAATCTTGTATAACTCCTGGTAGTTAATTGTTTTAGAAAGATCATCTGACAGTGAAGCCTTCCTGATATCTGCTTCTGCATGAATGTCTACTATGAAACGGTTCCCGATTTTTTGCTCTTCCTCAAAGCAGCCATGGTAAGCATAAAATTCCATGCCATTTACGGAAATTGTACTCATTTTAGTGTTTTTTCGATTTTTTACCGGTTCTGGGGAAATACTGGCTTAAGTCCTGCACAATTTCTCCTGCATTTTGAATATCATTGCTTGCTGCAATCTGGTACTGGGCGTAAATGGATTTCGACCAGTTAAAAGCCTCATGAAATAAGGAAGAAGCCGTATCTTCCGTTTCCCCGGACAGAGATCTTAATTCTTCCGTAAGTTCTTTTAGCTTGAAAGCTGCATCAAGGTATATTTCCAGTTTTTGGACATCAATATATGGGGTTTCGATCTGAGGATTTTTTTTCTTATACCGCAAGGTCTCTTTCATGAAGGTGTATTGCTTGTTTCCTTTTCTGTACATCCTTTTCCTGTCATCACTTTCAAGGTTTATCAGAAAAGGCAGTTGAGATTTTATCTGGGTAATAAGGTTTTTGATATATCTCAATTTGTTCTCATTCAGAGAAGCCTCGGTTATATTATGGGTCATTTGTTATTTTGATTTAAAGTTTAATAAAAATAACAAAAATCATGAAACAATGCTGTGATTTTTTATTCTAAATAAACTTTCTTCTTTGCCCAATATCCATATCATTTCGGCAACTGATGGCCCCCCTCCTTTTCCGCTGATAACCAATCTGAGCGGCAGCATCAATGCACCGGGGGAAATATTATGTTGTTGGCAGTAGCCCTGAATGAATTTGTCAATGGAGGCAAGAGTCCATTCTTCTATAGTAGTAAATGCATCATGAAAACCTGAGACAATATTCGGGGTATTTTCTTTCCACTTTTTTCTAAGCAGCTTCTGATCGAATTCTGTCGGCCTTTCAAAAAAAACAGCTGCCTGATCATTAAAATCCTGCAAAAGTTCCAGTCTCTCTTTTAGAACAGAAAGAATTTTAATCAGGTAATCATCTCCCTTTGATAAATAATGTGGATGAATATAAGGCTTAAGTTTGTTTAGCAGATCTTCAGCGCATTGATTTTTAATGTATTGTTGATTGATCCATTTAGCTTTTTCGGGGTCGAATTTTGCTCCTGATTTCTGGACTTTTTCAATGTCAAATGCCTGAAATAATTCTGAGAGGGAAAATAGTTCCTGATCCGTACCTGGATTCCAGCCCAGCAAGCTCAGATAATTGAGAGTTGCTTCAGGAAGATACCCACACTCTCTGAAACCCTTGAAAATTTCACTATTTGAATCATGCTTCCAGTCCAGAGGAAATACCGGAAATCCCATGCGGTCGCCATCTCTTTTACTTAACTTTCCTTTTCCATCGGGTTTCAGGATTAGCGGCAGGTGCGCAAACTGAGGTATTTCATGTTCCCAGCCTAAATATTTATATAGTAAGTAATGTAAGGCCAGGCTGGGCAACCATTCCTCTCCGCGAATAACATGGGTGATTCCCATCAAATAGTCATCAACTACGTTGGCCAAATGATAGGTTGGCAGCCCATCCGATTTAAAAAGCACTTTATCATCCAGCAATGCAGTATCAAATTCTACGTGCCCACGGATCATATCGGAAATAGTGATTTTTTCATTTTCTGGCATTTTCAACCGGATAACATAATTTGCGCCTGAATCAATACAATTTTTTGTTTCATGCTTATCCAGGGATATGCTGTTTCTCATGTTTGCCCGTATCCTGGCGTTGTATGAAATATTTGCAGCACCCTCTTCTTTCAGCTTGCTTCTCATGCTTTCAAGTTCTTCAGATGTATCAAAAGCATAATAGGCATGGCCCTGATCTATGAGTTGTTGGGCATATTTATGATATATTTCTTTCCTTTTCGACTGATTATAAGGCTCATGAGGTCCTCCCCTGCTAACACCTTCATCGACTTTTATACCGATCCAATTGAGGGATTCAATTATGTATTCTTCAGCTCCTTTAACAAATCGCTTTTGATCTGTATCCTCAATGCGAAGAATAAATCTTCCGTTATGTTTTTTGGCAAAAAGATAATTATACAGAGCGGTTCTGACGCCTCCTATATGTAGCGGTCCGGTTGGACTGGGTGCGAATCTTACCCTTACATCTTTGCGTTGCATATTAATGTTATACTTTATTTTGAATTTTTGACCAGCTGTCTTTCAGGCTTACCGTTCTGTTAAGAACAATGTTAGCTTCTGTAGTATCCGGGTCCACATAAAAGTATCCTAGCCGTTCAAACTGAAAATGTTTTTGATCGAGGAATGTTTTTATGCCAGGTTCTACTTTACAATTGTTTATTACTTCAAGGGAATGTGGATTCATAAAGCTTTTGAAATCTTTGTCCTTATGACCATCCGGATCCGGGTCATCAAACAAACGATCGTATAATCTCACTTCTGTATCAACGGATTCTTTTGCTGATACCCAATGCAGTGTTCCTTTTACTTTGCGTCCGTCGGGCGATTTTCCTCCTTTTGAAGCAGGGTCATATGTACAGTGTATTTCTTTAATATTTCCTTCAGTATCTTTTATTACATCTGTGCAGGTGATAAAATAGGCATAGCGCAATCTGACTTCTTTTCCGGGAGACAAGCGGAAAAATTTTCTTGGTGGCTTTTCCATGAAGTCATTTTTTTCAATATACAGAGTTTTTGAGAATGGCACTTGTCGGCATCCTGCTTCCGGATTTTCCGGGTTATTTAGAGCTTCCAGTTTTTCTGTATGATTTTCCGGATAATTTGTGATAACGACTTTTAATGGGTCAATTACAGCCATCAATCGCTGAGCTTTTTTATTCAGATCTTCTCTGACGCTATGCTCAAGCAAAGCAACATCAATAACATTGTCTCGTTTTGCGACACCGATAGTATTGGCAAAATTGCGGATAGAATCAGGTGTATACCCCCTTCTTCTCAAACCGCTTATTGTTGGCATACGCGGATCATTCCATCCGTATACAAGTTTTTCTTCCACTAGTTGAAGCAATTTACGTTTGCTCATTACCGTATAGGAAAGATTTAGCCTGGCAAATTCGATTTGTCGGGGCCGTGCCCTGTCAGCAAATTGATCCAGGAACCAATCGTAAAGAGGCCGGTGTACCTCGAACTCTAAGGTGCATATGGAGTGTGTGATGTTTTCAATATAATCGGACTGTCCATGTGCCCAGTCATACATTGGATATATACACCATTTATTTCCGGTACGGTGATGATGAGCATGTTTAATGCGGTACATAACCGGATCTCGCATATGCATATTTGGAGATGCCATATCAATTTTTGCCCGTAGCACCCGTTCTCCATCCCTGAATTTTCCATCTTTCATTTGTTGAAAAAGTTCCAGGTTTTCCTCTGTGCCTCTGTTCCGGTATGGACTGAATTTGCCTGCTTGTGTGGGTGTTCCTTTGTAGTTCTTAGCAAAATCTTCTGTGTCCAGATCACAAACATATGCTACTCCTTTTTTGATCAGTACAATAGCCCATTCATACAATTGATCAAAATAATCAGAAGCATAATATTCCCTGTCGTCCCAGCTAAAACCTAACCACCTAACATCTTCTTTTATAGAGTCTACATATTCAACCTCTTCCTTGATTGGATTTGTATCATCAAAGCGCAGGTTACAGAGCCCAGTGTATTTTTCAGCAAGACCAAAGTTGAAACAAATCGATTTTGCATGCCCAATATGCAGATATCCGTTTGGTTCGGGCGGAAAACGTGTATGAATGCTATAGCTTTCTCCATTCTTTTGTATATTATCCACAATAATGGATTCAATAAAGTTTAAAGATGTTCTGGATGGTGATTGTTCCATGATTATTTTTTTAAAAATTGCTAAGATAAGTGTAGCCCTTCAAACAGGAAATACTTTTTAAAATAAATGCTATAATTTCTGGAATTTTTTACTTATAATTTCCTGCCCGGTGTGGATTATCAGCATATATATTCCTGGTGCGAGATCATTGATATCCAAGAGGATGCTTTTTTGATTATTTTCTGTAATTTTTAGCATGCGGCCGGCGATATCCTGTATATACATCTGTTTATTCCCTTCAAGATTGACATGTATTTGAAGAAACTCATTGGCAGGATTCGGAAAAATGCGCAAGTAACTTTCAGGAGCAGGATCAGCATTTGAAACCGTAATGCTGTTTACATCGTTTATCAGCCAATTATTTGGGTCTATATCGAGTGAAGTGACAATTTTATCGAAAGGTATTTTAAAGTATTCAAGATTAGAATATTGGTGGAGCCTGACTAGTGTATCCCCTCCTGTATAATTTAGTTTGAAATCAACATCTGTTTCAAAGAGTGTTGTAGTACTGGAAGATGTACTTTGAGCAGATGTAATAAATAAGGTGTCAGTGTATTGCTGCCAGGTGATATCATAAATAGGGTATCCTTCTCCAAAGTACCATTGGTTGAAATAGTCAGTAAAATTCATACCACTATGGCTTTCAATCAGGTATTTAAAATCCATTCCGGTTGCTGTACTATCCTTAAAGATGGTTTGAAAATCCTGCATAGCTGAGAAAAAGATACTATCATTATTTATTAAGTAACGAATAGTATGAATAATTGCAGCTCCTTTATTATAAGAAAGTCTTCCATCAAATATGCGCCAAACATCAGTTGCATTTTGGGCAGGTACGTAAACGGACCCGCCTGGTTGTGACATGATATAATTATGTGCGCTGTTCATCCAGTTATCCGCATCAGTCTGACTTTTGAGATATTGATAGGCCAGGTATTCAGAATAAGAGGCAAATCCTTCGTTAATCCAAATGTCTTGCCAGGTAGCGCACGTTACATTGTCGCCGAACCACATATGGCCTAATTCATGAGCTACAAGAGTAAAATTAAAGGAGCCGATTGTTGTCATGGTTTGATGTTCCATCCCCCCTCCTATCTCAGTTAGGCAATGTCCGTATTTTTCTTTATGAAATGGATATAAACCAAATAGATCAGAAAACAAAACAATCATGCCTCCGGTTGCATTAATATCGTTTTTGTAATAATTAAGACAATTCGGGTGGTTGTAAACATAGTTTTGAACGAGGATGGAATCAGCGTAATTATTGGGTTGCACATAATAGCTATAATCAACATACTGTGATATTGCAATACTGATCAGGTAATATGCTATTGGGTACGTTGATTTCCATTCATAACGAACTTTATTATTTGGCAGCGGAATACTATCAGTAAGAAGACCGTTCGAGCCGGCCATATTATCGTTGCTGGTTGTAATAAACACATAAACAGAATCAGCTTTATCATTTAGGTCCTGCTTACAGGGCCACCATTGTTTTGCATTAAATGGTTCTGAAAGCGTCCAGGTGACATCTCTGTTCCACTGTGTTGAAGTTGCTGTGCTGATGCCGCTGAAAAACCCACTGGACTGCGGAGTGCCGTGATAATATATAATTGCTGTAAATGGGTTTCCGCCTGAGATTGCGGAAGTGAGGGGAACAATGATTTCATCATTAGCATGCACAAAGGATGTTATTTTCTGCCCATCAATAAAAATAGAATCGACATTCAAAACTGTGATTAATTCAACAGCGAATGTATCTAAGTAATTTACGAGAGAAGTAGCATTTATTTGTACATAACCACTAATGTATGTTGTATCCCTTTCTGCTGAGATATCTAGTTTATAAAATGTAACGTCGTAATCAGAAAGAAGGGTGTTTTTAGGCTGCGGTTGATGAAATAAATCCTGCTCTGTCAATTGGTGTTTACAAATTTTATGGGCATGGTTGTTTATTTGAGCTTTCAGAAAGAAGGGGAGAAATAAAAGTACTGTTAAGGAATAATAAATTTTCATAGACAATGTGGTAAATTTTATATGTTGAACGCTTTGGAACATAAATTGTTGGAATTATTAGCGAAGATACGGATATCGGATTAATAAGTGTTAATAATTTATTATGATTAATATTATCAGTCAATCTTAGCTATTTTTGCAGGAAAGCATAGCGGTTTTGTTTTAGAATTTTAGTATGATAAAGAATATGGGAAACAGGCTTCATGATATTAAAGATAATATAGGATATTTTATTCGCAGGTATTATTTCAATTTGCTTATTAAGGGTGCATTGTTGTTTTTAGCTATTGGTTTGAGTGTTTTTTTGCTTGCTGTTTCTTCGGAATTTTTCATGCAAATGGATAGATTGATCCGAGCTCTTCTTTTTTATGTTGTTATAAGTATATACGCATATATTTTCATTGCATATATTCTGATCCCTGTTCTACAGATTTTCAGGATTGGCCGGGTGATTTCGGATGAGTATGCTGCCAGGATCATCGGAAAACATTTTCCTGAAATTGATGATAAGCTGATCAATGTACTGCAATTGGAACGGAAAGATGAATATACAGACGAACAAGTTGATTTATTGATTGCTGGCATCGAGCAAAAGTCGAAAGGTTTCATTCATTTGGATTTCAGAAAAGCTGTTGATATAAATAAGAACAGGAAGTATATAAAGTGGGTTATTGTACCAGTAGTTTTTCTGCTGGTTCTTTTATTTAGTGCCCCAAATTTTATTGTAGAACCTGCGGATCGTCTTGTACATCATAATCGTGAATTTGAAAAACTCTTTCCTTTTGTTGTTCAAATTGATAATGAAAATCTGAAAGGCATCATGCATGAGGATTTTGAGCTAAGGTTGAGTGTTAGTGGAAAGGAAATACCTGATAAGATTTTTATTGAAACGGATAAAGGTGCATATCTGGCTAAATCATACGAGAAACTTAAATACAGGCATATCTTCAGAAATATTGCGGAAGAGATATCTTTCAGGTTGATAGCTGGAAGATGGAAATCTAAGGTTTATACAATAAGGGTTCTACCTAAACCAATCATTTTAAGTTTCGATGCTTTTATTGATTATCCCTCCTATATAGGTAAGGATGATGAGTTATTGGAGAATACGGGTGATCTTATTGTAGCTGTTGGGAGCCGGATTTCATGGAAGTTTTATACAAAAGACGTGAAGAAACTAATCTTTGGGGAAGAATCAACCACATATTTTATTGAGAAATTAAAAGAAAATGTATTTTTCAGGATGGAACGCATATTACATTCGTTTGATTATTTCATCCTTGCTTCCAATGAGTATTTAATCTCACCTGATTCACTCAGGTATTCTGTGAGTGTTATACCTGATGCATATCCTGATATTTTTGTTACAGAATATAGAGATTCACTTTTTAATGCACGGATTTTTTTTACAGGAAACATTAAAGATGATTATGGATTTACTAAACTTAAGTTTCGCTATCGGCTATTGAACGATAGTATGAATGATGATTCCTTTAATGAAAATGAGATTTCTATTAGTGAAATAAATGAACAGCGTTTTTTCTATACCATTGATGGAGAAACATTCAATTTATCGCATGGTGAAGGTTTTGAATATTATTTTATCGTTTGGGATAATGATGCCATTAATGGATATAAACCCAGCAAAACACAAAAAATGATATATCGTTTACCTGATAGAGTCGAATTAAATAATTCGGAAAAGGAATTTGAGCGAACGATTATGGATGATTTGGAGAAGGCAAAGCAGGAAGCAAAAAAGCTAAATGAAGACATTGAAAAGCTAAATCGGGAATTAATTGATAAAAAGACGTTAAGTTTTCAGGAAAAAGAAAAAATTGAGGAACTCATTAAAAGAAATAAAGAGTTAGAAAAGAGAATTGAGAATATTAATCAGTTAAATGAGATAAAAAATCTTGAAGAGTCGGGATTTAGGGAGCATAACGAGCGCATTATTGAAAAGCAAAAGCAATTGCAGGAGCTTTTTGAGAAAGTTATGGATGAAGAAACCATGAAATTGATGGAAGAGCTGGAACGCTTAATGGAAGAACTTGATAAGGATAATATCAATAAAATGATGGAGAAGATGAAATTAAGCAATGAAGATATTGAACGCGAATTGGATCGCAATCTTGAGCTTTTCAAGCAATTGGAATTTGAGAAGCAATTGGAGGAAAATATAGATAAGCTGGATGAAATGATTAAGCAGCAAGAGGAGACAAAAGAACTGACTGATGAAAAAGAGTTTGATAAAGCTTTGAAAAAGCAGGAAGAATTGAGTAAGGATTTGGAAGAATTGGATAAAGGCTTAAAGGAAATGGAGAAGATGAACAATGAATTGGAGGAAAAGAATGAATTACCGGGGCTTGACCAGGAGATGAAAAGGGCTGATGAAGAGATGCAGGAAAGCACAGAAGGATTAAAAAGCAAAATGAGCAACAATGCATCACAGCATCAACAGCAGAGCAGGAAGGAATTAGAAAAGATGAAGCAAAAACTTGAAGATGCGCAGCAAAGTATGATGCAGCAGCAGATAGGAGAAGATGCTGAAATGCTCAGAGAGATATTGGAGAACCTTTTGGAGCTTTCTTTTATGCAGGAAGAGTTGATGAACCGCTTAAACACAACAGACAAGAATGACCCCAGGTTTACTGAGATTGTAAAGAAACAACATGAAGTTAAGGATGGATTGGAAATGGTCGAAGATTCTTTAATGGCATTAAGCAAACGGCAGCTTATGATTAAAGGAATAATTAATAAAGAGATTAATATAATAAATCATAATCTTGAAAAGGCGATAGAGATATTATTACAGTATCATGGAAAAACTGGTCATCGGAATCAAAAAGCAAATGCAGCAAGCAGGCAACAATTTGTTATGACATCTATTAATAATTTAGCTTTATTATTAAATGAATCATTAGAGCAGATGATGCAGGAGATGTCGTCCATGATGCAGGGAAATAAAAAAAATTGCAAAAAGCCAAAAAGTGGTATGAGTAAGATGAAATCTATGAGTGAGATGCAGCAGGAATTGAACCGACAGCTTGAGCAAATGAAAAGGGATATGAAAGAAGGGAAGAAACCAGGTAAGGGAAAAATGGGACAGTCAATAAGCGAGCGATTGGCCAGGATGGCTGCACAACAGGAGGCTATTCGTAAAATGATGCAGGAGCATATAAAGGATTTAAAAGAGCAGGGTAAAGCTGGTATGGGAAATTTGAATAAAATGATGAATGAAATGGAGTTGACAGAAGAAGATTTGGTAAATAAGAGAATCACACAAGAGACATTAGAAAGGCAGCAGGAGATCCTTAGCAGATTGCTGGAATCTGAAAAGGCTGAAAGGGAGAGGGAAAAGGAGGAAAGGCGGAAATCAGAGGAGGCAAAACAACATGATTATAGTAACCCTAAAGAATTTTTAGAGTATAAAAGATTAATAGAGCAAGAGCGTGAATTATTGAAATCAATACCCCAGGAATTTAGTGATTTTTATAAAAGGAAAATTAATGAGTATTTTTATAAAATTGAATAAGAAAGCTGATGAAAGAAAAGAAGAAATTAGTTTTTAAGTCAGAGATTAAAAATTTAAATGTAGTACAGGAATTTGTTGAAGAAATTTCAGATCAGTACAATGTAACAAACACATACTTCGGCAATATTTTAGTAGCTGTAACAGAGGCTGCAAAAAATGCAATTATACACGGCAATAAGGAGGATACGAATAAAGAGGTAGTTATTAGTTATACGTATTCAAAGGGCTTGTTGCGTTTCTGTTTACAGGATGAGGGTGAAGGTTTTAATTATGACGACATTCCTGATCCTGTTGTTTCCGATAACTCTGAGAAAGGACTGTATTTAATTCGTTCTTTATCAGATGATGTGATTTTCCGAAATAGCGGCAGCACTATTGAATTAAGTTTCAATATTAAAGGAATAGGGCAGAAGGATTTAGCTAACAGGCAATCGCTGTTTGAGGACTATGCCGAAGAAAAGAAAAAAGATACCCCCTCTTTAGAAGACTTCCTGTAAATGAAAACGTTTTCTGTTAATTTCTTTTCTGAAAATATTGATTTTCATTTTCAGTATGAAAAATTTGTGAATAAGCTTCTGGAAAAAATTGCGAATGATCATCAGGCCAAAATTGATACGCTGAACGTTATTTTCTGCAGCGACACCTATATACTAGGAATCAATAAGCAATATTTGAACCATGATTACTATACGGATGTTATTACTTTTGATAATAGTGAGGATGAGCAGATTGTTTCTGATATTTTTATTAGCGTAGATCGCGCCAGGGAACATGCGATTGCTTTTAAAATTGAACCGGAGCAAGAAATCATGCGGTTAATTATTCATGCTTTTTTGCATTTGTTGGGTCATTCAGATAAAAAGACAAAGGAAAAAAAAGAAATGTCGGAAAAGGAGGATATGTATTTGGACTTTTTTTGCAGTATTAAGTAGTACAAAAATCTATTTCAATATCTAATATTGGCAAGATGGTTTTCAGGGAATACGATATAATTGTTGTGGGAGGTGGCCATGCAGGTTGCGAGGCGGCTGCCGCTGCTGCAAATATGGGATCTAGTGTTTTATTGATTTCAATGAACTTGAATAATTTGGCACAAATGTCTTGCAATCCGGCCATGGGCGGTATTGCGAAGGGCCAAATTATTAGGGAGATTGACGCGTTGGGAGGGTATTCCGGTTTAGTAAGCGACAGGAGTATGATACAGTTTAGGATGCTAAATCGATCCAAAGGGCCTGCTATGTGGAGTCCTCGCACCCAAAATGACCGAGTGCTGTTTTCGTTGGAATGGCGAAAGATGCTAGAGAAGACACCTAATTTGGATTTTTGGCAGGATACCGTTTGTAGTCTCATAATCAAAGAAGAACAGGTATATGGTGTTCGAACTGCTCTGCACATTGAGATTTTTGCTAAAGCTGTCATTCTCACAAATGGTACATTTCTTAATGGAACTATCCATATTGGTGAAGTTAACATTGATGCAGGAAGAATTGGGGAAACCAATGTTAAAGGACTTACGGAATGTTTAGTCGATGTTGGTTTTAAAGCGGATCGAATGAAGACGGGCACACCGGTAAGGGTTGATGGCAGAAGTGTTGATTTTAGTAAACTGGAAAGACAAAAAGGCGATGATCCTCCGGGTAAATTTTCCTATCTTGAAACGCCTGAGATTAAGAAACAGCGTAGCTGCTATATAGCTTTTACCAGTGAGGAAGTTCATGATATTTTGCGAACAGGATTTCAGCGTTCGCCTTTATTTACCGGTCGCATTGGTGGTATTGGCCCCCGCTATTGTCCTTCTATAGAAGATAAGATAGATAGATTTTCAGATAAGGACAAACACCAGTTGTTTTTTGAACCGGAGGGGTGGGACACGGTAGAGTATTATTTGAACGGGTTTAGCAGTTCATTACCCTGGGAAATACAATATAAGGCTTTGCGCAAAATAAAAGGATTTGAAAATGCCGTCATTTTCAGACCTGGCTATGCCATTGAGTACGATTATTTTCCACCGACGCAATTGAGGTACTCCCTGGAAACAAAATTGATCGAACATTTATACTTTGCAGGCCAGATTAATGGCACTACCGGGTATGAAGAAGCTGCTGCGCAGGGTATCATGGCAGGAATTAATGCGCATTTAAAATTGCGAAAAGAGAATGAGTTTACATTGAGCAGAAGTGAAGCATATATCGGTGTGCTTATTGATGACTTAATAACAAAAGGAGTCGATGAACCCTATAGGATGTTTACTTCGCGGGCAGAATATAGGATATTACTTCGGCAGGATAATGCAGACATCCGATTGACCCCGGTATCATACAAACTTGGTTTAGCATCAAAATTTCGGTATGAGCGGGTATGCCGAAAAAATGATTTCCTTGAGAATGTAATTACTTATTCTAAAAACAGCAATGCTGCTCCGGAAGAAGTAAATGAATTACTTGATTTAAGGGATACGAAACGGATTAACCAAAAGACCCGAATTTCTAATCTTATTCTAAGACCACAATTGAATATCCATGAATTGTTGGAAAAAATACCATCATTTGAAAATTTTGTAAATGAGGTGTGCCCCTTTAGTTACAAAGTGAAGAAAGAGTTCCTTGATTATGCGGATATTTTTATTAAGTACGAAGGGTACATAAACAAAGAAAAGGAATTGGCTGAAAAAATATCAAAACTTGAAAGGCTTGAATTAAACTCTAATTTTAATTACCTCGGCCTAACAGCACTTTCTTATGAGGCAAGAGAGAAATTAACTATTATTCGGCCTAAAAGCATTGCGCAGGCTTCAAGAATTAGTGGAGTGTCCCCTGCAGACATTGCCGTTTTATTGGTTCATTTAGGAAGATAAAAAGAAAATGTTTATGTTTCACGTGGAACATTTTTGATCGTAATTAACATAATATCAAAGGTGTGGTTCATAACTTTCTTCCCTATTCATTGAATATAATGTTTTTTTATCATGCATAAATATACCATTATGATGAGAGTATTTTGTAATTTCCTAAATTATTTTATCTATTTCAATTGATGGTTATATGGGATTTATTAGAATGGAAACATTGAGATATCTGTTACTAATCTTATTCAATTTATTTATTGGTGTATGAGCAGAAATATTAACATTCGAAATTATGCACTTATTTTTGTTTTATTTTTAATATGTGCAGCCTCCTATTATTATTTTCTAAGCAAACCTATAAATAAATCCGCTGTAACCGATAAAATTCAAAAGCATTTGCATCAGAGGCATAAAATTGTATCTGATCATTTTCAGCTATTTGAAGAAATGTTGTTGGATTCCACTATGATTTTAAATAAGAAATTTCTTGTGGAGGAGTTTGCAGGCACTTATGAAAAAGAGGGCTTGACGTATTTGATATACAGAGATGATTCCATTCTTTTTTGGACAAGTAATGAGGTTGCCTTTGATAATTTTTCAATTGAGGATTTTCGTACATCAGGTTTAACGCATTTAGCGGATGGCTGGTATGAAATGGTAAATCAAGAATTCAGTGAATATTTTATTGTTGCCCTTTTATTAATAAAAGCGGACTATAAATATCAGAATGAATATTTAACGAATGAATTTTTTGGATTGGGTGGACTACCGAAAAATACTGAAATAGTCAAAGAAAATACAGACTACCAGATTCATGGGTATAATAAAGAAGTATTACTTGGGTTGAATATCCCTGATAAAAAAGAAGTCGACGAAAATGAGTTATTAATATTATTTGGAATTTTTTTAGCTGCCCTGCTATTTTTTATTGCCTTTATTTATGCTGTTTATCGGTGGGTGCCTTATTTTGAAAAGAAACCCGTTTTATTTATTACGTCATTCATACTGGATTTACTCATTATACGTGCTTTGATTTTTTATCTAAAAATCCCTGAAATATTGTTTGAATCCAAATTATTTGGACCGTTTTATTTTGCAAGTTCTGAATTCTTACCTTCTTTAGGTGATTTGTTTCTTCATTCGATTTTCATACTTGTCATCGCATTTGTTTTTTTTAGACACTTTTCGGTTTATTGTAAACCGGGCACTAATTCATTTATTAAATGGCCTTTAGCAATCTTTTTAGTATTAGTTGTCTTTTTAGGATATAACCTTTTCCAGGCTGTTTTTGAGGATTTATTAATCAATTCTGATATTTCTTTTAACCTTAATAATATTTTAACACTTACCCCTCTTAGCTTCATGGGCTTTGGAATAATTTGTCTTTTTCTTATTTCATATCTCTTGTTTTCTGTGAAAATTTTGAATCAGGTATTTGCATTATTTGAAAGTTCAGCAAATATTTTCCTGCTGCTGGGATTATCCTTTGTAGTTCTTGTTTTATTTGGAATAATATATAGGGATATTTTTACAGTAAATGCTTTAGTCCTTTATACATTTATCATTCTGTTTTTCCTGTTCAGGATAAAATCGGAAAAGAAACAAATCATTACCCTTAGCGCAGCTTCAGTATATCTCTTATTATTTAGTTTACTTGTAACGATCAACTTACATACTTTAAATGAAGCTAAAGAGAAAGAAAAACGTAAACTTTTGGCAATAAAATTAACCACCGAAAGGGACCAGATAACTGAATATAACTTTGTTGGACTAATAAATCAAATGACTCGGGATGAGAAGATCAAGGAATTATTGAAGAATTCCGTGAATGATTATTCGATAGAAGACAGTATAGTGGAATACCTAAACAGTAAATATTTAACTGCTTACTGGAGCCGGTATGATTATCAAATTACAATTTGCCACAAAGAAAAAGAGCTAAATGTTAAACCTGCGGATTTTATTATTAATTGTCACCAATATTTTGAGAACCTTATTAAGGATATAGGTCGTGCAACCCTCAGTAAAGGCTTGTATTACCTTGATTATGAGATAGGAAGCAATAATTATATAGCTGAGTTACAATATAATTTCTACGAAGAAGATAGTATGCTTAGTCCAATCAAAGTATTCGTTGAAATGATACCTAAGAATTTCCCCAAAGGATTAGGATATCCCGAATTACTTGTTAATAAGGAATTTAATATACAATCAGATCTCTCAGATTATTCTTATGCATTCTATAAAAACGGAGAGCTAATAAAAAATGTTGGTAAGTTTTTTTACAGCATTGATCTGTCGCATTATGGTAGCTTCAGCAAACAAATGAGTTTTTTCAATCGTACAGACAATAACCATTTATTTTATCAAATAAATCAAGATGAGGCCTTAATATTGAGCAGGAAGAATTTATCGTGGCTTGAATTAATAGCCCCATTTTCATATCTCTACCTTATTTTTGGGATTACAGCGATTCTGATTTATTGGATTGTGAAGCAACCCTTCAATTTCAGGAAGATTTATTTTAGTTTTCGGGATCGATTGCAACTTTCAATGATATCAATATTGATTTTCTCTTTTTTGGTGATTGGACTGGGCACCTTGTTTTATGTTAAATGGCTAAACACAAATAAAAATAAAGATATACTGAGCGAAAAAACACATTCAATCCTGAAAGAGCTGGAACATAAGCTTGCCAATGAAGAAGCCCTTGACGGTGAAATAACGTTTTATTTGTCGGAACTATTGATCAAGTTTTCCAATGTTTTTTTTACTGATATAAATGTGTACGGTTTGAATGGGCAATTATTAGCTTCTTCACGTCCGCAAATATTTGAGGAAGGCTTGATATCAACAAAAATTAATACCAATGCCTTTTTTGTACTGACAGATTTAAAGAGATCATTGTTTATACACGAAGAAAAAATTGGAAATTATAATTTTTATTCAGCTTATGTTCCTTTCAGAAATAATCAAAATAAATTAATTGCTTACCTTAATTTGCCATATTTTGCAAAACAGGATGAATTAAAAAATGAAATTTCTACATTCCTAATTGCCTTTGTAAATATTTATATCATCCTGATTACTATTGCAGTGATAATTGCCCTAATCATCTCTAACTATATTAGTTTACCCATGCGATTAATCATGGCGAATATTCGAAAAGTACAATTGGGAAAAACAAATGAAAAAATTGATTGGAAGCGAGAGGATGAAATTGGGGAATTAATAAAAGAATATAATCGCATGATTGATGAACTTTCAGCCAGTGCCAGCTTATTGGCAAAATCTGAAAGAGAAAGTGCCTGGCGTGAGATGGCTAAACAAGTAGCTCATGAAATAAAAAATCCATTAACACCAATGCGCTTAAGTGTGCAGTATTTAAAGAAAGCTTGGGATGAAAAAAGTGATCGATGGGAAGATAGACTGGATAAATTTACGAATACACTTATTGAGCAGATCGATTCCTTGTCTTCGATCGCATCGGCTTTTTCGGATTTTGCTAAGATGCCCAAAACCAGAACAGAAAGAGTTAATCTGGTAGATATTATTAGCTCTACCCTGGATTTATACAAGCAAAAAGAAAACCTAAGCATTAAATTGTATGTCGATGAACACGTGGATTTTATTGTTTTAGCGGATAAAGATCAATTATTAAGGGTGTTTAACAACCTTATAAAAAATGCTGAACAAGCCATTGGGAATAAACAACTCGGTAATGTTGATATACATTTACGGCGTAATGAATCAAGCTGTTTAATAAGTATTTCTGATAATGGACATGGTATTTCAGAGGAACAATCTAAACAGATTTTTTCTCCAAATTTTACCACAAAAAGTGGTGGCATGGGTTTAGGGCTTGTAATTGTTAAGAATATTGTCGAAAATTCAGGTGGAAAAATTTGGTTTGAATCAAAAGTCAATAAGGGAACTACATTTTTTATCCAGATACCCCTTCTGAAAGGCGGCGATTTCTGAATCCTGGCTTTCCTGTTAACAATAAATACAAATATTTCTGAAGATTCAGTTTGTTGCCAATTTCAGAATGAGGACACTGCTTATGCCTTAAGCTGGAACAACAGTTATTCGTGAAGGTTGTGAAGATAAATGTGTGGAAACACTTAAGGTATATCCAAATCCAGCATCAGATTATATTATGGTTTCTTATCACTCAAATGAGAGATAGATAGATATTGCTTTATACAACAGCAATGGAAAATTTATGCAGAAAATATCCAATCAAAAGAAATGTTTCACATGAAACATTGGATCTTGATATTAGAAATTTCCCAATCGTAGTTTATTTTAGTCACAGAAAGTTTTTCAATAAAGCGCTTGTGCAGAAAAATTTTATGTATTAATTATTCCAGGAAAAACCTACAGAGGTAATTTTGAATATAATCTTTTGTATTTCTATCAATTAATAACTTTTCCGGAAGCGTTTTTGGTATTTTTGTGAAATGATACATACAGATTTAAACAATGAACTGAAAAATGTTGCCGGAGTCCTTTGTCGCAAGGGATGGGCAGAAGCAAATGCCGGTAATTATTCTGTTAATGTTACGGATGAATTTGATCGGATAAAAAATGATTTATTTATCACCGGAAGAGGATCTTTGGATTTTATATGTAAAAATCTCATCGGGAAAAGCTTTCTTATTTCTGCAAAAGGTGCGCGTATGGAAGACATGCAGATAAATCCTGAAAATCATTCCTGTTATATTCATATATCTGAAAACGCTAGCGATTATGATATTTATCATTCCCATTCATCATCTTCTGTGCAGCCAACTTCCGAGATAACAAGCCATTTATCCTTACATCGAACCCTCATTATTAATGAAATTCCACATAAAGCTGTTCTGCATACCCATGCTACTGAGTTTATTGCTTTAAGCCATTGCCCGGATATTAAAACCAGTGAGGATATAAATACAATTATCTGGAATATGCATCCGGAAGCAAATATTTTTCTGAAAGATGGAGTAGCTTTCGTACCGTATTTGAAAACGGGTAGTTTGGAACTCGCTGAAGAATCAATGAAAACCGCAAAAAGCCATAGACTAATATTGTGGGATAAACATGGTATTATTGCTCATGGCAAAAGCATTGCGCATTGTGTTGACCTTATAGAAATAGCCACCAAATCTATAAGAATTTATTTCATGTGTAAAAATGCCGGGATAAACCCTGAAGGACTTTCAGATGAACAGATTATGCAATTGCGGGGAATAGAAATTTAAAATCAAGAATCAGGTTCTAAGTTGTTTATTCTTGTGCAAACTTAAGCCCATTTAACAAATACACGATGCATAAAGGTTAAACGAATGGACTGGCATAAAGTCTAATCTTTGTTAATATGTAGGATTAATAATAAAACAAAAATTATAAAGTGTCTATGTAGCCTACATTATTCACAAAATGGCATAATGTGCTCAAATAATGTTGGTTAATCCCGACTTAGATAAGCTTGCAATTTGAAAAACGAAGTGCCTTAAATTGTTAGCTTTTCTTTGTCGTCAGGATAATTCAGGTTTTCACGATTTAGGTTTATGAATTATCCGGGGTAGATATTATTTTAGGAATAATTTTTGTAATGATTTAATATAAAGTTAAAATATGAATAAATTTCTTTCTATTCCCGCTTTCTTTACTATTCTTTTGATCATTTCGTTTAACGGTTATTCGCAGGTTGATTCAAAAGCAACATCTGAAACAAAAAATCTTTATTGTTATCTTCAGGCAAATGACCGAAATCAAATTATTTTCGGGCAACAACATTTTACTGCTTTTGGTGCCGCGTGGAAAGATGCCAGGGCCGAATTTAATAGATCAGATTGCCAAAGTAGTGTTGGATCACATCCTGCAATACTTGGGGTAAATTATGGGCGGAATCCTTTGTTTACACGAACACATATTCAAAAGGTATATGATATGGGTGGGATCATTACCATGCATTGGACCTTCAGGAATCCCATAAATGGCAAGCATCATACAAATAAGGAAGGCAATGTGGTTCAGGAAATATTACCAGGCGGAAGTTATCATGACCATTATAAGTTTATCCTTGATTCATTGGCCAGGTTTGCAAATACATTGTTTGATGATGAGGGAAAATTAATTCCGGTATTGTTCAGGCCCTTTCATGAGAACAATGGCGAATTATTCTGGTGGTCTGCTGATGCCTGTTCCCCAGAAGAGTTTATCCAGTTGTACCGCTTTACAGTCAATTATTTAATGAATGAAGGAAGGGTGCATAATTTTCTTTACGTCTATTCCCCTGGTGGAATTAGTGAAAATAATGCTTATACAAAAAGGTACCCCGGCGATGATGTAGTTGATATTATTGGCTTTGAGCGAAAAGATAACGGAAATTCCGACTTTGTGGATAATCTTCTGGAGGATGCACGACTGGCTGTTCGTTTAGCAGATGAAAAAGGAAAGCTTGCAGCCTTAACGGAAGTTGGTTACAAAAAAGACCTTAAAAGCAATTACGATAGAAATTGGTACAATCACCATATCCTCAGAACCCTGAAGAATGATGAGTTGGCTTCCGGTGTTGCCTATATGGTTGTTTGGAATAATTTGGACATTGCTCACAGGGTTCCCATTGAAGGAGATAAACATTACAAAGGTTTTGTGAAATTCTATGAAGATGCGTATACTACCTTCCTTAATGACCTGCCCCTGAATTTGTATGAAAATTGTAATAACAATGAAACTAATTATGTTACCAGCATTGCTGAAGAACAACAAAAGGCTATCAGTATTTATCCTAACCCTGCTATTGAAGGGATCAATATTAAACTGGACCTCCCTGAAGATGATGTGATACTTGTAAAAATTGTTGATTCGAGAGGAAAACTCGTATACATAAATACGTTTGAAATAAAAGATAAGCAACATGCAGTTTATATTCGCCTTCATGACTTTCCTGCCGGGAATTATATGTGCAGTATTAAAGGAAAGAATAATAACATTGAACTTTTTGAGAAATTAATCCTTGTTAAATAATGAATTAAATTTATGACCTATGAAAAAATTATTGTTAATCTTATTTATCGGAGCTTTTTTTGCAGCATGCTCTGGCAATAAAGAAGGAAATGAAGAAAATATTAATCAGGATGAAACAGAAATGACAGCTGAAGATCAGGAAGAAATAGAAGAAATAGAAACTGAAGTAAAAGAGATCGAATCTTCTTCCGATGAAATTCAGGAAGAATCAAATGATTTAGAGAATAGAATAGATAGTTTGATTAATAATATTTAATAACCTGACAGCATGATATATATTATTCGAATTTTAAGCATCAGCATAATATTATGGTCATTTGCGACTGCAGAGGCGCAAAATCCCAAGAAAGAGAAAGCAAAAGGAAAACAAGAGCAAAAACAAAAGGTTGAAAAAAAGAAGCATAAAACAGAGAAAAAGCAGCAAGATAAAGCTAAGGACAAACAAATAGCAAAAGATAAACAAAAAGCCAAGAAATCTGAAAAGAAAGAAAAACCGGAAAAGAAGATTGAGAAGAAAAAGGAAAATGCAAAGAAAAAAGCAGCAAAATCAAAAGCTAAGGAAAAACTGAAAAAAGCTGAAGCCAAAATTGATCAGGCTAATAAAAGCATAAAGAGCTCTAAGGATAAAATTAAAAAAGCTTATTCACTGCTTGAAGAGAAAAAGAAGGAAATGAGTCCGGCTGAATATGAAGCGAAGAAAAAAGCTCTTCAAGAGCTGGAAAAGGAAATCAAAGCGCTGGAAGCAAAAAGAGATGCACTGGTTAAAAACATACATAAGCAAAGAGGAAGGGTGGATGAAATGTCTTTAGCAAAAAAGAAAGGTAGTCCACCTGCCCGGGAAAGAGACAATCCCCCACCAAAGAAAAGAGCGCAGTAAAACTAAATACTTCCTTTAAAGTCTAAACCCAGTTTTGTTTGCAAACTGGAAATCTCCGCGAGGATCTTTTTTAATGTAGCCTTGTCGATATCATTCAATGTGTTAATATCGACAAGGTTATTTGGGTTTTTGTTGCTGTAAATGGCTTTAATTTGTACCCGAAATCTTACTTTCATCAGGTATTCGTAAGAAATGATTAACTCATCGTATAAATTTGACTCAAGAATTCCAAGGGCATAAAGTTCAGAAAGCCTGTCTAATGTGTTGGTTTTGTTTATTTTATGTTTTAAGGTGTAGATTTTTGTAAAACCTAGTATAGGTAATAGTACCTTCTTAATATCAAAAGTGTCTTTTGGTAAGCCACTGTCACCAACAATATTTCCAAACATGTTCACCGGGGTTTTATATTTTATGATTTGGTCAGACATATGATAAAGCAACATGGCTTTTTTATCGACCACCTGGTGAAGATGATTTCTTAAGGAATCAACGAGATTTTCATCTCCGTAAACACAGCGAAAATCAAAGAAAACATTAGTTTCCAGTACGTTTTGAGGGTCAGGGGTGTTCATCCATTTTGTAAAATAGGACTTCCAGGTGTTTATGGATTGTGTCCATTTTGGATTTTTCGCCATGATATCGCCTTTACATAATTCATAGCCCACCTTTTCCAGCTTTAAATTAATGGATTCAGCAAGGCTTAAAAAATAGGAGCGTATATCTTTTTCTTGTTCCGATGCAATGTTATCATAAATAATGGCATTGTCCTGGTCGGTAGCCAGGGTTTGCTCTTTTCTTCCTTCGCTTCCAAGTGCCACAAAAGCAAACTTACAGGGAGGTGTACCGTGTTCTTCAATGCAAAATTCTATGATGCGCTTGCTAAAAGCATCTGTCATATTGCTCAGCAGTTCAGTAATATTCTTAACTTTTCCGCCACTATCCAGTATTGAGTTTATAATTATTGGTACTTTTCTATTGATTTTTTGAAGTTGTTCTGTGCTTTGTGATATTTCTATTTCCTTCAAGAGAAAACTCAGTGTATTTCTCTGTATACCTAAAAGGTCCATCTTACCAACAATACCTTTTATTTGCCCGGTCTCATCATTAACAAGAAGATGCGAGGTATGCAATTTCTCCAGCTTCAGTAAAGCTTGATAAATAGGAGTATTAAGTTCGGCAAAGTGCAGGGGAGAGGTCATAATCTGTGAAACAGGGGTAGTCAGGGGCAATCCCCGGGCAATAGCCCTGTTCTTAAAATCACTTTCATTTATGAGCCCAACATAATTAGTTTCATTTTTTACAACAATTGCATCCCTTTCTTTTTTAAGCATTATTTCTGCCGCACTTTTTATGGTATCTTCCATATGGCATGAAATTAATGGCTTTGTTAAGGAAGAGATTTCCTGGTTCATCATCAGAAGGGAAGATTGTAATTCGGATGAAAGCTTTTCAAATTCCATATTCTGTTGATCTTTGTTACTTACTTCGCGAATCATCAGTATTATGCTTTCTTGCTTCGATAAGTATACCTTTGTTGCATTTAATACAATTTCTTTGGTGGTTTTATCAGCACATATCAAGGTTGTTTCAATATTAACAGACTTTCCTGGCTTATCAAACTTTGACCTTAGTTCATCGAAGTTAAGGCGGAACAACTCCTCAAATGTGAGTTTTGGAATATCAGTAGCTTTATATTTACTGAGCGTATTAAACTTCATGTTTGAGAATATGATACGATCATCCATCATCATTAAGGTTCCATCTGCGGAGGCTTCAACCAAAGATTGATATTTTAGCCGCGATTGCCTGAGGTTTTCTTCTGTTATCCTTCTTTTCCTTTCAATTTTTAAACCTGCTCTAATGATAAATAATATCAGAAATATAACAATGAAAGTAATGAAAAAACTTATGCTTAATAGTCTCTTTTTCAGTAGCTTAATCTCTGATTTTACATCCTGTAAATAAATGCCTGTTCCAATGATCCAATTCCATTCAGGAAAACTTTTTACGTATGATAGTTTAGGCACCAGTAAAGTGGAATCATCCTTCCATTGCCAGATATAATCAATAAAACCACTTTCATTTTTTTCAATTAATTCAACTGCCTTAACAAATAGCTTTTTCCCATTTGGATCCTGATAATCAGATAAATTTTTCCCATTTAATTCTTTCCTGTATGGGTGCATTATCATAAGCGGTTGCATATCTGTTATCCAGAAATAATCTTTGGATTCATCCCCGTAGCGTAATTGTTCGATTTTTTGGGTGGCCATATTTTGCGCTTGTTTTAGCGTAAGAAGGGAGTCTTTATATTCCTGATGGTATTCATTTAGCAAGCTCCAGGCTGTTTGTGTGATCTCTCTGATCATTTCTTTTTTTCTCTCCATCATATTTTTTTCAAAAGTGGGGATCAGAAAAAAATAGATAGCTACAATAAATAATAGTATTGCTAAAACAGATGGCAGTAATATACCTGTAAAAAAACTGCGATAATTTCTATTTGACATAAGAAATTAATTTTTAATTGAAGTGATCATCATATTTTCTGTATCCCAAAGCAGAAAACCGCTTTTTCCGTGATTTTCAACAATAGCCGGAACAAATATGCAGGATTTTTCCTGTATATAGTATTTTCTTCTGAACCCTTTGAATAGGAGTTTTTTTTCATTTGCTACTTCAAATCCTCCTGGATGAATATGACCACAAAATGATAAGCCTTTCTTTTTCATTTCACTAAAATGGTCTGAAGTATTGCCCTGATAATGAATAAAGTCTTTATGCGAACCACATTGGTTCGGGAAAATATAATGGGATAATAGAACATTTTGATTATCTATATCTATTTCTAATATTTGTTTTTGTTTCCTCAAAAACTCAATGTCCGTGTCGGAATATCTCGGATTAAGCTCGTTATCGTCATAGAGCCATACTTTGTCATGGGAGATTTCTTTTTTTTGGTAATAATCGAGTGTATACCAATTTTCGGGAAAAGTGTACATATTGTTTTCAGGTAAAATTCTGGCTGCATGTAAATCATGGTTGCCGAGTATTATGGTATCACATTCTTTACGGATTAGCTCCAGGCAGGCACTGGCATTGCGTTTATTATAAAACGTGTAAAAAGGGACAGAGAAGCCTGAAATATCTCCAAGACAGATAATTTTATCGCAATTTAGCTTATGAATCATTTTAAAAGCTTTGCTAAGTCCGCATATATCTTCATGAATATCTGAAACGAATGCAATACGCATGTTTGTAAAAATTTTCTCTAAATTACGAAAATTAAAAAAAGGGTTATCAAAAGATATAATCTTCACGATAACCCTTCTTAAAAATAAAAAAGATGTTTAAAAGAAGTAATATACTCCAATCAGGAACCTGATATTAGCAACATCAACAGCGTCAGTAACTTCACCTTTCTCATTGATGTTACCAAAGGCAGCTGCGGTATATTCAATTTCACCGGCAAACCGGGTTTTGCCGGAATTAAAAATTACCCTTGGGGCAACTCTGTAAACATGATCAATGTTTGACCGTGTTCCAAAGAAAATGGGTTCTATTTCCTTACCGGCGCCAGTATTTTTAGTATATCCGGCAAAAACTCCAAATTGAAACGTAGATCCATTGGTGTGAATATCTGTCCAGAATGTCATTGATTGAAGAGGCACATAGGTTCTTTCATCTGTTACAGGATCAACACTTTCAACGGCAAAACTGCTGATTCCAAGCAGATCATAAGTATTTTGGCCATAAACCCCTTCAAATTTAAGGGTAACTGTCTTTGTTTTAATCTTAAGAAATGCTTGCGATATAAAACTTCCAACACTTTCATCCGCAACAATATTGCTATCGGTAAGCAGTCTGGGCACCAAGGTTTTATATCCTCCTCCAATGCCTGCCAGAATTTCACAGGATTTCTCCTTGTTTTTCTTATTGTAGGATAATCCTACATGCATTTCAGGAATACTGCTGTTTCTTAAGCCAACGGATCCGGTTGCGCTGGTAAAGTCGCGCTGGGAGAATGCAGAAACAGCTACTTTCATGTTTCCCATACTTTTTGTAAGCCTTACCTGGGGGTTTCTGGAAAAAGGTTGAAAGGGAACACCTGTATTGAATGAAACAACGCCCGGGAAACAACCTGTTATAAAATAGGGACTCCATGTTTGACCAAACAACAGCTCTGTATTATCCCAATTCATCTTCACAAAGGCATGGCGTAGCCTGAACCCATTCACATCGCCGTTGGAGTGGCCAAAAAATGCACCTTCTATTAAACCACTGGTTTTGGCACCAAAGGCATCCGGACCGGTAATGCTTCCTTTGAGTCGGGTCTGGATGGAAAGAAAATTGAAATTAGGTTTTGCATTGATATCTTCACCGTTAATATCGAGCACTTCTGCTGCCGGCCATAGAAGGAAGTGGCCTTCTCTGGCTGTAACATTTTGTCGGCTATCGAAAAAGAAGTCATTCTTAACAAAGCCTGACCATTTGATTCCAAAATTATTGTCCTGTGCAAAAACACCAATAAAAATGAAGCTTATCAGTGTTGTAAAAAATATGCGTTTCATAAATAATTAATTTTTTATTACTGACTGGTAAAAATTAATGACTAAACTGTTTCTACATCCTTTTTTTTCTGGGTAAGCAATGAAACAATAATTAATGTAAGCAGTGCTGCTGTAACTGATATAATAGCTGGTGAATCAAGTCCGTGCAATCCTTCTGTTCTGAAGAATTGTTTACTGATACTTGGTCCGGTGATAATGATTCCTAATGCAGAAACAATACCAACAACAATTGACCAAGCAATACCTTTTGCGGTGGTTTTTTTCCAGAACAGCAACATAAGGATAGCTGGCAGGTTTGCTGATGCAGCAACAGCAAATGCCCAACCTACAAGGAAGCTAACATTCATGCCTTTGAACAGAATTCCCAGAAGAATAGCCACAAGACCAACACAAAGTGCAGCAATTTTCCCGGCACGCACCTTGGCTTTATCAGAAAGCTGTTTGTTAAAATACCTGTCTACAAGATCATGGGCAATAGCTCCGGATGATGCTACAATAAGCCCACTAACAGTACCAAGAATAGTTGCAAAAGCAATTGCTGAAATTACTGCAAATAGCCCAATTCCAAAAGCTTTTGCCAAAAGTGGCCCTGACATATTTCCATCTTCCATGTTAAGAACACCATTGGCTGCAGCACCTAAACCCATAAACAATGTAAGAATATAGAAAAACCCAATAGCTGCAATTGCTACAATGGTAGACTTTCTGGCATCGCGCTGGCTTGGAACAGTATAATATCTAATAAGAATGTGTGGAAGAGATGCAGTCCCCAAAAACAGGGCAAGCATCAAGGAAATAAAATTAAGTTTTGATAAGGGTGTTGCCCCTTTTCCAATTTTGAATTTAAGTCCGGGAATAAGCATCTCTTTACCCTGAGTTACCGTTCTGTAATAAGCAGTAACTTTATTTTCACCATCGTCGAAAAATGTCTTAATATATCGCGACATTTCACTTTCATTGATGACGCCCAAAAACTTGAATGGTCCTAAACTTCCGGTTGATTCTACTTCCTCGCCATCTTTAACAATTTTCGTCATGCTTCCTACCTGGAAGAATTTACCTGCCTCTTTAGGCTCACCATTATATAACTTTTCCCCATCAGGGGTTTTTGTAACTGAAAGCGCTTCTTCATAAGTGTCATCTCTTAGTGTAAACCATCGGATAATACCTTCTTTCTCCATCTTTGCAAATGTAATATCATTCACATCTAATGTTGACAACATATTGAAGCCTTGCATGTTGTCTGAAGTAAGCATTAATGGTTTGTGATAGTTCTTATTTTTTTGATCAGGGTTAATTTTAAGCCCGTTACTGAAAATGTAAAAAGCCAGAATAGAAGAGAAAATGATAAGCAAACCACCCTTAATGAATTGCACATAAGTGGTGGAGGTCATGCCTGCTGTAGCTACAATGAATATAACAACAGTGCCAACAATAACAACTCCAACCCAGTGATCAAGCCCTAATAGAGGTTCAACAAGTGTACCGGCACCAACCATTTGTGGGATCAGGTAAAAAAGCGAAACAATAAGAGTACTGATTGCGGCAGTTAGCTGGATGGCTTTCGAATTGAATTTAGAATCCAATGCATCAGTAAATGTATATTTACCTAAGCGTTTCATGGGTTCGGCAACTAAGAATAGTGCAACTATCCATCCTGCAAGATATCCAATAGAATACAAAAACCCATCATAACCAACAAAAGCAATCATACCGCAAATTCCAAGGAAAGAAGCTGCTGATAAATAGTCTCCGGCAAAAGCAATGCCGTTAACACCCCAGTGAATAGTTCCTCCTGCAGCATAGTAACTACTGGAGGATTTAGTTTTGGAACCATAATAAAATGATAATGCAAGCACTAATATTACAAAGATTATAAAAAGTGCAATGGCTAAATATGATACTCCGTAAATCATGGCTTAATCCTCCTTATTCATTTCGTTTTCAATTCTGGTACATCTCCAATTGTAAATAAGTCCGAGGATAATTGCAAACACAATTAATCCAAAGCCATATACGACTGCAAGGTTTTGCTTGCCTATGACTAATTTACCCATTGCTTCATAATTGGCTACACCAATGGCTACAAAAATGCCATAAGTAATAGTGTAAACAATGAATAGCCAGATTCCTAGCCTGGTTTTTCTCCTCGCTGCATAATCCACACCGAGTTCTACTGCTGGTCCGTGTTCCATAATTAAAAATTTAATGGTTAATAAATTGGTTATATTTTATCTGATTGTTTGTTCAGCGTTAAAAAAAGCTTATTCAACTTCCAGTGGTCAATTTCTGGTGTTAATATTTTGATTAAATATATGTCAAATTATTGATATCAAAAAAAATGATAAAAAAAAATTGCAGTCAACAATAATAATAATTCAGCTAATCGAAGAAAGTAAAGGAACTCAAAACTATTTAGATCGATTCTGTATTACTTGATAATGTAAGGTAAACGGAAGCAAAATTCAGATTGAAAGGCCTTCATCACGGATTTTTTATTCCTAATGTCACTCCAATGATTATTTTCTTTATTTTGCCATTATTTGGTATCCTGGCGTGCAGGACAAGATGTCAGCCATTTTTTATATATAGCTTTTGGAATGTGTTTTGATTATGCAGTATCAAATCAATAAATTGAATAATGAAAAGAAATACCATTTTATTTGTGCTCGTTTTGAGCCTAGTGTCTATACTTGGAAAGGCCCAAAATAACTCATATTATTTTTCTAAAACGGTAGAAGGGGAGTATGAACAAATCGTTTCTAAACTGAAAGAAGCCCTCAAGGGCGAAGGCTTTGGTGTTATCACAGAAGTGGATATGCATACCAAGATAGGGGAGAAACTGGATGTAGAAATGAAAAGATATAAGTTATTGGGTGTATGTAATCCTAAACTTGCGTATACCGCTCTGGGGTATGAAGAGAACATTGGATTATTCTTGCCTTGTAAGATGATTGTAAAAGAGGTGGATGAAAAAACGGTAGAAATAGTTTCGGTAGATCCGGAAGTTATGATGCAGTCTATAGGAAATGAAAAACTGGATCAGTTTGCGAAGGATGTTGGCCTGCGTTTAAGAAAGGTTCTCGATGAGTTTTAATCAATGATTTATTCATCAGTTGCAATCAGATTTGTATAGTGTTCGTAGCGGTTCATGATATCAATGACAAAATGATAGGTTTCATTACCTCTTAGATAACCATATTTCACTGCTTCATCATTGTAATACGTTGCATTGGATTTTTTAAGAATAAAGCTATCCACGTTATTTGTCCAGATAGTCGGGTCTTTTCCATATTTTTCTGTCAGTCGGATAGCATCCAGCACATGACCAACACCGGCATTGTATGAACCCAGGATAAATTTTATGCGTTCGGTGCTGTCGGTGATATTGTCAGGCAGTTGTTTGTCTGTCCATTTCATAAGCTCTATTCCGGCAGAGATTTGATCTTTAACAGGAGAGGCCTGGTTTACCCCAAATCTTCTGGCTGTATTTGGCATGAGCTGCATTAACCCAAAGGCACCTGCCCAGGAAACAGCATTAGGATTAAACCGGGACTCCTGGTAAATAAGCGATGCGATAAACCGCCAATCAAAGTTCTCCTGCTCAGCGATATACTTAATATCTTCATCAAAAGATGATATTCTCCCTGCATTCAGAGAATGTAAGTCATCATCTTTCATGCGTGCTGATCGGGAATTTAGGAAGTATTTATTATAGATTAATTTGTATTTCCTGCTTTGCTTAAAATCACTCAACCATTCATTGATTTTATTTTTCAAGCCATCAGAGCCTTTGCGCACTGCCCATGCCAGGTTTTGGGGGAAGCTAACTGCTGTAGAAATATCGAGGTTCGGATAATACGTTTTATTAACCATGGCGACATGCTCATCACAAACAGTATAATTGATCTCTCCGTTTGATACCATTTCAATCAATTGTTCTGCTTCATTATCGGGGTCTTCAATAACGAATATGCTATCACCTATTTCTTCTGAAAGGCTAAGCAATCGCTTATAGTACGAACTGCCTTTCTGAACATATACCTGCTTTCGCGCGAGGTCTAACTGGTTTCTGATCAGTTTTTCTTCAACTTCACTTTTCTTCATATCCTCCCAGCCTACTGGTTTTCGTTGTACCAAAACCTGGCGTGTTTGACTATGTGGTAATGCAAAAGCAACTGAATTACTTCTTTCTTTTGTGATTGTAAGGTCCATTGCAATGAGGTCGCAATCTCCTTCCAGTAACAGATCAAAGTTTTCATCAATATTGTTGCTGACGATGATATCTGTACGTACATTCAGAAAATTTGCGAATTCCTGGAGTAATTCAAGCTGAAAGCCCAGAGGCTGGCCTTTATAGATGAAATAATCGGTTGAATTATAACTTGTTGTAGCAGTGATTTTCCCTTTTTTCAAAATTTCATGTAAGAGGGTATTTTCACCTTCTTTGCTGATATTTTCCTGCTTTTTTGTCTTGCAGGAGAATATCCCAAGGAGAAGGAGAAAGATAAAAAGGGAAGTCAGATATCTGTGTTTTTTCATTCGATACTGATTTCTTCAAATCCATCAACAATTTAAGAAAAATTTAAGCATGATCAAGAGAAAATCCATTAAAAGATATGCATACCTGCATTAAAAAATTTAAAACCTGTAAATTTTAGCTCCGCTTTCGGTAGCGCCAAATCGCCAGGCTCATAATTCCTATAGCATATATCGACATGGAAATGAACTCATTGGAAATGTCCTTTATCCCACTGCCTTTTAAAAGTACCATGCGGATTACCCGCATGAAATAATAAAATGGATTGATAATATTTGCTTTTTGTGCCCAGGCCGGCATGGTATCGGTTGGTGTAAAAAGACCGCTCATTAGAATAAACACAATGAGAAAAAAGAAGGATACAAACAATACCTGCTGCTGGGTATTGGCTGTAGTTGAAATAAATAATCCAAGGCCCAGTGCAACAATTAAATATACAGCGGCAAATAAAAACAATACACCCACTGAACCGAGGATTGGAATATCAAAGATTATTTTACCGATTAACAAGCCGAAAGACAATTCAAACAGAGCTATAATCCAGAATGGGATGAGTTTTCCAATAAGAAAATGATGCTTTTTTATCGGAGTTACATTGATTTGCTCAATGGTTCCGATTTCTTTTTCTCTAACAAGGTTAAGGGCCGATAGGAACATTCCGATGATTGTAACCAGAATTACCAGTATTCCCGGCAGCATGTAGATTTTGTAATTCAGCTCAGGGTTATACCAATGTTGGTAATTTAGATGTATCGTCTTAATATCGGGTATTCCGGAATAATTTACCCAATCAATGATAATTTCCTGGTTGAATTGCTTGATCACATTTCCTGAATATGCGTTTATCAATCCGGCAGCTGTGCCGTTTATAGCATTAATAATTAACTGGACATCAGCGTTTTTGTCCGTTAACAAGTCTTTTTCAAATCCGTTCGGGATATACAAAACTACATCCACCTCATCATTATATAACTTATGTTCTGACTGGCGGATCGAGAAGGAGGCGTCATTTACATAATAAAAGGGAGCGCATTCAAACTTTGAAACAAGTTTTCTTGATGTCGTGCTCATATCCTCATCAACGATGTACATATCAATATGCTTCATCTCAAGAGTGGCAGCATATACTAATATTAGCAGTTGAACCAGCGGCAAAATAAAGATGATGGGCAACATGGTTTTATTCCTGAAAATCTGTATAAATTCTTTTTGTATGATATATAGAATGGTTCTCATATTATGCAAGCCGGATTTTAAACTTTTTTATACTTAAAGTAATGAATATCAAAGTCATAACAAGTAAAATGAGGGTTTCTTTCCACACATATGTAATACCAACTCCCTTGATCATAATGTTTTTAATGATGACAATAAACCAGCGTGGGGGCATGATATATGTGATCCATTGAAGGAATTGCGGCATATTCTCAATGGGGAATATGAATCCGGATAAAAGCAGCGTAGGCATCATTAATGCAAAAGCGGAGATAAACATGGCTACCTGTTGTTTGCTGGTCATGGTGGAAATGAAAATACCTATGGATAATGCCAGCAATATATACAACATGTTTTCTGCTAATAATAATGGAATACTACCCTGTATGGGCACATCAAACACGAAGTACCCTAATAACAATATACTGATCGCATTGATGAAAGATATAACGACATAAGGAAAGACTTTTCCTAAAACAATTTGCGCCGGTTTAAGGGGAGAAACCAGCAGCGCTTCCATGGTTCCGGTTTCTTTTTCCCGGGCAATGGATATGGAAGTCATCATAGCCGAAATTAACATTAGTATCAGTGCGATGGTGCCCGGAACAAACATATAGGATCCTTTAAGGTCTTCATTAAAAAGCATACGGGATTCTGTATTTATCTGTACCGGAATATCAGCTGTTTTATTGAGCTCTGCCAGATATGTACTGATAATTCCCTGGGTATAATTAACAATTAAATTTGCAGTATTTGCATCCGAAGCATCGGTTATCAGTTGAATATCAGCAGAATTTTCTTTTTGTAATTTTTCTGCAAAACCCGCTTCAAAAACAATGACTTCTTTGATTTTCCCCTTTCTAAATAATTGATCTGTTTGAGAGATATCTGTTAGCTCTTCATTAAGAACGAAAAAACCTGAGCTTAATAATTTATTTGTTAAATGATTTGTTATATGATCTTTAGAATAATCAATTATGGCTATTTTAACATTTTTTATTTCGTTAGTAATCACATAACCAAAGATTAATATCTGGGCAACAGGCATGCCAAAAAGGATCAACATGCTACGTAAATCCCTGAATATATGATAAAACTCTTTTTTTACAAATCCAAAAAATCGTTTCATTTCTTTCTGGCCAGTTTCAGAAATACATCGTTCATGCTTTCTGCTTTATACATTTCTTTCAGTTTTTCGGGTGTATCAAGGGCTTCGATCCTTCCATCCACCATTATAGACACCCGGTCGCAGTATTCTGCTTCATCCATATAATGCGTCGTAACAAATATTGTAATACCTTCAGATGCAGCTTGGTATATTAATTCCCAAAACTGTCTTCTTGTAATTGGATCCACTCCGCCTGTTGGTTCATCTAAAAAAACAATAAGCGGTTCATGAAAAACCGCGATTGTAAAAGCTAATTTTTGCTTCCAACCTAAAGGCAATGAGCTTATTATTCTGTTTTTTAAATGGGTAATATTCAATTTTTTTAGCACTAAATCTGTTTTCTCGCGGATCGCCTTTTTTCGCATGCCATAAATACCTCCATAAAACCTAATGTTTTCTTTTACGGTCATGTCATCGTATAAAGAAAACTTCTGGCTCATATATCCGATGCTTTGTTTTATTTTTTCTGTTTCCCTGTAGGCATCGAAACCTGCTACTTTAATATTCCCTGATGTTGGTTTGCTCAATCCGCAAAGGATTTTAATGGCAGTTGTTTTCCCGGCTCCGTTTGCGCCAAGAAACCCGAAAATTTCACCCTTAATAACGGAAAAGTTCAAATGATCGTTCGCCGTAAATGAGCCAAATTTCTTGACCAGGTTTTCAACCTCAATCAGATGTTTCATATCGTTTTTCATGCCTTGTTTTGTACGCTTATTAATTCCATAAACCTGTCTTCTATTGACGGCTGTATTTTTTGCACACGAAAATTAGTATGTTCATATTTATGGAGATAAGTTGTTATTTGTGAAATACTTATATTATGATTTAGCGTTGCAAGGTGAATGTTTTGTCCGAAAGCAAAAACTGAAAAAGCTGCTTCCCATTTTCTGAGATCATCAATAGCCTTATAGGTATTATCAGCTTTAATTGAAAATAATGGATGGGAATAATCATGTACAATGCTTTCAGGTGTATTTATCGTTAGGATGTTACCATTTTGGATAAGTGCCACACGATCGCACAATTCGGCTTCATCCATATATGGGGTTGAAACGATAATACTGATTCCCTGTTTTTGAAGATCTTTTAGCATTTCCCAGAATTCTTTACGGCTTACGGCATCGACACCTGTTGTTGGTTCATCCAATATCAAAACGGAAGGTTTATGGATAAGGGCGCAGGATAAGGCTAGTTTTTGTTTCATACCGCCGGAAAGTTTTCCTGCCCTCCTTTTTTTAAAGGGCTCAATTTGACTATAAATACCCCTGATCAGATTGTAATTTTCCTTAACAGTGGTGCCAAAGATTGTAGCGTAAAAGTTCAGGTTTTCTTCAACACTAAGGTCCTGATACAATGAAAACCTTCCGGGCATATATCCCAGAATTTTCCGGATCTTTTTATAATCTTTTACAATGTGATAATCATGTATAAAAGCTTCTCCATTGTCGGGCAAAAGGAGGGTAGTCAGAATTCTGAATAGGCTTGTTTTTCCGGCACCGTCAGGGCCGATCAGTCCAAATAGCTCTGCTTGTTCTATATTAAAGGAAATATCCTGAAGGGCTTGTGTATGCCCAAAGCTTTTGCTTATTTGATAGGCCCTGACAATGTGGGTCATTTTATTATCTTTTGGATTTTTCTTTTTTCCAATAAACGGTCTTTCCTAATCCCATCCATTGCTTTCCAACATAGCCTTTTACCATCAACTTATTTTCTTCCTCAAAGCGCATAAAGCATTTGTAAAGTTTGCCGCTGGTAGGGCTATAAATGGTGCCATTTCTCCATTCGTTTCGTTTGGCATCGTATTCAAATCCCTGAAGAATCTGAAGGTTCATGAGGGGCCGGCTTTGCTTGCTCTCATCCGGATTCTTATCATCTACTTTGGGGTTACCGTTTTCCAGGGGGTCTCTCAGCCAGACAATATTTCCGTAATATTTACCATTCTTTGCCTTGAAAATGTAAATCTGGCTTTTTTCTTCTTCGGTTTCATCATCCTTGGCCAGATAATATCCAACAATCTCACTTCCTTCTTTTTGGGCATACACATTTGTAAACCAGCTGGCAAAAAGGAATAAAACCAAGGGGAACAAAAATTTTCTCATGGTATTCATAATTAATTAAACAATGGTTTATCGTACAATTTACTGAATTTTCATATCTCCCGGCATGCCAATTTTCAAGCTTCCGTCATTTTTCAGTTTTACTTTTACTGCATATACCAGGTTTACCCTTTCTTCCCTTGTTTGTATAATTTTAGGTGTAAATTCTGCCTGATCTGAAATCCAGCTGATTATACCTGTGTAGTTTTTGAGGGTTTTTTGCGGGGCGTCAATATTTACTGTCACTTGCTGACCTGGTTTAATTTCCGATAACTGATTTTCTGAGACATATACCCTCAGGAACATATTCTCAAGATCAGCAATTTTGTAGATAGGTTTTCCCATGGCAGTTATCTCATGGGCTTTATGGAATTTAGTCAGGACGCGGCCTTTAACAGGATTGATAATAAAGCAGTTTTGAAGATTGTACTCGGCCAGTTTGATTTGTGCATCCATCGCATCCAGTTGATCATAGATGCTTTTATTTTGGGATAGGGTTGAAGCAATTTGTTTTTCAATGAGTTTTATCTTTCCGTTAATAATATCCATTTCCTGTGCAGTTGCAGCACCATCTTCCTTTAACTTTTCCAGGCGCCGCTTCTCAACAAGGAGATTTTCCTTTTGTTGCTCCTGAATCTCTGTTTGTTTGATTAACTGGTCGATGCTATTTTTCGTGGCTTCTTTTTGTGATTTTAGCTGTGCGATTGTTAAAGAAGCCCGCATAGTGTCAATTATTCCAATTGTATCTCCTGCTGATATCAGTTCCCCTTCTCTTAAATCCATGTAAATGATCTCCCCATTGTTCTTTGCTGAAACCATGTATTCATCTGCTTCAAAAGTACCATAGGCGTCTGCCTGGTCTTCACTGAGCGAACATGAAAAAAACAGCAGGAAAAGTAATGTGTAGGTTAATGCTTTCATCGTTTCAAAATTCTATAGTTGACCCCAAATTTTTAAATAATCATATTTTGCTCTAATAAGTTGAATTTCATGTACTTCAAGGTTTAATGCTGCAATTTTTTCAGCATTTACATCTTTCAGGTACTCATTTGAAGTAATGACGCCCTCTTTTAATTGTGAGGCGGATATTTTCCGGATATTGCTGTGCAATGCAAGTATTTCACTGTCAGTTCCCAACAGTTTCTGTAGCTTATTTATTTCTGTTAGTTTTTGCCTGCTCTCAATATTTAGGTTTCGTAAAAAGAGTTGTTTATTATTGTCGATGACATCCTGGCTGATGCGCAGGATTTCCTTTTCATTTTTCGAAAGGTTCCAGTTATAGAATGACCAGTTTAACTTCGCCCCAATGACAAAAAATTCTTCTGCTGTATTTGAGAGCATATTTAAGCCTGGTTTTCCATATCCTGCCTGTCCAAAAGCTAATAATACAGGTTTAGTTTTTGAGTCAACAGCAGATGCGAGGTGATCCAATTTATGCTGTTGTGTTTCGAATATATTTAGCTCAACCCTTTCATTATTGATTTCCTGGAGATTTATGTGTGGTGTGGGAATCCGTAAAACAGGGTGGCTGGTCAACTTCAAATTTGTAAGACTTGCCAGTACGCTGTACCCACTTTGAATACGGGCATCTGTTTCAAGAATATCCTGTTCTGTTTTAAGTATTTCTGCCTGAATTTTATGCCCTTCGCTTTTAAGAAGCAGTCCGTTTTCAATAGCCGATTCAACATCTTTCAAACTGGCTTCTATTGTTTCCACACTTGTTTGCAACACTTCTCTGGTTTTTTCCAGGATTAAAACAGAGAAATACAACTGCTGAATCCGGGTTTTAACTTCGTATTTATTCAGAAATACTTCCTGGTCTTTCAGCAATTTTTCAGTCTCCGCAATTTCCTTATTGGCTTTTATTACTCCTCCTTCATAAATAATCTGATTAATATCCAGGCTAATTTTATAACTTTCTTTACCGATTTCAGGAAAATCTAAAGAAAATGGCATACCGGGCGGCATATCAATGTTTATTTCAGTGACATCTGACTGATATGTTGTTTGAGCATTTATTTCCAGGCTTGGTAAGAATTTTCTGGATAGATTCTGATTAAGGAGTTCGTAGGATGTTTTATTCAGGGGAAGTTGTTCATTAACAGGATCATGTTTGTCAATCCTGTTTAATAAATACTTCAGGCTTATTGTGTCTGATTCCTGGGCATTAAGCATGTTCACTAGTGAAATAAAGAATAGCAGTATTGATTTTTTCATTTTACGCGCATTGAATGAATAATGAATTCACTGACTTCTTTTTTTCTTTCTTCTAAAAAAGCTTTGTATGCTTTGTCATTGCTGTCGAACAATACCGCTCTGAGAATAGGTCTGGCAATAAACGGGAAAATACTCATTCCAATCATATTGGTAATTAAGTGCTGAGGAGAAACATAGCGTATTGTTCCTTCTTTTGCTTCGTTTCTGATCTGTTGATCCAGTTTATTCAGACTTTCTTCTTTTTTAAAAGACGTGATGTTTGACAAAAGTTTGGTAACCACCTCAGGGTTCCTGTTGATTTCTCGTATTATGAATGCAGGAATATGAGGGTTTTTGGAAATGAGGTCGATATAAGTATTGACGAAAAAGCTGATTTTATCGAAAATGGGATCATCTGAAAGCATTATTTTATTGACCTTCGGTACAAATTGTTTAAATGCAAAACCAAACACCAATTGAAATAGCTTTTCTTTGGTTCGGTAATAATAGTGAAGCAGGGATTTATTGATGCCTGCTTTGCTGGCAATGTCCTGCATGCTGGCACCGTCATAGCCTTTGTGAATGAATACGTCTTTTGCTGCATCCAGGATATTGTTTTCCGTATTTTTCGTTAAATCTCCCATAATTGCCTGATTGGTTTAACTGCTTGATTTAACCAAATGATTAAATTGACTGGTCAAAAGTACAATATGCAAAAGCATTTGTCAATTTTTTTCAGAAAAACAAGAAAAATTTATTAAGGTGTTGTTATTCTTGTGGTTGAGGAGAGACTATTGATAAACTATAGATAATAGATTCAACCTGTAACAGAAAATCACGTTTTGCTTTGTTCGGTGCAAATACGTAGCCGTCAATTATGATAAGTCGGTTATGTGTTTCATCTTTTATACCATAGGTGATAAAGGGACCTCCGCCATAAAGCATATTTTCAACTTTCCAGAGGCCTCGTATCTCTATGGCTTTCATATCATTGATATTAACATGGGTATATGTAGGGGTATAAACCGCATCTGTAGTCATGTAAGTGCCTTCTTCAGGACCGGGAATATAATTTTTCAGCACCAGGTTTCTCATCTTCAATATTTCCACTGGGTTCAGAATAGTGGCATCGTTAAGTTCCTGGAAGTAAACTGAAATTCCCTGGGAGGATTCATTTAATTCTTTTCTCAACCACAGGTAGTTGTTTTCCTTTATAGCCATCAGGAATCCTTCGGGAACTACCATAGAGATATTGTATTTCTTTTTAAGCTGTTCTTTTATGGAAGCATCTTCAACACTTTTAAAGGCCCGGATAATCCTTGCTCTTTCTGTCTGCATAATAAAATCAGCGATAGTATCTCTGCGATATTTAAAGGCTTTATAAAATTCTTTATCGTTTTTGGCTGTGATTTTAACTACAATTTGGGGTTTAGCCCAGACATTCTTTTTGATTTCCAGTTTTGAATTTTCAATGCTGGGATTAAATTCTATCAATAATATGTTTCTATGTTTTTTGATAAAGCTTTTAAAGGCGTTCGGTGTAAAATGGGTCAGTAGAAATCTGTCTTCTTTTTGGGGCAAGCCGTTCAAAGGTTCTGTAAAATATTCCCTAATGGTGTCCCCTACTTTTGAATTCCACTGATCATCTTCCATAATGACCATGATTTCTGATGTTTTTCCTGTTGAAGAGGTTTTCTGGGCCGGCCCAGAAAAGCAGGAAACAAGCACTGGAGCTAAAAGTGTAATTTTAAGGATGGCAAGCAGGGTGTTTTTCATATTAATAGAATAGGTAATTATTAAAAAGAATAAAAGGGTTTACTCTTTCGTTTCGGATTCATTGTTTTTTTCCGGTTTTTTTTTGTCTTCTGTATTATCCAGGCCGTCTTTAAATTCCCTGATACCTTTTCCAAGGCCTTTCATTAATTCCGGAATTTTTTTTCCGCCAAAAAACAACAAGATCACGGCAACAATAATTACTATTTGCCAGGGCCCGATTATTCCCAGTAAAATTGATATATTCATTTTCTTTAAGTTTTAATCTAAAACAAAAGTAATGTTTTATTTTTTGGGAGCCAACCAATGTTGGGGGTTAAGTTTTTGTCTTCCTTGAAGAACTTCAAAGTGAAATTCGGATTTGGACTCGGTTTTATTGGTATGAACAATACCAATAACTTGTTTTGTCGACACTTTATCTCCTTGCTTCACATGTACCACATCCAGGTTTGTATAAACTGTTCTGTAATCCCCGTGTTTAATAATAACTACATAATTAAACTGCTCTACAGAAATTACAGCAGTTACTTCCCCTTCAAAAACAGCTCTGATCTTTTCCCCCTCATTGGTTAGAATATTGATGCCATCATTATTAATAATAATATTTTTAAAATCCGGATGTCGGTGTTGCCCGAAGGTACCTGAGACAATACCTCGTTGTGAAGGCCATGGCAACTTTCCTTTATTGGAAGAAAAGCTTTTTGCAAGTTCTATTTCTTCCGGAGTAAGCGCATAGGTAGTAGCAGGTGTTTTTGTGACCCCGGCTTTTTGCTCTGCTTTACGGATGTTTTCAGCAATAATTGCATCTATTTTTTTACTCAGGTCAGTGGCAGCTTTTTCTTTCTTTTTCAGTGTCCTTTTCAGTTCATTTTCTTTATCCTGCAATTGCTGAACAGTTTTGTCCTTTTCATCAATTTCAAGATCAAGTTGTTTTTTCTCTTTCTGTTGGTTGCTGAGCAGGGTCTTTTTTTGAGTAATTTGTTTTTCCAGTTCAATTGTGGATGAATTAAGCCTTAGCTGTGTAGCCTGAATTAATTCTGCCTGCTTTTTACGAATAATGCTGTATTGTTGAAGATAGCGTAAGCGTTGGTAGGCCTGGTTAAAACTTTCTGCAGCAAATATGAACATAAGTCTGTTATGGGCACTGCGGTTTTTATAGGCATGATATATCATCTCTGCATATTCTTCCTTCAGAATAGCAATGTCTTCTTTAAGTTTTCCAATGGTTTCCTGGTTCTTAAGAATCTGCTTGTTCAATTCCCTGATTTCTGCATTCATAGTAGTAATAAGGGCTTCTCTTTTGCCAATTTTGTTTTTCAAAATGGTTAACTGGTTCAGGGAGGTAGATCGGGATTTTTTGGTTTGCTCCAGAAGTTTATTCGTAAAAGCAATTTCTTTCTCTATTTCCTTTTTTTGGGTTTCCAGTTTTTGCTGCTCATTTTGAGCCCATAAAGGTTGTTCCCATAATATAAGCAGGATAATTAAACCACACAGGCCGGAAAGAAATGATTTCATCTTCATTAAGATACGTGATTAATGTCAAAAATAATACAACTATTGATCAAATTCCATTTTTTCGTAGCTGCCGGGTATACTAAAGGGAAAGCTCAATTCGGTATCGATTTTTACCTTTGAATATTCGATTAAAAGTTCAATTTTATCTTCTGCCTTTACACTGAATGCTATTTTTTGCGGGAATAACTGATCTTCAAGTTGAATAAAGTCGCTGTAAATTGCTTCAATTTTACGTCCTTCAAATTCAATTTCCTTGACCTGTGTTTTATTAATTTTAAATGTTTCCGGATTCAACCACATTTGCTGAATGGGAATATTGTACACTTCCTCATTTTCTTTTACATATTTCTTCAACTTATGCCGATGTGCGGTCGAAAGCCGGTAATCATCCCCGTCAATGGAGGCTTTAAAGCTTCCTTTTTCATAAAAAGAGAAATCATTTCCTGTAATAAATGCCTGTAACATATCAAAATCAAGAATACTGTTTAAAACCTGATAGATATATGCATATTCAGTAATAAAATATTTTTTTTGAAGTCGGGTTAAAACCTTTATACTATCGTTGCTGATCAGTACACGGGCCATTTCAATGCCCAATGCCGGACTGATGCTCAACCAAATCAGGCTGTCTTTTCTGATTCTCAATTGTCCTTTTATGGATGTCGTGTTGCGCTGTACTGTATAGCTTGCATTGAATTTTGCGGATAAATTGAGATATTTAACTTCATTATTTTTTAATTGCTTAAATAAATATTCCGGGCCTTCTTCTTTAATAGGTTCTTTTATTACATATCGTTTTGTGCGGCATGATGAAAAAAGAACAAGCATTGCCGCAAGTATCCAAATTATTTTTTTTCTCCTGTTCATATTTGCGATCAATAATTAATCAACTATTTTTCTCTGTTTTATTTTTTGTTCCAGTTTTTCGTTCATTCTTAATTGAAGGGCTTTTTCCCAGTATTCAACAGCAGCATTCGTGTTCCCTGTTTTATACATCAGGTCTCCATAGTGTTCGAGGACATCGGCATCCTGATTGCCCCCGTTATTAATGGCTTTTCTCAACCATTTTTCTGATTCGGCATAATACCCCAGCTTATACAGTACCCATCCATAGGTGTCTTCATAAACCGCAGTGTTTGGTCTGATATCAATAGCCAGACGTGCCATTGTTTCTGCTTTTTCCAGTTTTTCTTCTCGTTCGGCAAGGTAAAAACTATAATTATTCATAACCTGTGCATTATCCGGATCAATGCTCAGTGCTTTTTCGAAAGCCAGATCAGAATTTTCATGGTCTCCTAAAAGGTGATAACTTTCTCCCATATACATATAAAACTGCGCATGCAGGTTTCTGTCGTCATATACCAGGCTTGCTCCCATTTTAAGTCTGTTCACTGCCAATTCGATTTTCTCCAGCTTCATGCAGGCTACTCCATTAAATAGGTATGGGATAGACTGGTTGGGGTATAATTCGATGGCATTGTTACTTAATGTGTATAAGGTTTCATAATTCTCCAGTTCAAACTCCAGGCGCATTAGTTGTTCCCAGATAACATATTTGCTGCTGTCGAGTGATAATACCTTATAAAATGCAGCCCTGGCTTCAGCTGTTTTTTTGTCCCTGCTTAAAAAATCCCCTTGTATTGAATAAGCTTTTGCGTTAGCAGGGTGGATTTTCAAAAGAATATCAATCAATTCAAATGCTTCTGCTTTAAGTCCTACAAAATTTTCAGTTACGGAATAATAGGACAGCAGAATTTGTACTTTTGTATCTATGTCCAGCTTAGGATTGTTAAAAGCAAGTTTTAGTGATTGAAAAAAGGCATCCTGGTCGCCTTTCTTTTTATAATAATTAGCCATTCCAACCTGTATAAATGCATTGTCAGGATCTATTTCTCCCAGCTTCTGGTAAATATCAAAGGCTTTTTCTTCCATGCCATTATTTAGGTAATATTCACCCAAAATAGAGTAATACCCGGGTTCATAAGGAAACGCTGAAATAAGCTTATTAAGTTCCTGGGCAGCTTTTTCTTCTTTGTTTAAATGGATATACAATTTATGTTTTTGAAGAATGATCTTTTCTGATATCCCTTCTTCTTCTTCCAGTTTATTATATACTTCAATGGCATTTTTATATTTATCTTCATACATATAGGCAATAGCCCATTTATAATAATACAGTGTTTCATGTGGGTTTTTCCTGACCAGTTTGCCATATAATTTAGTAGCATTCGAATAGTTTCCGGTTTTCTGGTAAACCTCACCAAGTTTAAGTTGATACCATTTATTCTTTTCATCAATTGAGGCAGCTTTTTCTATATGGGGCAATGCTTCATCCGCTTTGTTCAGCAGCAATAGCAATCGTGCAGTTTCATAGTGAGCAGCTGCATGCTGTGGATTATTTTCCAGCAGTTTGCGAAAAAGTTTCAGGGCATCCTTTTCATTGCCCAGGAGTTGTTCTTTTTTCGCATCGATGAAAAGGGAGGTGTTGCTGATTACTTCCTGGGTATCATCCGCTTCCGTTTTCGGGTGCGTTTTTTCATTAGAGCTTATTTTTTTGCTTGATTTACAGCCCGATATGAAAGCAATAATGAAAATTAAAAATAATAGATACGTTAGTTTACTAGGCATCAGATTGATTTAATGCATCAGGAAAAGCGGGTAAAATCGCCAATACTCACATCGTTTATGCTTCCCTTGTATGCAACAGAGTTTCCTATCATGGAATTATCCAGGTTTGCATTGGATATGATTGAATGTGATTGTATGATGCTGTTTGTAATAATAGAATGTTTTATTTTGGAGTCGTTTTCAATTGAGACATGCGGTCCGATGATACAATTGTCAATTTCAACATTTTTACCAATATGGCAGGGATGAACAACAATAGAGTCTTTTACTTTACTTGACCGGTCAATTAACTGGGAGTGTTTATTGAATTCAAGCACACGCTGGTTCGCGTAAACAGTAGCGTTCTTATTTCCACAATCCAACCATTCATCTACAGAATCTGTGCTGAATCTGATGTTTTTAGTCATCATATTCTGTAAGGCATCAGTTAATTGATATTCACCACCTTTGATAACTTTGTTATCGATTAAAAATTGCAATTCCTTCGCCAGGTTTTCACCATCTTTAAAATAATATATGCCAATAATAGCGAGATCTGAAACGAATTCTTGTGGTTTTTCAATAAAAGCTGTAATAATGTTTTCTTCATTTATTTTTACTACACCAAATGCGCTTGGATCTTTTACTTTATGAACCCATATAACGCCGTCCTGCTCTTCATTTAATGAAAAATTAGCTTTAAAAAGCGTATCGGCGAAAGCCACGGTAACTTTTCCTTTCAGGGATTCTTTAGCACATAAAATAGCATGTGCTGTACCCAGGGCTTCTTTCTGATAATAAATTCTGCCTTTTGCTTCAATGTTATCAGCAATTTGTAACAGGTTATTCTCGACTTCCTCTCCAAAATTACCTATTACAAAAGCGACTTCATCAATTTTTTCTGAAGCAACCTCTGCAATGTCATTCACCAGTCTTTCAACGATAGGTTTTCCGGCGATTTTAATGAGGGGTTTAGGGATGGTAAGTGTATGTGGGCGCATTCTTTTGCCCATACCGGCCATTGGTACGATAATTTTCATTGCGTTAAATTTTATATTAATTATTTTGAACCTGTATGTCCAAATCCTCCTGCTCCCCTTTCTGTATCTTGCAAAACATCCACTTCCTGCCAATCTGCTTTTTCATGCGATGCAATGATCATCTGAGCAATCCTTTCCCCGTTTTTTATCACGAAGGGTTCATTGGATAAATTTACCAGGATTACCTTTATTTCACCTCTGTAATCTGCATCTATGGTTCCGGGTGCATTTAAAACACTGATCCCTTTCTTTATTGCCAGTCCGCTTCGTGGTCTCACCTGGGCTTCATATCCGGCAGGTAATTCGATGTATATACCCGTTGGTACCATTGTCCGTTCCAAGGGGTTTAAGGCTATATCTTCTTCCAGAAATGCCCGGATATCCATTCCGGCAGAAAACAGTGTTTCATAAGAGGGTAGGGGATTTTTGGATTTGTTGACGACTTTAATCTTCATAATTCATTTCTTTGCCCGCAAATTTAATAAATGTTCCCGGGCAGGCACTTAATGCTTATATTTTTAAAGTGATTTTTTATGATGCCCTTACGGCTTTCAAATGTTTTCTTTCCCAGATGAAAACAACAAACAGGAAAATAATTAACAAAAAGGTGTTGAATGTAATACGGATAACAGCTTGTGCCGGGTATATCCAACCACTAATGAAGTAAAGAAGGACTGATAATCCTATATACAGAAATATGCTCAAGAGCGGGTAATTTACCCTGTAATATTTCTGGCCCAGAAAAAAGGACAATATCATCATGCTGCCATAACAAATAAAGGTAGCCCAGGCTGATCCCATATAGCCAATACGTGGTATCCAGTAAAAATTGAGACTAACAGTAATGATTACCCCAATAATGGATATCCAGGCCCCAAAATGGGTTTTATTGGTGAGCTTGTACCATATCGACAGATTATAAAAAACACCAAGAAATAGATTCGCCATCAGCAATATTGGTATAACCCCCTTACCAACCCTGTATTCTTCTCCAATGAAAAAAATGATGATATCATCGAGGTACAGCATGGTTCCCAGGAATATCAGGGTTACAATAATGATGAAAAACTTCATTACCTCTGCATAGGTTTCTTTTGCATCGCGGTTTTTAGCCTGTGCAAAGAAGAAAGGTTCTGCCGCATACCGATAGGCCTGTATGAATATGGACATGATAATGGAAATCTTGTAACAGGCCCCGTAAATACCTACCTTGCTCAGGGATATGCTTTGCGGTAAAAGATATTTGAGAAGTATACGATCAAGAGCTTCATTGATTACACCAGCAAAGCCAAACACTAAAAGTGGCAAAGCATATAGGATCATTTTTTTCCATAAAACCGGATCAAACTGCCATTTGATTCTGCGGAATTCCGGACTTAGCAGAAGAAGCTGGATACTACTTGATATAAGGTTGGAAATAAAAATATACTTGACATGGATTTCACCATCGTATACATATGAAATATAGACTTTTAAAATATCCTTCTCATACAAGAAAGGACATAGAACAATAAAAAACAAATTCAGTGCAACATAGATAAAAATGTTTATAAGCTTGATGCTGACAAATCGTTTGGCACGGTGCTGTGCCCTGAGGCGGGCAAAGGGTATGGCAGATATTACATCAAATGAAATGATAAGACTGAACCATAATACAAATTCTGAATTATCAGGATACCGCAAAATGTTTGCGATGTTTTGCCGAAGGATGAATATGAAGATAAAAAATATAGCTGTACTTATTAAAATGGAGATTAAGGAAGTAGTATAAACACCGGATTTGTTTTTCTCAAGTTCTGAGTATCTGAAAAAAGCCGTTTCCATTCCGTAAGTAAGCAAAACGATGAAAAGACCTACATAGGCATACATTTCTGTCACAATACCATAGCTGGCTGTACTTTGTAACTGATAAGTATAGAGAGGAACCAGGAGATAATTTATAAACCTTCCGACAATACTGCTTATTCCGTAAATGGCTGTTTGCCCTGCCAGTTGTTTGATTTTGTTCAATGCATCCTCCTTGCTTAAAACAAATGTACGAAATAATGGAAATTTCCTTTCATATAGTTTTGTTTGAAAATCCATTCCGAACTATTACTTTTGACTGCATAAACAGCAGTTTGAATGTTTAGGAATTAGAATGGAAAGGAAGAAGTACATCATTGATATAGTAGGCGGAGGTATCAGCGGAATGGCCTCAGCCTACTATCTAAGTCATAGATTTTCAAATATACATATTCGTGTTTGGGAGAAAGATGAAACCACAGGCGGTTTAGCGGGAACATTTGAATTTAAGGAGAATGTGTATCTCGAAAAGTTTTACCATCATATATTTTTAGGCGATCATGCCCTGCTGCAATTAATTGATGAGCTGGGAATGAAAGATGATATTGTATCACGTCCTGCTGCCACAGGATCATACTATGTGAGCAAACCATACCGGCTTTCAACACCCTTGGATTTGCTTCGCTTTAAGCCTTTGTCATTTTTCAATCGTTTTCGCATGGGCTTCATGGTACTGGCAGCCAGGTTTATAAAAGACTGGGAAAAGCTTGATGATTTAACAGCCGAAGATTATATTAAAAAATATGCCGGCAAAAAGGTGTTTAAGGTTGCATGGGAACCTTTATTAAAGGGTAAGTTTGGCAAATATGCTGATGAAGTTTCCGCAGCCTGGATCTGGTCAAAATTTGTAGACAGGGGCAGCTCCCGCGGGAAAGGCGGACATGAACAACTTGCCTATCTCAAAGGCGGATTAGGAAGACTCTTTAACAAAATTGCTGAAAATCTTATAGCTAATGGTCATGAAGTCCACACAGGAAAGCAAATTGAAAAATTCCTCTTTGAGAAAAATATAATAAAGGGAATCAGGGTTTCAGGTGAAATCCTGACTACGGATATTGTTATTGGAGCCATACAGGTGCCGGATATTGTTGAATTGTTTGGAGATGAGTTTCAGAAATATACCCTTCGGCTGAAAAAAATCAAATTTCTGGCCAATGTTTGTTTGGTTTTAAGTTTAAAAAATTCATTATCAGAATTTTACTGGACAAATGTAACCGATACATCTGCTCCTTTTGTCGGGGTGATAGAACAGACAAAATGGGTTGATAAAAAGGAGTTTGGGAATGATCATATCGTGTATATTTCATCCTATGTTACAGATGATGATAAACGCAATAACATGACAGCAGACGAGTTGCTGGATTATTATCTCCCCTACCTTCAATCCATGTTTCCTCATTTTTCACCAGAAGATATCTATTTTAAAAACCTCTGGAAGGCACCATATACACAACCAATAGTACATAAAGGGTATCGGCACAGTGTTCCGGAAGTACAATCACCCGTTGGAAATTTCTTTGTTTGTACCATGGCTCAAATTTACCCTAATGACCGTCAGGTTTCCAATGCTGTTGAAAAAGCAAAAGAACTGACGGATTATATCGGAAAAAAACACCAATGGCTATGATTTCTATTGTGATACCTATCTACAATGAGGAGGAAAACCTCCACCATCTTCACCAGCGCATTACTGATACCAGCCCGGTCTGGAAGGAAGATTATGAGGTAATTCTGGTAAACGACGGATCAGGGGATCGCTCCCCCGCAATAATGAAGGAAATTGCCGACAGGGACCCACACTTCCGTATTGTTACATTCTCCCGAAATTTTGGCCATCAAGCTGCTATTTCAGCCGGAATAAAGGTTTCCAAAGGAGATGCTGTAATCATTATGGATGGTGATTTGCAGGATCCTCCCGAAGAATTGCACCGATTCCTCCAAAAATGGCGGGAAGGTTATCACGTGGTTTACGCTATCAGAAGAAAACGCAAAGAGGGCTTGTTTAAAAAAGCATCGTATAAGATTTTTTACAGGATATTGAACTGGATAAGCGATATTGATATACCTCTTGACTCCGGGGATTTCTGTGTAATGGACAGAAAGGTCGTGGAAGTGCTCAATGAGTGTATGCCGGAGCAGTTGCGGTTTGTTAGGGGATTGCGTGCTTATGCTGGTTTTAAGCAGATTGGGATCGATTATGAACGGGCCAAAAGAGCTGCAGGAGAAGAAAAATATACATTCAGAAAATTACTGAGTCTGGCAATAGACGGACTGATAGGGTTTTCCACCTTCCCGCTTAAAATGGCAATTTATTTTGGCTTCCTGATTTCCATCCCTTCTTTTTTGGTGGGTTTGTTTTTTATTATCCACCGGATTTTTGATTTCAGGGTATTTGGTTATGCTGCCTCTGATACGCCCGGATTAGCTACATTAACCGTGGGTATCTTTTTCCTGGGTGGGGTTATTATCATCATTCTGGGTATCATCGGGGAGTATATTGGCCGGATTTATTATGAAGTAAAGAAAAGACCGCTCTATATCATACAGGAAATTTACAGCAGAAATGAACAAACCAAGGATACTGGGAAATAGGTTTTTTCCAGAAAAAGATAAGAATAAAATGCAGGCGGTGGATGATGTAAAAGCATCGCGCCTTGATTTTATTGAAAACCGCCCGGGAAACCTCGCCTTTTTGCTCAGGAAAAGATATAGTTGGATGAATTCATTTATGGAAGATAAGCATGAAGGTATTGAAGTTGGTTGCGGAAACGGCCTTTCGAAATTCTTTATCAGCAATAATTACCTCTTGACTGATCATGCTGATTTTGAGTGGATTGAAAAGAAAGTGGATGCCCTTGATATGCCTTATGAACCAAATAGCCTGGATTTTATCATCAGCAGCAATATGATACATCACCTCGCGAAACCGGTATTATTTTTCAGGGAGTGCAACAGGGTTTTGAAACCAGGAGGTAGCCTTATTATTCAGGAAATAAATAACAGTTTCTTTATGCGGTTCATTTTACGCATCATGAAGCACGAAGGCTATGCTTATGATGTTAATCCGTTTAATGAGGAGGATATATGTAATGATCCGGCAGATCTTTGGTCGGGAAATAACGCTATTCCGAATCTGCTGTTTGATGATAAAAAGAAATTTGAACAGCATTTCCCGTTCCATATTATCCATCAAAAATTTTCGGAGTTTTTTATTTTTCCCCTTTCAGGAGGAGTCACCGCAAAAACGAAAACCATACAATTACCCCTATGGATATTAAAAATAATTGATTTGACAGATCAATGTCTAATTACCATTTCAAGAAAAACCTTTGCTCTGCAACAGCAAATCGTCCTCCGAAAACTTTAAATTTTCTTTAATTTGTAAAGAACAAAAACCACATCATGGCGAAAAAAAAGCAACATAAAAAGTCGACACAAGTTCCCCACAAAGAAAAGGATCAAAAGCAGGTAAGCGGATCTGCTATATCCCTGGTCGTGCCTGTGAACAATGATACGGCAAGCCTGGAGCATTTTTTAAGCGGTTTTGCCAATTCAGCCACTGGAGCAGACAGCCTGATTTTTTCAACCTACGATCAGGCTGACAAATGCCTGAAAATATTAAAAAGCAATGAAAAGGTGCAGGGTTTAATATCTGATAGTAAATGTTTTATCGTTGAAAATGCAAAAAGTGAGTCAGAGGCTGTTTATAATGCCTTGCTTAATGTGACACAGGATTATGTTGCTGTTATTGATATTAAGAACCTTAAAAGTCCTTTCAATCTTGATGATATAATGGCAATTAAGAAGAATCAAGTCAGTAAAAATAAGATTCTAACATGTCATTACCGTGAGGAAGCGAACCATGCTTTCAGGAATTCTCATGCTTTTGTTCTTCATGCAGATTTAGGCAGGTATATATTTAAAGACCTTATAAACAGTTTAAAAGATTATAAACAGGCCATTTTATATCGCCTTAACCAATTGGGAATATCTAATGAATCTCTGGTGTTTGGATCAAATAATCCATACAGTAGCAATGGACATAGGAAAAGTAATCCATTCACATATTGTATTTCACGATTGATTTCCTGCACGGACTGGTTTTTTATTGTTCCTGTTAAAGAGCTGAAAACAAGCCCACAAAATACTCATTATTTTTTAAAGCAATCCTCTGTTTTCAGGTTGCTTTTTGCTGCGATGGCTGTTATATTATTCTTTTTATTGCCTTTTTTAAGTTTTGATGCCGGCATCTCCGGAGATGAGTACACTATTTATAAGCAGGCCGAAAAAGTATATCGCTTTTATGAAAGTGGCGGAGATGATACTGCGGCTACTTTTAGCAATACGATAGATCCGATGCACCTGTACGGAATAAGTTTTGATGTCGTTGTTCTGGCCATTGAAAAATTATTTAATGTGGAGGCGGAATATACCTTAAGGCATGTGTTTAATTCCCTCACCGGCTGGGTTGCCATCTTGTTCACCGGATTGTTTGTTGCTATGATAACAGGATGGCGGGGAGGATTTATTGCCATGCTTTTATTGGTTGTTTCACCCCGTTTTTTAGGGCATGTTTTCAATAATCCAAAGGATATCCCCTTCGCGATGGGCTATATCTTTACCATGTTTTTTATGTTGAAACTGTTGAAGCAGTTTCCAAAACCAAAATTGGCAACGGCATTCTGGACTGCCGCTGGTATAGCCATAACAATTAGTTTACGTATTGGCGGTTTGATGCTTATTCCTTACCTGGTGATGTTTGCCGGATTATGGTGGCTGTTTCATGCCCCTAACAATGGATTCCTTGGCAAGCAACATATTGCCTATTTCAAAAGGATTGCCACCTATGTGATTGGGATTTCCCTGGCGGGATATTTCCTTGGATTGATCCTCTGGCCCTATGGATTGCTGAATCCCTTAAAGAATCCTATTGATGCCCTGAATGTGATGACTGATTTTTCAATTACCCTGCGGCAATTGTTTGAAGGTAGTATTATTTGGTCAGATCAAATCCCCTGGTATTATGTGATCAAATATATGTTTATTTCCATTCCGGTAATTATCATGCTTGGTTTTCTGGCATTTGTGTTCTTTCTCAGACAATTAGGCAAGAAATATAATGGTCTTTGGATGTTTATTATTCTGTTTGCGTTTATCTTCCCGATTTTTTGGGTGATTTACAAGCAGTCTAATCTTCACGGAGGATGGAGGCATTTTGCTTTTGCCTATGTTTTTATGATTTCCGGTGCTGCTCTTGGATTAGACTATATTATTGACAGGATAAAATCAAAACGGCTGAAATGGATCCCATTTGCCGTTATGCTTATTTTGGCTATTCATCCTATCAGGCATATTATTGTGAACCATCCGTATCAATATATTTACTATAATGAGATCAAGGGAGGTGTTAAAGGAGCTTATGGAGAATTTGAATTGGACTATTATTTTCACTCTGTAAAGGAAGCCAGTGAATACCTGCTAGATGAGATTGATTATGAACAATATACTCCGGAAAACCCGGTGATAGTGGCTACCAATTACGGGAAATCAGAAAAATATTATTTTCGGCATCACATGGAGCAAACGAAAATACATTATCTCCGCTATTATGAGCGGGGTAATTTTGATTGGGACTATGCCATAGTCGTAAATACTTATATAGAACCCTACCAAATGCTGAACGGTTATTTCCCGCCATCCAACACTATTTATAATGTGGAGGTGGATGGTAAACCTATTTGTGCCGTCCTGGAAAGAAAAGACAAAAAGGACCTGGAAGGATTCAAAGCGGTTAAAAACAAGGAATTGGACAAAGCTATTTCCCTGTATGAACAGCATTTAGATGTTGTTCCTGATAATGAAGTTGCCCGGTTGAACCTGGTTGAAGCCCTGATCAATACAAAGAATTTTGAACAAGCACTGAATCAGGTTAATAAGCTGTTAGAGATCAACCCCAACTATGAACATGCCCTGTATTATCAGGGTATGATATATTTAAACATCAAGCAATTTAATAATGCATTGCAGGCATTTAAGCATATCATTGACGTTAATTTCAAATATGCTTATGGTTATTTTGGAGCGGCAAATGCCTATGTTCAGCTAAATAACATATATGCTGCCGAACAGGCCCTGAAACAAGGATTGCAGGTAAACCAGCGATTTAAACCTTTCTATCTGATGCTGGCAAATATTTATAAGGCGCAGGGAAAAACCGATCTTGCTAATCAGTATTTACAGGTTGCAAAGCAACTGCAATGATCTAACTGACAAGAATTCTTTTGATATTAATGGGTAAACGCGATAAGAGTTCGTAGTTTACCATATTGCTGATCTCTCCAAAGGAGCTTACGCTTATTTCCAACCCCTGCTGTTCACCGATGATGATAACTTCATCGCCAATTTTCAGTTCGGGAACAAATGTAACATCTACAGCAATCATATTCATGTTCACCATGCCGATTACCCCACATCGCTGTCCGTTGATGATAACCCTTCCCTGGTTGCCGAATGACCTTCTGTAACCGTTGGAATAACCAATTGGAATAATGGCGATTGCTTTATCTTCCTGTGCCAGGTAGGATGTTCCGTAACCCACAAATTCACCCATCTGGACTTTACTAATTTCCATTACATAGGTTTTCCAACTTATAGCCCTTTTAAGCGGATCGCTTTTATCTTCTTTATCATGGATGTATTGGATAAAACTTTCTTTACTGGGCCAAAAGCCATATTGCAGAATGCCTACCCGCACGAGGTCGAAATGTGCATCAGGATACCCTATAAGACTGGCTGAGCAAGCAGCATGGCAATACTCAGGTTCTATCCCATTACGGATAATGAGTGCACGGTAACTTTTAAATTTATTCAATTGCTCCTGTATGCGGACATAATTAGCAATACTCTCAGCTCCTGCCAGATGAGTACAAAATCCTTTTACGATAAATTGATCCCTGTTTTCTTTTATTATACTGATAGCCTCCTCCAGCTCTTCACTGTTTAATCCGGTACGGTTCATGCCGGTTTCAACCTCCAGGTGGATCTTTGCCGGAACACCCAGCTGCTTCGAAATGCGCAGGGACTCTTCCAGCCTGTCGATATTAAAAACGAAAAATTCGAATTCAAACTGTATGCTTTCTTCCAGCCTGTTTTCCGGAATATAGCCCATGATCATAATGTCGGTGTTCTCTGAAACCAGTGATTTTAATTCAGCTGCTTCATCGAAATCAAAAACAGAAAAATGATCAATGCCGCAATTTTCAATCACCGGAATAGTCGTATGCAGCCCATGTCCGTAAGCATTTGCTTTCACGACAGATGACACCCTGACATCCTGACCTACCAGTGACTGAATAAAGCGCACATTGTTTTCAAGCGCTGATTTGCTGATGTAAATATTAGAGGAAGTTTTCATATCCGCTTGTTTTTGAACAATTATAATTTAAAAACACAAAGTAAACCAAAACCAAATACTTATTCAATCAGGCATTTTACTTGCTGTGTTCTGCCATCAACTTATTGCTGATTTACAAGGAGTTGAAAGTATATTATTTTTCGATTAAATCAAATACTTAAAATCATGAAAAGCCTTTATCTACTTTGTTTGCTTCTGATCACCCTGCCTGCTTTTTCCCAGACAGGAATGTTAAAAGGCAAGGTGACAGATGCCGAGACCGCTGATCCAATGCCGTTTGCAACCATTCTTATTGTCTCAGATTCTTCGGCTCCCCTTTTTGGAACAACGACCGATTTCGATGGCAATTACACCATAAAACCGTTGGACCATGGTGTTTATGATGTAAAAGCAAGTTTTGTTGGCTACAAAAACAAACTCATTGAAGATGTAGTCATCAGTAAGGATAAAATTACCTTCCTGGATATTAAGATGAAACCTTCCTCTGAAGCTCTTGAAGAAGTAGTATTTGTAAATAATAGTTCTCCCCTTATTTCTAATGATAAAACGTTTTTTACTAAAACAATAACATCCCAGGAGATAGCCAAAATACCAGGCAGGAGTGCTCACTCACAATCTGTTTCTGTTGGAGGGGTATATTCACAGAATGGTCAGCTGACAAGCATCAGGGGTTCCCGAAACCAAAGAAATGCTTTTTATATCGATGGCGTCAGGGATGTTCAGCCCGATGCTCTTGCAGAAGATTATAATACCGAATCGTATCAACCCATTTTCGAGAATGACTTCATGGATGTCATGGCAAATCCACTGTCAACTTTTTCCATTGATGTTGACAGGGCATCCTATGCCAATACACGCCGATACCTGAATGGCAATCAGTTGCCACCTCCAGGTGCAGTAAGAATAGAGGAAATGATCAACTATTTTAAGTATGATTATCCGGAACCGGATAATGAAAATCCTTTTTCCATTTACCTGGAGGGAGGAGCATGCCCCTGGAATCCGGAACACCAGCTCGTAATGATTGGCCTGAAAGGGACAAACCTGAGCAAAGAAGAGAAAACAGCTTCCAACCTGGTTTTTCTGATCGATGTTTCGGGATCCATGCAGGCAGCTAATAAACTGGATCTGGTTAAAAAATCCATGAACATACTCATAGACAAACTTGACCCGGAGGATAAAGTTAGCATCGTTGTATATGCCGGAGCTGCCGGTCTGGTGCTGGAACCCACTGCCGGTTCAGAGAAAGCTAAAATAAAAAAAGCGATTAACAAGCTGAGTGCAGGAGGGTCTACAGCAGGTGGTCAGGGTATATTATTAGCCTATAAAACGGCCAAAGAACAGTTTATTAAAGGCGGAAATAATCGGGTGATATTGGCTACGGATGGGGATTTCAATATTGGTGTTACTGATAACAGCTCCCTGGTAGAGATGATAGAAGAAAAACGGGAGGAAGGTATATTCCTGACCATTTTGGGCTTCGGAATGGGAAATTACAAGGACGACAGAATGGAAATGCTTTCGAATGCAGGAAATGGAAATTATGCATATATTGATAATGTTTTGGAAGCCAATAAGATTTTTGGAGAGGAATTATACGGTACGTTATTTACCATTGCCAAAGATGTTAAAATTCAGATTGAGTTTAATCCCGGGCTGGTAAAAGCATATCGTTTGATAGGATATGAAAACCGCTTGCTGGATGAAGAAGATTTTAACGACGATACCAAAGATGCCGGTGAGATTGGAGCCGGTCATACCGTTACGGCTTTTTATGAAGTAATACCCACAGATTCAGATGAAAAGATCAGAAAAACAGATAGTTTAAAATATCAGTCTTATCAGCTTATTGAAAGTCCTGAACTGTTGACCGTAAAATTCAGGTATAAAAAACCGGATGGTAAGAAAAGCAAATTGATAGAAAGAAGTTTATTTATGTCAGATGTTAAGCAAGGAGAACAATCCATGGATTTTTTATATGCTGCCTCTGTGGCAGAGTTCGGATTGATGCTAAGGAATTCGGCATTCAAAGAAAATGCAAGCTATGAAACAGCCATAAAGCGGGCAAAACAAAACCAGGGAGAAGATCCGTATGGGTACCGGGCAGAATGCATACGCCTGATGAAAGTCGCCGGCATGTTATCTTCAAAGGACTAAATACCTATTGGAGCTTTCTAAGTTTATTATTCTGAAAGGCTTCATAAGCTTCTTTTATGCTCATGCCATGCGCATCAACATATATTTCAATATGTGTTTTGGAAAGCAGGGCATGGGCATTTCCGCCTGGTCCGTTTCCGGTGATGATGATATCCGGGTTCAATGCCAGTATCTTTCGCACGGTTTGTGGTCCGGCTCCATGGCTTTCCTTTGCCGAATCAGCATTGTCAGTTGCCTCTAAGGTATCTTTTTCGGTGTTGTACAGCAATAAACAGGCTGCACGACCCAGGCGGGGATCAATTTTGTCATTCCAGTTTTGCCCTTCTGAGGTAAATATTATTTTCATGTTTTAATAGGTTAATTGTTAAGGTTTTGTATGATTTTTTTCCATATATCAGAAAGTTGCTTTTTGCGTGCTTCATGCTCAGTTTCCATGATTGTTTTTCTTTCAACCATAGCTTCGGTGAATTTCTTGTCAAAAGGTATTTCTGCCAGCAATGGAATGTTCTTCATTTTGAAGAATTCTTTAATTTGGTTTGTTTGTTCCGGATTGATATCAGCTTTATTGATGATACCAAGGGCAGGCAATTTGAATGTTGATAATAGTTCAATAGCACGTTTTAAGTCATGCAGCCCCGACAGGCTGGATTCAGTAACCAATATGATCAGGGATGCACCTGAAAGGGAAGATATCACCGGGCAGCCAATACCCGGGGGGCCATCAACCAAAATGATGTTTTTATCATGTTTTTGTGCTTGTTCTTTGGCCTCTTTTTTTACTTCGGCCACCAGTTTTCCGCTGTTGTCTGCAGCTATTCCCAAGCGGGCATGCACCATGATTCCACCTGTTTTGATAGTCGACAGATAGCACATTCCTGCCTTTGTATTTTTCATATGAATAGCCCCTTCCGGGCAGATTAGTTGGCAATAACCACATCCTTCACAATGTAGCTCCTGAATGCGATGATTTGCTTTATCGAAGGTGATGGCATCAAAGCGGCAAATATCCGCACATTTGCCACATTGGGTGCAGATATCCTGCTTTATTTCAGCTTTTTTCAGGCCATAAAAAGCAGTTTTAACCATAAAATCCGGTTTCATCAACAAATGCATATCTGCTGCATCAACATCGCAATCAGCTGTTATGATGCTATCACCGGCGATAATTGCCAGAGATGCTGTAATGCTGGTTTTACCCGTTCCTCCTTTTCCCGATAATACTACTATTTCATTCATAATGTGGTGAAAAATCGATTTGAAATGTTTTCTAATACCTCACGAAAAGCTTGGTGTTCAGGATATATGAGCTTACCATTGCCATATAAACCAGCGATTTTCTTATCGAAGGGAATTTTTCCCAGGATCTCAATATTTTCCCTCCGACAATAGGTCTCTACCTCTGCATTGCCTATTCCGTGGCGATTAATGATGACATAAAAGGGCTTGTTCAATGCATTCATGACATCTATCGATAATTGAAGGTCGTGAAATCCAAAAGGAGTTGGTTCTGTGACCAGGAACACGATATCAGCAGGAATAACGGTTTCAATCAGCGGACAGGATGTTCCCGGAGGAGCATCGATGATGATATTATTTTCTGAAGTGAAATTATTCTGCAAATAGGAAAAGGTTGACTTTATCAGAGGGACAGCCTGCTCCTGTCCGATATCCAGTTTGCTTTCAATAAAGTGCATCTTTCCATTGGCATATACCTTCGTTTCACCCATGCGGACTCCTTCCATTGGCAGAGCATGAACCGGGCATAATTCGCTACAGGCATAACAGCTATGGCAAAGTTCAGGAAGTATAAGAACCTCTGTGTTTATTTGAATAACAGCATTAAAGCGACAAATTTTCTGGCATTTATTGCACAACGTGCATTTAGATTGATCCCATACAGGAATCATTTTCTTCTGTACAATTTCATTGGTTTTTGGGATATTCAGAAAAATACCTGCATTAGGCTCTTCCACATCCATATCTACTAAAACTACATGCTGGGAATCAGCTAAAAATGATGCAAGGTTTATGGCGAGGGTGGTTTTGCCTGTACCCCCTTTTCCACTGGCAATAGCGATTTTCATGTTCTAGTGGTCACAAAGATTGTCACCGCTTTCCAATTCACCATTTAAGTGCATTTTTACGAGCTTCTCCGGATCATCAGAATGGATTCCTACATACACTTTGATATTATTTTGGATAAAAAGATCCTGAGCTCGTTGGCCCATTCCACCTGCAATCACCGCCCGAACACCCAAGTCCGATAGAAATTTTGGATATAATCCCGGTTGATGAGCTGGTGGGTTCAGAAAGGTTGTGCTTTTAATGTTGCCATTGTTTGTTTCCACAATAGCGAATTGTTCACAATGCCCGAAATGCTGGGCGAGTTTTTTGTTAACTGTCGGTACGGCTACTTTCATTTTTATTGTTTTTTTTTTGGGTTAAGAGTTCTTCCCTGATCAAGGGCTTGTTGCATTCGGGGCATTTTACAGAGGTACATTTAACACCCTGTTCATGAGGTATTTTCATGCCGCATTTAGCACAAATACAATACCCTCCGGGTCCGAAACTGCCACCTTTATTGCGGCCTTTACCTCCCCCTTTTCCCGACCTTTCGCCGGGATTGTTTTTTAATAAAACCATATGTATAAAATGTTTACATTACCAATTTTGCTTTCTACCGCCGCGGAACCTTCTTCCCTGCCCTGGTCCGTTTCCTTGTCTTATTCCTCTTCCTAATCCAAGTCCTAAGCCTTTTATGCCTCTGTTGAAAGGCATTTCATTGTTAGCATTGGTTTCGCGGCAATTACCCAATTGCCTTCCTGTTAAAGGTCCTTTTCCTTCAGGGCCTGTTTGATCTCTTCCTGGCATGATTACCTCCTTTTTTATGGTTAGCGCAACATTTTCCATGTCCAAACCCGCCGGCAAGATTCATTAAATTGCCTGATTCACATTCCGGGCATGTTTCCAGAGACTGACCAAAAGAAATATTGAACATATGGCCACAATCCTGGCATTTAATGATGTTCTTTCTGAAATGTACGTTTCCTCCCTCAATAACAAGTATTTTCCCCTGTATAATGAATGAAGCAATTTTTAGCCTTGCTTTTTCTATAAGGCGCGTAAAGGTGGAGCGCGAAATCTCCATTTCTTCAGCAGCTTCTTCATGAGACAAACCAATATGGTCGGCCAACCTGAATGCTTCGTATTCATCCAACGTCAGGTATTCTTCGTCTAATGCCCCTGCACTGATTCCAATGGGTTTAAAACTATTGAATAAGGGTGGCTGATGTACGATCCGGTTTTTTTCGGGTCTGGGCATAATGGTGTTTTGAATAATAATGTCACAAAGTTATGAACATATACCCGTAATGTCAAGTTTTTTTAGAAATTGTTTTATGCATGAATTTCAAAAGCTATGAGCTTAGAGTATTTTGATCAATACAAAGGGAAAGACGCCAGCTTTCAGCTTCTGCTTGCAGCTATTGGCTCCCGCAGGGACTCCTGCGGAGTAATGCTTCTTTCCCCGAACCATAAACTTCCGTGGTATAGTTGGGATTAAAAATGTTTTAACTGGCAATCCGACAATCAGGCAATTGATTAATAGCCTTCACTATTTACATACAAACTGTCCAGCAAATTCACCAGGTCTGCATCAAGAGGGTTGGCCAGGATATATTCATCTAGTAAAGCTTCAGCTTCCAGGCAGGAATCAAAGTCGTTTTTGCAATTGCGTACCAGGGATTTTATCAATCCTTTCACCAGGTCCAATCTGCCAGGATTTTGCTGAAGGGCATGCTCATAGGCTGAAATTGCTTCCGGGATATTATTTTCAGCAAGCTTTTGTTCTGCCTCTATTCTATAATCATCAGCAGTTTTTTCCTTGTGATGTTTAGGGATGAAAAGAAAAATTATGACCAAAACGGATAAGACGGCAATGGCAAGAAAAAGTACTCTTTTCATATTCAGGGTATGATTTTAAATAAAATTATGGAAATGAAGTTTTTGCTTCAGATTTATTTATTTCCCCAATCATTTTAATGTATCTTTCTTTCACATCATCTTCAATTGTATTTTCTTGTGTCAAATATCCTTCAATTTCATTGAGGATCAATTTAATTTTCCGAAAGAAGATAAGGCCCTGATCTGTATATTCATGCTGAAGAATGCGGTTTAAAACATAATAATCATTTTTAAGAAGAGACAACAATTCTTTTGTTTGATCACCGGAGTTATCAAAATAAAGGGCTCCGAATAATAACCGAATACATACCAGTAAAGTTGAATCATTTTTATAAAGGGGATTATTTTCATCCTTGTACATCATCAGGTTTACAACACCATACCAATAAAGTGTTTTACTTTTAACCAGGTGGGAGGGGTCTTGCTTCATCTTGTTTTCCAGACAGGATTTTCCTTTTCGCCAGTCCCCCTTTTTAATGATCTGGACAACGTTATCACACGGATTTATTGGCTTTGTCTGGGAATATCCGGTAAATACAAGTAAGCAAAGTAAAAAGGTCATCTGTATTTTCTTCATAGTATATGTTTTTTGGTATACAATTTCCACAGACACGAAACTAATCAGCTTTTCAAAACATTCAAAAGCTACATCTATTGTGCCAAATAAGGCCTGTTTATTCATTCATCGGTCAATTTCGTCCACTCATCGATTCAGCCTTTCCTGAAGCAGTTTCTACCATTAGTTTTGCTAAAAAAATAATTATTAACTTTAAAAATTAAATAGTATGATACATCAAAATCATTCTTCAAGAAACTGTAAACCAATGAAAAAATTTACTTTTGGATTTCTAGTACTTACAGCCGGAGCCTTATTGTTATTGTTTAACGTGGGTGTCATTCCCGGTGAATACAGGCACATCGTATTCAGTTGGCAGATGTTGCTTATTGCTGCGGGTATAATTAATGTTGTAAGCCGCGATGGACGGATGTTGGGATATATCTTATTAGCTATAGGGGGGTTCTTCATCATCCCGGAGTTTTATTCCTTTGATTACAATTTTGTAAATTTGTTTTGGCCTGCCCTGCTCATTTTCGTGGGCTTATTGATTCTGACCTATGGAGGCAGGTCACGTAAATTTCATATGCGTAAGAATGACCTGAAGCTGGAAGAAGGGTATATTTACGAAACAAATATTTTTGGCGGATCAAAGCAACGCCTCGATGCTCAAACCTTCAAAGGTGGGGAAATAGTCAATATTTTCGGGGGTTCAGAAGTAGACCTCACCCAACTTGACTTGGGAGAAGGTCGCAATGTACTTGACATAAGCTGTGTTTTTGGTGGTGTTAAGCTTTTAGTTCCTGCTGACTGGAAAGTCAAGCTGCAGGTATCTTCTGTTTTAGGAGGTGTTTCCGATAAACGTCCTGCCACCAAAAGATCTGCTGAAGATCAAAATGAATTGGTGATAACAGGAGTTGCCGTATTTGGTGGAGCTGAGATTGCCAGCTATTAAATCGATGCTATGAATCACCCGGTATTTCAATCCAGGAAATCAATAATCATATATTTTGCAGCATGGACGATCATCATGGCAGTCCATGCTGTTGTTCAGTATGCTTTCTATACAACAGATCTTTCTCTGGCAGTTTTTGACAGCCTGGTTTCAGGCATTGCTTTTAGTTTGCTCGGATTGGCTATCTGGTATATCGTACATTTTAGTAAACCGGCCAGCAATAATCAGATAAATATTTTTATCAATCAACTGACCAGCCTGGTTATTCTGTTGTTCTTCTGGATAGGTTTATGTTTAATGGCTTACTACATTTTTCATGGCAGAGAGCGGGCATATATGGATTATTTCCATGCCTCTGTCCCGGGGAAAATTATCGGAGGTATTTTTTATTATTTCATACTTGCCCTGATATTTTACCTCATTGTTTATTACAGGAATTTAAGTGAAAAGCAACTTAAAGAGGTTGAACTGAGAGGACTTCTGAAAGAATCTGAACTTAATGTGTTGAAATCCCAGATTAACCCGCATTTTCTGTTTAACAGTTTGAATTCCATTTCTTCTCTTATAATGTATGACCCTGATAAATCACAGGAAATGATCATTAAGCTTTCGGATTTTTTAAGGTATACCATATCGGAGGACACGGAAAAATTCACAAAGCTTGAAAAAGAAATTGAAAACATCAGGCTTTACCTGGATATTGAAAAAACACGTTTCGGGGATAAGCTGCAATATGATTTCCAACTGGAAGAGGCCTGCCTGAAAAGAAAACTCCCTTTTATGATTTTACAGCCTCTTTATGAAAATGCTGTTAAACATGCTGTATATGAAAGCACGGAGAATATCCTGATAAAAACAAGTTGCATCACTGATGACAATGGACTTACTATTACTATAGAGAACAATTACCAGCAGTGCCCCCTTTTAAAAAAAGGGGCCGGACTGGGATTAAAAAACATCAGGGAAAGGCTTTGCCTGATTTATCATTCAGAAAACCTGCTGCAGACCCTTAAAACAGATACCTATTTTAAAGTGATACTCCAAATTCCCTGTGAATCATGAGCGATAAAATACGTGCAATAATTGTAGATGATGAAGAACCGGCAAGGTTGTTACTTAAATCCTTTCTGAACAAATACACACAAGTACATGTTCTTTCTGAAGCAGCAGATGGCTTTTCTGCAGCTAAAGAAATCAACGAATATAAACCAGACCTTGTATTTCTGGATATTCAAATGCCAAAGATATCAGGACTGGAATTGTTGGAACTGCTTGATTGCCAACCCCTGGTTGTTTTTACAACGGCATTTGATGAATATGCTATCCAGGCATTTGAGAAAAATGCAATTGATTACCTGCTGAAGCCATTTTCACAACAACGTTTCGACAAAGCCATGCGAAAGGTATTAGACAAAAATACACGCAATGAAAAGGATGAAAGGAAGATAAAAAAATTTATAGAATCGGTGAAAGAGGATCAGGAATTATTAAACAGGATTGCTGTAAGGCAGGGTTCAAAAATCCATGTATTGGATATGGCATCCATTATATATTTCGAATCAGATGGGGATTATGTTAAAATACATACCCATGAGGGTGTTTTTCTCAAAGAAATGACCATGAAATACCTTGAAAATCATCTGCATCCTGAAACTTTTATCCGCATACACCGCTCTTACCTTCTGCATGTAAATGAAATCAATAAATTGGAGATGTATGAAAAAGAGGCTTACCTTGCTGTATTGAAAAACGGCGAACGTTTAAAATTAAGTAAAGCCGGATATAAGTTGTTACGGGAAAAATTAAAATTATAGTTATTTTTTCGTTCCCACCATTTTCATTTTATCAAAAAGCACTGTATTATCATAAATACCAATGAACTTTTCCGCCTGAGGTCCATAGGAAAAAACGGGCACAAGGGCTGCTGTATGTCCGCCGGTCGCAAAATTAGGTTCTATGGTATTGTAATCAGCATGTTCGTCATCAACATCTTTTGCTGATAAAGCAAAGCCTCCTGTTTCGTGATCTGAAGTAACAATAACAAGTGTATTGCCATTTTCTTTGGCAAAATCAAGGACGAGGCCCATGGTTTTATTAAAATCTTCCATTTCTGCCAACATATATGGTGTATTTTTCGCATGTCCGGCCCAGTCTATTTGTGAACCTTCAATCATCACGAAGAAAGGTTCTTCCCGTGAGGAGAAATAGTTTAGTGCTGCTTTGGTAGCGTTGGGAAGGAAATCAGCCCGGCCTTCATGGGCCGCTTCCAGGTGGTCTTTTGCCAGTAAAAAACCATATTTTTTATCTGCCTGCAATTGTTCTGATGCAAGCAGTTCATTGGTATCCACAATAAAGCCGTTATTCCTTAAATCATCAAATAAGTTGAGGCTGTCTTTTCGCATGATGAAATATTTGTATCCCCCTCCGGCAAAAAAATCTATTTCTGACGTAGTAAGCTGACGGGCAATCTCATCCTGCTGACTTCTTTGGGGAACATGCGAATAAAAAGCTGCAGGAGTGGCATGGGTGATAGAAGAAGTGGAAACAACTCCGGTATTATAGTTATTGGCAGCTAATATTTCTGCAATATTTTCCAGCTTATAGCCATCTGCATTCATCCCGATTACTCCGTTGTATGACCTTTCACCTGTAGCAAAAGCAGTACCTGCTGCACCTGAATCAGTTATTTTATGCGTAGCGGAGGAGGTATTGATCAGCCCGATGTGCTGAAAACGCTTAAAATGATTGGTGTTCTCATCGAAATAAAAAGTTGCGGATACCTGGGATACTCCCATACCGTCACCAATAAGAAGAATAATGTTAAGTGGTTTCCCTGCTTTTGGTTCTGCATTTTGAGCTTCTGGTTTTTCAGGGGAACAAGATATCAGGGCTATAATGCCAATGGCAATAAAAATTACATGTAAAGTTCTCATATAAATAGTTTTTTACAAAATTACTTGTATAAATATTAATAGATAAACATTGTGCATTAAAAACAGAAGGATTAACCTAAAAATAAGGTTTTGTTAAAGTAATTCGTTGGCCAGGTTTGCCAACTCCGATCGTTCCCCTTTTTCTAATCTTATATGGGCATAGATTTCATGATGCTTTATTTTATCTATCAGATAGGAGAGGCCATTACTTTGCGAATCCAGGTAGGGTGTGTCGATCTGATAAATATCGCCGGTGAAAATGATTTTGGTATTTTCTCCAGCCCTGGTGATTATAGTTTTGACTTCATGGGGTGTCAGGTTTTGGGCTTCATCCACAATAAAACACACATTGGAAATACTTCTTCCTCTGATATAAGCCAGAGGTGTAATTACCAATTTTTCATTTTCTAAGGCTTCATTAAGTTGCTTATATTCTTTATCCTTTTCGCTGTACTGGTTCATAATAAACTTCAGGTTATCCCAGAGGGGTTCCATATATGGATTTAATTTAGATTTGATATCTCCGGGAAGGTATCCGATGTCTTTATTGCTAAGGGGTACTATTGGACGGGCCAGATAGATTTGTTTAAATTTTCTGCGTTGCTCAATGGCTCCGGCGAGTGCCAGCAATGTTTTTCCGGTGCCTGCTATTCCTTGCATGGTAACAAGTTTTATAGCTGGATTGGTAATGGCATGCAGAGCAAATACCTGCTCGGCATTTCGGGGCGTAATCCTTTGGGAGGGTTGTTTCTCAAGCCTTTCCAGCATTTCTGTAAGCGGATTGTAATAAGTCAGAGCAGATGTTCTTCCGTTCTTTAATATAAAGTATTGATTCGGAATGGGTTTCTCTGCCATGATTTCCATAGGATCCAGCTTACCATCCGTGTAAAGTTTAGTGATGATCAATTTATCAAGGCCTTCAATTAACTGTTTGCCTGTGTACAAACTATCAATGTCTTTTACCTTACCTGTTTCGAAATCTTCAGCAGGCATATTTAGGGATTTAGCCTTCAGCCGGAGATTTATGTCTTTTGTCACCAATATGACTTTTTTATCCGGATTTTCTGCGGTTAGGTGAAGGGCAGCATTTAATATGCGATGGTCAGGTTTATCTTCACCAAAAACCTTGGTGGCATCCACTTTTTCGCTGTGTTCATTCATCACAACCCTAAACATGCCTCCTTTTGGCATGTCAAGGGCAATCCAGTCTTTCAGGGTGCTTTTTTCGGAAAGCCTGTCCATAATGCGAATGAACTCCCTGGCTTCAAAATTTTTTGTGTCGTTTCCTTTTTTGAAATTATCCAGTTCCTCCAGCACTGTTATCGGTATGGCAACGTCGTTGTCGTCGAAACTATGAATGGAATTGTGATCATAGAGAATGACAGATGTGTCTAAAACAAAGATCTTTTTCGCCTTTGAGCTTTTCTTTCTGGGCATAGATGTCTTAAAGTTTTGTAATGAACAATATTGGCTAAAGTAAGGATTAAGGGGTGTAATAATTCCTGTTTTTTTTTTATTTATGAATAACAGCCTGTTTACAACTTATAGGTTATTTTTTGGTTAATATCTGTCAATGGCATAATACGGCGATTAATTTTAAAATTTAAGGAACCAAAGCTTATGATGTTCGTATAAAACAATGCGTTTTTAAAATGTTACAGTTTACGATGAAAGTTCAAATAGGAATCGGATTACTGGTTTTTTTCGCCCAACATTTATTATGTGCCCAAACTGTTGAACGTGATGTCCTGTCTAATGGCGGCGGTTCTTTCTCCGGCAGTGGTTTTCAAGTTGATTATACAGTTGGAGAGTTGGCTGTGAATACCTTGACCAATTTAACATATACCCTTACCCAGGGGTTTCAGCAACCGCTTTACGATACTTTAACAAGCATTTTTCAGTTGGAAGATACTGAATATACTATTTTTTGTTATCCTAATCCTGTAAATGATATTTTTACCCTTGAATTATTTGGCGGAAAACTAACAGATGCACGCTTGGAATTAATGGATTTAAATGGCAGGATATTGCTTGAAGATAATATTATATATCATTCGGATCATTATATGCATTCATATAATATAGAAGATTTACCCCCCAATTTTTATTTCCTCAGTATTTTAAGTGACAACAGACAAATTGCCGGTTATAAACTAATAAAAAAATAAGTTCGACAAAAATTATTTTGCTTTAATTAACTACCTATGAAACCATTTATTCAATGGCTAATATGCCTGTCTCTGTGCGTAATCGTGATAAATGAATCTTATTCACAGGCTCCTCAAAAGTTCAATTATCAGGCTGCTGTGCGCGATGCTTCTGGTAATCCTATCACTAACCAGATCATCAAAATGCGGATCAGCATTCATAACAATGCCCCTTCAGGCACTGTTATTTTTCAGGAAGAACATTTTGCCCTGGCCAATATTTACGGAATCGTGAATATAGAAATCGGCACCGGAACTTTGATCCTTGGAACGATTTCCAATATTGATTGGGGTCTTGGTACGAAATACCTGGAAGTGGAAATTGATCCCTCCGGTGGTACAAATTACACCTCTATTGGAAGCAATCAGTTTATTAGTGTGCCTTATGCTCTTTATGCTGAAAGTGCCGGAAATGTCAATGATGCTGATGCAGACCCCACCAATGAGATTCAGGCCCTGCAACTTAACGGAAACGATTTAAGCATCAGTCAGGGAAATACTATTTCCCTGCCGGCAGGAAGCACATACTATGCCGGCTCTGGCATACAAATCCTGAATGATACGATTTTTAATAATGGAGATCTGAGTAATAGCAATGAATTGCAGTTTTTGCAATTAATCGGTAATAGCCTGAGCATTACGGGCGGGAACAGCATTACATTGCCTGCGGGTGGCGGTTCAACTTATTTTGCAGGTTCAGGAATTCAAATCTTAAATGATACGATCATCAACAAAGGGGATTTGAGCAGCAACAACGAATTGCAGCTGCTGCAATTGATTGGAAACAGCCTGAGCATTACGGGCGGGAACAGCATTACATTGCCTGCAGGTGGCGGTTCAACCTATTTTGCAGGTTCAGGAATTGATATATCCAATGATAGCATCATCAATACTGGCGATCTGAGCAATATGAACGAGATACAATCATTGTCAATTAATGGAAGCAATTTAACGATCAGTGGCAGCAATACGATCAATTTACCAATAAGTCCGCCCTATATTGCTGGTCAGGGAATTAGCATCAATGGATCACAGATTTCGAATACAGGTGATTTGAATAGCAGCAATGAATTGCAACAACTCATCCTCTCTGGTGATACACTTAGTATCAGCAATGGTAATTCAGTTGTCATCTCAGGAGGAGGAAGCAATATTATTGCAGGCAGCGGATTGCAGTTTAGCGGGGATACTCTTATTAATCTGTCTCCTGATCAGGTGATTACGTTAAATGGTACCGGTGGAACATCTGTTAGCGGAACTTATCCTGATTTTACTATTTCCTCTGCGGCATTGCCAACCGCTAATTCCGGAGCCACCTTACGGCATAACGGAAATAACTGGGTGACAAATACCAATGGCATATATAATTCAGGAAGCAGTATCGGGATGGGTACTACATCGCCAACTCCCGGATATAAGTTGCATATAGAAGGGTTGCCATCAGGTATTAAAACAGTTGGCACAAACAGTAATTTTGCTTACCTGGCTACGGAAGGAACATTGGATTATGACGGCATTATAAGCCTTGATATTGATGATTATGATATTGGTGTATTGGGCGTATCTATTGGTACTACAAATGCGGATAATTACGGGATATACGGTTTTTCCAATGGTTGGGGCGGTATTTTTCAGAATAACGCTTCGAATTCTTTCGTGAGCCTCGGGGGTAATGCGAATGCCATTCGTATTGTTGACGGGAACGAAGCTGAAGGGAAAATCCTGGTTTCTGATGATAACGGAAATGCTTCCTGGAGAAACCAAACCACAACATGGGCTGCCAGTTCGCATGATATGATAAAACTGGGCAGCAATACTGCTACTTATGATATTGCTTATTTTACTAATTATGTTGAAATATCATCATCAGGAGGCACAGGTGTCGCAGAAATCCAGGTGGCTATTGATGTGCCAGCCTTGATGAACGGTAAGCAACAGCAATTGCAAAGCATTACCATCGAATATAAATTGAATAGCAGCAACAGCTTTATTACCCAAACGGATCTCTATATTCCCGTTTCAGGAGATGGATCTTTTGTGACGGCGATTTCTGATCCCACAAACCGGACAAGCACAAACTGGACAACATATTCCATTACTGATTCCAGTCCGAATGATATTACAGGCCCCGTTTTACTGAACCTGAAAATATATTACAGCGGTTCAGGTTCTTCTCATGCTGTTCAGATCGGCAGTATTATTCTGAATATTGAATAATATTTAAGGCTATATTTGTGAAAACAGCCTTTTATGCCTGAAAAACGTTTATTTCTGCTGGATGCAATGGCGCTGATATACAGGGCTTACTTTGCACTGAATAAGAATCCCCGGATTAACTCCAAAGGGCTCAACACCTCAGCTATTCTTGGTTTTGCCAATACATTATACGATGTGCTTAAAAAAGATAAGCCCAGTCATATTGGGGTGGCCTTCGACACCATGGCTCCCACACAGAGGCATACAGATTTTGTTGAATATAAAGCAAACCGGGAAAGTATGCCGGAGGAACTTGCCGCAAGCCTTCCATATATCATGGAATTGATAAAAGCTTTCAATATTCCCATTTTAACTGCAGATGGTTATGAAGCAGATGATATTATTGGAACACTATCTAAGCAAGCTGAAAAACAAGGTTTTGAGGTGTATATGATGACATCCGACAAGGATTTCGGACAATTGGTCAGTGAAAAAGTTTTTATCTATAAACCGGGCCGTATGGGCAAGGGACCGGAAGTGTGGGGCGTGGAAGAAGTGTGCAAAAGATATGGAATGCAAAAGCCGGAACAATTGATTGATATCCTTGGAATGATGGGTGATGCCTCGGATAATATCCCGGGCATACCAGGTGTTGGTGAAAAAACAGCCATAAAATTGTTGGGGGAATTTGGCAGCATGGAATCTTTGTATGAAAATACAGACAAACTAAAAGGAAAGCTCAGGGAGAATGTTGAGAGCAATAAAGAAAAAGCATTCATTTCAAGACAGCTGGCTACTATTATTCTGGATGTTCCTGTTGAATTTAATCCGGATGAACTGTTTATTGAGAAACCGGATGAAAAGCTGTTGAAATCCCTGCTGGAAGAACTGGAATTTAAAACCTTTGCTAAAAGGGTATTTACTGATTTGTTTGTCTCTGAAAAAGAGGCAAAATCTGAAAAAGAAGGTACGCAAACAACTCTTTTTGATGCTGATGAAAAAGCCGAAAGCGTGCTGGAGGATAATAAAAAGAGCATTAAAGATACCGCTCATGAATACCACCTTGTTGACGATGAAAAATCTCGCTTCTTGCTCTTAAAACATCTGAAAGACCAATCAGAAATTTGCTTTGATACCGAAACAACCGGTTTAAATCCGTTTGAATGTGAATTGGTTGGAATTGCTTTTTCATGGGGGAAAGGGGAGGCATACTTTCTGAACCTTCCCATTGAAAGAGAGGAAACACAAAAAATACTCGAGCCCTTCAAAGAGGTTTTGGAGAATGATGCCATAGCTAAGATCGGGCAAAATATGAAATACGATATCCTTGTCCTCAAACAATACAGTATAGAAGTTAGAGGAGCCCTCTTTGATACCATGCTGGCTCATTATTTACTGGAGCCGGATTTGCGACATAATATGGATTATCTGGCAGAGCATTACCTCAACTATGTTCCTGTTAGTATCAAAAAACTGATTGGTAAGAAAGGGAAAAAACAGATGAGCATGCGTATGGTGCCACTAGAGGACCTGAGTGAATACGCAGGAGAAGATGCAGATATTACCTTCCAGCTTAAAACTTTATTTGAAAAAGAGATTAAAAGGAATAAGATTTCTTCTTTGTTTGAGGATGTTGAAATGAAATTGATGCCAGTGTTGGCGGATATTGAAGAGGCCGGGGTAAAACTCGACCATGAGGCCCTTTTTACAATTTCAAAAAAACTGGGGAAGGATATTGCTGCTATTGAAGAAAAGGTTTTTGATATGGCAGGAACGCAGTTCAATATTGCTTCTCCACGTCAATTAGGTGAGGTATTGTTTGAAAAGCTTAAAATTACGGATAAACCCAGGAGAACAAAGACAAAACAATATTCCACCAGTGAGGATGTATTGGTAAAGCTGATAAATAAGCACCCAATAGTTCAGAAAATCCTGGACTATCGCTCCCTAACCAAATTGAAGTCTACTTATGTTGATGCATTGCCACTTATCGTCAACAAAAAAACAGGATTAATACATACTTCCTTCAACCAGGCAGTAGCAGCTACCGGCCGCCTGAGTTCGAATAACCCGAACCTCCAAAACATTCCGGTTCGTACAGAAAGGGGCAGGGAGATACGGAAAGCTTTTGTGCCCCGTGATGAGAATCATATTCTTCTTGCTGCAGACTATAGCCAGATAGAGTTAAGGATCATCGCTGCCCTGAGCCAGGATGAAGGTATGCTGGAAGCATTCAATATGGGCCTGGATATTCACGCAGCTACTGCAGCTAAAGTGTATGGTGTTGACCTGGATAAGGTAGATAAGGAAATGCGCAGAAAAGCCAAGATGGTAAATTTTGGAATAGTCTACGGCATTTCTGCCTTCGGTTTGTCAGAACGGCTCACTATTCCCAGGAGGGAAGCAGCTGATATCATCGAACAATATTTTAAAAAATATCCGGGTATAAAATCCTATATGGATGAATGTATACAATTTGCCCGGGAGCATGGATATGTAGAAACCATTCTAAAAAGACGGAGATACCTCAGGGATATAGCTTCTTCTAATAATGTGGTAAGAGGATTTGCTGAGCGAAACGCTATTAATGCACCCATACAGGGATCAGCAGCTGATATGATTAAGCTGGCAATGATAAATATCCACCGGAAAATGAAAGAAGAAAAGCTGAAAAGCAAAATGATATTGCAGGTCCATGACGAATTGGTTTTTGATGTGTTAAAAGAAGAACTGGAAAGCATGCAGCAATTTGTTCCGGTTCTAATGAAAACTGCAGTTGAAATTGATGTACCTATAGAGGTAGATATGAATACCGGCAGAAACTGGCTGGAGGCCCACTGATTATTTTTCCAGAAAAACGACCGTTATCACTGTTTCTCCGACAGCTTTCAGAGTTTCTTTGTCAATGTTTTCCATGGTATCATTGATGGTATGCCAATGCTCGAAGAAGGTATAGGTTTTCGGGTCAATGTGGATGACATCAATGGTTGGGATGCGTGCGATTTTATTAACGTAATAATGGTCATCGGTAATGTAGCCTGTTTTTTTATCAATAAAATATTTTTGATAGCCGATTTTTTTGGCGATATCCCAGACTTTGTTCACGATATCCGAAGCGTATTCCATGGAATAACCTTCCTTGGTAAATGTAGCATCCTTAGCTCCCACCATATCCAACAATATTCCAAACCGGGCCCTGTAATTAATGCGGTGTGGATTTCTCGACCAATACTGAGAGCCCAGGCCCCAGGTGTCTTCTTTATTGCTTTGGGTGCTTTTTGGTTCTCCGTAATCTTCGGCATCGAAAAACAGGATGTCAATTCCTATATTCGGCTGATTTATATGTAATTGTCGGGCGATTTCAATCAGAACTCCCACTCCGGAAGCGCCATCATTTGCACCATCAATAGGGGTATTCTGCAATTGCGGGTTTTCATCATGGTCGGCATAGGGGCGGCTGTCCCAATGAGCGCAGAGAAAAATACGGGATGATTTTTCCGGCAAGAAACTGGCAATGATGTTTTTTCCGTTCAGGATTTCTCCGTTATATGCCCTGGCCTGGAACTCTTGCACAATTACTTCATCCGTATAACTTTTCATTTTGTTGGCGAGGTAAGCAGCGCATTGTGCATGCGCTTCTGAGTTTGGCACACGCGGGCCAAATGCGACCTGTTTCTCAATATATGCAAAGGCAGAGTCGGCATTGAAATCCGGAATATGAATTTTATACTCTGCAGGTTTAGTGCCTGTTGGAGTATCTTTATCCTGCTTACAGGTAAAAAACATGAGGGGAATTAAGAACAGAATGTATATAGCTTTTTTCATGTTATTTTGACATTTCCCAATTTGTACCATCTTTGGTATCCTTAACAATAACTCCCATTTCGTTGAGTTCATCCCGTATACGGTCGGCTGTGGCAAAATCTTTATTTTGTTTTGCCTGTTGCCTGATCTTCAGCAATGTTTCTATCAATTTTCCACTGAGGCCATTCTCCTGTTTTTTCTCTTCTGTTCTCAATCCAAGTACATCATAAACCAATTCATTATATGTTTTCTTTAACAAAGCAAGGTCGTTGGAGGCCAGGCTTTCTTTTCCTGCAACCAGGTTGTTGATCTGTTTCACACCATCAAATAAATGGGCTATCATAACAGGGCTGTTGAAGTCATCGTTCATTGCTGCATAGCATTTTTCCCTGAGTTCTTGTACCTGAAAAGAATTCTTTTTTCCGGCATTTATTTTTTCCAGGGTTTCCAGGGCCGTATGTAAACGCTGCAGTCCTTTTTCAGCAGCTTTTAATGCCTCATTGGAAAAATCGAGGGTAGAACGATAATGAGCCTGAAGAATAAAAAAGCGTATAGTCATTGGGCTGTATCCCTGATCCAGGATATCATGATCTCCGCTGAAGAATTGTTTGAGAGAGACAGCATTTCCCAGGGATTTGCCCATTTTCTGACCGTTAATGGTGATCATGTTATTATGCAGCCAGTATTTCACAGGCTTTTTGTTGTTGGCTGCCATAGATTGTGCTATTTCACATTCATGATGAGGAAAAAGAAGGTCCAGGCCGCCCCCGTGAATATCAAATGTATCTCCAAGGTATTTGCTGCTCATGGCAGAGCATTCCAGGTGCCAGCCGGGGTATCCTTCACTCCAGGGAGAAGGCCAGCGCATTATGTGTTCAAGGCTTGCTTTTTTCCATAATGCAAAATCAAACGAATTTTTTTTCTCTCCTTGTCCTTCCAGATCTCTTGTATAGGCTAACAGGTCATCAAGGACACGCCCGGAAAGAATGCCATAGCGGTATTTTTTATCGTATGCTTCAACATCGAAATATATTGAACCGTTCGATTCATATGCCAGGCCTTTGTCGAGGATGTTTTTTGCCAGTTCAATTTGTTCAATGATGTGCCCGGAAGCCCTGGGTTCAATGCTTGGCTTCAGGACATTCAGTGCCTGCATGTCATCGTGGTATCGGTCACTGAAGTACTGAACTACTTCCATGGGTTCCAGTTTTTCCAGACGGGCTTTTTTTGCAATTTTATCATCCCCTTCATCGGCATCATTTTCAAGATGCCCGACATCTGTTATGTTTCTGACATAGCGCACCTTATATCCTGAATGTTTTAAAAAACGGAAAATCAAATCAAACGTTATGGCCGGCCGGGCATGCCCCAAATGAGCATCCCCATATACCGTCGGGCCGCACACGTACATTCCTACATGAGGTGGATTAATAGGTTTAAATGCTTCTTTCTTTCTGCTCAAACTATTGAATAACGTCAGTTGATTCTCCATGGCTTTATCTTTACATATCAACACCTGCAAAATAAGTGTTTTTTCAGCAAACAGGGATATAATTTTTTAATATTCAGGCTAAAGTTTTACTTTTGCTGTGCTATTGTTTATTATTTAACAACATTCATTATGGACAACGTACTTGTTATTGGAAGCTCCGGCCAAATTGGGTCGGAATTGGTAATGGAACTTAGAAAAATGTATGGCAATGATCATGTGATTGCTTCTGATATTAAAGATGCCCCTCAAGATGTGATGGATTCAGGGCCCTTTGAAATCCTTGATGTTATGGATGTAAAGAAACTCTATGAAAAGGTAAACAAGTATAAGATCAATCAGATTTATCACCTTGCAGCCATTTTATCCGGTAATGCTGAAAAGGCACCCTTAAAAGCCTGGAACATTAATATGGACAGCCTGATGAATGTATTGGAACTGGCCAGGGATCTGAAAATTAAAAAACTGTTCTGGCCCAGTTCTATTGCCGTTTTTGGCCCGACTACTCCGCGGGAATTGACTCCGCAATATACCATAATGGAACCCAATACAGTTTATGGGATCAGCAAACTAGCCGGAGAACGCTGGATAGAATATTATTATAATAAATATGGCATTGATACGCGCAGCATACGTTACCCGGGTTTGATCAGTTATAAAACTGAAGCCGGAGGAGGGACTACGGATTATGCAGTAGAGATCTTTTATGAGGCTATCCGAAAGAATGCTTATGAATGTTTCCTTTCTGAAGATACTGCATTGCCCATGATGTTCATGCCGGATGCTATCAAAGCTACCATTGACCTGATGGAATGTGAAAGTTCTAAATTGTCTCTGAGATCAAGCTATAATGTAGCAGGAATAAGCTTTACCCCGAAGGAGGTCGCAGCAGAAATTCAGAAAAAGCAAGCGGATTTTTCTATGACTTACCAACCTGATTTCCGCCAGGCTATTGCAGATTCCTGGCCAAAAAGTATCGATGATACTATTGCCCAAAATGACTGGGGCCTAAAGTATGATTATGACCTTGGAGCCATGTCTGAGGTAATGCTGAGGGAAATCAAGGTGAAACTGGGATAAGCACTTAACTTGAGGTTGTTTTCATTTATTTCTTGCAACCTCCTCCTTTGAAATCAGAAGTCTAATATGTCATTACCTTTGTTACCTAATTAAAATTGATGAAGCACGCTTGCCATTATATACCGCCTTCCCAATAAATATTATAACCCGTCATCATCTTTTAAATTGAAATACTATAATGATGATTCCCGCCTGAAATATTATAAGTTTAGTGGAGAAGAGGAGGAGTATACTTTCAGAGGGGGGATAACAATTAAGCATCGTTTTCCGCAAAGCGGAATATGTGCTTAGTGTTGAACTA
>CAZZLL010000015.1:18267-76477 GCA_964654725.1 uncultured Lentimicrobiaceae bacterium | reverse complement strand
CGGAGGTCAGAGGTCGGAGGTCGGAGGTCAGAGGTCGGAGGTCGGAGGTCAGAGGTCGGAGGTCGGAGGTCAGAGGTCGGAGGTCGGAGGTCAGAGGTCGGAGGTCGGAGGTCAGAGGGCAGAGGGCAGAGGGCAGAGGTCGGAGGTCGGAGGGCAGAGGTATGAATTAAGAAAAAAGCGCCAACGGCAGATACGGTTTAGCCGATTGAATATATATAAAAATCAGCGTAAATCAGCGATGCCAAAGGCATCCGTTTTATCCGCGTGCTATTCTTCTATTCGGGCCAAAACAGTATTGGTACGATAGCGAGATAATGCGAACAAAGAAGCTTTGATGCGTGGCGTTTCTCAAGTGGAAAAAGGAAATCAACATAAGCGCATCTTTTTTTATACGATAATATCGTATATTTTAGTATATTTTTATACGTTATTGTCGTATAATTATTAGTTTTGTAAAAACAAATGGAACAAATTCTTTACAGATATAATCCCTGGTGGGAAGAGAGTTTTACCACCGAAGGCCTGATCGAAAGAGATGAGCCATTGCAATTGCTTGAAAATAATTTTCATTCAAAGCATTTATTATTTGTCACAGGCTTAAGGAGAGTGGGAAAAACTTCATTGTTAAAGCTATTTATCCATAAGCTCATAAATAAGAAAGCGATTAGACCGGAGCATATATTTTTTGTAAGCCTGGATGATTATTTGCTGCAAAAATATCCTATCGCCGAAATTATTGACCATTACAGAAGCATACATAAACTGAAATATTCAGAAAAAATTTATCTGTTTCTGGATGAAGTAACCTATAAGGGCGATTTTGAAATACAGCTTAAAAACCTTATCGATAATCAAAATGTAAAGATTATTGCCACTTCTTCCAGTGCATCACACATTCATACTAAAAAACCTTACCTCACCGGCAGGCAATACACTATAGAATTATTGCCTTTGACATTTTACGAATACTTGAAATTTAAAAACATTACAATCCAAAAAAAAGATAAACACCTTGAAGAGAAGTATTTTAATGACTTTTTAAAAACCGGAGGCATTCCCGAATATGTTTTAACCGGAGATATGGCATATCTCAAAGAATTAGTGGATGATATTTTATATAAAGATATCATTGCCTACTATCATTTAAAAGATGAGCAACTCATAAAAGATTTCTTCCTGCTTCTGATGGAAAGGGCAGGGAAACAAATAAGCATCAATAAAACAGCTTCAATACTTTCTATTTCTCCTGATACGGCAAGACGTTATATTACTATTTTTGCCAATTGCTATATGATTCATTTAATGGATAGGTATGTTAAAACCAATGAGCGCATTCTGTCACCTAAAAAAATGTATGCTGCAGATTTAGGAATAAGAAATATCTATACAGGATATCGCGATTTTGGAAGCCTTTTTGAAAATTATGCTTTTTTACGATTTAAACATCTTCACCCTAAGTATATTTATCAGGAAAAGACAGAGATAGATTTTATACTTGATGCGCATTTACTGGTAGAAACCAAGTACCATAACAAAGATATTCCCAACAATCAAAGAAAACTGTTGGAATCATTCCCGGAAAAACCTTTTCGGATCGTTAAAAATGAAACAGATATTGAATCGGTATTGGCGGAAACCTGACCGTGAGGGCGAAGCAGCCGAGACACAAGTTTGGCTTGATTACGCAATTGCATGTGAATACATTGATAAGTCAGAGCATGAAGCACTGTATGATAAATACGAACATATCATCGCCATGCTCGTAAACATGCAATCAAACCCGGAGAAGTGGAATCTCAAAAGAAAATAATAATCCTCTCACAATCGTACAATCTTACAATCGTGCCATCGCACTTTCATACTGTCCTCTGATCTCTGATCTCTGACCTCTGTCCTCTGACCTCTGACCTCTGACCTCTGATCTCTGTCCTCTAAAAGCCTTCCCGTCAAAGTGTAAAACAAAAGTTGCAAGCCTCCGGAGCATTGCTGATTAAAGGGCCTAAATCTTGCGGGAAAACTGAAACTGCCAAACAATCTGCTGAAATTTAACGGACTAATTGATGAGAAAAAGTATAGGAAACCGGCATCTTTGAATATTATTACCGGAACAGGAATGAGTTTCATGCGGCCTGACGGTGTAAATGTAATATCATTGGCTTCGTTGGGTAAATAATTTCTGGCTATTTTTTGAGGCTGGGATGGAAAGTTTTATATGTTATTAAAATCACTCTCTTACAACTTGATTTTACCGGTATATGTTATACTCATTATACTATTGGTCATTTTGCCGCTAAATTCCTCTTCCGAGCTCAACAACATCACCATCCTCCAGCTTCGCGGCGATTACTTTTTTCATATATTAATGTTCCTTCCCTGGGCATTTTTCTCAGGTGTTATTAATATGAAGAAATTATATTGGGTATTGATTGGGCTTTTGTTCGCCGCCGGTTCCGAAGGTTTGCAGTACCTGTTACCCTATCGTGCTTTTAACATCAACGATCTGATAGCCAATATGCTGAGTATTTCAATAGGATTCCTTCTGTCCGCTATTCTGAAGTTTTTAACCCGTAAGCTAAAATCTTCTTAAAGAGCCAGGGAAAAATAAAAATGCCAAATTACCTTAGCCGAAAACCAAAGAAAAAGTTTCTGAAGTCGCCCCAAACTGACTTTCAAAACTTCACGCAGCGAGATGGAATCCATCCTGAATGGCAGTATTGGTGGTTACCTGGACAAACCCGCTTTGCTGATCGAAACCAACAATATCCTTATTATCAGTACATTTAGCTCAGTCAGCAACAAATCAACAAAAAACAAATCAACAATCCACTAATTTCCTATCTTTGAATCTTCGAATTAAACAAATGACATCATCAAAGCAATTTCAAATAATACAATCCCTCCCAAAACAATGTTTAACTTTCACCCGCAGCGATGGGCAAATAAACCACTTCCATGGATGAAAGAATTAGTTTCTCAAAACATAAAAAATCAGGGAAAAAGACTACTTATAATACTAAGAAAATAATCTGCAATCCTATTTCACATGGAAATACAGGTAGTTAAGGACCCGAAACAAATTCAGGAAAAATTCAAATGTGCTGGTATTGAGCTAACTGCTCACAATTTCTTTCAATCAATAAACTTCCTGCAATTTCTTTCTTTAACGCCCGGCCTTGCTCCATACTTATTGCTTAATAAGACTAATAGCAATGAATCAAATCTGTTATTATTTCTTTTTCAACCTAAATCAAAAATTAGCAGGCTTTTTAGTTCAAGGGGTATTTCTTATAGCAGCCCATCTCTGTTTAATCAGGTTGAACCCTACGCTTTAAATATAATACTATCAAAATTAAATGCTGTAATAAAAAACAAAACGGTTTATTATGAATTCAGAAACCTGGAAGATACACAAAAATATAAAGCATTATTCATTGCAAACAAATTTGAATATAAAGAACATCTTAATTTCAAAATTACTATATCATCAGAAAATAAAGTCTGGAATAACCTAAGCGATAGCAAAAAACGCCAAATAACAAAAAGCCTTAAACAAGGTGCAGTCATTATTGACAACCCCAACCTGAATGAACTAAAAGAATTCTACCAAATACTTAAAAGGCTCTATCGACTTAAAGTCAAAAAACCACTCCCGTCATGGGAGTTCTTTTATGTGTTTTGGCAGGAAACAAAAAAAGGAAAACTTGGAAAATACCTCCTGGTAAAATATCAAAATAAAGTCGTTGCCGGCATGATGTGCCCCATCCATGGAAAGAAAGTAATCTATGAATGGTTTATCGCCGGCCTGGATAAAGAATATAATAAACAGGGAATGTATCCTTCTGTGCTGGCCACCTGGGCAGGAATAAAATATGCTATCGACAACCAAATTGAAACCTTCGATTTCATGGGAGCCGGACATCCGGATAAACCCTACGGCGTGCGCGAATTCAAGGCCAAATTTGGGGGGGAACTCGTAAACTATGGCCGATATATCCGCATCAACAAACCCTTGCTTTATTTTATCGGGAAAGTGGGACTTTGGTTCTATGGGTGGGTGTTTTGGGGGCTGTATAGGGTGTTTAGGATCTGATTGGGATGGGAAGAGAGGCTGACACACTTTTTTGAACACACCCTCATGATCAACCAACCACAAAAATGGACCATACAAAAAATCTAAATTCAACAATGTCTCCCACTCACCCTCTCTCCTTGTCTCCCTGTATGTCAAATTCCAGGATCAGGATTAAATTATCAAAAAAACCCCCTAACTTTATGCCGCAAATTTAACCAGCCAATGAAAACAAGAATCTCAACTATCTTTATTGACCTGCTTATCGTTTTCATCACCTTTCTGCTTATACTTTGGTGGAAACCCGAAGTGGTGAAAGGCATGACACCGGATTACTGGAAATCTTTCTGGATATTTCTTACTATATGGTTGCTGGTCAGCCTTATGCTTGAAAAATACCATTGCACCCTTATTAATAAATACCGGGATGTTGTGTTCACAGTCATTATTGCAAATGTTTCCATTTTAGCGATTGTAAGCATACTCATATTCTCCTTTAAAGCCTATGGGTTTTCACGCCTTGTGGTATATGGGATAATTGGGTTAGCTTCCCTGCAGGAATTGATTTTTGGTTATCTGTTTTATAAATCAAAAAAGTTTCAGGCGATGCCGCATATGTTTATGGGATTGAAGGAGGATAAGGATATATTGGACAGCGACAGGGAAAATGAACAGCAAAAAGCAGTCATCCTGGATGACCCGATTCACAGCGGATACGATGAAGACTACCTGGATAATCTGCGTGAACTCATCATCACCGAAACAGGAAAAGAAGTCTATCAGTTTGTAGAAAACCATATCAATCCAGATCCGGTTAAAAACCTTATTATCGACACCAGCACCAGATTTAATATTGCTAAATATCCCCAGGGACGTTTTGTGACCATTATTAACTTTAAAAGGATCAACGATATCCGCCGGATCAATAAATTCTTTGAAACAGCCAATGAGAAATTACCGGTGGGAGGTATTTTTATTGATAATGTTGAAACCTATGTGCTCAGAAAACAACGAGTACTGGCAAAGTACCCAAAAGGGCTGAACTGGTTCATATACTTTCTCGACTGGTGGTTTAAAAGGGTATTTCCGAAATTAAAAATCACAAAAAGTATTTACTTTTTTATTACAGCCGGAAGAAACCGGGTTTTGTCTAAAGCGGAAACCTTTGGCAGATTGTATTCCTGCGGATTTGAGATGCTTGATGAAGCATTCATAGCAGGCTCCTTATACTTCATTGCACGGAAAGTTAAAAAACCGGCATTCGACTACAACCCCACCTATGGCCCTTTTATTAAATTAAAAAGAAAAGGCAAAAATGGGAAAATTTTCAAAGTGTATAAGTTCCGCACTATGCATGCTTACTCGGAATATTTGCAGGAATACATACATGCTAAAAATGATTTGCAACAAGGAGGTAAGTTTGCAGATGATTTCCGTATCACTACCCTTGGGCGAATACTCCGAAAACTATGGCTTGACGAGCTTCCCATGTTCATTAATCTGTTTAAAGGCGATATGAAGTTATTTGGGATCCGTCCTCTAAGCACACATTATTTTAACCTTTATACTGAAGAACTGAAAGAAAAGCGCATCAAGTATAAACCCGGACTGATCCCTCCTTTTTACGTAGATCTGCCAAAAACCCTCGAAGAAATCATGGAATCTGAAATGCGCTACCTCGAGGCATATGAGAAACATCCATTCCTCACTGACTGGAGATACTTTTGGAAAGCACTTTATAATATTATTATTAAGAGAGCGCGAAGCGCGTGATTTTTTTGACAGGGAAACAAAGAGATTGTGTGACTATGAGAACAGGGAATGTGTAAATTGTGGATTAAGCGAATAGAAAAACAATTTAGCAATTTAATCGGAGTAATCTGTGGATAATAAAAATAATTTCAAGTTCAAATAAATGTATGATCTATACAATGCAATAAAACATAAAATTGCATATAGCCTCTTAAAAAATTTAATAGTATAGCACGTAAACAATATATTAAAATGCAAAAATATATTCTCCTGTTTCTCATCCTGTTTGGCCTGGGAAAAAATGCCCACCCCCAATTCATCCCGGAGCACATTAAATACACCAATATCTACGAATTCCTCGACGAACTGGCCAATGAACAGATCATTGACCTGAATACCACAGTTAAACCCTATTCCAAAGTTTTCATTGGGGAAAAACTCCGGGAAGCTGCCAATAAAGCCGACAAACTTAACTCCCGTCAGAAAAAGGAAATAGCTTTTTTTCAACAAATATATAATCCGGAATACATAGATAACCTGACCTATACGCACCGGTTTAATCTTGTCAACAACTCCAACACCCAAATTTCCCTAAATCCTGCCGGTATTTTTTATCACGATGAAATTTTTAACCTCAGCATTAAACCAATAGCAGGCTATCAAAACTGGTCGAATGATCACGGATCAGTCAGCCATCGCTGGAATGGTGCAGAAGCATATGCTACTGTTGGAAAAAACTGGGGGTTTTATGCCAGCCTGAGGGATAATCACGAGAGCAGATGGTTAAATAATGAAGCATTTTTAAATCAGCGACAAGGGGTGCCGGTAAAAAACTTCGGAGACGAAGGAATCGACTACAGTGAAATGAGAGGCGGCATCACCTATGCCTGGGATTGGGGATCCATAGGGCTCATCAAAGATCATTTTTCCTGGGGAAATAATTCCAATGGAGCCAATATATTCTCCGGCAAGTCTCCTTCTTTTGCCCATCTGTCGCTGCACCTACAACCCGTGAAATGGTTTGATTTTCATTATGTCCACGGATGGCTGGTGTCGGAAGTGATTGACAGTGCCCGCACGTATCTCTTTAATACATCAGGCCAGCAAAGGGTGGTTTTTCATGACAAATACCTGGCAGCAAATCTATTTACGATAACACCCTTTGAACGCTTTAGTGTTTCTTTTGGAAATTCTATTATTTACAGCGATATTGGCGTACACCCAGCCTATTTAATTCCTTTTTTGTTTTATAAATCCGTAGACCATACCCTGAATTCCACATCTAATTATTCCGGGCAAAATGCACAGATGTTTTTTGAACTCAGTAGCCGGAATATCAAACATCTTCATGTTTTTACTACCCTTTTTCTGGATGAAATTTCCATAGAACGCATGATGAAAGAAGATGAACATTCAAATTTTTACAGCCTTAAAGCAGGCCTTCAGCTCAGCAATTTTCCTGTTAAAAATATTTCATTTGCTGCTGAATACACACGGACAAATCCTATCACCTACCAACACTTTATTCCAACTACTTCCTTTGCTTCAAACTCTTATAATCTGGGGCATTATTTACGGGATAATTCCGATGAGATATATCTTGCTGTTCACTGGAAACCATTACGGGGACTGAGGGCGAATTTATCATACACACATTCCAGGCACGGGGGAAATGAAAACGGAGAAGAAATACTGTATGGAGGTGGTATAAGTGCCCTGGGATTGCCCTTTATGGAAACCGTGATTTGGGAGAACAACACCATGCAACTGGATGTTATTTACGAATTCATGCATAACGGTTTTGTATTTATCCAACTCATCAACAGCGATATCACTGGTAATGTACAAACCTATACCCCTGAACTGTTCCATGGCCAAAACCTCACTCTATCCACAGGTATCAACTACGGCTTCTAATATTAAATAACCCAAACAATCAAATACTCACCATGTCTCCAACCCCCTCCCTCTCTTCATCTCTATTCGCCCTGTCGCCCAGTCACTACGTCATATAGTAAACCCGTCGCCCAAAAATCGCCGCCATGTTGCATAAAATAAATAACTTCCTCACCAAATACCAGCTTCACATAATAAAAGACATATTGCTCTTCATGCTGATCACCATATTTCTGCATATCTTATTTAAAAAGGGGCTGCACTTATGGGTGAGGCATTATGAGTTTTACAATGCGCTGAATTTGTGGTTGGCAGGAATTGTATTTGATGTTTCACTGTGGATAAATCAAAAAATATTATCCCTGGACATCATTACCATTGGAAATATTTTCCTGTTTGAAAATCATGGGTATATTTCAATAGATGAGGGCTGTTCCGGATTAAAATTGTTTTATCAATGGACTTTATTAATGCTGGTTTTCCCGGGGCCCTGGAAACATAAAGCCTGGTTTATTCCTGCCGGACTTATCATCGTATTTTTAACGAATATATTTCGTATTGTGAGTTTATCGGTGGTTCTATTGTGGGATCCGTCCATCTGGCATTTCACTCACGACTGGATACTCCGCCCCCTTTTCTATGTTGTGATGTTCCTGATGTGGGTTTTTTGGGTGGAACGCATTAAAAACAGAAATAAAATATAAACGAAAAGTTAATTACTATTTACTCTTTAACAAAAAAATACAGCAATTAAACACTTCATCAATATCTTCACCAACAAAACCCTCTGCGGCATCTTCTTCTGGATATGGTTTGCCGTTTCCCTATATCTCTTCTCTCCCTTTCTCAATGTCCAGCTCAATAAGATGCCCATTGTCCGTGCCGACCTTATCGGACATTTCTTTATTTTTTTCATCATGTATTGCCTCTTTGTATTATGGCGCCGCAACGCCACATTCCACCTCCATCCACATTATATCTTCGCTTTCCTCCTGGCTGCCGTGGCCTTTGCCTTCCTCACGGAAATCATCCAAAAAATGAGTAAGCTCCGCACCTACGACATCGTCGACTTCCTGGCAGATTGCCTGGGATTGTTCAGCGGAGCAGCTTTTATGCATCTTTGGTTTTTGAAGCTTTTGAGGAGAAAGCTGAATTAAGGAAACCAGCTCGCAACGGAAATATATATCATAAAACCCTGGACATTTATTGAGGCTACTGGCTGTTAGCAAATAGCCATTAGCTTAACACAATGTCCTTGCCCAAAGCTTGGACCTTTCTTTGTCGGGGTAGGGCGACTCGAACGCCCGACCTCCACGTCCCGAACGTGGCACGCTACCAACTGCGCTATACCCCGAATAGTTCAATGTGCAAAAATAAGAAAATTTCTATATCCTGTAAGTTGAAAGCTCCCCGGAAAAATACAAGCTGTTAGTTTACCTGCCGAAGGCACCCCTATGAGGCATTCTTACTTATTCATTCTCCTATACAATTCCTCCGAATACCGGTTTGCACCCTTAAAGCTCAGATGATCCGGATTGCTGAAATACTCATATTTTGTTTCATATTTCCGCTGAAATTCAGTGATCACCTCCACATGATCGTACGGCACCAGCATAGAATCCACCCTGGCATACAAATCCTCCAGCGGAAAAATCTCCTCCAGGGCTTCCAGGTATACATCTGGCAGGGGAGAACAGACCAAAATCACCTGAACGCCCGATTCCCTGGTTAAGTCCAGTATGCGCTGAAAGTACAAAGCCATGTCCTTGTCAAAATAATTCCCGTCGCCCAGGTATAATTCCGCCCGCTCCCTGGCACTCGCTATCTTATCCGGAAACACTTCAAAATGTTCTGTTCTGGGCACAAAACCTGTCCAGCCTACCACGCCAGGCTTTCGTCTCCTGAGGCGAAAGAGTTTTCCCAAATACCTGTAGTTGCCGGCATAACTTATAAATTTTGCCGTAAACCATTTCATATAGTAATCCGGATTGTCTTTTATCCGCGCCAGCTCAAAATAATCCATATAGCGTATCCAATAGGCATCGTATTTAAAACGCTCAGAACGGAAAGCACTGAAAGAGGAGGGATCAATATTTACTAGCACATATTCAGGTATCCGGTGCTGTTTTTCCAGAATATGCTTCAACCGGCTGTATGTCTGTGCGTAATTCTCATTCCCGGAACCATAATTAAAACTGTTCTTAAAAAACACCGGGTTGATGGAGTTATTTATATGAGATCCGCCCAGCAGCAGGTAGGTGGGTGTTTCTTCCATGGCAGCAAAAGCCTGGTCTTTGCGCGACAAATAATTAAAATTATCCACCACAAACTGCTTATAGCCAAAATCAAGCAGTGCGTTGAGCGCCAGCAGCAACACAAAAAACAATCCCATGCGTATAAGCCATTTCTTTTTCATATAATCAGAATTGGAAATATATAAACTCAGCTTCTTCAAATACCCCGAACAACAACACAAAAAACAATCCGCCGGCATATAGCAGCCACTTGAGCAGTACCGGCATGGCAGCAATACGCTTTAAAAGGCTGTGTTTATAGTGCAGCCATTCCACACCCATCATCACCCCCAGCATGGCAATCCCCATGATCAGCTCCAGGCTGTAAGGGTTGTTCATCTGCCGGAGACTCCAGGAAGAAAACATATTTCGCAGCAATATCATGCTATCGCTCAACTCCCTGGCTCCGAAAAAAACCATGGTCAGCCCCAGGAAAAACTGTAGCAACAAAACATGTATTGCTGTTGCCGCATTCCTGATGAATTTCTCTCCGGAGGATATCGCATCCAATCTAAAAACTGCCTGAACTTTTTTTCTGACAGCAGAAGTCAAAATCTCCAGCAACTGAAAAGCACCATGCAGAAAGCCCCAGATCACAAAAGTCCAGTTCGCCCCGTGCCATAGACCGCTGACAAGGAAGACCACCAGGATATTATAATACCAGCGCCACTTCACTACCCGGTTTCCGCCAAGGGATATATATAAATAATCGGTAAACCAGGAGGTCAGGGATATATGCCAGCGCTTCCAGAAATCCCTCAGGGATCGCGCCAGATAAGGCATGCGGAAGTTCTTCATAAGATCGATGCCCATCACCCGGGCGGCTCCGCGGGCAATATCCGTATATCCCGATAAATCAGCATACACCTGAAGATGCATCAGGAAAGCTGCCAGAAAAACAGTGAGTCCGGTATATTCTCCCGGATTGGTAAACACAGCCCCGACAAAATATGCCAGGCGGTCGGCTACCACAGTTTTCTTGAAAAACCCCCACAGCATCAGTTTTAATCCCGCATGGATATTGGAAGATTGAAAAGATATCTTTTTCCGCAACTGCGGAAGCAATCGCGTGGAACGCTCAATGGGGCCGGCCACCAATTGAGGGAAAAAAGCAACATAAAGGGCAAAGCGGCCAAAATGTGCTTCGGCCTTTCCTTTTCCACGATATACATCAATGATATAACTCAGGGTCTGGAAGGTATAAAAGGAAATTCCTACAGGCAGCAGGGCCTTAAACTCCCCGACTCCGTAAAATACATTACAGGCATTAAAAAGATGCCGGATGCTGTCATTGAAAAAATTAAAATACTTAAACCCGATCAGCAATCCGATGTTAACAAATAAACTCAGGAACAAGAGCTGCTTCTTTCTCTTATGATTTTTTGTGGCAGCCATTTTTAAACCGGCAACATAATCCACCCCCGTTGACGCCAGGATCAGAACAATGTATTCCATCTTCCAGCACATATAGAAATAATAGCTGGCCGCAAGCAGGAAAAGCCACCTCCACCGCTGTGGTAGCAGATAGTAGCCTGCTATCACCAGCGGGAAAAAGAGCAGAAAGTGATAAGAATTAAAAAGCATGTTTGTTCAAAAAATGTAGTGCAAATTAAAAATAATTCTTTATAAGCTAATGGGCAATTTTTTTAATTGAACATCATTGAAGTCCAATAGTGGTGAAATATTTTTTAAGCACGAAGGCCACAAAGGATAGCACAAAGGACACAACTTCTTTTGAAAACTCCCTCCCCTTCCCTATCTTTGTTTGTTCAACCAAAAATTTCAAACCCTTTGCTTATGAAAAGAATTTCTACGCTGGTCTTACTGATGATGTTTTTGATATCATCCCCGGCTCTTGCCCAGGAAAAAACCATCACAGGAAAGGTAACATCCAGCTCTGACGGACTGGGGATACCGGGTGCTACCGTCATTGTTAAGGAATCCCCCACCACTGGGACTATAAGCGATGTGAACGGGGATTATGCCATCCAGGTTCCCCAAGATGCCAACGTACTTGTTTTCTCTTTCGTGGGATTTGAATCCAACGAAGTGGCAATCGGAACACAAACTGTTATCAATGTTGTGTTGCAGGAAGAGACTAAACTTCTGGAAGGGGTTATCATCACCGCCATCGGTATCAGGGAGGAAAAAAAATCCCTGGGATATGCTGCCCAGGAAGTAACTTCAGATGAGCTCAACCGGGTCAGCCAGACCAATATGATCAACAACCTCTCCTCAAAAGTTGCCGGGCTGGAAGTAACCTCTACATCTGGCAGTCCGGGGGCTTCGGCCAACATCGTTATCCGCGGACGTACCTCCCTTTCAGGAAGCAACAGCCCGCTTTTTGTCGTGGATGGGATCCCTATTGATAACGACTACACCGGTTCTAATTTCATCGACCATTCCAACCGCGCCATCGACCTCAACTCCGATGACATAGAATCCGTTACCGTACTGAAAGGCCCTGCAGCATCAGCACTCTATGGTATCCGGGCTGCTAACGGCGCCATCATCATCACCACCAAAAGGGGAGGTGGAAAGAAAACAAATATAACTTTCAGCCAAAGCCTTGCTTTCGACCAGGTAAATAAACTGCCTGAAAAACAAATGAAATATGCCCAGGGAAAGCTTAACCTCCTCGGAAACCCTGTATACTTCGAGCCCGGAAGCAGCGTAAATACAAGCTGGGGGCCGCTGATCGATACACTCCGCTATGACGGCGACGCCGATTATAGGTGGGATGAAAACGGCAAAATCGTGAACATGAGCGATCCTGCCGCTACCAGCCAAGGCGTGGAACCCTATGATAATGTAGAGGATTTCTTCCAGACCGGTGTTACTTCCAATACCCACTTTAGCCTGAGCGGAGGCGGAAAAATAGCCAATTATTACTTTTCTGTGGGGCACCTGGAGCAAACAGGTATTATTCCCAACAGCACCTTCTCCCGGACAAGCATGAAAATTACCGGTGATGCTGAATTGTCAGACAAACTGAAAATTTCCGGGTCTGCCAGCTATACAAATTCCGGAGGAGACCGCATGAACAGAGGCAGTAACCTCAGTGGCGTAATGCTGGGCCTTTTGCGAACAACGCCTACTTTCGACAATACCAACGGCCTGGATAATCCTGTCGACAACCAAGATGCTTACATGTTTGACGACGGAACACAACGCTCCTATTACCCCTCTTACGATAATCCGTACTGGTCGGTGAACAGAAACCTGGCATCCGATGAAGTGAACCGCCTCATGGGTTTCACACAAATCGATTATGAACTTCTGCCCTGGCTTAAAGCCGTATACCGTATAGGCCTGGATTATTATTTCGAGGAAAGAAAAGCCTATTGGGACATGAACTCCAATGAATACATTGATCTTGGCGGATTCATCACCGATGATCTTTATTCTTACCGCAGCGTCAACTCCGACTTCCTGCTAACCGCCCAACGCAAGCTAAATGATAACTTCGACCTGACAGCCATCATTGGCCATAACTATTTTGCCGAAAGAACCTATAACTATATCACCGACGGCACCGGCTTCGTCCTGCCCGAATTTTACGATATGTCGAATGTGGAAAGTGTTATTGCAGATGACGACCTCGACAAATACCGTATCGTGGGCGCATTTTACAACATCAAACTGGCCTATAAAAATTACCTCTATTTTACAACAACTGGCCGGAACGACTGGACTTCCACTCTGGCAAAAGGAAACAATGCCTTCTTCTATCCTTCATTCAACCTGGGATTTATCTTTACCGAACCCCTGAATATGGAAAAGAACAAATACCTTTCCTATGGTAAATTGCGCCTGTCATATGCAGAAGTTGGAAACGATGCTCCGGTTTATTCCCTGCGGGATTACTACTCCAACGTAGATTTTGTACGCGGACAGCTGAGTTACCTGACCTCCACAGAACTGGGCAATCCTGATCTGGAACCGGAGAAAACACGCTCCTGGGAAGGAGGCTTCGACCTGAGGTTCTTTCAAAACAGAATAGGCCTGGACCTTACCCTATACCGTACCATGAGCGACGGACAAATACTCAGCGTGCCCATTGCTTATTCTACTGGTTATTCAACCATCCTGGCCAATGCCGGGAAAATTGAAAACAAAGGGATAGAACTGCAACTGAGAAGTTCTCCCATAAAAAAAGAAAATTTTAACTGGGATTTTATCATCAATTTCGGAAGCAATGAAAATACCGTGGTGGAACTGGCAGAAGGAGTAGCCGACATCCGTTTTGAATCGACCGGACTTGCCAGCACCAGCTCCCGGGCTATTGAAGGGGAACCTTTTGGGGTGATCTATGGAACAAAATGGATGCGAAACAGCAAGGGCGATCTGTTAATCGATGATGAAGGCTATCCAATCATGGATACAGCAACAGGTATCGTTGGCGATCCAAATCCCGACTGGACCCTGGGAATCAGAAACACCATTTCCTATAAGTGCTTCACCCTCTCATTCCTGGTAGATATCCGCCAGGGAGGGGACATTTTCAACGGAACTGCCGGTGTGATGAAAAGCCTCGGTGTTCATAAAGAAACTGAAAACAGAGACGAAGAAGTAGTGATTGAGGGTGTATACCTGTCCGACGGCCAACCAAATACAACAGCCATTAAATTAAACGATGATTACTACAGCAAATATCCCTTTGCCGGTGTTTCCGAAGCAGGCATTGAAGACGGTTCGTGGGTTAGACTCCGAGAAGTAGCTGTTTCTTTTCGTGTGCCAGATAAAATCTGTAAAAAGATAAGGGTGAAGAGCCTCCACCTGGGATTCTCAGCAAGAAACCTTCTTCTGATTACTGATTATTCAGGTGTTGATCCTGAAACAAATCTTAGTGGCGTTAGCAACAGCTTTGGGCGGGATTATTTCAACAGTCCCAACACGAAAACATATGCCTTCAGTTTAAAAGTAAGCCTGTAATGTTTAATCCGGAAAAAACAGAAAACATGAATACAAAAAATAACCTTCTTACATTCAATCTGATCATCATGATCCTGCTGTTGTTCTTCGGATCATGCAATTTAGAGGACACCAATATCAATCCCAACGATCCCACAGAAGTTCCCCTGCAAACCCTTTTGCCTCCAGCTCAGCAGGGCCTTGCCAATGTGTTGGCGGAAGATGCATCCATTATTGCAGGAATCTTTTCAAATTACTATACCGGCACCAAAGTGCATGAGTTGCCGGTGGAACAGTACATTGTAGATAACAATTATCGCATAAACCCTATCTGGGAAGATTTCTATGTTACGCCCATGGTCACCTTCAACCAGATCATAAAACAAGCTGAGGAAACAAGCTCTCCCCATTATTCGGGCATAGCAAAAGTCTGCATGGCAATCAGTCTGGGTACTGCAAGCTCCCTCTGGGGAGATATTCCTTACAAGGAAGCTTTCCTGGGAGCCGACAACAAAAATCCTGCTTACGAAAGCCAGCAAGCTGTTTACAATTCAATACAAACGCTTCTGGATCAGGCCATCACTGAATTGCAGGCTCAGGAAAGTGTGTTTAGTCCGGGCAATGACGATGTGATCTTTGACGGCGATCTGAATGCCTGGGTAAAAACAGCTTATGCCCTGAGAGCCAGATATTATATGCACCTGATCAAAAAAGATGCCGGTGTTGCGGCACAGGCACTGAATGCCCTCGCCAATGCTTTTTCAAGCAGCAATGAGGATTGCGTATATGCATTCGGTTATACCAGGAATGAAAATAATCCCATTTACAGCTACTTCAAAATTACCCCCTATGTGGAAATTGATGCGGGTTTTATTGACCTGATAGACAGCCTGGCAGACCCGCGCAGGGACTATTATTTCCAGACGAAATTCGGTTCTGAAATCGTTGGCAGCTATTACGGCTCAGAAACCTCCATTGTTCCGTTGATGACTTTTGCCGAGCAAAAATTTCTCGAAGCGGAAGCCCTGCTAAGAACCGGTGGTGCCGGAGCCGAAGCAGCCCTGCAGGAAGCCATTAAAGCCAACATTAACCAGGTTACAAATAATGCGATCAACCCAGCTTCTGTGGATAGTTTTGCCATGGCTCACGGAAGCCTGAGCGGAAATACAAATGACGACCTGAAAACCATCCTTACGCACAAATACATTGCGATGTTCACACAAATAGAAGGATGGACAGACTACCGCCGTACAGGATACCCCGCCCTGACTCCCAATGCCGGAGGCGACAATGCCCAAAATCCCGGCGGAGATATACCACGCAGGTTTCCATACTCTTTAAATGAGATCCTTTATAATGAAAATACCCCCTCACCCGCTCCGAATTTGCAGAGTAGGTTTTGGTGGGACCAATAGGATTTCCTGAGTGCCTGATTGTTTAACTGCTGAAGGCAGGCCTGAATGCCTGAGTACCTGAATTGAATTTGGGATTAAACATTCTTTCCTGGAAGCGGGCAGCTAATCAGGAACGTCCTCCCATTTAGTGGCATAAATAAAAATTGGCATTTAATAGATATTATGTTTTATTTTGCGAAAATTATTAAAGATTATGGTGAAGAATTTGGTAATCGTTGAGTCACCCGCCAAAGCCAAAACAATAGAGCGTTTCTTAGGGAACGACTTTACTGTAAAGTCGAGCTTTGGACATGTACGTGACCTCTCGAAAAAAGAACTTGGCGTTGATATCGAAAACAATTTTGCCCCCAGATACGAAATTAGTCCAGACAAGAATAAAATCGTTAAAGAACTTAAAAAGATTGCAAAGGAAGCTGAGCAAATCTGGCTTGCAACGGATGAAGACCGCGAAGGGGAAGCTATATCCTGGCATTTAATGGAAACCCTGGGCTTAAAAGAAGAAAATGTGAAGCGCATCGTTTTCCACGAAATCACCAAAAAGGCCATCTCCAATGCCATCGAAAACCCCCGCAGCATCGACATACACCTGGTACATGCACAGCAGGCACGCAGAGTCCTCGACCGCCTGGTTGGCTTTGAACTGTCGCCCCTGCTTTGGAAAAAGGTAAAGCCTTCCCTGTCTGCAGGCAGAGTGCAGTCAGTGGCTGTAAGACTCATCGTAGAAAGAGAAAATGAGATCAGAAAGTTCGAAACCGTATCTTCATACAAAATTATGGCAAGCTTCATCCTGAAAAAAGACACTAAAACACTCTTGCAGGCAGAAGTACCTAAAAAATTTAAAACGAAAAAAGAAGCCGCGGCACTCATCGAAAAATGCCTGGAGGCAGAATATTCTGTTGAAAAAGTCGAGAAAAAGCCCGGCAAAAAATCACCCGCTCCCCCTTTTACTACCTCTACTCTCCAACAGGAAGCCAGCCGAAAACTGGGGTACTCGGTTTCCAAAACGATGGTAGTTGCCCAGCAATTGTATGAAGCCGGCCTGATAACCTATATGCGTACAGACTCGGTGAATTTATCTTCCCTCGCTATTGGTATGGCAAAGGAAGAGATAACCAAATCTTTTGGTGAAGAATACGTGAAAACCCGTAAATACGCTACCAAAAGCAAAGGGGCACAAGAAGCCCATGAAGCCATTCGGCCAACATACCTGAATAACCGAAATATTGAAGGGGATGCGTCACGCAAAAGATTGTATGAACTAATCTGGAAACGCACCATCGCTTCTCAGATGAGTGATGCCAAACTCGAGAAAACGAATGTGCATATCAAGCTTTCAAACAGTCCGGAGAAATTTGTGGCCAGTGGAGAAGTTATCAAATTCGACGGCTTCCTGAAAGTTTATATGGAATCAACTGATGAGGAGGAAGAGGAAGGTTCCCGTAAAATGCTGCCCCCTATCAAAGAAGGGGAAAACCTGAGCCTGAAAGAAGCTTTCGCAACGGAACGCTTTACCAAACCACCCGCCAGATATACAGAAGCCAGCCTGGTAAAAAAGATGGAAGAACTGGGTATTGGCCGTCCTTCAACCTATGCCCCCACTATTTCTACCATTCAGAAAAGAGAATATGTGGTAAAAGAAGACCGCGACGGAACAGAGCGTACCTATAACCTTATAAAACTTGCTGACGGTAAAATTGAAGAACTGAAAGCAAATGAAAAAACAGGTTACGAGAAAAATAAATTGTTCCCGACAGATATCGGCGGATTGGTCAATGAATTCCTTGTCCGTCATTTCGACAACATCATGGACTACAAATTCACCGCAACCGTTGAGCAGGAATTTGATGAGATTGCTAAAGGCGACAGGGTTTGGCAGGACATGATCTCTGAGTTTTACGATCCATTCCATGATCAGGTAGAAGACACCCTGAAAACCTCACGTAAAGTCAGCGGAGAAAGGCTTCTGGGAAAAGATCCCAAAAGCGGTGAGAATGTTTATGTGAAGCTTGGTCGTTACGGGCCCCTGATCCAGATTGGGGAAACGGATGCAGAAGAAAAACCCAAATTTGCAGGATTGCTCAAAGGACAAAGCATGGACACCATGACCCTGGAAGAAGCCCTGAAACTGTTCAGCTTTCCAAAAACCATTGGAGAATATGAAGGAACAGAACTGGTGGTGAGTGTCGGGCGCTATGGGCCATATATCCGCCATAAAGACTTGTTCTATTCCCTGAAAAAAACAGACGATCCTCTGAGCATCAAAGCCCCCAGGGCCATAGAAATCATTGAAGAAAAACGCAGCAAACCCAATAAAAAGATCCTGAAGGAATTTGATAAGGATAAGGATATGAAGGTAATGAACGGAAGGTATGGGCCGTATATCGCCTATAAAGGCAAAAACTATAAAATTCCGAAAGGCCATGAGCCTGAAAAGCTGAGCCATGAGGAATGCCTCACACTTATTGAAGAAGCTGCAAAAAGAAAAAGAAAGAAATAATATGGAAATAGACCTGTATTTTGAGCCCTTAAACATTGATTTGCAGGACTTCGGCGGCAAAACAACCCGCAAGCGTTTTGGGGATATTATTCTTACTCACACCCGAGAACAGGGCTTCCCTGATCTGGATGGAATAGATATCGTGCTGATAGGTGTGAATGAAGACAGAAGATCCTTCAATAATAAGGGTTGTGCCAATGCCCCCGATGAAGTAAGAAAAGAACTCTATCCCCTCTTTCAGGGGCCGCATATCAGCCGCATTGCCGACCTTGGAAATATCCGGCCCGGACATAAGGTGGAAGATACCTATTATGCCGTCAGCAACGTGTTGGCAGAGCTTATTAAAAACAATATCTTTCCGGTTATTCTGGGTGGAAGCCAGGATTTGACCTATGCCAATTATATGGCCTATGAAAGCATGGAACATATCATCAACATTGTTTCCATAGACCCGGCTTTTGACCTTGGAAAAACAGAAGAAGATTTCGATTCCAAATCCTATCTAAGCAAGATCATCCTGCATCAGCCAAACTTCCTGTTTAATTTTACCAATATCGGCTTCCAGACTTACTATGTCGATCAGGAAGGCATTGAGCTTATGCAGAAATTGTATTTTGATGTATACCGACTGGGATTGGTCCGGGCCAAAATTGAAGAAGTGGAACCCATGGTGCGCAATGCCGATATGATGAGTGTAGATGTATCAGCCATTAAGCAGGCAGACGCTCCGGCCAATAAAAATGCCTGCCCAAATGGATTTTACGGAGAGGAGGCCTGCCAGATTATGCGCTATGCAGGGATCAGCGATAAACTTTCTTCCATTGGATTCTATGAGCTCAACCCCGAACTCGACAGCAACCACCAAACAGCCCGCCTCGTTAGTCAGATGATTTGGTATGTGATAGATGGATATTACAATCGTAAAAACGACTTTCCTTTCCGGAAAAAAAACGACTTTACGAAATACATTGTCCCAATCAAAGGACAGAAAAACGAACTCTGTTTTTATAAAAGCAAAAAAAGCGAGCGATGGTGGATGGAAGTGCCCTGCCCAACCAACCTCCTCCCAAAATACGAACGCCATTACCTGGTGCCATGCTCCTACAAAGATTACGAAACCGCCTGCGACGACGACATCCCCGACCGCTGGTGGCAAGCCTCGCAGAAACTTATGTAGCAATTGGCGCGCGGCTAAACCTGTCTTGGTGGCTGAGCTTGTCAAAGATACCATGCTGTGTCAACAGATGGTGGCACAAACTGGGAAACCCCCAGGATCATCAATCATAAAAGACATAATGATCAGTATTATTCTTCAATAACCAGCAGCCCCGACGGAAGACTCTGCATTTCATGGTACGACAGGCGATCAGATACCAACAACTACCTCACGGATTATTATTACACCGTATCAACTGATCTCCGAATCCGGCTGATGAATTAATTACCCTGGAATTCGAGCTTCAGCAAACCTCAGATATCAAAATAAGTCTTTTTGACGCCCAGGGCAAGCTGTTGCAAAATACCGCCTCAGAACGCCTGCATGCAGGTTCTCACAGTAAGGAAATTAATGCCAGCACGCTGGCGCCCGGAACCTATGTGCTGCTCCTTACAACTGAATTCGGGCAGGCCGGGAAAAGGATTACAGTAAAGTGAAAAAGTTGACTTCTGAATACTTTTCCAAGAAGTTAACAATTAAACTTTCATCAATGGCCTTAAATGACAATGAATGATAAAATTGACTTTCAATTCTTCATTTTTCACTTTTCATTTTCACTATCTTTACACTTTAATTATTCTCCACCAGGAAGATGAACATACATTAGCATGAGTGAACTCATAAAACATGAATGTGGAATTGCCCTTGTACGACTCTTAAAGCCACTGGAATACTACCAATCTGAATACGGAACATCCTTTTACGGCCTGAATAAATTACATCTCCTGATGGAGAAACAACACAACCGTGGCCAGGACGGTGCCGGGATAGTGAACATAAAATTCGATCTGAATCCCGGAAATAAGTATATAAACAGGTTACGATCGAATTCTTCGGCGCCTATTAAAGACATCTTTTATAAAATTTCTAAAAAAATTGAAACCAGCCTGGAAGAAAATCCCGGATTCATAAAAGACGTTAACTGGTTAAAAGACCATGCTGAATTCACCGGTGAACTGTTCCTCGGGCATTTACGCTACGGAACATATGGAAAAAACAGCAAAGACAACCTGCACCCTTTGATCCGTTTCAATAATTGGATGACAAAAACGCTGGTGCTGGCAGGCAACTTCAACCTTACCAATGTTGGCGAACTCTTTAATATCCTTATCGACCTGGGGCAGTATCCTACAGAAACTTCCGATACGGTTACTATCCTCGAAAAAATCGGTCATTTCCTGGATGAAGAAAACCAGGAATTATACCGAACATACAGGGAAGAAGGATTTGGCAAGCGGGAGATTACCCATCAGATTGCCGATAACATCAACCTTTTAAATATTCTGCGCAGGGCTTCCAAGGACTGGGACGGCGGGTATGCCATTGCCGGCTTGATAGGACACGGCGATGCTTTTGTCATGCGCGACCCTTCCGGGATTCGGCCTGCTTTCTATTATTCAAATGAAGAAGTTGCAGTGGCTGCTTCTGAACGACCGGTGATACAAACAGTTTTTAATGTTAATGCCGAAGAAGTAAAGGAACTGAATCCCGGGAACGTGCTTATCATAAAACGCAACGGTGAAATAATTGAACATGTTTGCAATGAAGCTTTAGAAAGGCGGGCATGCTCTTTTGAACGCATCTATTTTTCGCGAGGAACAGACAAAGACATCTACCGGGAAAGAAAAAAGCTGGGGGAAAACCTGGTGCCGTCCATATTGTCAGCCATAAATTATGACCTCGAAAACACAGTCTTCTCTTATATCCCCAACACTGCAGCCGTAGCCTTTAAAGGATTGATGGAAGGCATGAATGCTTTCTGCGATAAGATCAAGGCAGATAAAATTGGCCAACTGCCCCACAATGCCCCACGTGAAGAAATTGAAAATATCCTGGCATTGCAGCCCCGTTTTGAGCTGGTTGCCGTAAAAGATGTTAAGCTCAGGACTTTTATCACTGAAGACCGCCAGCGGGATGACCTGGTTAGCCATGTTTACGACATCACATATGGAGTTATTCGGGATGGCATTGATACCCTTGTGGTTATCGATGACTCTATTGTAAGAGGGACTACCCTAAAACACAGCATTATACGTATATTGGACCGCCTGAACCCCAAAAAAATAATCATTGCCTCCTCAGCTCCACAAATACGTTACCCCGACTGCTATGGCATTGATATGGCCAAACTGAATAATTTCATCGCTTTTAATGCGGCTATAGAACTGTTGCATAAAACAAAGCAGCAACACATTATCAATGATGTATATAAAAAATGTAAATCCCATGAGGATTCGCCCACATTTAAACTTGAGAATTTTGTAAAAGAAATCTATAACCCCTTTAAAGCCACACAAATATCAGAGCAAATATCCCATATGCTCACCACAAAAAACATCCGTGCAAATGTTCATATCATCTATCAATCCATTGAAGACCTGCATGAAGCCTGTCCAAACAATACAGGCGACTGGTACTTTACCGGCAATTACCCTACTCCCGGCGGAAACAAAGTTGTAAACCAGTCATTTATCAATTATATTGAAGGCAGGGAAGGCAGGGCATATTAGGAAATAATAATTCAATCGTAGTCATTAATTGTTATTCATGGCTGAATTGCTAAATTGTTCCTGGTGCAATTTCCCCCTTAGAAGCTACCACATAATATTCTTCATTCGCTATTATTCCCTACCTTTGTTTTTAAAACAAAATTCCTGACTCCTGTGTTATTTGGCTATGAACTGGAATGAGCTAATATTTTTTTTTATTTTTTTGCTGATCGTACTGCTAATGCTATTTGTTGACCTTGTCGTCATCAGCAGGAAATCGCATATTGTCAGTTTTCGGGAAGCTGCCCTTTGGACCCTCGTTTGGATCAGTTTCGCCATTGGCTTTTATTTTGTCATTCGCCTGCACGCTGACTGGTTGCATGGTATTTCATCCCCTGATGATTTGCAGGAGTTGATCCGGAAATACAAACACCCGATTCATATTCAGGGACTGGATTTTAACGAAGCCCTGAAATTGTATGAAAAAAATCTGGCATTGGAATACCTTACCGGTTACCTGATAGAATACTCCCTTTCTATCGATAATGTATTTGTGATGATCCTGATTTTCATGGCATTTAATGTTAATCAAAAATATTATAAGAGGGTATTGTTCTGGGGAATCCTTGGTGCCATCATCATGCGATTCATTTTTATTTTTGTGAGCAGCGCCCTGATACAACGTTTTGAATGGATATTGTATGTTTTCGGGGCATTTCTTATCATGACAGGAATCCGCATGTTTCTCAGCCGGAACAAAGAAGGCCACATTGAACCGCATAAACATCCCTTAATACGCTTTGCCAGCCGCCATTTTAAAATATTTCCGCGCTATGTCGGACATCATTTCTTCATACGACGCAAAACCAATAATAAGGTTTACTTAACACCCTTGTTTCTTGTGCTGTTGATGATAGAATTCATGGATGTGATCTTTGCTGTTGACTCTGTTCCGGCTATCTTTTCTGTGACCAAAGATCCCTATATTGTTTTCTTTTCCAATGTTTTTGCAATCATCGGTTTACGATCGCTTTTTTTCCTTGTTATGAATGTAATCAATATTTTTCACTATCTTAAAACGGGCTTGTCTGTATTGTTAACATTTATCGGTGTGAAAATGCTGTTTCATCACTATCTGGAAGAAATTGGTTTTTCAACCCTGCATTCGCTCTATGTTATTTTGGGCATCATTGGATTAAGCATCCTTGCCTCCGTTCTTTTCCCAAAAAAGCATTAATTTCACGGTATGAGCAAGAAATCTCATAAATCAGCCCTGCATGTAAACAAAGGAATAGAACCTCCATCATCCCTTAACAGGGAAGCTATTGAGCGCCTAAAAAAAGCCGGCAGCACAAAAACAAACAAGCAAGCCCTGATCAGTGGTATTCTTAACGGAAACCGCACCATGTTAAGCAAGGCCATCACCCTGGTGGAAAGCTCCCTGCCTGAACATCATCTTATTGCCCAGGAAATCATCGAAGCCTGCCTGCCCTATTCCGGGAATAGCCTTCGATTAGGAGTAACCGGTGTTCCGGGGGTTGGCAAAAGCACCTTTATTGAAGCATTGGGGAAATTCCTGACAACGAACAACCACAAGCTGGCTGTATTAGCCATAGATCCTTCCAGCACTCAGACCAAAGGCAGCATACTGGGTGATAAAACGCGCATGGAAGACCTGGCAACAGACCCGCAAGCTTTTATTCGTCCTTCACCAACGGCAGGATCTTTGGGTGGTGTTGCCCGCAAAACAAGGGAATCCATTATCCTATGTGAAGCTGCAGGATTCGATATTATTTTTGTTGAAACTGTTGGGGTTGGCCAATCCGAAACAGCTGTGCACGCTATGGTAGATTTCTTTCTCCTCCTTATGTTGGCCGGTGCCGGGGATGAATTGCAGGGAATCAAAAGAGGGATCATGGAAATGGCTGACGGCATCGTAATCAATAAAGCTGACGGCGATAATATCCATAAAGCCAATCGGGCAAAAAAGGAATATGAAAATGCCCTCCACCTGTTTCCCCCTAAACAATCAGGATGGTCACCCCTGGTCAGAACATGCTCTGCTATAAGCAAAACAGGCATTGAAAACATTTGGAAAATGATCATGCAACACCACCTGCAACTGAAAGAAAATGATTTTTTCGAAAAACACCGCCAGGAGCAAAACAAAAACATCATGTTTGATGTCATCAATGAACGCCTGAAAGATCATTTCTACAGCAAGGAAACCATCAAATCCCACCTGGAAGAAATGGCCTCAAAAGTCATGAATAAAAAAATCAGCTCCTACCAGGCAGCCAGTGAAATACTTGCAGCTTATTTTGAAAATACGGCAAAATAGATATCTATCCACAATGTAAAAACTTCTCAACAAGTTGTAAGATTTTTTCCTTGTTGCAATGGATTTCGTCCCGAATGTTTTGATCCTTATACCCCTTAAGATTTTTGATGATGCCATTCAAAATACTATCATCAAAAACATTGTATTTTTTATACACCTCAACCTGCTTTTCCAATGAAGTAGCACTTTCCCAACAGGACGAAGGAAGCTTGTTCAGCTGAGCCATTTTTTCTTTATGTTCCTCTTCAAAAATGTTGACATCTACGTAGGTTTGTTTTGCAAATTCCAATGCATTTTCCATTTCCAATCCATGGCGCGCAGCTACTGTCAGTCCGGCCATAAGGAGGTAAGTATCCGCAGATCCATCCGGGCAACGGAATTCAACGGTCTGTTTATGTGAAAAATCTTCAACACTATCTTTTTCCATAGGATTCACCGCAGAGATCATATCTTTTTTTCCACGCCAACCAAGGGGCACCCGTACCAGCACAGAACGGTTTCTGTCGCCCCAGCAAATATTGGTCGGTGCTTCCTGGTGAGGAACCAACCTGAGATAGGATGTTGGGTTCGTATTTCCGAAAGAAGTTAAGGATGGTGCAAGATCCAGATAACCTGCAATGGCTTTCCTGGCAACATCACTCAATTCGCCATTTTCCACCATCACATTTTTACTGTCTTTCATTAAACGGGTATGGACATGCATGCCGCTACCGGCTTTACCGGCAGTAATCTTGGGAGCAAAGGTGATGTTTACGCCGTATTTATAGCCAAGGGTGCGCAATATCCATTTAGCTATCACCAGTTGATCAGCAGCCTCTTCTACATCCGTTGGCAAAAACTCAATTTCATTCTGTTCATACTGAATATCCCCGGCAGTGAAGTTTCCTACTTCAGAATGTCCATATTTTATCATGCCTCCTGCTTGAGCAATGTATTGCATGGCCTCCACCCGCAAAGGCTCCCATTTGCAAAAAGGAAAACTAGTCTGGTATCCCCTTTGGTCTTCAGGGATAAATAAAGACTCTTTCTCACTTATTATATAGTATTCCAATTCCCCCATGGTTTCGAAAGTTAAGCCGGTTTTCGCTTTCAATACATCATGAGCTTTCTTCAAAATATAATCCGGCGCACTTTCCAGCGGATTGCCATCCTTATCATAATACGAACAAAGTATGTCAAGTGTTGGAATTTCAGTAAACGGATTCAGGAATGCGGTACGATAGCGGGGTATTACATAAAGATCGCTGGAGCCTGCCTCTATATGCGAAAACAAACTACTCCCGTCTACCCGTTCGCCTGCCGTTAGTATGCTTTCCAGATGCTTCTTGTCATTGATAATAAAGTTCAGTGACTTCAAACGGCTATCTCCTCCGGGATAGCGAAAGTTGATCATCTCAATGTTATTGTCGATGATATAATTTACCAGGTCATTTCGTGTAAATTCCCTGCAGGGCTTGTTCAGGTATTGTACCAGTGAGTTTGGATTGAGTTCTACAGATTTTTTCATGAAAATTTTTTTTATAACTAGGGAAAGCAAAGATATAAGATTTTATTAAAAAGCTGCAAGCTTCAAGCCTCAACTTACAAGCTGAAATCATAATAATGAAACTTGCAGATTGAAACTCCCCACACTTTGGCATTAGTTTTGAACATAGCTTTTGGCACATTGTTAAACTTTAAAATCGAACAAAATGATAGGAATCTGGATCATCTTCGGGCTTTTCGCCCTGATCAGCTATATGGTTAGCAATCAATTGAAATCACGCTTCAAGAAGTATTCGAAAATACCCATTGGCAGTGGATTGAGTGGCAGGGAAGTGGCCATGAAAATGCTTTCTGAAAACGGCATTACAGATGTTGCGGTCAAATCGGTTGGCGGAAGCTTAAGCGATCATTACAATCCTGCCAAAAAGACAGTAAACTTAAGTCCTGAAGTATATAATAGTAATTCCGTGGCCGCCGCTGCTGTTGCAGCTCATGAATGCGGACACGCCATTCAGCATGCCAGGGCATATAGTTTCCTTCAGATGCGCACAGCACTTGTACCTGTGGTAAGTTTTGCTTCACGTTATATGCAGTGGGTCTTACTTGCCGGGATCATTTTCGTACAAAGCTTTCCTCACTTATTGTTAGCCGGTATTATTATGTTTGCCGCCACCACATTATTCAGCCTGATCACCCTTCCTGTTGAAGTGGATGCAAGCCGACGTGCCCTTGTGTGGCTGAACAATACCGGCATCACCAATTACCAGACCCACGACAAAGCCAAAGATGCTCTCAAGTGGGCTGCCTACACCTATTTTATTGCAGCTATTGCCAGCCTGGCTACACTGGTGTATTACGTGATGATTTACCTGGGAAACAGGGACTGAGAAACCCGATACGCAGAACTCCGAAGGAATTCGTACTTTTGTTATGCAACATAAAACAAAACACAATTCCGATTGATCCCAAAAGACACCATACAAACTGTTATTGAAACAGCCAGAATTGATGAAGTGGCAGGGGATTTTGTATCCCTGAAGAAAAGAGGCGCCAACCTTATCGGCCTTTGTCCTTTTCATAATGAAAAAACGCCTTCCTTCACTGTTTCTCCCGGAAAAGGCTTGTTTAAATGCTTTGGATGCGGAGTTGCAGGCAATGCCGTGAAATTTGTTATGGAGCATGAAAAGTATTCCTTCCCAGAAGCCATCCGCTACCTCGCCAATAAGTACAACATTGAAATTGTTGAAGAAGAAACAACGGACGAACAAAAAGAAGCCGAAAATGAACGGGAAAGCCTGCTGCATGTTTCGGAATATGCCAACAAATTTTTTATCCAATCCCTGTTCGAAACAGAAGAAGGAAAAGCTATTGGTTTAAGCTATTTTAAAGAAAGAGGATACCTGGAGGAAACGATTAAAAGCTTTCAACTGGGCTATAACCCGAATAGCTGGGATGCCCTCACTAAAACAGCCCACAATAATGGATACAAGCTGGAGTACCTGGTAAAATCAGGGTTAACCATTGAAAAAGATGGCAAATATTTTGACCGCTTTCGGGCACGTGTTATTTTTCCCATACATAATCTATCAGGAAGGGTTATAGGCTTTGGTGGAAGGATTCTGAAAGCCAGCGAAAAAAGGCCCAAGTACGTTAACTCTCCTGAAACGGAGATCTATAACAAACGAAAAAATCTCTACGGACTCTTTCAGGCCAAAAGTGCCATCGTTGAGGAAGACAATTGCCTCCTTGTGGAAGGGTATACTGATGTAATCAGCCTGTACCAAAACGGTATTAAAAATGTTGTCTCCAGTTCCGGTACATCCCTTACAGAAGAACAAATAAGGCTGATAAAACGATATACTACAAGCATTACTATTCTTTATGATGGTGATGAAGCCGGCATCAAGGCATCTTTCAGAGGCATAGATATGATACTTGAACAGGGCATGAATGTTCGGATCGTATTATTCCCGAAAGGAAGTGATCCCGATTCATATGCCAGGGAACACCGCACAGCTGAAGTGAAAGAATTTGTAAGAAATAATGCCGGTGATTTTATCACCTTTAAATCCAACCTGCTGCTAAAAGAAATCGGTGACGATCCCATCAAAAAAGCCGGTCTGATAAAGGAGATTATTACTTCCATATCTGTTATTCCTGATGGCATAACACGCTCCCTATATGTGAAGGAATGCAGCAGCATAATGAAAATGCAGGAAGAAGTGCTTGTTCAGGAACTGAACAAACTCATGCGTAAAAAGCATTCTAAAAAATTCTATAAAGAAAAACAAAGAGAGGAAGCTGATAGCGAACATATTGTTCAGCCAAAACAGGAAAACCTTGACTTTGATCCCGACAGCAGTGAATTCCAGGAAAAAGACATTATTCGCCTGTTAATGAACTACGGACAGCAGGAAATAAGCTTTAAGGTTTTCAATAAAGACAATATAGAAATTGAAAACAAGGTAAATTTAGCAAGGTTTATCATACAAGACCTGGTTCAGGATGAAATCGTTTTTACTAATGATCTCTTTCATCAGGTATTTGAAATTTACAAAAAACATATAAATGAAGATAATATTCCGGATGAAAAAATCTTTATTAATCACGAGGATGAAAAAATCAGTAACCTGGCCATAGAACTGATGAGCAGTCCGCATGAATTAAGTAAAAACTGGGAAGTTAAACACCGCATTCAGGTGACGAGTGAAGAAGATAAACTAAACATTGCAGTTACAACCTCTGTCTTATCTTACAAACTCCGCAAAGTAGAACAGATGATTACAGAAAACCGCGAGGAAATCAAAAAAGAGGAAAACGAAAAGAATATGCTGATTTTGCTTGAAAAGCAAAATCACCTTCTGCATGTAAAACAACAAATCTCCAAAGAATTAGGCCGTATCGTAACGCGCTGAATCAGTCATAATGTGTACTTTTGCAAACAACTTACTGGAATAAATGTTGAGGCATAGTATGGCGCATCAAAAACACATAGCATTCCTGCTTATTCTGTTCTCTTATATAGCTGTTTATGCCGACGGGGGTGAAAAGTTCAAAAAACAGGTAGATGCTAGCAGGGCTACAACAGCACCAAATATCGATGGCCATTTAAATGAATTTATATGGCAGAAAGCCATTGCAGCCAATGATTTTATTCAGCACAGTCCCTACAACGGAAATCCGGCAAGCCAACAAACAGAGGTAAGGTTCTGCTATGATAATGCTGCCCTATACATAGGAGCGATTATGTACGATTTGTCCCCGGATAGCATTTTTACCGAATTAAGCGAACGGGATAACGTGAATATGTCGGACCATATCACTATATACCTGGACCCTTTCAATGATGCGCAATATGCATTTGTATTTCAACTAACAGCAGCAGGTGTTCAAATCGACAAAAAATATACCGAAGGGAAAGAAACCGATGCCAGCTGGGATGCTGTCTGGAAAAGTGCTGTAAATATAACCCAACAAGGATGGGTAGCGGAAATAAAAATTCCCTGGTCGGCGCTGAGGTTTCCAAATAATCCCGAGCAGATTTGGGGATTGCAGATTTTCAGAAATATTGCCCGTTACCGCGAATCCAACTCCTGGACACTTGTTGACAGAAAAGTCCCCGGTATCATCCATCAGTCTGGAAAATTAACCGGGATTACAGATATCAAACCATCCCTCAGATTATCATTTATGCCCTATACTTCATCATATACCATATCCGATGCCGGTTCCAATAAATGGAATCATACCTGGAAAGCCGGTATGGATTTGAAATATGGCATCAATGAAAGTTTCACCCTTGATATGATCCTGATACCTGATTTTGGACAGGTGCAATCGGATGATAAAGTTTACAATTTTTCACCCTACGAGCTGTATTACGGAGAGAAACGCCCTTTCTTCACGGAAGGAGTGGAATTATTCGGAAGGGAAGGTGTTTTTTATTCCAGGCGCATCGGGTCTGAACCTGTTGGAAAACAAGATGTGGAGAGTCAACTTACAGAACGTGAAAAAATCATTGAAAACCCTGCCGAGACCCAATTAATCAATGCTACAAAAATATCAGGAAAAACCAAGAAAGGTACAGGACTCGGGGTGTTTAATGCCATGACATCAAATGCCTATGCCAGGATCAGGGATACTGTTAGCGGGGAAGAACGCAGCCTTCGCACACAAGCCTTTACCAATTATAATATGCTCGTTGTTGATCAGGCATTAAAGAATAATTCATTCGTTAGCGCATATAATACAAATGTTTATCGTCCTGAAGAGCACTACGGCGCAAATGTAAGTGGTGTGTCCTTTGAACTGAACGACAAGAATATCATATATACAGTAAATGGAGCAGTGAATGTAAGCCAGAAATACAACAAAGAACAACATCCTGACCTGGGCCATAAATACTACCTCAATGCCGGCAAAACCGGAGGTAAATTTCAATTTTCAGCTTATCATGTAGTAGAAAGCGATCATTACGATCCAAATGATATGGGATACCTTCAGACTAACAATGAACTGTCGCACGGACTGGATCTTAGATACAATATTTTCGAACCCGTTGGACAGATTATTAGTAGTCATACAAAGTTGTATATACGGCATTCAAATTTGTATGTGCCAAGGGTTTACCGTAGTTTTTCCATGGGATTGAACTCCTGGACTACCATGAGCAATTACCTTAGCGTTTCAGTAAATATCCATGTGAATCCGGTAGAAACACATAACTACGATGAAGCCAGGGAAGAAGGCCAGGTATTTATACAATCGCCGTTTAATCAGTTCAGTGTGATGTTTTCACCGGACTACCGGAAACGTTTTATTGTTGACCTGCGCATGGGAATCTCCGCTCACAGGGATTACAACAATCACAAACACTGGATGAATATTGAACCCCGATTCCGGTTGAATGATAAAATTACCCTGGAACATGAGTTCAGGTTTTCTCATGAAGATAATGCCGTCGGGTATGTTAATGCTTTGACAGATACTCTTGATGATATAGAGATTATCTTTGGAAAAAGAGATATTGATATTTTTGAAAACCGTCTTAAGCTGGATTATATTTTTAACAATAAGTCATCCCTTTCTTTTAGGCTTCGTCATTACTGGTTAACAGCACTTTATGATGATTTTTTCAGACTAATGGATAACGGTTCCCTGGAAGATTCAGATTATAATGAAAACAATAACTTGAATTACAATGCATTTACTATTGATATGGCCTATAGCTGGCATTTCGCTCCGGGCAGTGAACTATCCCTTGTTTGGAAAAACAGCATGTATGACGAACAAGATATTGTTGATAATAACTTTGCTGAAAACTTTACCCAGACTATACAATCAGCATCAACGAACAGTTTATCATTTAAGGTTCTTTATTACCTGGATTATCAGTATCTGAGAAAAAGTATTTGATCCATGCCCATTTATAAATTAACAGAAACTCCATTATTTCCGCCGGCAACAAAGGCCAGCGATAAGGGTTTACTGGCTTTTGGCGGGGATCTTTCTACAGAGCGTTTGCTGGCTGCCTATAAAAATGGAATATTCCCCTGGTATTCTGAAGGAGATCCCATTTTATGGTGGTCGCCAAATCCACGACTAATTCTCTTTCCACAGCATTTAAACTGCTCCAAAAGCCTGCGAAGAACAATAAAGAAAAAAGTGTTTGAAGTTAAAGCAGATCACAACTTTATGCAGGTGATGGAATACTGCTCCAAAGTACCGCGCCTCGACCAGGAAGGTACATGGATAACCAAAGAGATGAAAAACGCATACTACCGCTTATTTCAGGAAGGTTATGCCCATAGCATAGAAACGTACTATAATGATAAACTGGTTGGAGGCCTGTACGGAATTTCATTAGGAAAAGCTTTTTTTGGTGAATCCATGTTTTTCCTGAAAACGGATGCCTCTAAAATAGCCCTTTATTATCTGGTTGATTTTTGTACTGAAAAAAACTTTCATTTTATTGATTCACAGGTGTCTAATTACCATATGATAAGAATGGGAGCTATAGAAATATCTCGAAATAATTATTTAAAAAGACTTTCAGATGCACTAAAATATGATGATCATGTTGGGAAATGGGTTCTTTGACGTGAATACAAGCAGGTTAACTTGAATATTTAATATTATATGTTTATTGATTAATTGCTCTGTTTTTTATCATTGTAAAACTATTTTATTGTTAAATTGTAATTTATTTTAGCAATCCAAATATTTAAAGTACTTTTGTGAATAAAATAACAAATCGATTCGAACCATGAAACCTTCTCATATTGAACACATTGGTATAGCTGTAAAGGATCTTAAGGAAAGCATAAAATATTATGAAGATGTGTTGGGATTATCATGCTATGGCATTGAGGAAGTAAAAGACCAAAAAGTTAAAACAGCTTTTTTTCAGCTTGGGCAAACGAAAATAGAGTTACTGGAGTCGACAGATCCTGAAGGGCCCATTGGAAAATTCATCGCAAAAAAAGGACCGGGGATACACCATATTGCCTTTGCGGTTGAAGAAATTGAAAAAATGCTCGATCACCTTACGGCAAAAGGGGTACAATTAATAGACAAGACAGCTCGCAAAGGAGCTGAAGGACTTGACATTGCTTTTCTACATCCAAAATCAACCTTTGGGGTACTCACTGAACTTTGCAAAAATAATAACGAATAAAATATTCCAGTTCATTCTTATGACAACACAGAATAAAATAAAACAACTCCGTGAAAAAAGGGAAGAAGCCCGCATGGGCGGAGGAGAAAAACGAATATTATCCCAACATAAAAAGGGGAAATTCACAGCACGTGAACGGATAGAAATGCTAATGGATGAGGGGAGTTTTGAAGAATACGATATGTTTCGAACGCACAGGACGCATGATTTCGGGCTGGAGAATCAGCAATACCTCTCCGATGGTGTAATAACCGGGCACGGAACTATTGATGGACGAATCGTATATATTTTTGCCCAGGATTTTACCGTTTTCGGAGGATCCCTTTCAGAAGTATTTGCCCAAAAGATTTGTAAGATTATGGACCAGGCCATGAAAGTTGGTGCTCCGATAATAGGAATCAATGACAGTGGAGGGGCCCGCATTCAGGAAGGTGTGAGGAGCCTGGCCGGATATGCAGAAATATTTGAAAGAAATATATTGTCATCCGGTGTTATTCCACAAATTTCAGCCATTTTTGGCCCCTGTGCAGGAGGAGCTGTTTATTCGCCGGCCCTTACAGATTTTATCGTAATGAATGAGCAAACATCCTATATGTTTGTAACCGGCCCAAAAGTAACAAAATCTGTTACCGGTGAAGATATCTCAGCAGAAGACCTTGGCGGAGCAGATATTCATGGAAGTAAATCCGGTGTCACCCACTTTATTTCAAAAGATGAGGAAGAAGGTCTGCTTATCATCCGTAAGATCCTCAGCTACCTCCCCCAAAATAACCTGGAAGATCCGCCGGTAATTGAATGTAATGACCCCATTGACCGCAAAGAAGACTATCTCAACGAAATTATTCCTGAAAATCCGAACAAGCCTTACGATATGAAAGAAGTCATCAGTGCTGTTACGGATTATGGTGAATTTCTTGAAACTCAGCGAAACTATGCCCGCAATATCTTTACAGGATTTGCCCGCATTGGGGGCATGTCGGTAGGTATTGTTGCCAATCAACCAAATTTTCTTGCCGGAGTATTGGATATCAATGCATCCCGAAAAGCAGCCCGATTTGTCCGTTTCTGCGATGCTTTCAATATTCCCGTTCTTACCCTTGTGGATGTTCCCGGTTTTCTTCCGGGAAGTGCTCAGGAATACGGAGGCATTATCATTCATGGTGCAAAACTGATGTTCGCTTTCGGAGAAGCTACAGTCCCGAAAGTTACTGTTACCATCAGAAAATCTTATGGAGGAGCACACGATGTGATGAGCTCCAAACAACTCAGGGGAGATATCAATTATGCCTGGCCAAGTGCTGAAATTGCAGTAATGGGTCCCAAAGGAGCTATTGAGATCCTTGAAGGAAAAAATATTCAAACCATAAAAGATCAAAAAGAACAGGAAAAATATATTCAGAATAAAGAAAGAGAATATGTGGATAAATTTGCCAATCCATATGAAGCGGCACGATACGGATATATCGATGATGTTATTGAACCCCGTAATACACGCTTTCGGATAATCAGGGCACTGAAAACACTGGCAACAAAAAAGGAAATCAATCCGCCAAAAAAACATTCAAATATCCCCTTGTAATCCCTTAAAAAAAGTAATACATTTATTTGGCAATATGTGATCGCTATAATAAACGAATAACTATGATACTTTACAACATACATTTCGATTTTTCAGCCGTTAACGACGACACTCTTATCATGGCGGCTATCGGATATCTTACCGTTTTTTCTGCCCTGGTGCTGTTGTTTTTCGTTTTTAATAATTTACCGAAAATCATTAATTCCAATATCAGGCAAAAACTGCGAAAAGAGGGTAAGGACATCATGGATGAGAACCTGGAAATTTCCGGAGAGGTAAATGCAGCCATCAGTGCAAGCTTGTACTTATATCTGAACGAAATGCACGATGATGAGAGCGATATCATTACCATTAAACGTGTATCCAAAACCTATTCTCCCTGGAGTTCTAAAATTTATGGTTTGAGTAATTTCAGACGACTTAATTAAAAAACCGTATCATGAAAAACTATAAATTCACCATCAGAGGCCATCAATACGAAGTAGAAATCCTGAACGATGAGGATAATGTCATCGATCTGGAAGTAAATGGCACATCATATAAAGTGGAGATACAACGTGAAGTAAAAAGCAGTAAAACACCTGTATTGGTAAGGTCGGAAGTTAAATCCCCAAAAGGATCGCATAAAATCAAGAAAACGGTTGCATCATCAACTAAAGTGAAAGCTCCTTTACCCGGAAACATTTTGCAGGTTTTTGTTAAAGAAGGGGATAATGTAAAGAAAGGGGACAAATTGCTTTTGTATGAAGCCATGAAAATGGAAAATCAGGTCACGGCAGAAAAAGAAGGAAATATCAAAAAAGTCAGGGTAAAGGAAGGAGACAGTGTATTACAGGGCGACACTCTCCTGGAAATTGAATAAGAACGACAAATTCAGATCCTTATGAAAAGATTTGCTACGATAATCGGCATATTGTGCATCCTCACATTTGCTTCTCTGATATTTGCCCCCAAGAACAAAGTCAGCGGGCAAGGCATCACCCCCAAGCAGGAACAGTTGAACGATGTTGATAAAACAACAACAGGAAAAGGCATTAAGAAATTCTGGGAATACACCGGCTTCAGGAATGCGACGCCTAAGCACCTTATCATGATAGTTATTGGTTTGTTTTTTATATTTCTCGCTGTAAAATACAACTATGAACCTCTTTTGCTGATACCTATTGGTGTAGGGATTATCATCGGAAACGTTCCTTTTCTTATAAATTCAGGCTTAAAGTTGGGGGTGTATGAGTCTGGCAGTGTATTAAACTACCTTTATTTTGGAGTAACCGCAGGTATTTATCCTCCATTGATATTTTTAGGCATTGGAGCAATGACGGATTTTTCCAGCCTGATTTCCAATCCCCGTCTTATGTTACTGGGAGCTGCTGCCCAGGTTGGAATATTCCTGACCTTCTTAGGAGCCCTTGCATTGGGTTTCAATCCGGCAGAAGCCGGTTCAATAGGTATCATAGGAGGAGCAGATGGCCCAACAGCTATTTTCCTGTCGTCAAAATTAGCCAACGGTGAAAACGGCAACATGAACCTAATCGGACCCATTGCCATAGCTGCATACTCCTATATGGCACTTGTACCTGTCATTCAGCCTCCTTTTATGCGGTTGCTTACCTCTAAAAGGGAACGTCTGATAAAAATGAAACCTCCCCGCAGTGTAACAAAAACCGAAAAAATCCTTTTCCCCATCATCGGTTTAATACTGACCTGTTTTATCTCACCCAGTGCCATTCCGCTATTGGGGATGCTATTCTTCGGAAATATTCTTAAAGAGAGTGGTGTAACCCGCAGACTTGCAGATACGGCCCGAACTTCTATGGTAGATATCGTAACCATTGTGCTTGGATTAACCGTAGGAGCATCTACACAGGCAGATGTTTTTATTACACCCCAATCCATAATGATCTTCATCCTGGGAGCTGTTTCTTTTATAATAGCCACATGTGGCGGATTGTTGTTTGCAAAAATAATGAACCTCTTCCTGAAAGGAGAAAATAAAATTAATCCTTTGATTGGTGCTTCTGGCGTTTCAGCAGTGCCAGATAGTGCAAGGGTTGTGCAACATGAAGGACTTAAAGCTGACCCCAATAATCACCTCCTCATGCATGCCATGGCGCCAAATGTTTCCGGTGTTATTGGGAGCGCAGTAGCCGCAGGTATTTTGCTGAGCTTTTTGCTTTAAGGAAATTGATGTATTTTTAGTCATTTAAAAATCATCTATATGCTTATCATTGGTATTTCAGGAGGCTCCGGCTGCGGAAAAACAACTGTTGTAAAAGAAATCATCGGAAAATTACCTCCCGGGGCAAATGTGAGTGTTATTTCACAAGATGCATACTATAAGGACAATTCCCACCTAAACCGGGAAAAAAAACTAACGATCAATTTCGACCACCCCGATTCTATTGAGTGGCCTCTCCTGCTCAGGCACCTTGAAGAACTAATCAAAGGGAATAGCATTGAAATGCCTACCTATTCCTACATTAACTGCAGCAGAGGAAAAGATACCATACCAATAAAAGCAGCTGATATTCTTATCCTGGAAGGAATCCTGATATTTACGAATCAGGAACTACGTAACCTGATCAATATAAAAGTATTTGTTGATACAGATCCTGATGATCGTCTTATTCGGATTATCATGAGGGATACGGAAGAAAGAGGTCGGTCATACCTGGATGCATTGCGCCATTATGAAGAATTTGTTAAACCAATGCATCTTCAATTCATTGAGCCTACAAAAAGATTCGCAGATATTATTATTCCCCATGGCGGTCAAAATAAAATTGCCATCGACCTTTTGGTTTCTAAAGTATTACATATGATATAATCGTAAAATGCAGCATTATTTCAATTCCCATACTGCATCTATTTCCCAGTTTGCTCTCACATCAAACTCCTCAGGAAGCAGATAAACTGATTCGGGTTGTTGGCTTTCCAGGTAAACACCTGTATCCCATACTCCGTTATAATTCCTATCCTGTATAGCTTTCAGTGAAAACTTTCCCGGCAACAGGTAGGAAAAAGATACCTGGCCTGATTCATGTATGACCTTTTCCCTGGCAACTTCTCCCTGTGCATTTAGCAATTGGATAATATATTGCTTTTCTTCATCCATTAAATGGATATTCAATCGTAAAACACCATAATCACTTTCTTCCCGTGTTTTAAACTGCATAATCAGGGAGTCATGTGTTTGATTATAAATATCAAACAGGGTGCTATCAGGGAGTATGACCACATAACTGGTTTTTTCCTTCCATTTCCAGTTGAGTTCTATCTTACGGGGCACTAAAGAACTATTTGTAAAGGGGATATCGCTGAGTGTATCAGCTCCCTCTATCATCCGGATCCTGCTAAATTCAGTCTCCTTAATAGGATTAGATGCATGAATGATCAGCTTTTTATGCAGATCAAATTTGCCAGAAGCATCGGAATTAACGTTCAGCCTATCTTTTAGATCCTGGTCTTTTTTTGAGCGCGTACGGTAAATCAGTTCTGTTTCCAGCGTATCCAGTATAGATGTATCCTGCCTTACAACTGCCATCAGCGTATCAACACTTCTGTCTTTAACCCAAAACAAAAGGGTATCCCTGGCAGCATATTCCTCAATCATATACCAATCGTCTGGGCGCCGGGGTTTTAAAAACTCAAATCCAAGGTCTTTAACCGGATACCTGAAAAGCATCATAAGCTGTCCGGTTTTAAGTAAGTTGGCCTGTTTCAGCTTCTGGGCAGAGTCAACTTCAGGGAAAATGCTCAGGTGGATATCTGTTTCCGGAGGTCCCGGAACACTCAAAACCGAATCAACATTCAGGGAATCAGGCATGCTGTCTGTTACAGACTTTATCGCGCTAACAGGAGTAAGCAAGCTATCGAGAAAAGCTATTTCCTCATTAGGCTGATCGTATATATAATTGGCATTCACATCTTTCAGGGCAAATATCTTATACTGTCCATCGCGTAGGTTATTCAGTTCGAAAAACCCTTCTGCATTGGTCTTTGACAGATAATACGGAGACTGAAGCATGGGAACGGAATCACCATACTCCCGGTATAACATCACAAAAACGCCTTCTTCAGGTTCCAGACTGAAAGCATTATGAACAAAACCGGATATACGCAGCGAATCCAACTGATCTCCGGTAGAAAAAACATATTGAAAGTTGCTTGCGGGGTTTTCTTCAGTAATGTCCACAATGGCATCTCCAAAAAAAATAGTATAGGTCGTATTCTCTTTTAAGCTATCGTTAAGTTCAATAATGACAGACTTTCCCTTTTCTTTAAACTCCGGCATTTTATCCACAGGGGGCGATATGATCACTGCCGAGGAGGGGTTTTTTATCCACACAAATTCATTAAAATAAATGCGGACAGTTTCAGTATTGAAATTCAGGCTGTAGTTGGGCGGACTGGATTTTGTCATTTGCGGTGGAGCCTTATCTTTGGGCCCACCTGAAGGAGGCACAACATTAGCGCAGGAAGCCAGAAAAATGGCAACTAACAAAGATATTATTCTAAGAAATACTTTCCTGAAATTCATTTGATACACTCTTTCATGCAAAGATGCTAAAAAATATTTCGCGAAATGAATAATGCTGAATATCCATAAATATTGCTCTTTGGACGGCTTGCTAACAACACAGGCCGGAAAAAAATCTTCACCTGGAGTATTTTTGCCTCATTGGCACGGGGAAAGAAACGTAGCTGATCAGGGATGCAACAGTATTTTTCCTCCTGACATATCCCCGATATAGGTTCTCACCGCCCTAAAAATATCTTTTAAAGGAAATTTATCCCGGATAATATTATGGAATGTCCCATTATGAATAAGGGATTTAACAGTTTCAAATACCTTTTGCTTATCTTCTTTCTTCAACCCATCCAGCCAGTGGTTCAGATTGAATCCGCGTAGTTCTTTGCCGTGAAAAATGATTTCCAGAGTGTCAATATTTCCTACCGGCATGACAGATAATCCTCCATAAATCACCATAGATGAATGTGGCGGCATAATCGACAAAATATTTCCTGATAACTCTCCGCCAACAGCGTCGAGACATATGCTGGCTCCAAAATCTTTCGCCATTGCCTGTAGTTTTTCATTGAAGCTTACTGCATTCGAATTCAATACATATTTGTTGCCTGTGGCTTTTAATTGTTCACAAGTCTGGTCTTTCCGCACGATATTGATTACGCGGAGATTTCTTTTTTTCGCCAGGATTCTGATGAAATTAGCAAGTTGTCCGCCGGCAGCAGTCTGAATAATTGTTGTAGCTTTCTTTTTCTCTGCAAATTGCATCAACCCGATAGCTGTGAGGGGATTTATCATTAAACAGGCCGCCTGATCCATATCAAAATCATCTTCCAGAACTACACAATTTCCAATTTTAGCAATGAAATGTCTTCCCCAGGTACCGTGTCCATCCGACTGGGAAAAACAACTCACTTTTTTATTCATGTAGTTCCGCGGGGGAACCTTGCTGCCACATTGAACAACATTACCGCTGGCTTCAAATCCCGGAACAACAGGTAATTCTTTCACAATATTATATCCTCCCTGCAGAAAAGCTATATCAGAAGGATTCACAGGACTGGCATGCAATTCAATTAATAATTCATTTGGTTTTAATGGCGGAAGTTCTACCTCTTTTTCTTCCAGGCCTTTTATGACCCGTATAATATTCGAATTATAGGATTCTAATAGCAATGCTTGCGTTCTCATTGTTTGTCCTTTTGTTGAACAGGTATTTCCGGCACAAAGGTAATATCGATTTCTTTTATGTTGCCCTTTTTATCTGTTTCAAGCAATACTGATTGAAAAGGATTAAAAGCAAGGGTAATTTTTCTGTATTCGTTGTCAATAAGTATTTCCAGTTCTCTTATAATGGGTTCTTCCTGAAAGGAAGCGCCATAATCCACAGGATAGCTGAGATCTTTTGTAAGAGGATTGGCAAAAAAGAACAACGTAGAATTTTCCTGTTCCCTGCACCAGAATTCGGGCACATCATTTCCTTTAAGCAGCGGTTTCAGGTTAAAATACCTGAAATCATTAGTAACATTTTCCAATTGAATAAGGCGATCGATCATCAGCCGGAAATCCATGCTTTTATTTTTTCCTGCCTGCCCTGGTATTTTCTTCATGCAAACATTCAATCCTTTCTTAGCAAGTTGATAAATAATCTCCAGGGTTTTCCTGTCCAAAAATTCCACATCTACATAAAGGATATCGAAATCCAGGTGATCCAGCATCAGTTTCCCCTGCTTCACCCGGGCTTCTTCGAGAAAATCCGCATTCACATAGAGGGGATGATACCCGCTTAATTCTTCATTAAACTGCAAATACCTTAATTCATAGGCTCCCCATGACCAGGGCATTTGCAACTCCTCCGGATACTCCCCTGCTATCCAGGCATCTTCCAGGGGCAGATAAACTGCCACATCGCTGTATACGTTTCCTTTACGCATATAGACGCTGCATTTCGTCAGGTAGTCATTAAATTCTTTCAGTTCATTTTTCAGCTTTCCCTTTTCTCCCACATGAACACTTGCATAAAACAATATGCTATCGCTCCCTATCGGATTAAAGGGCATTCCGTGCCATACAATCTGATTCACTCCATTGGCAAAAAGAGCATCGGCTACCCCTTTCAAATCTGCGGTTTGTTCTTCTAAAAGATGATCTGCCGGCCATCCGTAAAGACAGGTAAAGGTTTCAGCGCTCACCAGCTTTTTCCCTGAAAGAGCTGCTGCAGATGCAGGTATAACAGAAAATTCCGGATTGTATAACATGGCTTCACTTTCAGGTATATCCATGTGTGCATAAGCTGTGATCAGATCTGTCGGAGATCCGGCACATTGAACACGGGATAATGCACTCAGTTTTTGGCATTCCTGCATGAATGGAATATAAAACTCCTCCAAAACCATTTCAGAAACCAGCTTCATATAATCATAGCGTTCATCCCGGAATGCAGGCATATAAATACTATCCATAAAGGGGCGGATGTCATAGCCATATTTCTCATAAAACTTTTTTTCAAAATCTTTTGTCCAGATATAGTTGGTTTCTACCTCCCAGGAATCGCAAAATAAAGCAGAAGTGATTCCTTTTAATGCAGGTTTCATGGCATTTCCCATAACTTTCGCATAGCGGAAGAAGGCTTGCCTGTCCATATGATTCAGTACATTCCCGGTATCCGGATGTGTCCAGGACAAACGCAGGGGTTGCCTGAATTCCGGTTCCCCAAATATCATTGTCCTGTCGCTGTCAGGGACAAATGTTCCGCCAAAAGGCCACAACGTTCCAAAGGTAAAATCACAGCCAAGACTTATGCTGTCAGCATATGTTTTGGTGAAAGTGATCATTTCTGTCCATTTTTCGCCCAGGAAAGGTATGCGCTCAGCATCCGGATTTCGATTAACAGGATAGATAAATGCTACTTCCACACCCCCAAAATGTTGTTCTTTTACCCAGTTGAGCTGATGCCTGATATCATTTTCCGTAAATACGGAAGCAAACCACCACCATCTGACATAGGGTTTGCCTTTCTGATAATAAATATTATACGCGGTTTTTTCGTTGGCTTCATTTTCTGATTGGCAGGAAAAAAAATGAATCTGGGCGAATAAAGCCAGAATGACAAGGGGCAAAACAGGCTTTTGTAGAAAATTTTCTTTACCTTTCATAGTTGAATCTCTTCATACAATAAATATATGAATTTACCGGGAGAAAGCCAAAAAGAAAACACCTCCGCCAAAACAGGTCCTCATATTTTTGATATGCCTGCATGGATCAGTTGTGCCCCATTTGAACGACTACTGAACATGGAAATACAAGAAGCAAAAAACGGAAAAGCAATTCTGAGCATGCCTTTCCTGCAGGAATTATCCCAGGGAGCAGGTCTCATGCATGGTGGTGCCCTGGTTAGCCTTGCTGATACTGCCATGGCCATGGCTATGAAAAGCATCCTTCCTCCTATGACGCACTTTGCTACCATAAAACTTGAATCCAGCTTTAAAAAAGCTGTCACAAAGGGGTATGTTAAAACCGTGGCCGAAATTACTTCCCGTGATGACAGGATCATTCATGGGAAAGCCATTGTTTATGATGAAGAAGAGCAGGAAATCATGCATTTCTCATCTGTTTTTAAGATTGCAAAAAACAGTGAGATAAAAAATATACGGTTTAAAAACATCTAGGAATTACTTAGCTTTCTTAAGCCAAGTTCTTTTAGTTGTCCTTCGCTAATCGTTGCCGGAGAATCTATCATTACATCTCTTCCTGCATTATTCTTAGGGAAAGCAATGAAATCCCTAATGCTGCCTGACCCTCCAAAAACAGCCGCCCAACGGTCGAAACCAAAGGCAATACCCCCATGAGGCGGAGCACCGTATTCAAAAGCATTCAATAGAAAGCCAAATTGCTTTTCGGCTTCCTTCTCTTTAAAACCCAGCAATTTAAACATTTTCTGTTGTAAATCCTTTTCAAAGATCCGGATAGAACCACCGCCAATTTCAACCCCATTGATGACCATATCATATGCATTTGCCCTAACACTGGCAGGATCTATTTCCATCAACGGAATATCTTCTGCTTTGGGTGAAGTAAACGGATGGTGCATGGCATGGAAGCGTTTGCTTTCATCGTCCCACTCAAGCAACGGAAAATCAACCACCCACAGAGGCTTGAAAACTTTTTTATCCCTTAATCCCAGCCTGTTGCCCATTTCAAGCCTGAGTTCACAGAGAGCTTTGCGGGTATGATTCCTTTCCCCGGCGAGGATCAGCATCAGGTCACCGGGTTTCGCCTTAAAGAAAGGCACCCATTTTTTTAGCTCCTCAGGAGGATAAAATTTATCTACTGATGATTTCAGGCTACCATCTTCGTTATATTTTACATACACCAATCCCCTGGCACCTATCTGGGGTTTCTTTACAAATTCCGTGAGTTTATCAAGCTCTTTCCTGGAATAACCGGCACAGCCTTCGGCACAAATGCCCACCACCAGTTCTGTTTCATCAAATAATTTGAAGCCCTTACCTTTGACAATATCATTCAATTCCACGAACTTCATGTCAAACCGGATATCCGGTTTATCCGATCCATATAATTTCATGGCATCAGCATAGGGAATGCGCGGGAATTTTTCCACATCTGTGTCCAAAATCGTCTTAAAAAGCTGACGGGCCAAATTTTCAAAAGTCTGCAACACATCATCCTGGTCAACAAATGACATTTCACAATCCAACTGGGTGAATTCCGGTTGGCGGTCAGCCCGGAAATCCTCATCCCGGAAACAACGCACAAGCTGATAATATTTATCATATCCTGCCACCATAAGAAGTTGCTTAAATGTTTGCGGAGATTGTGGCAAAGCGTAGAATTCCCCCGGGTTCAGTCTGGAAGGAACCACAAAATCACGGGCCCCCTCGGGTGTAGACTTGATCAGATAAGGTGTTTCTATTTCAAGAAAACCTATAGAATCCATGTATTGCCGCATATGCAGGGCCATTTTATGCCGAAGTTCCAAATTCTTCCTGTTCACATTTCTCCTTAAATCCAGGTAGCGGTATTTCATCCGCAACTCTTCTCCTCCGTCAGTCTCCTCTTCAATTGTAAATGGCGGTGTTTTAGCAGCATTCAAGATTTGCAGTTCCTCTGTCAATATTTCAATATCACCGGTGGGAATAGTGGGGTTTTTATTACTGCGCTCAGCAACCTTGCCCCTGATTTTTATAACATATTCCCGCCCAAGATTCCGGGCCTTTTCGCACAAAGGTGCATTTGTCTCTATATTAAAAACCAACTGGGTAATGCCATAACGATCACGCAAATCAACAAACGTCATCCCACCAAGGTTTCTCGACTTTTGCACCCATCCGCTTAGCATGACATCCTGATCCCTGTGATCTATTCTTAATTCTCCGCAATTATGAGTTCTGAACATATCTTTATAATTGAATTTGCTGCGAAAATATAAAAAATATACCGATGTGTAACCAATACCTGCTCAGACCAAGCTGAAATACTTGTTGTCACATTAAAATGTATCTTTACCTTAAAAAATATGGATTTTTTCAGTGATGAATATTTTATGCGGGAGGCATTGAAAGAGGCGTATAAGGCCAAGGAAATCGATGAAGTTCCTGTTGGTGCAGTGGTTGTGTGCAATAATACCATCATTGCCCGGGCCCATAATCTAACTGAAAAACTTCAGGATGCCACAGCACATGCTGAAATGCAGGCCATCACTGCTGCATCGAATTATCTTGGCTCCCGGAATCTTACCGATTGCAGCCTTTATGTAACACTGGAACCCTGTTTAATGTGTGCAGGCGCTTTATTTCACAGCCGACTTTATCACATCGTATTTGGGGCAACTGATGAGAAATTCGGATACAGTCATTATAATACCGAAATCCTACATCCCCGCTCAAGAGTAAAAAAAAACGTTATGGGTGAGGAGTGTGCTGAATTATTAATAACATTCTTCAATAAAAAACGGGACAAATAGTGAAGCAATCAATCATTACAAAGAGATTCCACCGCCACAGACACTGACTTTTCCAATGAGCAAAGAAATCTGTTTTTCCCTTCAGAGTTACATTCCGTCTTCCTTTTACTAAAATGAAAACCTTTAGTTATTTGGCTTTTCTTTCATCGGGCATGTCCTGATACCAAGAGCAGCATATAAGCCGCACCAACCAACAAGGCCGGTAATCAGTAATACGCCTCCCGCAATTCCAAGAATAATCGCCCATAAACCTTTCAATATTCCAAGGAATATTAGTAAAGCAACAACGATGGCAAAGATGAGCCTGAAAATAGTATCGTAAATTCCTACATTCTTTTTCATTAATTCTGTTTTAAATATGTTATACAAACTTACTAAATATTTAACATGTTAATCAATGTTTTGTTCACTATTAATCCTTTGTTCTTAGACACCTGAATAAAACACAGACCAGCTTTCATAATATTGCAGCCTCTTGTTTATCAAAGCTTAACTCAAATATACAGCAACTGAAACAAGCCATTATGGCAGCTTGGTTTTTTGAAGTCTGCCATATAGACATGTTTAATATGATGGTATAGATATTGAATAGTAAGGGTTGAAATCAAAAAAGTTTTAATTAAATATAAGGAGGAAATATTATGAATATTATTAGATGGAACCACAAACCAACCGTTGCAAATCCGCTTGAAAAATTCTTCAACGAAGACTTTGACAACTTTTTCGCAAGGCCAAACCGCAACCTGCCTGCAACAAATATCCAGGAAACAGATAATGAATTTGTACTGGATATTGCAGCCCCCGGAATGGATAAGAAAGATTTCAAAGTAAATTTAGATGAAAACGTATTATCCATTTCCACAGAGAAGAAAGATGAGAAAAAAGAAGAAAATGACAACTATACTCGCAGGGAGTTTGCATACGATTCTTTCTGCCGCTCATTTACTTTGCCGGATACTGTTGATATAGATAAGATCAAGGCCGATTACAAAGACGGCATATTAAGAATTAACTTACCAAAGAGAGAAGAAGCAAAAGTTACAAAGAACCGCGAGATCAAAATTTCCTAAAAAAGTCGGGGGCCGGCCCCGACTTTTTTATTTAGAACAAGTGCCTGAATGGCACTAATATCCACTCAAAAACACGCTCTATCATAGGCCTGCGAAGCCACTTTTCATAATCAAATTCAACACAGTCTTTCAGTATATCGTTGATATGCTGTTCTATTTTTTGAAGGATAACTTTTTCTTTGCCCATCAAAGTTATTTCATGCATATATCGAAAACTTCGGTAATCAAAGTTCGCCGATCCCAGCGAAAAAAGTTTTCCGTCAATGACCAGCAACTTTGCATGAAGATTTACTCCCTCATAGAAAAGTATGTTTACATGCGCCCTGTGCAGGCCACCCAGATATTTGTTGCGTAAAATATCTACCATTCTTACATCAGAATGATGTGGAATTATCACATTTACTTCAACACCACGCTGAGCAGCATCCATAAGTATTTTTCTCAGAAGAAATCCCGGCAAAAAATAAGGCGTTTCGATGACCACTTTCCTGCGTGCATGCTTTATCAGAGTTTCGTAACGTTTCTTAATACGCTGGTGAATAATGGAAGGAGCGTCCCGTAAAACTTCAAATCCCTTGAATTTTAAGGGTTTCGAATAGGGGATATTGCGGTAAATATATTTATTATACCGCTTATAATTTTCCAGAAAAACTTTTTTAAACACCGTGGCAATTTCATGATCCATTCTGAGCACAAGCTCTTTCCAGTTAAATGAATAAGCTGTAAGATTTGCTGATCCAATGTATACAATACGATCATCAATGATAAGCAGTTTGCGGTGGTTTCTGCGATGGTTCCTGGTAAAAAAATCAAATGTAATTTTTATCTTTTTAAAAAAACGCAGTTCTCCCCCATTGGCTGTTATATTAGAAAAATAGGCCGCGCTGCCGGGTGTGCCCCATGAATCTACTAATATTTTTATCTCCCGTCCTTTCTTTGCCTGCTGATATAGTGCCTCCCGAAAGCGACTTCCAATGGCATCGTTGTTAAAACGATAGGTTTCCAGGTAAATAGAATGTTGTGCATTCTCAATATCATCGAGCATGCGGTTGAATAAACGCAACGGATCATCAAACAAATCATATGACGGCGACAAATGTTCACTCATTTATGAAGGAATAAAGGATTCTATAAATTTAAGAAATTCCTTTTTATATTTGTTACCTAAACATTATACACTATGATTAAGTCGATGACAGGTTTCGGGAAAGCCACTATAGATGGTTCACATCAGAAAGTCCGGGTAGAGATAAAGTCGGTAAACAGCAAGCAGTTCGATCTGAACATAAGGATCCCCGCTAACTACAAGGAACTGGAAACAAATATCAGAAACCTGATCTATAAAAAACTGATCAGGGGTAAAATCGATTTATTCGTTAGCATTGAAAACCTAAGTGGCAAGCAAAACTATAAGATCAACCAGGATGTGATCCACAATTATTATAATGAATTGAAGAAACTGGATAAGGAAATCTCACAGCTGGCACATTCTGACATATTACCAGTACTTTTAAGAATGCCGGATGTTGTGTGTGCCGAAAACGAAGAAACAGATGAGCAGGAAAAAGATGAAATTATACAGGGTGCGACTGAAGCTGCGAATCATTTAGATGATTTCAGGATTTCTGAGGGAAAAAAGATGGAAGAGATATTTCGCCAAAATATGAAGCAAATGTTCAGCTTGCTGCATGAAATACCTGCTCATGAAGAAAAAAGAATTCAACGCATTCGTGAGCGGATAAAAAATCACTTCAGGGAATACACAGGAGAATACCCGGCAGACGAATCCCGCTTTGAACAGGAATTACTTTATTATATTGAAAAAATTGATATTGCGGAAGAAAAAGTCAGGCTGGGCAAACATGGAGAATACTTTATGGAAACCTTGGAAAGCAATGAAATTAACGGCAAAAAACTTAATTTTATTTCCCAGGAAATGGGGCGTGAGATCAACACCCTGGGTGCAAAAGCCTATGATGTGAATATACAGCGAATTGTTGTACAGATGAAAGATGTATTGGAACAGATCAGGGAGCAGTTAGCAAATATCTTATAAGATGGACACAAAGCTTATTATTCTTTCCGGCCCCTCCGGTTCAGGGAAAACAACCCTGGCCAATCATCTGTTGGATTGTTTCCCAAACATTGAATTTTCAATTTCAGCATGTAGCCGCCCAAAACGTGATCATGAAATCCACGGGGGGCATTACTATTTTTTTAGCCCTGAATCATTTCAGAAAAAAATATCAGAGGAGGCCTTCCTGGAATGGGAAGAAGTTTATCCAGGAAAGTTTTACGGCACGCTGGTGTCAGAAATTGATCGCATTGGCAACAAAGGACATCACGTATTATTTGATGTTGATGTAATAGGCGGATTAACTATTAAAAAGAAACATCCCTCCCGGTCGCTTTGTATTTTTATTATGCCTCCATCCACAGAAGAGCTAAAAAAACGCCTGGCAGAGAGGCAAACTGAAGACAAGGATAGTTTGCAAACACGTATCAGTAAAGCTCAGGAGGAAATGAGCTATGCCGATCAGTTTGATATTGTATTGCACAACATTGATTTAGAGAAAGCAAAACAACGAATTGTTGAATTAGTAAAAATCTTTTTACACTCATCCTCGTGAATAAAAAAAAGAAAACAGGCTTATTTTTCGGGTCATTCAATCCCATACATACAGGCCATCTTATCCTGGCAGGTTTTATGCATGCTTTTACAGACCTGGATGCGGTATGGTTTGTGGTTTCCCCGCAGAATCCGCTAAAAGAAAAGAAGAGCCTCCTTGCAGATCACCATCGCCTTTCTATGGTTAAAATAGCCATAGAAGAGGACGTTCGCTTCCGGGCTGTCGATATCGAATTTAACCTGCCAAAGCCTTCTTATACCATACATACGCTGGCATATATGGAAGAAAAATACCCTGATAAGGATTTTGTTTTATTGATGGGAAGTGATAATATACAGCACCTCCACCGTTGGAAAAACCATGAGAAACTATTGGAATATTATCATATCTATGTTTATCCTCGTCCGGATTACGATGGTGGGGAGTTTATTGCACATCCCCGTGTTCAGGTAGTAGACGCTCCTTTAGTGGAAATCTCTTCCAGTTTTATCCGCAAGGCTGTGAAAAACAAAAAAAATATTCGGTATATGCTGCCTGAGAAGGTATACACATATATCCTTGAAATGCATTTTTATGAGTAAAGGCCGCTGCCTGCTTATTTCAGCTTACGTTTTATCTCCACTTCTTCATAGCCTTCAATCACATCCCCTACTTTGATATCGTTGAAGTTCTCGATATTCAGTCCGCATTCATAACCGGTATTCACTTCTTTCACATCATCTTTAAACCGTTTGAGGGATCCAAGCATTCCTGTATAAATTACGATGCCATCCCGGATCACCCTGACCTTGGTGTTACGGGTAACTTTACCGTCAAGCACATAACAGCCAGCAACTGTTCCAACTTTTGAGATTTTGAATACATCTCTGATCTCAATATTACAGGTAATTTTTTCTTCAATATCCGGTGACAGCATACCTTCGATCGCTGCCTTAACTTCCTCAATGGCATTATAGATAACGCTATAGGTTCTAATGTCGATTTGTTCCTGTTCAGCCAGTTTGCGCGCTCCCAGTGAAGGCCTGACCTGGAAACCGACAATGATGGCATTGGAGGCAGAAGCAAGGTTCACGTCGGTTTCAGAAACCTGACCAACTGATTTATGAATTACATTTACCTGTACTTCATCGGTAGACAATTTCAGCAGGGAATCTGCCAGGGCTTCCACTGAGCCAATCACATCCCCTTTCACAATAACATTAAGTTCTTGAAAATCACCAATGGCAATCCGTCTTCCAATTTCATCCAAAGTAATATGTTTTTGTGTTCTCAGGCCCTGTTCGCGCTGCAATACCATTCTTTTATTGGCAATACTTTTAGCTTCTCTTTCATCTTTCATGACGTTGAAGGCGTCTCCTGCATCCGGGGCACCGTTCATGCCAAGCATCAAAACAGGCGTTGAAGGGCCGGCTTCTTTAATCAGTGTATTCCGCTCGTTATACATTGCTTTCACCTTACCGAAGATTGATCCGGCCAGGACGACATCCCCGAGATGCAGGGTGCCATTTTGAACCAGCATTTTAACCACATATCCCCGGCCTTTATCCAGAGAAGATTCAATTACAGCTCCTGATGCAAGTTTATCAGGATTTGCTTTCAAATCAAGCAATTCAGATTCCAGCAAGACTTTTTCAAGCAAGGCTTCAATATTCTCTCCACTCTTAGCAGATATCTCCTGGCTCTGGTATTTGCCTCCCCAGTCCTCAACGAGGATATTCATTTGGGAAAGTCCTTCTTTGATCTTCTCAGAATTGGCCCCCGGTTTATCAACTTTGTTGATGGCAAATACAATGGGAACACCTGCTGCCTGTGCATGGTTGATAGCCTCAACTGTTTGGGGCATCACATTATCATCCGCAGCAATAACAATGATGGCAACATCGGTGAGTTTTGCCCCGCGTGCACGCATGGCTGTAAAAGCTTCGTGTCCGGGTGTATCCAGAAAAGTAATCTTCTTATCGCCTTCCAGCGTAAGCTCATATGCACCAATATGCTGTGTGATACCTCCGGCCTCACCACCAATAACATTTGTTTTTCGTATATGGTCGAGCAAAGATGTTTTACCATGGTCAACATGCCCCATAACCGTAACAATGGGATGTCTTGGAATCAGGTCCTCCGGAGCATCATCCTCTTTTACCTCAATTTCATCAAGCACGTCCGCACTTACAAATTCTACCTTAAACCCAAATTCCTCAGCTACCAGGGCAATTGTTTCTGCATCCAGGCGCTGATTAATAGAAACAAATAACCCCAAAGACATACAGGTAGAAATGATATCATTAACACTGATACTCATCATGCTTGAAAGCTCATTAGCTGTAACAAACTCGGTAACCTTAAGAATTTGGGATTCCTTTTCCTGGCGTTCCTTTTCAGCTTCAAGGTTTTTACTGATCTGCTCCCTTTTTGTCCGGCGATGTTTGGAAGCCCTGGATTTACCTGTTGGTGTTAAACGAGCAAGCGTTTCTTTAATTTGCTTTTGAATTTCTTCGTCCGAAACTTCTGGTTTTTGCGGCTCCTGTTTCCCTCTTTTAGGCCTTGGTTTCCCTTTCTGTTGCCCACCTTCCTGGCTGACAGGCTTCACTTCCTTGCGTATTCGCCTTCTCTTTTTCTTTTTTGGTTTGTCATCAGAAGATGAAGCAACAGGTTGTTTCTTCGCCGGTTTCTTTTCAACCGGCAGATCAATTTTATCAATGACCTTCAAGCCACTTAATTTCTTAAACTCCGTTTTAATAAAGTTATCCTCGTCTTTCTTTTCCTCCTTTTCAACTGGCTTTTCTTCCTTTTTAGTTTTCTTTTCCTCTTCTGCCTCTTTTGTCTCTTTTACCTCTTTTGTCTCTTTTGCCTCTTTTTCTGCTTTAGATTTCTCCGGAACAACATTTACTTCTTCTTTTGGTTTTTCCTTCTTTTTCTCCTTTTCTGTTTCTTGTTTCTTCTGTGATTTTTTGCTGATCTCTTCCAGATCAACTTTGCCCACTATTTTAAGTTTGCTGCCTTTTTGATCTTCTTCCGGCTTTTCTTCCTCTTTTTTGGTGGTTTTCTTTTCTGCGTGTGTTTTTGGTATTTCCGGAAGCTTTTTATCCTCTTCCTTTTTTACATCTTCTTTTGTTTCTTTCTTTCCGGATGTTGGCTTTATTTCTGGTTTTGCTGACTCTTTTTTGGGTTCCAATTTATCTGGCACTTCTTTCTTTACCTTCGGGCTTGTCTTCTTGTCTTCTTTTACTTCGTCTGTTTTTTCTTCTTCTTTCTTATCAGGTTTTTTATCTTCTTTATCAACGGATTTCTTTTCTTCTTCCTTATCTAGTGGTTCATCATTTTTATCAGTTGTTTGTTGAACGATCTGTACATTTTTAATAATGAGTTCATCCTGGTCTGTTTCCTTTTCTTCGGTTTCATCTTCTTTTTTGGCTCCGCTATCCTCAATAGATACAGTCTGATGCGAAGTAAAGTCAAGACCGATTTTACGAGATTCTTCCTTCACATTCTTTTCCGATTGATACTCCTCAACTAATAGGGAATACATTTCAGGTGATATTTTTGAGTTTGGCTTGCTATCAACCTGAAAGCCTTTCTTAGAAAGAAATTCCACTATGGTAGAAATCCCAACGTTAAATTCTTTCGCTGCTTTTGTCAGTCTAATCGGTTTTTGCTCTAAAGCCATATTAATCTTTGTATTAGCCTGTTTTTGCCCTTTTCAGAACAAAGGTGTAAATATAAAACAATTATTCAAACTCCGCTCTCAATATACGAACAACCTCATTGATGGTTTCTTCTTCCAGATCCGTACGATTAACAAGGTCACTAACTTCAAGGTCGAGCACACTTTTTGCCGTATCGCAACCGATATTCTTTAATTCATCGATGATCCACTGGTCGATTTCATCGGAAAACTCTTGTAGGTCAACATCTTCTGAATCAACATCGGTATCTCTGTATACATCAATTTCATATCCGGTTAATTTACCCGCCAGTTTAATATTATATCCTCCCTTACCAATGGCCAGTGAAACCTGATCAGGTTTCATGTACACATCGGCTTTACCGCTATCTTCATCAATTTTGATAGCAGAAATCTTAGCAGGGCTCAATGCCCTGGTGATGTATAATGATACGTTGCCCGTAAAATTGATTACGTCAATATTTTCATTCTTTAATTCCCGCACAATACCATGAATCCGGCTTCCTTTCATCCCTACACAAGCTCCAACCGGATCAATCCTGTCATCGTATGACTCTACCGCAATTTTAGCCCTTTCCCCCGGTACCCTGACAATGCTTTTAATAGTGATCAAACCATCATAAACTTCGGGTACTTCCGCCTCAAATAATCTTTCCAGGAACACCGGGGATGTTCTGGACAAAATGATAACAGGTGAACTGTTTCTCATTTCTACCTTGGAAACTACAGCCCTGATAGTATCTCCTTTCCTGAAAAAATCAGACGGGATCTGTTCAGACTTGGGAAGGATGAGTTCAATATTTTCATCATCCAGCACCATAATCTCTTTTTTCCATACCTGGTATACTTCTCCGGTTACAATATCACCAACACGCTCTTTATATTTCTTATATACATTGTCCTTTTCGTACTCCTGTATCTTGGAAATCAAGTTTTGCCGGATGGCAAGGATTTCTCTTCTGCCAAAATCCAGCATTTTAATTTCCTCAGAAACTTCTTCCCCAACCTCAAAGTCAGGTTCAATTTTAATGGCATCAGAGTAAGCGATTTGAGTGTTATCGTCCTCAACTTCCCCATCTTCAACAATTTCACGGTTCCTCCAAATCTCAAGATCTCCCCTGTCGATATTCACAATAATATCGTAATTATCATCCGAACCATACTTTTTCGCCAGCAGATGCCTGAACACATCCTCCAGGATGCGCATCATTGTTTCCCTGTCAATATTCTTGAATTCCTTGAATTCAGAAAAGGTTTCGACTAGATTAATGTGTTCCATTACACTTTGAATTTTTCATTTTAATTGAATTTAATGGTTTTCTTTGCTGATTTAATATCTTTCAAAGAAATGGCCACTTTTTCATTCAGGTCTTTTTTCTTCCTGCCATTTTCAGAAATAAGATTAAGTTCAATACACTCTTCAGTAGCTTTCAGCAAAATTCCATTCCGTTTGTTACCGTCTTTGGTTATAACTTCTATTTCTTTGCCTATATTAATTCTATATTGATCCAATACTTTAAATGCTTGTCCCAGGCCAGCTGAAGAAACACTTAACTCAAAATCCTCCCTGTCGCGATCCAGTCTGCCCTCGATAAACCTGCTTAATCTCACACAATCATCAATTGTAACACCAGCTCCATCAATAGATACAAAAATCATATTGCCGGATTTGATAGTGATATCTACCAGAAAGTGTGGGCTGTTAACCAAATGCTGTTCTACCAGTTCTTTAATAAGTGCCTTATCTATCATTAGCTTCGTTTTCGGAGAATTATAACATTATATTTCAGCACTTTAAGCAAAAAATCATTGCTTAATTTTTGCCAACAAAAAAGAGGACTGTGGTCCCCTCGTATACATTTCATTACCTGCCGCGCTCAATTTTCTTCCCTTCAAAACAGCGCAAATATACAAAAAATATTTAAAATCCAAGCAATTATGAAATTTCGAACATAAAAAAAGCGGCATGTTATGTACCGCTTCTTTAATGTTGTCATTTTTAGTTTGGTAAGATTTCCTGGCAGTAGAGGTAGTTGTGTTTTAGTTTTGTTGGTCTCACCTAATATATTACATACAATATGCCAAAACAAATATTCCGGATAAGCAACTGTTTTACAGATCCTTAACAAATAGCCCGCTATTAATAAACTCCAGAATTGGGAAAACAACTCTTAATTGGAGATTAAGGTCTGACAAAAACGACAATTCCGGAAGCCTGAAGTTTACCTTCGGTGTTGATACTTTTAGGCGGACTGATTTTCTTTTTATCCAGAAAAACCTGGAAATAATATAGTCCGGGGGTATCAAAGGATGTAGTAAAATAATGTATCTGATCAGCCTCTATTGCCTCCACTTCCCACGGAAACAACATAAAAGCACTTTTTTTTCCGTAATCATTATAAGAACCCAGCCTGTTGAGCTTTCTTGTAGATTTAGGATCCGGGAAATCTTCATAATACGCATGTATAAAATAAAGATACCAGGGCTCCCTGATCCTGAATTGTATCCTGAAAGTCTCATTAACATTTACGGTATCCGGCTTTGACACTACATCAAGGTATACATCCAGGTACTCTTCATAATAACTGAAATGGTTTTCCGTAAGATAATATCCTAAACCAACATAATTATGATAGGGATCAAGTGTATTTCGTTTGTGCGCATCATGGGGTTTACGTTCTTCAATAAATGCATTGTGGGCTTCCTTCATATAATTTCTGATAGTAGTAAGGTTTTGTTCAAAAGCACCCGAGGTATGCACGCCATATGCATTTTCAAAAATATGATTGGTGCCACCGTTAATGGCATTTCTAACATACGGCTTTTCGCCCCTGAGGTTCCAGTGACTGGTATAGGAATGTTCCGCTGATTCTTTGCTGATCTTATTGGCCAGGCGGCATGCAAAAATGTCCAGCAGAAGAGGCTGCACCCCATGCTTTTTCCGAAATGCATTGATGCGTTCCAGCTGCTCCAGTTTCAACATCAGGCTTACGTTGTCATCTTTATATTCAGACAAACGGAATTCCTGCTCATTAAGATCAAGGTAATAGGATATATGAGGCTTTTCCTCAATATTCCACTCCTGCGAACTGGCTTGTATTTCAACGATACATACTAATAAAATAAGAAAAAAATGCCTGATCATAATATGCATTTAAACAACAGATTTAACGTTTAGAGGATGAAGTTGTTGTTGGTTCTTAATAACGGATTTCCTTTTAATAAACCCTGATCAGAAAATCATTTGTTGGTTTTAAGTAATATAATAAACTATCAACAAATTTATGTATACAGATTCATTGGTTTTTTGTACTTTCACTTTCACAAAAATACTTTTATCCTATGAAATCTATTGTACTTACTTTTCTATTCGTTGTATTTTCAACTACAATTTTCGGTCAATACTTCCAGAACTTTGATAATCTTTCTTATGGGGATTACATTGGCGTTCAGGATACCTGCTGGACAACCTGGAGCAATAACCCCGGATCATCGGAAGATGCACAGGTAGACACGCTCCAATCAAAGAGCAATCCAAATTCCATTTACTTTATGTCTACTTCATCGACTGGCGGGCCGCAGGATGCTGTTTTGGAGTTTGGCAATGCATACAATACAGGAAATTTCGTTTTTGAAACGGCCATGTATGTGGAGTCTGGCAAAGGAGCATATTTTAATTTTCAGGCAGAGCAGGCAATAGGAACCACCTGGGCCATGGATTTTCATTTCATCCAGGACAGCATGATGCACGTTGTAGATCAAAGCAATGTTTACTTTGCTGTTCCCTATCCGGCAAACACCTGGTTTGACTTGAAAATAGATATTAACCTTAATACCAATGTATGGGATGTATATATCGACACTGTTTTACAGGGAAGCATACAAAATACGGTAAACCAGATCGCTTCATTAGATGTATTTCCATTGTGTCAGTCCACTTACGGAGGAAACGGGCAGTCAAAATTCTGGCTGGATAATGTTGGTTTTAGCCATACGCCTTATACATTGCCCACTTTAAACTGTGGCATATACCGTGTAGAACTTGAGCAGGCAGCTATTACCGGTGTTAATAATCCTCCGGTAATTCAAATCAGAAACCTGGGTTCAACGCCCATTACTTCCTTTGATCTTGAAGTAACATACAACAACAACGCCATCACAAAAAGTATTACCGGTGTTTCTATTGCTTCATTAGACACCTATGAAGTCTCCTTTAGCCAGGGATTACTCATTGATCAGAATGCAACAACCGTAACTGCAAGTTTAACATCGGTTAATGGAAACAGCAGTGACGATGACGGCAGCGACGATTCAAAAAGTATAGAAATACATCCATTGGTTCCAGCAAGCGGAAAGCTGGTAATTGTGGAAGAAGCCACAGGTACCTGGTGCGGTTGGTGTCCTCGCGGGACGGTTGCCATGGATTTTCTGGCAAGGGATTACCATGGCTTTGCTCAGGGCATTGCAGTTCATAACAGTGATCCTATGGAAAATGCTGTTTATGACAATGGCATAGGAACATTGATTTCTGGTTATCCTTCTGCATTGGTTGATAGAGGAACAGACCTTGATCCAAGTAATATATTCTCCTATGTTGAAGAAGCTATGGTAGTTCCACCAACTGCTCTGATGCTTAACGGGGCAGAATATGACGGAAGTAGCCTGGAACTGAATGTAAGCATCACTACTGATTTTATCGGCAGTGCAAGTTCTGCCTGGAAGATTGCATGCGTATTAACCGAGGATAGTGTAACAGGAACGAGTTCAGGATATTCCCAATCCAATTATTATAGTGGTGGAGGAAATGGTTCTTTAGTTGGAGTGGATGGTGTTGACTGGGCTGCCTTACCAAGTTCTGTTCCGGCAAGCCAAATGGTGTATAATCACGTGGGAAGGTTGATAAGTCCGAGTTTTTCCGGTTTCATCCATGCATTTCCAACAGGTGTTGATTCAGGTGACTCACATGTTTTCAACTTTACGTTTACTCTGGATGCTGAATGGGATACAGCCAATATGCACATAATTGGTATGCTCCTGGATCCAACTGGATCCGTTAATAATGGTAGTGCTTCCTCCATAACCGAAGCTATAGAAGAAGGTTTTGAAACCGGAGTGGATGTGACCGGAATTGAGGTTCTGGGCGGACCGGATATAGCATTGAAAATGTATCCTAATCCAAGCAATGTAGGCTATACGAATTTGGATTTTAATTCCGAAAACCAGGAAGTTAAGGTTGAAGTTAAGGATATTAGCGGAAGACTGCTTTATGTAGAGAATTATGGAAAAATGAACGGAAAGAAATCCATAAAACTTAACACATCAGGCTGGAAAAAAGGAACATACCTTGTTGAGCTAATGCTTGATGAGAGCATAATATCCAGGCAATTAATTGTAAATTAGAGGATTAAACGCCTGGAACAGTTTGTCGGTATTATATTCATATGGATGCTTGCACCTATTATTCAACGGAATGTAAGCGTATTAATTGAGGGAAGGAATCATAACCTAACCATTTGCATGATCGGGATTTGTATGCTGACCCACCAGGGCTTCCCGATAGCGCTGCGCGGATCGGGATGTCGCTGCGCTCCTCTTCTCGCCATCAACAAATTGAAAAAAAACAAAATCCCAACCATTTACATGATCGGGATTTGTATGCTGACCCACCAGGGCTTCCCGATAGCGCTGCGCGGA
>CAZZLL010000015.1:0-18167 GCA_964654725.1 uncultured Lentimicrobiaceae bacterium | reverse complement strand
TGCGCTCCTCTTCTCGCCATCAACAAATTGAAAAAAAACAAAATCCCAACCATTTGCATGATCGGGATTTGTATGCTGACCCACCAGGGCTCGAACCTGGACTCTTCTGAACCAAAATCAGACGTGTTGCCAATTACACCATGGGTCAGTCTTACTAAGAACGAGGTGCAAAATTAGTACTTTTTTTTATTCTGCAAAAAAAAATTATACTTTCTTTTGGAATGCCCAAAATATCCCTGCAATAGCTGTTTGCTTCTGGATATTGGCCTTTAGTTGCAGGTTCCTGGCAGATGGTAGCTATAAGCTGGTGGCTAAAGGCTCACAGCTATTAGTAAAACTTATCCATGTTTTTTATAAATTCGCTTCGTTATTTATTGGGGTAGGATTTTGCAGATATTTTATAAATTTTAAATATTTTTATAAATGAATTATAAAAAAATCAATAACATTGTTGGATGGTTTGCCTTTGCAGCTGCCTTCCTGGTTTATTATCTCACCGTTGAACCCACGGCCTCCTGGTGGGACTGTGGCGAGTTCATCGCCTCTGCCTATAAACTCGAAATCGGTCACCCCCCTGGTGCCCCATTCTTTATGCTCATGGGCCGTTTTTTCTCCTTTTTTGCCTTTGGAAACGAGATAATTGTAGCTAAAATGGTGAATATGCTCTCTGTGATGTCATCGGCTTTTACTATTTTGTTCCTTTTCTGGACGATCTCCATTTTTGCTAAAAGTATCATATCACCCAAAGGAGAACCCAATAAAGGGAATTTGGCAGCCATCATCGGCAGTGCCCTCGTAGGTTCCCTGGCTTATACTTTTTCGGATTCATTCTGGTTTTCAGCCGTTGAGGGAGAAGTCTATGCCATGTCCTCCTTCTTTACAGCACTCGTTTTCTGGTCCATACTCAAATGGCAAAACATTGCCGACCAACCCAAATCCGACAGATGGCTGGTTTTTATTGCTTTTATGATGGGCCTGTCAATCGGCGTTCACCTGTTAAACCTCCTTGCCATCCCGGCTATCACCTTTGTATATTATTATAAGAAGTTCAAAACCACCAAAAAAGGTATTTTCTATACACTTGTTATTTCTTTTCTTTTGCTGATTTTTGTTCAATACGGCATCATCCCGGGAATTATTTCCATCGGGGCTCAGTTTGAATTGCTCTTTGTGAACGAAATAGGGCTTGGATTCGGAAGCGGATTTTTGTTTTATGTATTGCTGATCATCGGGTTTATTATATGGGCACTTCGGTATTCTGCCAAAAAAGGCTATGTAAACCTGAATACAGCTGTGCTGTCCCTCACTTTTATCCTGATTGGCTATTCCACCTATGCCCTGATCGTGATCCGTGCAAATGCCGGCCCTCCGCTAAATGAGAACGAACCCGACAATGTGTTTGCGTTAAAATCATACCTTAACCGTGAGCAATATGGCGACAGGCCCCTCCTGCACGGGCAATATTACAATGCCGAACCCATTGACACCAAGAACAACGGAAAAAACTATATCGAAGGAAAAGATGAGTATGAATTCATCGGATACAAAACAGCCTATGTATATGATCCGGAATATACTACCATATTTCCGCGTATGCACAGTTCAGACAAAAACAGACAACATCCAACAAGGTACAAGGTGTGGGCTGGAATAAATGGAGACAGAAAACCTACCTTCGGTGAAAACCTGCGGTATTTTTTCCGCTATCAGATAGGTCATATGTACTTCAGGTATTTTATGTGGAATTTCGCCGGCAGGCAAAATAATATCCAGGGTCCCGGTTATGATGTTAACGGAAACAAGGAAAACTTCAAGGGGAAATGGGTCAGTGGTATTCCTTTCATTGACAAACGACTCGGGCCAATGGATGAAATTCCTGAAGACCTTGAAGAAAACCAGGCATACAATAAATTTTATATGCTTCCGCTAATCCTTGGCCTTATCGGGTTTATTTATCAATACCGTAAAAGGAAGAAAGATACTTTCATCGTTGCCCTGCTTTTTTTAATGACAGGCCTTATTCTTATCATTTACCTTAACCAGCCACCTATAGAACCCCGGGAAAGGGACTATACCTATGCAGGTTCGTTCTACGCCTTTACAATATGGATCGGACTGGGGGTTGCAGGCATTTACGAATTCCTCAGGAAAAGGATCCCGGCATTGATAAGCGCAGGCATCGTCAGCCTGGCATGCTTATTCCTGGTGCCTGGCATCATGGGCAAAGAAGGCTGGGACGATCATAGCAGGGCAAATAAATATGCCGCCCGGGATATTGCCATCAACTACCTGGAATCCTGTGCTCCCAATGCTATTCTGGTCACCAACGGGGATAATGACACCTTCCCGCTCTGGTATGCCCAGGAAGTGGAAGGAAGACGAACAGATGTCCGGGTTGTTAACTACATACTCGCCTCTGGCACCTGGTATGTACACCAATTACAAAAGAAAGCCTATGATTCTGAACCCCTCCCGCTTACCCTGACCAATGAACAACTCAAACAGGGTACACGCGAATACACGCCGGTAGTGGATATGAATAAACGAGGCATTTATGTTGACATCAAACAGATTGTTAATTTCATTGCCAACGATAATAATAAACAGCGCTTCCAGGGTGGCAGGGAAATGTTCTATATTCCTACCACCAAGATCAGGATACCGGTGGACTCTGCTAAAGTAGCTGCCAGTGGCATTATTCCTGATGATATGCTCGACGAAATCGTTCCATATATTGATTTTGAGATCAAGAAAAGGGCCTTGTATAAAAATGATCTGATGCTGTTGGATTTTATTGCTACCAACGACTGGGAAAGGCCTATATATTTTGTAAATCCCAGCAGCGTAAGGAGCCTTATGAATATTGAAGAATATTGCCACATGGAAGGAATGGTTTACCGCTTCCTGCCGGTAAGGGCAAAACACATGGGCGGCGGACTTGGAGGTGTGGATGCTGATAAATCCTATGACCTGTATATGAACACTTTCCAATGGGGTAATTTACATGATGACAATGTATATGTTGATCCTGAAAGTTACCGAAATGTCCTGCTTGCAAGAAACAGCTATGGGCGGGTTGCCAAAGCCCTTTCCGTTGAAGGAAAAAGGGATGAAGCCCTGCAATTACTTGACAGATGCCAGGAATTATTCCCCGACCGAAAAGTGATCTTTGATTTCTCTGTGTATCCGATAGCCGATGCCTATTATGAAGCCGGAAATGTAGGCAGGTGCGATACATTATTACAAAGAATTGCAGCTGTTGAGGAGGAAAAACTTATATTCAATTTCAAGGCACAAACAGAAAATCAGGGGGTGATTACTGCTGAAAAATTACGATCGCTGGCTATTATAAACCAATTGGTGCAACGTTGGGAAATCGTTGCCCAGGGATACCTCCGAAGTGGAAATACAAACTTCGGGAAGCCTGTTATCGACCGTATTATCCAATTGGAAGACCAAAACCTGAATTATTTTGCAAACTTGTATCCGCCACAAAATAAGCAGGTAAACGAAGGGATGCGACAGTCGCTTGGATTATTGCAAAGAATTGCTCAAACCTGTAAAACCTTCAACCTGGAAGATGCACAGGCAAAAGCTGAAGAAAGTTTTAATACTTATTTGCAACTTTTTAGCACACAGCAACAACAAAAGCCGCAGTAAGTCAGTTTTCTGAGTGCCTGCATGGATTTAAGAATGTGGATTTACGCATTCCCAATCTTTAAATCATAAATAAATCAGGCACTCAGAAAATCAGGAAATCAGGAAATCCAAATTTTAGTATTTTCGCATCCATAAACTTAAGCAAGTATTATGGACAACTACCGTAAAATCAACAATATCATCGGATGGTTTCTGGGCATCCTGGCTTCAGCTATCTATATCATCACCAGTGAACCGACAGTTAGTTTATGGGACTGTGGTGAATACATTACCACTGCTTATAAGCTGGAAGTTGGGCACCCTCCCGGTGCACCCTTTTTCCAGATGATTGGAAGGATATTTTCGTTGTTTTCCTTTGGAAATGAAGCGCTGGTAGCCCGCATGATCAACTCCATGTCTGCCATAAGCTCCGGACTTACCATCATGTTCCTGTTCTGGACCATCACCATGCTGGCAAAAAAGATTATTTGTCCGGGCAGCAAAGCCAGCAGAAATAAAATGTACGTAATTTTTGCCAGTGCCATCGTTGGTTCCCTGGCCTATACCTTTACCGATTCTTTTTGGTTTTCAGCCGTTGAAGGTGAAGTATATGCCATGTCATCCTTTTTTACCGCCGTCACTTTTTGGGCTATATTAAAATGGGAACAGGTAGCCGACCAAAAGGACTCCTGGCGGTGGCTGATCCTTATAGCTTATCTGATAGGCCTTTCAATAGGCGTGCACTTGCTTAACCTCCTCGCCATCCCGGCTATTGTGTTTGTTTTTTATTTCAAAAAATTTAAAACCAGCAGGAAAGGTAATTTTTATGCCAGTATCATTTCCCTCCTACTGCTGGCAGGTATATTATATGGAATAATACCCCTTATTGTCAAACTATCCGGTTTGTTTGAACTGTTTTTCGTAAATTCACTCGGGCTGCCCTTTAATTCAGGAACCATATTTTATTTTGCCCTTTTAATCAGTGGCATTGTGTGGGTATTGCAATACGCCATCAAAAAGGAAAAATCCATTCTTAAAACCATAATTATTAGTTTTGTTTTCCTGCTGATCGGCTACTCATCTTTCTTCTTGCTGATCATTCGTTCCAATGCCAATCCACCCCTGGATGAGAACAATCCGGAAGATGCCGTTAGCTTGCTGGCATATCTTCAGCGGGAACAATACGGAAGCAGTCCACTCATCAAAGGACACTATTACAACTCAGAGATCATCGACTGGAAAGATGGCAAAAAAGTATGGGTAAAAAGCAAGGAAAAAGGGAAATATGTCATCAAAGATGACCGCAAAAACACCGAACCGGTATACAATCCTGAACACACTACTATCTTTCCACGGATGTGGAACAACCAGCAAAGCAGCTATATCTCCAATTATAAAACCTGGGCAGGAATAGAAAATGATCCCAACAATAAACACATCCCGACTTTCGGTGAAAATATCAGGTTTTTCTTCAGCTATCAGCTGGGGCATATGTATTTCCGCTATTTTATGTGGAATTTCGCAGGCCGGCAAAATGACAATCAAAACAGAGGCTCCATGCTGGATGGGAATTGGATGAGCGGCATCAAATTTATCGATAAAATGCGCCTGGGGCCTGCGGATGATGTCCCTGTAACCAAAAAAAATGAAGGCACCAATACCTACTACTTTTTACCACTGATACTGGGCCTTATCGGATTTTTCTACCATATAAAGAAACACCCCAAAGACACCTTGGTGGTAGCCCTTTTGTTTTTTATGACGGGTATAGCCATCGTGATCTACCTGAACCAAAAAGCATATGAACCCCGGGAAAGGGATTATGCATTCGCTGCATCCTTCTACGCTTTTTCAATTTGGATCGGTCTGGGTGTTATCAGTATATACGATAGCCTGCGTAAGAAACTACCTGAAACGGCTGCTTTAATAACTGCCTTCATAGGCAGCCTTATTTTAGTCCCCGGCATTTTAGCCAGCGAGAACTGGGACGATCATGACCGCTCAGGGAAATATTGCGCTCTTGATATTGCCCATAACTACCTGAACTCTTGTGCGCCCCACTCTATTTTATTCACCAATGGGGATAACGATACTTTCCCCTTGTGGTATGCACAGGAGGTAGAAGGGATACGAACGGATGTGCGTGTGGTGAATCTCAGCCTGCTTTCCACCGACTGGTACGTAGATCAGATGAAAAGAAAGGCTTATGAATCTGCTCCCCTGCCCATCTCGTTTTCCTGGGATCAATATAAGCAAGGAACCCGTGATATCCTGCCTGTAGATGATAAAAACCAAAAAGGGATATTCGTAGAAGTAGGTAAGGTAATAGATTTCGTGAAAAATGATGCCCAGAAGCTCAGAACACGCCACAGGGAATACAGTTATATTCCAACGACCAAATTTAAAATTCCGGTCGATTCGGCCACAATAGTAAATAAGGGAATCGTAAAGCCGGAAAATGCCGGTCTCATAGAGGATGTTAAATGGACCATGAATTATGCTTCCATCCAGAAAAATAAACTGATGCAACTGGACATTCTGGCCCATTTCAATTGGGAACGTCCGGTTTACTTTGCCATTACAACCGGAAATGATGCCTATATAGGGCTTACAAAGTATTTTCAACTGGAAGGCATGGCGTATCGCTTGGTACCCATACATACCGAACATGAAGACGCCCTGCCCGGCCGGATAGATACGGATATCCTGTATGATAATGTTATGAACAAATTCTACTACCGTAACCTTAATGATCCTGAAATATATCTTAATGAAGACAACCGAAGAATGGCCATGAACTTTCGAAGCAATTTCGGTCGTCTTGCCGGGGCATTGGTTCATGAAAACAAACTGGACTCTGCGCTGAAGGCCTGCGAAAAAAGTGAGGTAGTAATGCCCCATAACTGCCTGCCATATGATTATTATATGATCCCTGTTGCAGAAGCCTACCAGCGCTGCGGGCAGGCAGAAAAATCATATGCCGTTATTGATAAAATCCTTGAAGTTGCTGAAAGTGAAGCAGCATACTACTTAAGTTTTGATCCGGGTGACCAGGATTACATAAGCAATGAAATTGGTTTTGCTGCTTTTATTATCCGCAGTGCAATCCTCTTAACCATACCTGTTGCCGATGATTATTATAGCATGGGCAGAATAGAAGAAGCCAATACTATGGTAAAAAGGATTACAAAAGACTATCAGCACTACCTGAGGTATGCCCTGAATGAACAGGAAACATCCTTTATCAGGGCACGCCTGGCCAATATTCTTCAAAAATACCAGCAGGAAGATTTGCTAATACTGGTTAACCAGACGATGGGTGGAAACGTTCAAAACCAACTTCCCGAAAACCTTAATATGCCTTAATGTACTTTGTAAAATCTCCATATCTGTTAAAGCGGTTTTTCGCCAAAAACCTGATTTGGGAAATTCCCACTCAGAAGCGTAAGCTTTACCTGACCTTTGATGACGGGCCTACACCGGGTGTTACACATGAAGTATTAGCTATACTCGAAGAATATGAGATTAAAGCCAGTTTTTTTTGTGTTGGTGAAATGGTGATGAATCATCCGGATATACTGGCCGATATCGTGAACAGCGGACATGCAGTAGGCAATCATACCTATAAACATTTAAATGGCTGGAAAACAGAACTGGACAAGTACATTGAGAATGTCAGCCTGGGTGCCAAATATGTTAAATCTGATTTTTTTCGTCCCCCGTATGGAAAGATCACAACCAGCCAGATCAATGCCTTGAAAGATAAGTATTTCATCATTATGTGGTCGGTGCTGAGTTACGACTTTGACATGAAAACCAGCAAAGAACAATGCCTTGAAAACGTTGTTTCAACTATTAAGCCGGGTGCCATCATTGTGTTTCATGACAGCAAAAAATCAGCTGAAAAAATGTTGTATGCCTTGCCCCGCTTCATTGAAGAAGCTTTATCTCAGGGATATACTTTTGAAATAATTAGCAGAAGTGCCTGCAGTTTACAGAAAGCCTGAATATTCCCTGGCGGTTTTACAAAAGAATAAACAATGAAAAATGCTACCATAGAAGTTATGTCGCCTGCGGGTTCCTTTGAATCCCTGACAGCTGCCATACAGGGAGGTGCTGACAGTGTATACTTTGGGGCCGGCAAACTTAATATGCGGGCAAGATCTTCTGTCAATTTTACACTGGATGACCTGGTACAGATTGCAGACATTTGCCGTAAACATCACATCAAATCCTATCTGACCTTAAACACCGTGGTTTTTGATGAAGAAATAGCAGAGATTCGCAAGATTATCCAGTCTGTAAAAGAAAACAACATAACCGCCATCATAGCCTCCGACCTGGCCGTTATCCAATATGCCCGTGAGCTGGGTATTGAAGTACATATGTCAACACAATGCAATATTAGCAATATAGAAGCTGTAAAATTCTATGCGCAGTTTGCAGATGTGATAGTCACAGCCAGGGAGCTGAGCCTGGACAAAGTAGCAGGTATTACCGCTGCCATACAAAAAGAAAAGATCAGCGGCCCTTCCGGTGAATGGGTAAAAATAGAAGTTTTTGCCCATGGAGCCCTGTGTATGGCCATTTCCGGCAAGTGTTACCTGAGCCTCGATAACTTCAACTACTCAGCAAACCGGGGCGCCTGTCTGCAACCCTGTCGCAGAGCTTATAGGGTGAAAGATAAGGATGAAGGACTGGAACTGGACATTGAAAAAGAATACATCATGTCGCCCAAAGACCTGAAAACAATAGATTTTCTGGATAAGATCCTGGATGCTGGTGTCAGGGTGTTAAAAATTGAAGGCAGAGGCAGGTCTCCTGAATATGTTAAAACGGTTACACGGGTTTATAAACAAGCATGCGAAACCTGGAAAAAGGGAGCATACAACAAGGAAAACATCACTAAATGGAACGAGGAGTTAAGGCGGGTTTATAACCGGGGTTTTTGGGACGGTTATTACCTGGGCAGAAAAATGGGTGCGTGGACTGATCGTTACGGGTCACAGGCAACAACCAGAAAAAGCTATGTGGGGAAAGTAACCAACTACTTTACAAAACTAAAAGTGGCAGAAATAAAAATTGAAACGAATGATCTTCAGGAAGGAGATAATATCTATATCATGGGGCCGACAACCGGAGTAGTGGAGGATACGGTGCAGGAAATCCGGGTGGAATTGAAAAAAACAACTTCTGCCGTGAAAGGGGATCTCTGTTCTATTCCGATACATACGTTTTTACGCCGTTCAGACAAGGTGTATAAAATTGTCAGCACTGACTGTTAATATTGGCTTAATGACCTCCGGTTTATTTGTGATTATTTCATGATACACCTAATAAGATATTAAATACATCTTTTAGGGTCAAAAGTCAAGGAAGACAAAGTTTTCGGACTCCCTAACCCAGTGAAAACACTATTAATTAAGTTTACGGTGATATTTTTTTCAGTATTTTCGTTGCAACCAAAACCCTGCGGCAATGCAATATTTTAATCTCCACACCCATTCTTTTTACTCCGATGGCAGCGATGATCCCCATGCATATGTCAAAGAAGCCATCCGGCAAAACTTCGACCTAATAGGGTTTACGGAACATTCTCCCTTGCCATTTAAAAACAACTTCAGCATCCTTGAAGAACAGCTTACCGATTACCGAAACCACATTATCAACCTTAAAGAGCAATACAAAGATGAGATCGAGGTGCTACTGTCCATGGAGTTCGACTATATCCCCGGAATATCCCATTGCTTTATTGGGATGATAAATAAACTGGAACTGGATTATCATATAGGTTCGGTTCATCTTGTTAAAAATGATGATCATGAAAACTTGTGGTTTATTGATGGTCCTAAAAGGGAATCTTATGACAAAGGCCTGGAGAAAATCTTTAACAATGATATCCGCAAAGCCGTAGAGGCTTATTTCCATCAGCTAATTATGATGATCGAATTTGAAAAACCTGATATAATCGGGCATATGGACAAGATCAAAATGCACAACCAGGATCGCTATTTTTCCGAGGATGAAACCTGGTACCAGGCATTGCTCGACAAAACCCTGCGATTAATAGCCGATGCAGGTATCATCTTGGAAGTAAATACACGCGGAATCTATAAAAAACGGTGCAATGCATTGTTCCCCTCCCCTGAAGTTTTAAAGAAAAGCCTGAAAATGGACATACCCATCACACTAACCTCCGATGCACATCAACCTGCTGAGATCAGCCAATATTTTCCTGAATCTCTAAAAATACTGCACGACATAGGATATAAAAAATTATCCATTTATAAAAATAACGCATGGCAGTCCCGAAAGATCAGCTCGCTTATTGACAAATAACCTTACGGGTAAAATTCTGATTTCCTGTAGTTACTTTCAGATAATACATGCCATTCTCGAGTCCGTCAATAAAAATCTCCTCCCTGAATACATGCTGATTCTTTGGCAGATAATCCTGGTATATCAGGCGGTTATTCATATCATATAAAGCTATCAGGACAAACCCCATTTCTTCAGCTTCAAATTCCACGATAATCTTGTTTTTTGCAGGAACCGGATAAACCTGCGGACTATCATCCTCTTTCATTCTTACTCGGGTAGAAACCAGATTCAGGTTTTTTTGGGCTGTATCCAATCCACAATTATTCAGGGCGTACAAAGCTACCGGGTACATGCCCGGATTGGCGTAATTATGCACCGGATTTGCCAGTGAACTGGAATCTCCGTCACCAAAAAACCATTTATAGTTTAGGGCATTTTGTGAAATATTGCTAAAACTCACACTTAGGAAGTTTGCCTGGTATTGAAAACCGGCAATAGGTTGCTGGTTGAATATCCCAATGTTCCATAATCCGAGGCTGTCGAAAACAATTGTATCTGCCATGCTCCGGAGGTAATCTGCCGTAGTGGTATTTACACTTCCGTAATAACTCAGCTGGGCGGCACTGTCTTGAAAAATAGCAGAATAAAATGTTGCCGCAGCAAGGTAGGTTCCTGTTATATTTGGGTGGTAATCATCAGCCGCATACATATTTATGGAAGAATTCTGCAACCTGACCTCTCTCCAGGCCCATCCCACGGGTGCGAGCATGGCGTTGAAGGTATCTGCCATATACATGTAACCATCACGAAGCCGGCTTTGCATAAGCCAGTAGGTATCGTATCCCCCATTCTGTAAAATACTCAGATCGCCGTTTTTATGGGCCCATGTCAGGAAGAAAACAGTTTGCGCGCATGGATTGCTGGCATGAATGAGGCTGTCGAGGACTGCTGCATAAGGGTAAACCATGGTGTCGCGCCACTGTTCATATGATGGTCGCTGGCTTTGCTCCTGTAAAACAACATAATCCCAGTCATTGGAGAAAATTTTCTGAATGCTTGCAGGGTCTGAGCTGTGTTGCTGCAAGGTATATCCGCCCGGTGCACGTGAATCCACCTCTACAATATGCCCTCCGTTTACAGCCATGTACGAAAAAACGGCAGGAAGATTATTTGCTGCGGTAAAACTGTTCCCGATAAATAATACCCTGGTTGTATCTGCCTGCTGTGAATACAAATAAGCAGCCAGTAAAACCACAAGAAAAAAGGTTGAAAAAGCTCTTTTCATGATGATAGATATATGCTACAAATTGTTGTTACCGAATGTAAGTCGAAAATTCTGTGAAAAGAGCAATGCCAAGAAAATTCTTTAAACGAATTATTAACAGCCTAATTTTCAAACATAAGATCCAGTAAAACAGCAAAAGGATTCATCTCAGTTCCGGTAGCGGCCAGGGTAAGCACGGCAACCAAAGGCAGTGCCTTCCGGGGCTTGGCCTTGCGCGAATAAAAATCCCAGGCATCAACTGAATCCGGGATGGTGACAGCCATAATCTTTGCACTGTCAATGACACTGCCTCCGCCAACAGCCAGGATCACATCAACTTTCTCTTTTCTGGCTAAAACAGAAGCCCGGTCTACATCTTCCACAACAGGATTAGGTTTAATTCCGCTAAATTCAAGATAATCTACTCCGGCCGATTTCATTTCTGAAACCACTTTGTCATAGATGCCGTTTTCTTTTATCGATCCCTTGCCATAAATCAATAAAACCTTCTTTCCATATGCTACAATAATCTAAAATTAAACAATAACACCACTGCCCAGGCAAATCTCCTTATTCTTGTCATAGATAACCCCAAATTGCCCGGGTGCAATGCCGGATATCATCTCTTTAGAATGTATAACAGCTCTGCCGGCATTTTGCTCAAAACGGGCCGGTGTAAATTTCGGATGATGCCTGATCTTGTATGTTATTTCATCAATAGCTGATCCATCCATATTATTGGGCCCGCTCAGGAAATGAAAATCACGAAGATGTACTTTATCATCATACTGAGATTCTTCGTCATCAGCATGAGCAACATAAACAATATTTTCTTCAATATTCTTTTTTACCACAAACCAGGGACCCTTGCTCATACCAAGTCCCTTTCGCTGTCCGATGGTATAAAACCAGTTTCCCCTGTGTTTTCCCAGGATTTTTCCTGATTTTAGTTCAACGATAGCACCTTCCTTTTCCCCAACATAGCGTTTGATAAAATCGTTGTAATTGATCTTTCCCAAAAAACAAATTCCCTGACTGTCAGGACGGGTTGCACTCGGCAGCTTATTTTTTTTGGCAATTTCCCTGACTTCCTTTTTCCAATAAACACTCAGGGGAAACATGATTTTCAGCAACTGCTTTTGGCGTAGTTCTGCGAGGAAATAGGTCTGATCCTTTATGCTGTCCGTTGACGTTTTCAAGAAGGCCACATCATCTTTTCTCAGAATATCTGCATAATGACCGGTTGATATCCTGTCGAAATCCTTGCCAAATTTTTTCTCGAAGACACCGAATTTAATCAGTTTATTGCACATCATATCCGGGTTAGGGGTAAGGCCCTTTCGTACGGTTTCAATGGTGTATTGGATTACATTGTCCCAATACTCACGGTGCAATGTAATGATGTCGAGTTTACACCCGTATTGTCGGGCCACAGAGGTCGTAATTTCGATATCCTCTTCTGACGGGCATTCAATAAAACCCTTTTCATCCTCCATTCCAATACGTATATAGAAAATATGGGGATCATATCCTCTATCTTTCAAAAGGTGCACGCTCACTGTACTGTCTACTCCCCCGGATACTAATGCGGCAATATTCATTTTAATTATTACTGATTTCGCACAAAATTACATATTTATATTTTCCCCTATATTCTTCGCGTAAACATAATATATAAATCAATTGTTTGATAAGTAATAACAAGTCTTTTATGTAATTTTGCCACACGAATTGAATAAAACATCACGATATGTACAAATCATTTAAAAAACATCTTCAGGATGAATTGGATAAAATCAAATCCGAAGGATTATATAAAGAAGAGCGCATACTCACTACACCACAGGGCGTAGAGATCAAGACGAAGCGGGGACTGAATGTCCTGAATTTTTGTGCCAACAATTACCTGGGATTATCCTCTGATCCAAGGGTCATGGCAGCAGCCAACATTGCTTTTTTCAAATGGGGATTTGGACTGGCCTCTGTACGATTTATTTGTGGCACGCAGCAGGTGCATAAAGATCTGGAAGCCAAGCTGAGTGAATTTCTGGGAACAGAAGATACTATTCTGTATTCTTCTGCCTTTGATGCCAACGGAGGTGTTTTTGAACCCCTCCTCGGACCGGAATCAGCCATCATTTCCGATACCCTGAACCATGCTTCCATCATCGACGGAGTCAGGCTCTCTAAAGCAAAACGCTATCGCTACCACAACAATAACCTGGAGGAACTTGAAGAAAAGCTTAAAGAAGCTTCCGATTCGAAATTCAGGATTATTGTTACGGATGGTGTTTTCTCTATGGATGGGATTATTGCACAGGTAGATAAAATATGCGATCTGGCTGAAAAATACGATGCCCTTGTTATGGTAGACGATTCACATGCTACAGGATTTGTTGGGCCGAACGGAAGAGGAAGTCATGAACATTGCAAGTCCATGGAAAGAGTTGATATCATTACCACAACCTTTGGGAAAGCCCTGGGAGGCGCTTCCGGTGGATGTATTTCAGGAAAAAAGGAAATAATAGACATGCTCAGGCAACGTTCCAGGCCTTATTTGTTTTCTAATTCTCTGGCTCCGGCCATTGCAGGAGCTACACATGAAGTGCTGAATATCCTAACGGAATCCAGCGAACTCAGGGACAAACTGAACAATAACACACGGAACTTCAGGGAAGGCATGCAAAAAGCAGGTTTCAGAATTGTACCCGGAACACATCCCATCACACCCATTATGCTTGGACATTTGCCCAACGATGCGAAACTGGCAAAAGATTTTGCCGATCATTTGCTGGAGGAAGGAATCTATGTTATTGGTTTTTCATATCCTGTTGTTCCCATAGGCCAGGCAAGGATAAGGGTGCAGATCAGTGCCGCTCATTCACCTGAAAATATTGATTTCGCCATCGACAAATTCAAAAAAGTCGGGAAAAAACTAAAGGTAATCGCCTGACCCGTAAAAACTTTCTGAATGATATACGGCATTGGTACAGACATTATTGAAGTAGCCCGCATTGAAAAAGAGCTGGAAAATAATCCGGGACTCAAAGAAACCTTATTTTCAGATGAGGAGATTGCATACTGCGAAAGCAAGAAAAATAAATTCCAGCATTATGCCGCCCGATACGCAGCCAAAGAAGCTTTCTTTAAAGCATTAGGAACCGGCTGGAGATTTGGTATGGCCTGGAATGAAGTGGAGATCGGTAACGATGACTTAGGAAAACCGGTGGTGCGTCTGAAAGGAAAAGCCCTGAATTTCGCCACGGAAAAACAAACAGGAAAAATCTACATCTCCATATCCCATCTGAAAAATTTAGTGAACGCAATGGTGGTCATTGAAAACAAATAACAGAAATCTATTGTGATTCATTAAATTATATTCCTTTTTTTGATCTCCTCCTTGCAAAAAATTTATATTTTTAGGCCGCGAAAATTATTAACTAAACCATACATAAAAAACGAATTACATTATGGCACACATCGGATCGTATGATGAACGCGTAAAAAACTTTGATTGGTCCATCGCAGAAAAAGAACTTGACTACAAAGAAGGTGATACCATTAACATAGGCTGGTATTGCTCTGACAGAATTTGCGAATCAGGTAAGGCGGATAAAACAGCCCTGATTTGGGAAGGTTTTACCGGGCAGGAAAAAAGGTATACTTATAATGACCTGAGGCTTCGCAGTAATACCATAGGAGCCTACCTGAAGGAATTGGGTATTAAAAACGAAGACAGGGTGTGCCTGTTTATGGATAAAATTCCGGAACTATACATTGGTTTGTTAGGCGTGCTTAAGATTGGTGCCATTGCCCAACCGCTTTTTTCTGCATTTGGGGATGAATCCCTGCATGTGCGTTTGGAAAATGCTCAAACCAAAGCCATCATTACCCAGAAAAAACATGTAGCCAAAGTGCGTAAGATCCTGGAAAAGATGCCTTACCTGGAGCATATAATCCTTGTAGATTATGATGGGAAGCATCCGCTGAGAGAACGTGAAAAGTCTTTTAAAATGGATGAAGCCGAACAGGTAGAAACCCTGGAAATTTATCCTGCCAAGGCCGAATCACCCTCCGTCCTGCATTATACTTCAGGAACAACCGGAAAGCCAAAAGGCGTAAAACATGTCCATTACTCCTTAATTTCCCAATACCTGACCACCAAGTGGGTACTGGATATCCATGATGATGATATTTACTGGTGTACGGCCGACCCGGGTTGGGTTACAGGCACATCTTACGGTATCATTGGTCCTTTTAGCTTAGGAGCAACACAATGCGTTCTTGACAAAGGATTTGCTGCCGAAAACTGGTATGAATTTATTCAAAAAAACAAAATAACAATTTGGTATTCAGCACCAACCGCCATTCGATCCCTGATGAAAGCAGGAGAAGAGATTATAAAGAAATTTAATCTTTCCAGCCTCAGGCACCTTGCCAGTGTGGGAGAACCATTGAATGCTGAAGCAGTGATCTGGTCAGAAAAAGTTTATGGAATACCTTTCTATGATACATACTGGCAAACAGAAACCGGATCCATGATGATATGTAATTACCCGGGAATGCACCTTAAACCAGGTTCCATGGGCAAACCTTTCCCCGGCATTATAGCAGCAGTGCTGGATCCGGAAAGCTATGAAGTTATAGATGAGCCCGGAAAACCCGGCCTCATCGGGTTTAAGCCAGGATGGCCCGCTCAGTTACGCACATACTGGAGAAATGAAGAAACATTTTATTCCAAATTCAAAAATAATTGGTATATCCCCGGCGACAGAAGCAGTATTGACAAAGACGGGTATTTCTGGTTTATCGGACGCGACGATGATGTGATCAATACTGGTGGGCATCTTGTCAGCCCATTTGAAGTGGAATCCGCCCTGCTCGAACATGAAGCTGTTGCTGAATCTGCGGTTGTTGCGAAACCCGACCAGGTCAATATGGAAGTGGTGAAAGCTTTTGTTAGCCTGAATCCCGGATTTGAAGCCACTGATGACCTTGAATTGAAAATTATGAACTTTATCCGCAAAAAATTATCGCCCCTTGCTATGCCGCAGGAAATAGAATACGTGAAAACATTGCCGAAAACACGCAGTGGCAAAATCATGAGAAGGATACTGCATGCCAAAGAATGGGGCGAAGAAATTGGAGATACTTCAACCCTGGAAGACGACGAATAAATTACTATATAAACAATTTAACAATCAAAAATTATAGGAGATTACATCATGGAAGATATGAAAGAAATCGTTCTGAATTACGTCATTGAAGAGTACCTGGAAGACGAAGACGAAGAAATTACATTTGAAACCCCCCTGATTTCAGGTGGTATTGTTGATTCCTTTTCAATGGTTTCATTGAAAAGATTCCTCGAGAACAAATACAAAATCAACATCCCCGACGACAAAGCAACACCGGAAGCTTTTGATAACGTAAACCGCATCGTTGACCTGGTAAATGAATATATTAAGTAAAAACATAATTTAAATTAACAAAAGCAGGTATACGTTATTACAAACGCTTACCTGCTTTTTTGTCAAAAAAATAACACTATGGCATACAGCAATACAACTCGCAATTCCTATCAGGAACAATTAGAAGAGTTAAAAACAAAGGGACTTTTTAAGGAAGAAAGATTCATACATTCTGCTCAGGCAGCTGATATTGAGGTAGAGTTTCCCCGTGGTTCTTCTGCAAAAAAAGTAATCAATATGTGCGCAAATAACTACCTGGGCCTTTCCAGTCACCCGGATGTTGTTAAAGCAGCCCATGAGGGCCTTGACACGCGTGGTTACGGAATGTCATCCGTACGTTTTATTTGTGGAACACAAGACATTCACCGTGAACTGGAAAAAAAGGTTTCTGATTTTCTTGGAACAGAAGATACCATATTGTTTCCATCCTGTATGGATGCCAATGCCGGTGTTTTCGAAGCCATCCTGGACGACCAGGATGTGATGATCTCTGACCGCCTGGTACATGCATCCATCATTGACGGCATCCGTTTATGCGGTGCCATGCACGATACCTTTAAACACTCCAACATGAAACACCTCGAGTCAAAATTACAATTGCATTCCGATAAAAAGAGCAAAGTTGTAATCACCGATGGTGTATTCTCCATGGACGGGGATACAGCTAAACTGGATGAAATGGTGGCACTTTGCGAAAAGTATGACGCCATGCTTTTTGTGGATGAGTCCCATGCATCTGGTTTTATCGGAAAAACAGGTCGCGGCACTCATGAGAAATACAATGTGATGGATAAGATCGATATCATTACCACTACCTTTGGAAAAGCTCTGGGTGGAGCCTCCGGTGGTTGTGTTTCAGGTCGGAAGGAACTTGTAGAAATGTGCCGCCAGAAAGCCCGTCCGTATTTGTTTTCCAATACCATTGCACCAGTAGTTGTAGCAGGTGTATTGAGTGTACTGGACACGTTAACAGCCTCTACCGAAAGAAGAGACAAGCTGGAGAAGAATACCGAATTCTGGAGGAAAGGCCTTGAGGAAGCCGGATTTGTGCTGAAAGCGGGCGATACACCCATCGTTCCTGTTATGCTTTTTAACGCCAAGCTGGCCCAGGAATTTTCAAAAGATCTTTTTGATGAAGGCATTTATGCCATCGGTTTTTTCTTTCCGGTAGTTCCGCAGGGGCAGGCCAGAATCCGGACACAAATCTCTGCTGGTCACAACATGCACCATCTTGAAAAAGCACTGGATGCTTTCACCAAAGTGGGTAAAAAACATAATATCCTGGGTAAAACAAAACAGGAAATTGTTGAAATGCACGGATTGTAAAAAATACAAAGCGCAATGCAGCACAGCTCCATTGCGCTGATGTCCAAAAATAGCAGCTACAGGGCATACCATGCAGCTGCTATTTTTATATGCTGTTGAACTAAACCTCCCTTCCGGTCGGTAGCCTCACCAAATATAAGCATTTA
>CAZZLL010000014.1:14303-76992 GCA_964654725.1 uncultured Lentimicrobiaceae bacterium | reverse complement strand
ATAATACATGCCGGGTGTAAGATTGTGCAAATTGAGTTCAAGACGGTGCCTGCCCTCTTCTAGTTCATGTCGCTCATAATATACCATCTCACCCATCATATTAATGATACTAAATACCGCTTCACCAGCAGCAGGTATCCCGAAGTCAATTTGTGTCAGTTCCGTTACCGGGTTCGGAACATTCTGGCCCAGCCAGAAGCGATCTGCAGTCATATCATCTGCACCTGTAGTAAGCACATTCACAAAGTATTTGCAGCTGGTATCGTTTGTAGCCAGCCCGTCATTGTTCAAAATAGAATATGCACAGATCACAAAATTGTTCAGGTAACCGGTATTGAAAGTAGTGGCAAAAGTGTATGTGGTGGTTGCACCGGCAGTCAGGGAACCATTCCAGGTTTCTGTCACCGGCGGATTATTATCCACCTTATAGGCCAAACTAAGTGCTGTAATGGTGTTGGACCCAAAGTTTTCAATACGCACCTGCACCTGCTGATTAGAGCCCTGTGCTGTTGTATCTGCCGGACTCAGTATCGCAGTTACCCCGGCATCATCGCCAGGAACTACCACGGCACTTGTTGTGCAAGTAGTATCATTGAAGTTATAGGTATCATTGGCCAGATCTGTCCACGCACATAATCCATATGTCAATGGAGTATAAGCCGTATAGGATGTACTGAATAAATGATTGGCCGTTGAATTCGGAGGCAGAACACCTGTCCAGATTTCGGTGATCGGAATACCAATGTCTACCTGGTAAGTCAACGGAATATTGAACAAAGAATCTGTACCAAAGTTACGTATTACCACTTCAACAGGAATATTCGCCCCAACCACACTGTTACTTGCCGGGCTTATAATACCGATCACACCGGCATCCTTAGGAATCTTAGGTATTGTTACCTCGAAATCATCAATAGCCCAGCCATTCATATTATTAGAACTGTCAGATTCAAACACAAATCTGAACTGTGTAGTGCTGCCAAAGTTATTGACACCACTTAATACATAAGTACTCAATACATATCCGGAAGTATTTCCTGACCACATGGCATTACCATTCACCAGGCCGGTATACCAGTTTGTAGCGTTTGCACTGCTCACATTGCCCAATGTTTGCCATGAACCATTATTGTTCATGTATTGGATATATCCGCCATCTTTAGTGCTTTCCATCTGGCGCCATTGCCAGAATTTCAGGGTATCAGGGGACAAGCCAGACAGATCTATTTTTGGTGAATACAAATAGCTCACGTTGTCAGCTAAATAGTCGCCATCAAGATTGGTTACCCAGGCAGTAGATGGTGAGTGTGCACTGTTTATGACAGACGCACCCGGCACACCCCTCTCCCAAAGATCACCATTTGCACCGGTATACCAGTAATCGGTACTTTCAAAGTCATCGCTGTATGGCAAGGGGAAAGTAGCCACTCCGGCATAATACAGGCAGTTTGTATCATTGCTGTGATCAGCATCGTTGCTGAAATCGGTATAGACACACAGCTGATTCTGTCCTAATACACTTGTAAACGGATTAACAAACTGGAAGGTATCTGTCTGATATGGATCCAGGGATCCGGTATAGACTTCCGAAACAGGTATTGATCCAGCATAGGTATATGCAACATTAAAGCCGTTAACCGTATCGTTGCTGTAGTTAATAATGGTCACTTCAACCGGAACAGCTGTACCCACATCAGAATGCAATACAGATGGCTGCATAATAGTAGCCACTCCGATGTCTTTAGGCAATAAGCCGGTACCTGTCAGGTTGATATCATCTATGGCCATATCACCGGTGTAACCGCTGCCTCTGACACCCCTAAACCGGATTTGTATCACACCCGGGAAGGCTGCCAGACTGAGGTTCTTCTGCTGCCAGGCGGCAGAACCGCTGCCCTGCTGCGGGCCAATAACAGAGTCAATGCTTGTCCAGTTGCCATTATAATGCACATCAACATACAATTTGCCCATATCCACGCCGTACATATGATACCAGAACTGTATACTCGGATTCAGTATACTTGTCAGATCGATACACGGACTATAGAGATAGGTTTCATCACCGCTGCTACCGTTTGAAGCCTCCGTATACATGTATACACCAAAGAAATTACCCCAGGTATGGTCATTATCAGGCCCTGTAGTAAGAGAAGGCGTTCCTCCGCTGTTCACCATCCATTTATAACCCGATAGCGGGGAGGAAGTCCAGCCATTGGCCAGTGTTCCGGAAGTACCCACAGAAAATGTAGCAAAGTCTTCCGTATACGGCACGGCAGATATCACCGAACCAGCTATTATGGAGACGGGTGTGGCAGCATCATTGGAAGCATTGCCATCACTACTCACTACTGTATAAGGTGTAAACACATATGTGCCTGCTGCACTCATGTTGTAGTTGGTTGAAACAACCACATCCACACTGGAATTCACTGCCAGGGATCCGGTATCAATGACCACAGGCCCCAAAGTAGCCGGATTCGGGCCGGTAACACTCACGTATACATAAGCAGTATCGGAGGTAAAGTTCAGCGTATAGGTACCAAAGTTTTTAATGGTAGCTATTACTGTTTCGGATGTAGAATAACATCCGCCCTGAACAGGCTCTAACAGGGCAGTAGCACCCATATCTACAGGCATAGGTGTAAATTCATCTGCTCCAATGTCAGGCGTTGCAGAACTCCGAATATCGCCGTCATAATCATCCGTAACGGCCGTTACAGGAGTTCCGGTAGCATTAACAGCAAGCGATATGACATGCAGGTCGGTGGATGAATAGAATCCGGGATCTGAAGATATGGAATTGCCGTCCTTTCCACTGGTTGTTTGTAATGCAGACAGGCTTGCATGAGAACCCGACCAGTAAGCCAGGTAAGTACCTGTGGCATAAATATCATTGTAATTTGACGTATTAATGGCGGAAGTTGAACCGGTATAATAAGCATATCCGCCTCCTGTGTTTACAAAGATATTGTTAACCACATTCACCGAGCTGCCACTGCTTACATAGAAAGATCTGCCATCAGATGTTGATCCGGTAGTCAGGTTCACTGAGTTATAATAGTAATTCTGGTAATCAGAATTGTAATTATATATACCGTAAACATTATTGGTATTTGATCCGGTAATGGATACATAGTTATTGGCTACCAGGCCTCGTTCTGAACTTGTACCATCTGTTGTATAAACACGGATACCATAAAGGTAGGTTGCGTTGTTCTGCTCCAGATGAACATTGTTGGCTTTGATCTCTGTGCCATTCTCACTATCGTATAACAATAATCCATAAACAGTTCCGGAAGATGAAGAAGTGCTTTCTACAATATTGTTATTTACAATTACAGAATCCTGTCTTCTCAGGTACAATCCGTACCGGTAGAAATCCTCAATGACATTCGAGGAAATAACATTCCCCTCTTCCCTGTCACTGGTTGACAATCCTCCATAAAAATAAATACCGGAATAACCGCCTTTAATATGGTTATTGCTGATCGTATTGTATTCATCATTGGTGTCATCGCTGTAAACAGGAACTGCCGTATTTGAGGTAGCCGTTGATGATTCAATGACACAATTTGTAATCACATTTTGCCCGGATGCATTTGCCAGTTCAATAGCCCGGCTATAAGTAGTTCCACCAGCCAGGATTGTCAGATGTTTGAATACAAAGAAATCTGCTCCATTCATCATTATGACATAATTGTCCGCTGATGATAACGCGGAATAGATCAGGATTACATCGGTACTGTCTCCTGTAGCGGACTGAAATGTGATGGTATTGGTAGCAGAAGAGCCGCTAACCGGTGTAAACTGATGCTGGCCGGTATATGTACCAGCAGCAATATTAAAGGTCACCGGTCCGCTGATACCGCAATTATCCAATGCATAATGAGCTTCCTCAACAGTAGTAAAATCCGGGCTTGCACCTCCAATGGTATATGTTCCTGACAGTGTACCCGGACAGGCATAAATATCCGTTTCCACAGTATCATTATATAGGAATCCATCCACACTGTTATTCGGACTGTATGTCCAGGCTTTGATGGTCGTAATACCCATCGGGAAGTTATAAGAACCGATGATCACGCTATCTTCCGTCATATTCTGGGTCAATGAACCAGACCAGCTTGCAGCTGTTTGTCCTGTACCGTTAATTTCCCAGCCGATATTCACACTTGTAAGTGTACTGATACCAAAACTACCGATAATAACTCCGATATTTTGGTTACCAATGGTTGTCGGAGACTGGGGCAGGTGAATATTCACCACACCGGCATCTACATTCGACTGATCAAACTCATCGGCACCAATATCCGGATAGGTAGCATGTCTTGCATCTCCGTCAATATCAACTATAACAGCAGCCAATGGTGTGCCAGCTGAATCAAGGCCTGCATTATTGATATGCAGGTCGGTAAGTGACGGATAATTCGGATCTACCGATAAAGCATTAGTAAACATACTGCTCGCTGTTTGAAGGGCAGATAGTGAAGAATAATCTGTAGCACCCCAACGGGCAATATCTGAACCGGTTGTATAAAGATCATTGTAATCAGCCGTGTCAATTGCACTGGTAGTATTCACCATCATGGCGTATCCACCGGAATAGTTAGCAAAAATGTTATTCACCACATTCAGGTGAGAAGAACTTCCTCCGCCTGTATGATAGAAACTCCTTGAGGTTGAAGATGTTCCAGCATTATTGATGGAGTTGTAATAGAAGTTTACATAACTGTTATTGTTGGAATAAATACCATATGTGTAAGTCGAGGAAGTGCCCGATTCTGTAATAAAGTTATTGGCTACAACAGCCGGACTGCTGCTAAGGGCATCACAGTTATAAATACGGATACCATAGTTCGTGCTGCTTCCGTCAACATGAACTTTATTTTCTTTCACTTCAAAGTAATCATCGGTATAATATACCCAGATACCATATACTGTTGTAGCGGATGAACTGTTCTCCAGGATATTGCCATTCACAATACACGAATCCTGATAGGTCACATAAATACCCCGGGAACTAAATCCGTCAACTACATTATCCATCACAATATTTCCGCTTTCGGAAGAATTAAAATATCCGGAAAAATATATTCCGTAATACCCATCCTCTATACGGTTGTTCATTATGGTATTGAAGTTATCTACATCAGTAGTACTGTATATTCCTGCAGCTTGTGTTGAAGCAGTCAGGCTGCTTATGACCTTGTTATTTGAAATAACATTGTAATGAGCACCATTTTGCAGCACAACACCATGCGCATAAGTAGAACCCTGGTTCCAGATAGTCATATGTTTAATGGTGATATAGTCAGCACCATCCAATTGAACAATGTAGTTATCAGTAGTTCCTGATGCCCCCCAGGTAAGGATAACACTGCTGCTATCGCCATTGGCTGCCTGGAAGGTAACAGTACTGGTATCAGAAACACCGGATATCTCCGGTATACTGATCTGTTCATAATAGGTTCCGGTATCTACGTTAAACTCAACACTTCCCCCCACTCCACAAGCAAGCAATGCATCTACTGCTTCTGTGAAGCTGTTGAAATCTGCACCGGCACCACCAATGGTATAAGACCCAGAAAGCGGGTCACAGGCATATACATTTACCGGGAAAATAGTATCATTGCTATTATTATTGTCGGAAGGAAGCCCAACAAATGCTCCGCAATAATACATACCCGGAGAGGTCATGGACGCCTGAGTCGTGAAGTTATAAACCAGTGTATCATTTGCCGGTATGGAATCCGCAACCATTTCTGGACCAATCCATGAATAACCACTGTCAATGGTATAATAAACCGGGAAGTTTTGTTGGGTAGCTACGCCGGCATTGAATATTTCCACACTAACGGTATGGTTACCCAATCCGGTACCCGTTTGAGGTGTCAGCCAGGTGACCATGGCCAGGTCATCCTGTCCAGGCTCATAGAAGTTGATATCATCAATTGCGATATCACCTGTATAGCTACTTCCCCGTGTAAGTTTAAAACGGATCTTCTCTGCTGCCGGATTAATGCTAACAATGGCATTCAAAAACGGATCAGAGCCGGATGTTTGCTGTTGGCCAGAGATACTGAAAGCTGTTGTATCCCAGGTTCCGCTGATCAACTGTTCCACTTCCAAAGTACCACACGTGGCACCGTACATATGATACCAAAATGACAGGCTTGGATTACTTACTGATAATAAGTTCAGACAAGGACTCGTCAGGTAAGCAATGTCACCCTGATTTGCATAAGAAGCCTCACCATATACATACACTCCGATGCTGCCACCGGTTGTATGATCATACGAAGGACCTGTATTGGCCGATGTGGTACCTCCGGAATTTACATTCCAGGAGTAACCTATTGAAGGACTGGCAGTCCAGCCATTCTGGAAAGTGCCCGGTGTGCCAACGATAAAAGTCTCGAAGTCTTCCACATGTGGGAGGGTATCAACAGACGGGAACACATTGAAACTCTGGGTCACCATCGTATCATTTACCGCATTGCCATCAGATGTCATAACCGTATAAGCATCAAAGGCATAAGTGCCCGAGGCTGTCATATCATAATTGCTGTTCACGATTACATCCACTGTTCCGCCTGGTACCAGTGTACCACTATAAATCACGTAGGGCGAGAAGGTTTGTGGATTCGGGCCACTGGCACCGGAATAAACAGTTACCGTATCCTGTGCAAAGAAAATCGTGTCGAGCCCGAAATTCTGCAGTCTGATACTCACCAGCTCGCTGCTTCCATAACACTGTCCGACAAAAGGTTGTACTAAGGCTATTGGGCCAACATCCTTATTCGACGGGCTAAATTCATCTGCACCAATATCCGGGATAGTAGTATTCCTGATATCCCCGTCGATATCTTCTGGAACAGCAGAAACGGGTATAGCAGCTCCGTCCAGTGCCGGATTAAATACATGCAGGTCAGTAAGTGATACATACTGCGGGTCAACAGATATGGAATTCGCATCTTTACCACTGGCTGTCTGTAAGGCAGATAATGTAGTATAAAATGTACTGTTCCATTCGGCAAGATTGGTTCCCGTTGTATAATAATCATTATAATCACAACTACTTAGAGCAGTTGGGTCATTTACTTTCACAGCCAGACCACCTCCGGGATTATGGAAGATATTATTGATCACATTACAATTACTACCTCCCGTAGTATAAAACACCCTGGAATCGGTAGTGGTACCTGTGATATTCACTGAATTATAAATAAAGTTCTGGTAAGATGAACCATTCATATATATACCATAACGATAACCTGTTCCGGGGCTTCCGGCTTCTGTAATAAAGTTATTGGCAATTAATCCACTTTCAGAAGATGTACCATCGCAATAATAGTTATTTATACCATATACTGTACCAGTGCCATGCACGTATATGCGGTTAGCAGTGATCTTCATGCCATTATCACTATTGTAAGCATAAATACCATATACCGTGGTGGCATTGGTATCGCTGCTGATCCTGTTATCACTAATGATAACCGAATCCTGCTGATAAGCATATACACCATATGTATAGAAATTCTCAACAGTATTTCCTGTTACAATGTTTGCCCTCTCCAGATTAGTTGATGAATTTCCGCGCAGGTATATTCCATAATACCCCCGTTGGATATGGTTGTTGCTGATTACATTATATTCATCAACACTGGTTCCTGAGTAAACAGGGGCCGCATAGAAGTTTGATCCCTGTGAACTAATAATCACATTGTTGGCAAGACGGTTATGGTTGGCATTGTTATCAAATAACACAGCATATGCATAGGTAGTACCTGTTGCATGTATGGTCATATTTTCAAGGTGGATATAATCTGCCCCGTCAAGTTCAATCACATAATTGTCGGTTGTTGAACTTGCCCCGTAAGCCAGGGTCACATCGGTACTGTCTCCTGTGGCAGAACGGAAAGTAATGGTGCTTGTATCTGAAGCTCCTGTAATCTCCGGTATGCTGATTTGTTCATTGTATAAGCCTGAATCCACCTCGAAGATGACATTTCCGGCAATACCACAATTCGTAAGGGCACTAACTGCCTGGTTAAAAGTAGCATAATCAGGGTTTGACCCACCAATATAATATGTACCAACAAGTGGAGTACATACTATAACCTGCACACCTAACAAAGTATCATTTGTTTGATCGGCATCCAGGGGAATGGAAACGACTGCACCACAGTCGTAAACGCCATTTGTTGACAGATTCGCCTGAGTTGTAAAGGTATAGGGCAGGGTGTCCCCTGGTTGAACAGTATCAGTTACTGTTTCCGGTGTAATCCAGTTTACGCCGTTATTCAGGGTATAAGAAACCGGAAAGCTCCACTGTGCGGCGCTGCCCTTATTGGCAATGCGCACAGTAACATCCACATTAGAAGATGGTATTTGAAGCGATGGCGGATTCAGCCATTCAACCATAGCCAGGTCATCGGCTGATGGTTCATAGATATTGATATCATCCACGGCAATATCGCCCTGATAATTATATCCGCGCACAGCTCTGAACCTAACCTTATCCGCATTGGAATTCAGTACCACAAAAGCCTGTAGCCATGCAGCTGCATTACTAGTATGCTGTGGGCCTACCAGGCTCAAACCTGTTGAGGTCCAAACACCACCTATCAATTGTTCAACGATCAATGAGTCGATGCCACTGCCATACATATGATACCAGAAGCTCATTGTAGGCAAGCCCATAGAACTCATATTCAGGCAGGGACTGACCAGCATGGCATGATCACCCTGACTACCTGATGAGGCTTCGGTATAAATATAAATGCCCGCTGATGTTCCCAGTGTATGGTCAACATCCGGTCCTGTTCCGGTGGATGATGTACCATTATTATCCACCTGCCATACATAAGAGCCTGTAGCTTCTGTATACCAGCCATTGGCAAAAGTGCCTGGCGTGCCCACAGTAAAGGTCTCAAAGGTCTCCGTATACGGAAATGCATTGTATATGGTATCAGCTGCAATGCTCACCGGAACAAGGGAGTCATTGAGTGCATCACCGTCATTGGTCATGAATGTATAAGCATAGAAAGTATAATTTCCAGGTGTTGCCATGGAATAAGCAGTATCCACAATAATATAGACCATATCTCCGGGAATTAACATACCTGTATCTACCACAACCGGGCTAAAGCTTGTCGGGTTGGGACCGGTAACATTTGCAAATAAGGTCATGGTATCCACACTAAAAAATATGGTATCAAACCCATAGTTTTCAATACTAACGATCACCTGTTCTGAAGAAGAATAACATGAATTTGCAATTGGGGAAACCAACAGCTCTGCCCCTGCATCAATCGGAGGCGGCTGCATGATATTGATATCGTCGATGGCAATATCGCCTGTATAACTGCTGCCTTTAGTTCCTTTAAACCGGATCCTCTCGGCATTAGCACTTAGATTAATAGTTGCCTCAAGCCAGGCATCACCATTGCTTGTCTGGTACTGACCGGTAAGGATAAAACCGGTGCTCACCCAGCTTCCGCCCACAAATTCCTCCACTTCAAGACTTCCAATTGTAGCTCCATACATATGATACCAAAATTTCAGGATTGGAGCCTGCAATGAAGAAATATCCAGACACGGACTTGTCAAATACGCAACGTCTCCCTGTGAACCCACAGAGGCCTCTGCATAAAGATATATTCCGGAAGATGTTCCATACGTATGGTCAGCATCCGGACCGGTGTAATTAGAGGATGTACCTCCACTATTAACCTCCCAACGGTATCCGCTTCCGGGATCGGCTGTCCAGCCGTTGGTTAACGTTCCTGTTGAACCGGTCGTAAAGGTCTCAAAGTCCTCAAGATGCGGATATGTTGATACGGTTGCAAATACATCAATAATAACACCATTCATAGCATTATTGCCGGTATTGCTGTCAGCCGTTGCATATGTATAGGCATTGAATGTATAACTACCAGGGATACTCATATCATAGCTTGAACTAACCACCACCTCCAAGGAGTCACCATTGATCAAATATCCTGTATCAATCACAACAACAGGGAATGTCAGCGGGTTTGGACCTGTTACACTGGCATAAACATAGGCTGTGTCAACGGAGAAGAACATAGTATCTGTACCGAAGTTCTTTATCTGAACGCTTACAACCTCAGAAGAAGTATAACATCCGTTAGGCGTGGGTTGTGTCATACTAATAATACCCAGGTCATAAGGCGCCGGTGTAAATTCGTCAGCTCCTATATCAGGAGTAAGCGGATCACGTGCATCACCATCAATATCCACCGTAATAGCAGGTATAGGGAATGCTGCCGCATTCAGGTCAACGGTGCTTACATGTAAATTGGTTGTGCTCAGGAAGCCAGGATCAACAGAAATAGAGTTCGCATTGGTAGAAGAGGCAGACTGAAGAGCGGTTAAACTGGCCTGGTCTCCCGACCAATAGGCATAATTAGTTCCGGAAGTGTAAATATTATTAAAATTCGCCAGATTGATGGCAGATGTAGTGGCAATATAGAAGGCATGCCCGTCTGCTGTATTCACAAAGTTATTATTCACCACATTAATATTGCCGCCGCCAGAATGATAGAATGCCCGGCTATTGCTGTTAGCGCCGGTCATATTGATGGAGTTAAAGTAATAATTCCTGTGATTGGAAGCATAGCTCCAGATACCATAGGCAAAACTGCTTGAAGAACCGGTATAGGAGATAAAATTATTGGCAATGACCCCCTTCTCTGAAGCTGTACCATCGCAATAATAATCCCTAATTCCGTATACTGTTCCGCTGGCATTCAACACGATCTCGTTTTCCTCTATCCGGCTGCCGTTATCGCCATATATTAAACTAATGCCATAGGCATTGGATGAAGAAGAAGCATTCTGAATATAATTGCCACGAATAATAACTGAATCCTGGCTATAACAATAAATACCATACGTATTAAATTCAGCCATGGTATTATTTTCGACAAGGTTTCCGCTTTCGAGTGCAGTAGTTGCACTACTCCTGAGATACACACTATAATAACCGTATTTAATATAATTGCCACGAATTACATTATTGTTTTCATCAGAACCGCTGGAGTATATTCCGGCTGCATTCAGACTGGCAATATTCTCACTTTCAATATAGCTGGAGGATATTTCATTGTTTTCTGCACCATTACTGATAAGGATACCAAAAGAATATGTAGTACCTCCGGCAATCACTGACATTTTATTAATCCTGTAATAATCACCCTCATCCAGGTGTATTACATAATTACCTGATGAAGCAGAAGCGGTATGTGTAATAATAACATCCGAACTATCACCGCTTGCTGAAGTAAATGTAATGGTATTCACCGAAGAAGCACCACTCACCTCTTTCAATACCAGTTGGGTATTGTACGTACCCGAATCTACCAGGAATGTAACGGGGCCGCATATACCTGCACTATCCATAGCTGTAATAGCAGCGGCAAATGTTGGGAAATCCGAGCTTGGGGAACCTAAGGTATAGGTACCGTTAAGGCAGCTATAGAAGCAAGATTCCACGGTATCGTTAATAGGAACGGTATCTAAGCCCATATTCGGCAGAAATGTCCAGGCTTTTATACAATTATACCCACCATTGAATGTATCTGCACCAATAACAATCGGGCCGAAAACAGAATCGTGGGGCAATATACCTGACCAGTTATATGTTGGCTGAATGACACCATCCACAGACCAACCAATGCGCACATTTGTTAAGGTATCTGTACCATAATTCTTAATGGTCACCTCCACAGGTACAGAAATACCTGAAGTTACCACACCGCTGGGCTGATCTATTTGAAATACACCTGCATCCAGAGGCGGAGGCGCCAAAACATTAACGGTAAGCGGCACCCGATTGCTCGGGCAACCCTGCACAGAAGCAGAGAATTGCATATTCGGCCTGCGGGAATATGTATTTGAAGAAGTTGTACTCGAACATACTGTTGAATTATCAGCATGGTATTCAATGCTTGAAACAAAGGAAGTATTGGTTTGATTCACTGTTGCATTATAGGTCCAGCTGGTATTATTAAAGCAGGTTTCAACGATGATGTTGCTCACACCGTCCCACACAAAAGGTGTACTAAACTGATGGGTATTCCAGCCTGTACTTTCTGTATAGGATGATACAGCATATACCGTTGTCAGGCTCGACTGAAAGCTGGTCATTGCTGATAAACTGGTATGGCCCATTTTTATTTCAAAATTATCCAGGGCTGTACCGGCATCGTCATCCACATCAAAAGCGAGGGAATAAACAGGGCCTGCTAACATACCTGCAGCAGTTAATTCTTCAGCTTTAACAAGGAACTGATGTTTAGCGCCATAAAAATAATTACCATATGGAGCAGGGTATGTAGCGGTAGTATTGGTTTGCACTCCTGTACCTATCGTATAGGTTGAAGGTGTGCCTGAAGAAACCCCTTCTACCCAATAAGTAATCGTATCATATAATAAGGGTGTTGTATAGCTGCTTCCTGAACCAATGGAGTTGCCGCCAGATGCGATAGCATACCAGTACAGGGAATCACCGGCAGAGCCGGGTGTTGCGCTGATAACAGTAGAAGTACCGTATGGGATTGTTACATTGGAAACAACAGGATCGCTTGCTGCAACGCCTGAGAAAACAGATTTCTGAACAGTATCGTTCGAACTTACCGTATCTGCAGATAAACTGACAAAAGAAACCAATTGCCATATTGTATCCACAGTGGCAGAAAGGTTCACCAGGGAATAAAAATCATATATCAGGGTATCTCCGGGAGCCAGGGTGTCATAAATGGTTTCTGTAGTTACTGAAGGATTACCAAGAATATAATATCCGGCAGTAAATCCACCCATAATGGTATCCACGCCAGCATTATAAATTTTGATGCTAACCGTATCATTGGTAAGGTCACAACCTCCATCGGGCTGCAGAATTTCAGCTATGGCTGCATCATCTGGTATGGGTGTGGGTTCATAAATATTCACATCATCAACAGCAATATCACCATTGTATGCACTTCCACGTATTATCACAAAGCGGATCTTATCGGCATTGGGATTTAGCTGTAAGTCGGCATTAAACCAGGAATCGCTTCCACTGCTTTGTTGCTGTCCATTCAGCAACCATCCAGTGGATATCCATTGTCCGCCAACCATTTGCTGCAGTTCCAGCGTTCCACAGCTGCTTCCATACATATGGTACCAGAAGCTCACAGAAGGAGTGTATAGGGTATCCAGATCCAGACAGGGGCTAACGAGATAGGCCTCATCACCGGATAATCCGCTGCTGGCTTCACCAAACATATAAATACCAGAAGAGGTACCAAGGGTATGGTCATTATCCGGGCCGGTATAGTTTGATAGGGTCGGGCCGCTATTCACTTCCCAGCGATATCCTGTGGCAGGTTCTGTTGTCCAGCCATTCGCCAGCGTACCAGGAGTTCCAACTCCAAAGGATTGGAAATCCTCGAGATATGGATAAGACGTAACGACAGAACCTACGCTTATTGTCTGTGTTGGCATGGTATCATTGAATGCACTGCCATCATTAAGGATTTGAGTGTATGCATCAAAGTAATAAACACCCTGACTACTCATATTATAATTTGTATCAACGGTAACCCACAATGTATCCCCGTTCGTGATCACACCTGAAGTAATGACCACTGGGGAGAATGTCTGTGGATTAGGACCGGATACACTGGCAAAAAGCATAGCCGTATCGTTAGAGAAATCAATGGTGTCTGTACCATAATTGACAATACTTATAATCACAGTTTCTCCGGAAGAATAACATTGCCCATCAAGGGGATTTTCCAATGCCATAGCTCCAATATCAACCGGCGGCGGATTAAACTCATCTGCACCAATATCCGGTGATACTACATCCCTGAGGTCTCCGTCGATGTCATACTGAACTGCACTAAATGGGGTTGCGGCACCATTCAGAACGCTATTGATAACATGAAGATCTGTATTTGAAATGAAACCCGGATCCACACTCATTGAATTGCTGTCCATACTGTTAGCAGCCATTAAATCTGTCAGACTATAACAGCTTGTAGATCCCCAATCAACGATGGGACCTGAAGATGTGTAGTAATTATTGTGGTTGCTTGTTACCAGGGATGAAGTCGAATAAATATCAGCGGCTAAACCTCCGCCAGTATTTACCAGGATATTGTTCACCAGATGTACATCCGAACTGCTGGAACCACCATAATGACGGAAACAAGCACTGTTAAATGCACTCCCATAACTGTTAACTGTATTGAAATAATAATGCATCTTACTGGAACCATAATTATATATTCCATATTGGGCTCCTGTTCCTGAGGAAGACATAATTATGAAGTTGTTAGAAATAATACCTGGATTGGAAGTAGTTCCTGTAGTATTATACATGTAAATACCATAATTTGAACTGCTTCCGTACGTTTGAATAATATTGGCATTAACAGTGATATCATTATTACTGCTATTCACATAAACTCCGTAACAGGTGAATCCACCGGAAGCTCCGGCAATCGTATTACCACTAATAATAATACCATCCTGATAGTTTGCATAGATACCATAAGAATAAAAACCTGATACATTGTTGTTTTCAATAACATTATCCACCTCATTTGCTGAAGTGTTTCCGGAGAAATATATACCGTAATATCCGTTTAATACCCTGTTATTCCTAATGATATTAGAGGATGAGGCACTGCCATTATCATTATAAACACCTGCAGCATAATACACAAAACCTGAATTACACTGTGCAACGGAGCTGGTAATTTCATTATGCATAGCATTATTGGTAAGAGTAAAGACCCGACCATATGTGGAACCGGTGTTTGTAGCCGATATTTGCTGCACTTTAACATATTGTGCACTATCAAACTGAATAACATAATTATCAGAGGTTGAGGAAGAAGCATAGGTAAAAATAACATCTGTACTGTCGCCCGTGCTGCTTTGAATCGTTACCAGGCTGGTATCAGAAGCCCCGGGTATATATGGTATAACCACCTGTTCATTATAAGTACCCGAATTAATATTCAGGAAAACATCATCTGAAACACCACAAATTTCAAGAATATCTATGGCATCAGTTAATGTATAAAAATCTGCTGCTGAACCACCAACTGTATAATTTCCGGAAAGCGGGCTACAGGCAAAAACCTGTATATTACCCAGGGTATCATTGCTGTTATCCTGATCCGTAGTCAGTGAAACTACCGCAATACAATCGTAATAGCCCTGTGTAAGCATCGAAACCTGGTTATTGAATGTATAAGTGATGGTATCACCCGGCTGTATCGTATCAGAAATATACTCCGGGCCAGTAAAGCTGGTACCGCCGTTAATGGAATAATAAACCGGATAATTCCATTGGGGTTGAGAGCCGATATTAGCCACCTTAACGGTAACATCAATACCTGATGATAAAGAAATTCCATTTTGAGGAGTTACCCATTCAACCATAGCAAGGTCGTTAGGCACAGGTTCATAGATATAAATATCATCCACAGCCATGTCTCCTGAATATGATGTTCCACGGCTTGCCTTAAACCTAATCCTTTCAACAGTATTGCTCAGGTTTATTATTGCTTCCAGCCATGGATCACTATCTGAAGAATGTTGCTGACCGCTTAAGATATATCCGGTTGAAGACCAAACACCACCAATCATTTGTTCAACTTCCAGATCGCCCATATAAGAACCATACATATGGTACCAGAATTTCAGCACTGGTGTTGCCATTCCGCTGAAATCAAGACATGGACTCGTGAGGTAAGCTACATCACCGCTGCTTCCGTTTGAAGCTTCAGTATACATGTAAATACCGTTGGAATTACCGAAAGTATGGTCATTGGCAGGTCCTGTAGTAAATGATGTAGTAGCACCGCTGTTCACATACCACTGGAATCCCGTTGACGGGGATGCAGTCCAGTCATTGGCCAGTGTGCCCGGTGAACCTGTTGTAAAGGTTTGAAAATCTTCAGTATGTGGAAAAGTATCCAGCATCGTGGTAGAAGTAACTGAGTAGGTCGCCATAGTATCATTACCAGGGTTACCATCACCTGGAATAATCGTATAAGCGTCAAAGTTGTAGATGCCCAGGGTTGACATATTGTAGTTTGTGCTCACCACAACTGCCAAGGTATCCTGGGGAGCCAGTGTACCTGTAGCAACCATTGCAGCAGGAAATGCAGCAGGGTTGGTGCCGCTTACGCTGGCATATACATAAGCTGTATCATTGGCAAAATTAATGGAATCGCTACCTACATTCAACACATTAACCGAAACGACCTCCGTAGAGGAGAAACAACCACCTGAAACAGGCTGTGCCATGGATACCGGACTCAGATCAATCGGAGCCGGTTCATACAGATAAATATCGTCTATAGCCACATCGCAATAATACCCTCCGCGATTTGCCCTGAAACGTACCCGGGTAACATTGGTATCGAGTGTTACGACTCCTTCCAGCCATGGAGCTGTACTGCTGGATTGTTGTGCACCCACCACTTTGAATGTTGTTGGGATCCATGTTGTACCCACCAGTTGCTCTACGGCCAGTGTATCAATATTAAATCCATACATATGATACCAGAATTTCAGAATAGGCGAAGCTGTTCCGGAAAAGTTCAGACACGGACTGATGAGATAGGCCGCATCACCGGTGCTTCCATTATTTCCTTCCGAATATGCATAAATACCTGCAGATGTACCAAGGGTATGGTCAAAATCAGGACCTGTATATGTTGTTGTTGTTGAACCGCTTCCCACCTCAAAACGGAATCCGGAAGACGGATCAATAGACCATCCGTTCATAAGGGTTCCCGGACTACCGGGCGTTGCTGTTTCAAAATTTTCTGTTGCCGGAAACTGTGATAAATAGTTATATACAGTTACATCCATTGTTACCATCGTATCATTGGCTGTATTTGCATCACTGCTCATGAGTGCATAGGCATCAAAGGTATATGTTCCCGGGAAGCCCATGTAATAGGAAGAAGAAATACTCACATCAAGGGTATCACCTACAGGAAGATATCCTGTATCCACAACAGCTACAGGGAAAGAAAAGGGATTTGCACCTGTAGTAGTAACATAAACATATACTGTATCATTGTTGAAAAAGATAGTATCAGAACCCGCATTCAGAATCTGAATGATAACAGGTTCAGCCACGCTATAACATAATCCCGGAATTGGATTTGCCATTCCAACAATACCAATATCATAAGGAGAAGGAGTGAACTCATCAGCACCAATGTCCGGATCCAGAGGATCTCTCAGGTCTCCGTCGATGTCATCACCGATACCGGAAACAGGATCACCGTTGTTATTTAATGAGGCAGAGTTGATATGCAAATCCGTATTCGAATAAAAAGCCGGATTTACCGCAAAAGAATGCGCATCCATTGAACTGGCAGATTGCAAAGCACTTAAACTGCTAACACTGCTGCTTCCCCAGTTTGCAAGGGTGCTACCGGTAACATAAAAATTATTAAAGTCGGAATAGGATATGGTACTGCCATCATCAATATCCATAGCCAGGCCACCGCCACTATTTGCAAAAATATTGTTCTTTAACTGAATGTTAGTGGAGGATGTTCCGCCATACTGGTAAAATCCTGAATTGGAAGTTCCGGAGGCGATCATATGAACAGTATTGTAGTAATAATGCTGGTAATTAGCATAATAATTATAGATACCATGAACACCTGAATATCCACCTCCATTTTCAAATATTATGAAGTTATTGGAAATGATACCGGGTTCAGAACTACTGCCATCGCAGAAATAATTCCTAATAGCATAAGCTGTTCCGGTAGTATTCACATGTATGGTATTCTTATCAATACGCTGACCATTATCCGAGTAATACAGATAAAGTGCATATACTGTATACGAACCGCTTGAATTCTCAATATAATTTCTGCGAATAACAACAGAATCCTGGTTTCTGACATATATTCCATAGGTTCCATATCCTAACATCCTGTTCCCTTCAATAAGGTTTCCTTTCTCCAAACTGGTTGAGGATGAACCGTAGAGATAAATACCATAATATCCGTCAAGTATCCTGTTATTCCTGATCGCATTGTACTCATCCGTGCTTGAATTAGAGTAAAAGCCGGCACTGTAATACCCTGAACTTGAACCGGCATCTATCACATTGTTAGAAAAGGAGCAATAATTCGATCCGTTCTGAATCATCACCGCCCGGCCGTAGGTCGAGCCGGTTGCTTTTATGGTCATATTCCTGAAAGTAACATAATCAGCACCATTCATTTCTACAACATAGTTGTTTCCTGAATTGGTAGCAGCATAAGTCAGCACAGCATCTGTGCTGTCTCCGCTTGATGACTGGAATGTAACGGTATTAGTAGCTGAGGCTCCGTTGATATCTGAAATACTTATTTGTTCTGTATAAGTTCCTGAGGCAACATTAAAAATAACCGGACCACATACACCCATCGCATCCAGATCACTGACAGCCGCCGTAAAGGTAGAATAATCGGGGTTGCTGCCGCCAATGGTGTAAGCCCCGGATAAAGCAGTTTTAAAACCGGTAATCAAGAGGGTATCGTTGCTGCTGTTTCCGTCACTGCTGCTATTGGGATTGGAAGACCAAAATTTCAGGTCATACGAAGTGCCTGCCTGGAACACATAAGTACCAAGCTGAATTGTTGCTGTATCACCAGGAGGAAGGATGCCGCTGTATAATACAAAGCTTTGTGCCAAACTGTTCACTTCCCAGTTTACAATAGCAGAAGTAAGCGTATCAGTACCGTAGTTCTTTAACTGAACAATGACATCAGCCGTATCTCCTGCACATATTGCAACAGGAGAAGTAAGGGCAAGTATGCCTGCATCAGCAGGAACCAATACAAATTCATCAGCACCAATATCCGGATGGGTAGCTGAGCGTGGATCGTTATCAAAATCAGTGGAGATACCTGTAATAGCAGTGCCTGCAGAATCCAGCGAACTATGGTTCACATGCAGGTCTGTAGCTGATACGAAGCCTGGATTGACAGCAACCGAATGCGCATCTTTGCTATTCGCTGTTTGCAATGATGATAAGGTAGCGTGTGAACCCGACCAGTAAGCTAAATAAGTGGAAGCATTGTAGTTATTATAATCAGAAGTTGAAACGGCTGATGTAGAACTGATATAATAGGCATACTGGCCCGTGCTGGTATTGAAAATATTGTTTTTTATATTTATGTCTGATGAAGCAGAACCCAATAAATAAAATGCCCTGCTGGAAGAAGATCCGGCAGTAACATTCACAGAATTATAATAATAATCATAATAAGATGCAGAATAATGGTAAATACCATAACAGTTACTGGTAGTACTGCCAAAAATGCTTATAAAATTATTTGCCACCAGGGCCGATTTTGCTGCGGACGCATCCGAGCTGTATATCCTGAGAGCATAAACATAGGAAGAACCTTCAAGCTGAATGTCGTTGCCGGTAATTTCGTGCGCACCATCTGAACTATAAATATAAAGTCCATATACAGTGCTGGAAGCACTTCCGTTCTGCATTACATTATTTCGGAATATAAGTGAATCTATACTATAAGCGTATACCCCATAATTGCTAAAGCCGGTAATGATGTTGCCTTCAAACACCAATCCCACATCTGTGCCTCCATATCCGTACAAATATATGGCGCGATATCCGCCTGTCATGGCATTGTTATAAAATTCGTTGTAACTATTAATTCCATCATCAGAATAAACAGGTGCTGCATAGGTACCGGTTCCGGTAGCTTCCAGAATACAATTGCTAAAGGTATTATGGGTTGCTTCATTCTCAAAATAAACTACCGTTCCGTAAGTAGATCCGGTTGCTTTCAGGGTCATGTTCTTAAAAATGAAATGATCACCACCATCGAATCCGATAACATAGTTGTCTGTAGTTGATACAGCCCCATAGGTTATTATCACATCTGTGCTATCTCCGCTGGCCGACTGGAAAGTGATGGTATTGGTGGCAGAGGCACCAACAACTTCCGAGAAGAGCAGGTTTTCATTATAGGTACCCGCATTCACGTTGAAGATAACCGGCCCGCATACGCCTACTGAATCAAGGTCTGCAAGGGCATCGTCAAATGTATTGTAATCAGCAGAGGACCCGCCAATTGTGTATGTACCCCCGTTCAGGGCAGTTTTAATGCCGGTATAATGCAAGGTATCATTTCCCGCCAAACCGTCCATACTGCCATTTGGGTAGGTTGTCCAGGCTTTAATATCATAGATGTTTCCGAAATAGAACGAGAGAGTATCAAGCTGGACACTTGTAACTGCCCCGGGTGGAAGGTTTCCTGAAAAAGCAAAGGTATCCTGAACAAGGCCATTCACCACCCAGTGAATACCGGCTGATGTTAATGTGTCTGTACCAAAATTCTTGATTTCAACAACCACATATGTAGGCACACCTGCACAGGGAGCTAAAGGTTCTATCAAATCTGTAACACCGGCATCGCTGCCCAGAAGATCAAATTCATCAGCACCGATATCTGGTTTGTTTGTTGCCCGTGTATCGCCGTCAATATCTTCTGTTATACCCGGAATTGGCGCAGCTGCTGAATCAAGGTATGCATTATTGATATGCAGATCTGTCAGCGCAACATAGCCCGGATCAACACTCAGGGAGTTGGCATCCTTGCTGCTGGCCGTCTGATAGGAACTTAAACTGGTGTGGCTTCCGCTGTAATAAGCCAGGTTAGTGCCGCTTGCATAAAAGTTGTTATAATCAGAAGAATTCAATGCGGTTGTAGTGTTTATGTAATAGGCATAACCACCTCCAATATTTCTGAAGATATTATTCATAACATTCACATTACCACCATTATATAAATACAACCCACGGCCATTCGAGCTGCTTCCCCCGGTAATATTTATTGAGTTGAAATAAACATTGGTATAATTCGTAGAATACAAATACAACCCATATGCATAGGACGAACCTCCTGATTCAGAAATAAAGTTATTGGCGATAATAATAGGTTCGCTGGAAGTTCCATCGCAGTTCCATGTACGTATACCATAATTGCTTGAACCGTTTACGTAGATATTGTTTCCAACAATCTCTGTCCCGTTATCGCAATAATACAAGTATATGCCATAGGTGGTAGACCCTCCACTCCCTTCAATATGATTACCCTGAATAATAACAGAATCCTGATACCTTATGTAAACACTATAATAAGTAGCATTCGTCACGAAGTTGTTCAAAATCATATTTCCAGCTTCCAGGTTAGAAGTGCTGGAACCATAAAGGTATATACCGTAATACCCGTACTGGATTTCATTATCACTGATGATATTGTATTCATCACTGGTATTATCAGAATAAATACCGGCAGAATTATAGGCTCCTGATGAATTGGATTGTATGCTATTTCCTATTAGCTGGTTATAATTTGCTCCGTTACTCATATCTACTACCCTGGCATAGGAAGAACCATTAGCCTTGATGGTAATATCTCTTATAATGATATAATCGGCACCATCTAACTGAAGGGTATAATTTGAGGCAGAAGAGCTAGCAGAATATTCAAGAATAACACTGGAATTAAGTGCGCTGGCCGACTGGAAAGTGATGGTACTGGTATCTGAAGCGCCGGAAATAGCAGGAACAGAAACCTGCTCCGCATAGGTGCCTGCTGCAACGTTGAACACCACTTGGCTGTCTACCCCACAGGTATTCAAAGCATTTACAGCATCAGTAAAGGTGGGAAAATCTCCATTGCTTCCAATGGTATACGTTCCTGCCAAACCACCTGAACAATGTATTATGGATACCATCGAGGTATCATTCTGGTTGAAACCATCGGGAGTATTGTTGGGATTGGCAGTCCAGGCTTTGATCACAGAGCTTACCCCCTGAAAATTATAGCTACCGATAGTGGCAGTATCTGAAGCATTAGCAGCCAGATTCCCTGACCAGCTATAAGGTGTTTGTATGTTTCCATTCACACTGTAATAAATATCACAGGAAGTCAGGTTACCGGAAGCAAAGTTTTGTATGCTAACGGTAACAGGCTGTGTTCCTGTAGTAGCTGGAGATGTAGGGGCATCAACAGAAATAACCCCGGCATCAGCTGCCGGCGGATCCCACACTTTTACATCATCAATGGCCATATCGCCGTAGTATGATAGTGTTCCACTCTGGAGAATTCCCCTGAAACGTATTTGTGTTACACCTTTATAGGGTGTCAGGTCAACGCTTGCTTTGAGCCATGGATCTGTGCTGGCATATTGCTGCGATCCGCTCAGATAGGTCATCACATCATACACCCAGCTTCCTCCGTAAAATACATCCACATGCAATTCTCCCATAGTGGAGCCATACATATGATACCAGAACTCCAGTTCAGGATTATTGAGGTTGCTGATGTCCATACATGGCGATTTGACAACCGCTGTGTTTCCACCACATGCTGAAGCTTCAATGTACAAAAAAATACCACTCCCCGAGCTTGCATCACCCGAAGGTCCGGTGTAGGTTGTAGTGGTTGACCCACTATGTGGTGCCCAGCTTGTACCGTTGGTGGAGACTGAATCGTTTTCCCATCCATTCATGATGGTATAATTGGTTCCACAACTTACATATGCTATACTGGTATTTGCGTCAAAATTTTCTATATACGGAAAGCTGCTTACCGGATTGGTGCAACCTAGCGGCCAGGGGGAGGAGGATACTATAAAGCAATAGGTGCTGCTGATGGTATCATTCTGGGCTGGTGATGCATCAATCGCAGAAATATAATAGCAAATGGTATCATTCATACTGGAAGTATCAATGTTTCCTTCATACGTATTCCCGGATGTATTCAACATAGGTACCGTATCAGGCATACCGCCGTTTTTGAAATAAACCAGGTGTACCGTATCCAGACCGGAAGCATCAGAGATATCAGCACTTATTGTAAATGGCCCCGTAGAATACACATTTCCCTGTAAGATGGGGGCATTCAGTGAAATAACAGGAGCATCCTGCTCAGAAACAGCCATACTAACAACAATGTCGTCAATCGCCCAGCCATAATGACTGTTTGGCCCCGCAATACTGCCATCGGCCAAACGAAAACGAATGCGCATATTGGTGGTATTTGAAGCCAAAGAAGAGATATCAAAAGTTTCCTTTTTCCACCAGGTATTTGATGGCAATTGTGCCGGAATTCCTGCTACCCAGTCATTGACGTATGACATGACCGAAAAACGGCCACCAAGTGTACCAAAGGAACCACTACCCATATATTCAGCCGAAGTAAGGGCAGTCCATGTTAGTCCGTTATTTGTTGACACTTCAACAAACGCACTGTCACCGGCATCTACTTTACAAATATGATAAAACTCAAGGAGAACATAATAGTTTCCTGTTGTATTGATAGGTATTGTTGTTAAGCTTGTACTTACCCCTGACATAACCTGGCAGGTATCCGAACGCAGCCCGGAGTTTTGCAAATAAGTGCTGAGGCCCCAGTCTTTCGTTCCTGCTACTTGTTGAGAAGATATCACACTATCGCCCGGATTGGGAGCCTCAAAATTTTCATGATAAACAACTGTCTGAGAATTAGCTAAATGAACAAAAAAAATACTGATGAGTAGAAAGGAAATCTTTTTCATAGATATGGTTATGTTAATGTGCTACAATGGGTTTTTTGAAAAGCTTATAAATATAAATATAAATCCAATTGCTGTAACTTTTCTGAAAGAGTTTTTCGACTGCAACAGAATAATAATCGATAAATAAAAAAGAATGGGTTTTAGAAATAGAAAAAAGAATTTTAAGGTTACACTTTAGACATAAAATGAACCCATGTAAAATTTCAACAAAAGGAAATTTTATATTCACACTTTCAGGCAGTTATCCAAGATATGCAGCTTTTTATTTGAAAAGTCTGCTTCCCCTGAGTTAAATAATATGTATTGCAATTCTGTTAATAGTAACCATCAAACCAAAAAAAATCTTTGGTTCGATCTTTAAGACAAGAATATAAGCACTAAAGTTGCATAACAATACGATAATTATTTGATCATCCCAAAGAAATATTTAAGATCAATTCAAATCTTACTTATTCACCACCATCTTCTTCACCAGGCGATAACCTTCGAATTCTATGCTGTAATAATACACGCCAGCCGGGAGTTCATCAACATTCAGACTGATTGACTGCTTGCCTGTATGGCCTTCAAGGCTTAGCATCTTTACCGGCTCGCCCAGCATGTTTGTTAACCGAAACAGAACTTCACCTGACTGTGGCAATGAGAACTCTATAGCAGTGGTCATCATCGCCGGATTTGGTATGTTCTGGCTCAACCAGAAATTTTCTAAATGAGATTCTTCAATACCATCAGCAAAAGGCAGCGTTTTACATAGGGTATCATTTATCAAATAGCCGTCATTCGACAAGGCTGAATAAGCACATATTATCCGTGCTCCAATAATGAATCCTGAATTAAACTGTTGACTAAAGGTAAAATCAACCGAATCACCTGTAGCCAGGCTACCTGTCCAGGTCTCACTCACTACCGGATCATTCATATGCTTATAAAACAGCGGAATGGAAGTCAGGGTGTTTTGTCCGGGGTTTTTAATGCGCACTACCACGGAATAATTCTGGCTAATCCATACGGAATCCGGAGAAACAATTTCCGATACAGCAACATCATAGAGAGGAGCCACCACATCTACATTCTTGCAAGTGGTATCATTAAAGGAATAAAAATCACTGGTGTACACACAGAGATTATATGGCCCACTCATTGGAGATGTGTAGGATGTTGAAAAGGTATAACTCACCGTATCTCCCGGCATCAAAGTGCCTGTCCAGGTGGCTGAAACCGGAATGCCATTGTTAAGCCTGTACTTCAACGGAACACTGCTAAGGGTATCGTATCCGAAATTCTGTATAACCGCAGTTACTGAATTATTGGAACCATAAATGGTAGATATTCCCGGAGAAGTGATGTCAATGATACCTGCATCCTGAGATATTTGCGCCAAGGTTAATTCAAAGTCATCGATCGCCCAGCCATCAAAGTTGTTGTTATTGCTATTCGAAGAAAAGGCAAACCTGAATTGGGTAATATTGCCTAAATTCTGTATTGCAGACAGGCTGAAGGTTGACAAGATCCATCCTGTGTTTCCTGTCCATTTATACTGCCCGTTATTAAAGGTATTGTACCAGTTGGTGGCATTCGTATCCCCCTGAACACCCAGAGTTTCCCAATTTCCCTGGAAGTTCAGGTACTGAATATTCCCCCCGTCGTTGGTATTTTCTGAATGCATATAATGCCAGAATTTGAGGGTATCCGCTCCAAAAACGGTCATATCAAATTTTGGGGTATACAGGTAAGCATTGGCACTGTTGCTGTAATTATCATCCAGATCCGTCATCCAAACATTCTGCGGACTATGTGCCGCCGATATCATTTGTCCGGCAGGAATTCCCCGCTCCCATTCATCCACACTTCCGTCATGGACCCAATAATTGATTCCTTCCATATCATCAGAATAAGGTATCTGAAGAACAGGAACTCCGGTATAGCTTATGCACGTGGTATCGTTCCCACTGTTTCCATCTCCTGTCAAATCACAAAACACACACAGATCGAACTGGCCTGTAAGGGGATTGAAGGTATTTGCGAAGGTGAAGGTATCTGTAGCACCGGGCAGAAGGGTATCCGAATATGTTTCTGTATTCACATTGCTTCCATTCAGTGCATATCCTATAGTCATGGTATATATGGTATCAACCCCATAATTCTCCACCATCGCTCTCACCTGCACCTGGGCACTCACATCATTATAGGAATCAGAAGGTTCAACCACAGATTTCACCGCAGCATCTTTTTGTTGCTGCTCATAAATAAATATGTCGTCTATCGCCATATCGCCCAGAGGATTCGATCCCTTCACACCCCTGAACCTAATCTTAACAATTCCGGTATAATTCGAAAGATCCACACTCTTTTGCAGCCAGGGATCCTGCGAAGCAGATTGCTGCTGGCCAACAATGGTATCTGCTGTATTCCAAACACCATTATATAGCACATCAATGTACATTCTGTCAATCCCGGCTCCATAAAAATGACACCAAAAAGTCAGGGATGGGGTTGTCATGGCCGATAAGTCAAGGCATGGGCTGATCAGAGAAGCTTCATCCCCCTGATTACCACCATTGGCTTCGGTATACAAATATATTCCCTGCGGGGTGGCGAGGGTATGGTCGACATTCGGACCTGTTCCGTTGGAGGAAGTAGTTGAACGGTCTACCTGCCATACATAGCCGGCAGAAGGCTCCCTGGTCCAGCCATTATTCAATACACCCGGCTGGCCAATGGTAAAAGTTTCGAAATCTTCGGTAAAGGGATAATAGGTATTATTTCCTATGACATCCACTGATGTGGTGGCCATAGTATCGTTCAGTGCAATCACATCCGAACTCATAGAAACATAGGCATCAAAATAATACGTACCTGAAGCAGACATATTGAAAGCATTCGATACAAGCACATCCTGCGTTGACCCGGCTGCCAGGGTACCATTAGAGACAACAACTGCAGGAAAAGTCTGGTTCAATGGCCCTATTACTCCGGCATACACCTTCAATGTATCCTGAGAAAAATCAATAGTAGAAAGGCCATAATTCTTCACCCTTATACTTACGCTTTCTGTGGATGAAAAACACCCATTTGCCAGAGGCAAGGCCAGTTCAAGAGCTCCGATATCCAGGGAACTGGGCGTAAACTCATCAGCGCCGATATCCGGGGCTGTTGTGTTTCGGAGATCCCCGTCAATATCCTTTGGAACAGATGCTATAGATAAATAAGTTCCCTTACCGTCCAGGCTGACATCCAGGGTGTGCAAATCCGCAGATGAAATAAACTGTGGCATAAATTCGTAAGAGTTGCTGTCTTTCATGCTTAGTATCTGCAAAATGCTTAAATCTGATGCTGAACCACCCCAGTATGCCAGGGTTGCTCCACTGGAGTAAAATACATTATAATCAGATATGTCAATGCTGGCAGGAGCGTTGACATAAATGGCATTTCCACCGGCATTATGCAGGGCGATGTTATTAAAAATATTGATACCTCCCTGTGATGACGCCCCTGACTGAATATTCAATGCTCTTCCATTTGCAGAACCTCCGTTGATATAAACAGTATTATGAATTATATCCTGGAACCTGGAATTCTGCAGATAGATTCCATAATTCATCATGTTTCCACTTTGATTTTGCAGTATGAAATTATTGGCAATCAACCCCTTACTAAAAGAACTCCCTTCACATTGGTTCAGATGAATACCGTTGCAATTGGCCGCTGCATGCAAACTAATCTCATTTCCTGTGATCTTAACACCATCAAGGCAATTCGTCAGGTAAATCGCTTCTGTTCCGCTTGAATTTGTGGCAAGGTCCACTTGATTTTGGTTCATTTCCGTTCCAAGCTGATACCGGAGATAAATACCATAATTACTCACCCCACTGAAGGAGTTCGAATCAATAAGGTTACCTGTCTCAGAACCTGACGGGGATTCCCCGCTGAAATACAGGCCATAGTATCCATATTGAAACTCATTATCACGGATCAGGTTGTAATCATCATTGCTATTGTCAGAATATATACCGGCAGCATTTGGATTATTGCTGGCAATACTGGTAATAATACAGTCTTCAATGGTGTTGCTGTCGGCATCATTTAAAAATTCCACCACTCGGGCATAAACCGTTCCGTTCCCCTTAAGGCTTAAATCTCTGAACTGTATATGGTCGGCACCATTAATCCTCAGGGTAAAATTATCCGTGACTGAACTTGCTGCATGTTGAATGGTTACATCGGCAGCATTACCAGAGGCTGATCTGAAGGTAACTGTATTCATAGCTGATACGCCCGTGTATTCGAACAACTCGATTTGTTCTGTATAGGTTCCGGAATTAATATTAAAGGTTACAGGACCGCTTACCCCGCAGTTTTGCAAAGCAATAAGGGCATCATTAATAGTGGCGAAGTCAGCACTGCTGCCGCCAATGGTATAGGTACCACTGAGAATGGATGTACAGCTGTAGAAACAGAAGGAGCTGCTATCGTTATATAGGTTCAGGTCGGTAGAATCATTCGGACCGTTTGTCCAGACATTCATGCAATGACTCCCGGCAGTAAAAATTTCAGAACCAATGGTAATATTGTAAGACACTGAGTCAGGAGGCAAAGATCCTATCCAGACATAAGGCAATTTAAGGGTACCATCCACTGACCACTGTATACCAACTTTGCTCAGGGTATCTGTGCCAAAATTCTTTATAGTTACTATTACAGGGGTTGGCACTGTGGAAACTGCGGTAGCTGTAGGTGAAATTATCTGAGTAACTCCGGCATCATTGGCATAGGGATTTCCTACAATGATGAAATAATCCTCAGTTTCACCTCTTTGATAGGTATTGCAAGGGCCTGTATTGATCTGACTTCCATTTTCCCTTAAAACAACGCGCATACGGATCGGAAGACCTGCAGGAGCATTCAAAGGAACAGGGATGAGATCATTCACGGTATTGGAGGAACTGCTCTGTTGGGCAACTTCCAGTTCTGTTGCAGCATCAAATACACCGTCACGGTTCCAGTCGATAAAAACATTCAGCCAACAGTTCAGGTTATTGGTATTGGGAGATACAAAAGAAGATGTTACAGAAATTGGGAAACTCTGACCAGGAACAAGCATAACGGGTGCTAATGAAGTAAAATCCGTATAGGTATTTCCGGTAGAATCGGAGAAATTATTCATACTTCCCAGGCTCACAAAGCTGATGTCTTCATTAACCGGCTGAATAGCTGCACAGGTGCAATATGAGATCATCAGATTCTCCACAGTTTTAAAGGCTGTATCATTAGAAAGCACGGTATCACCAGGCACCTTTACCCAGGCTTTTAGATTGTATAGCTGATAAGCAGAAAGATCAGCTGTATTAACGAATTGGTATACCAGTGAGTCACCAGCTAAAACCTGCCCATTATAAACTTCTGTTACCGGAAGGGTATTATCCACCTGAAAACTTATCTGTGGGTTATTAACCGGCAAGGCGCCGTAATTCTTAACGACCACGCTTATGATCTCTCCAGAAGTCAGGTCAAAATCCGTATCCGGATCTTCAATAGACGAACAAGCCATATCCCGTGCAGGAGGCCCGGCAACATTTACCTGTAAGGGGATTCTGATGCTTGGACATGTATTAGAAGATGCCACAAAGCGCATATTTGGCCGTTGATTATAAGATGTGGGTGTCCAGTTCGGGTTAGTGCACACACTGCCCCCATCGGAATGATGATCAAGGGTAGAAGTAAATGCAGTTTGTGTTTGCCGCATCGTGGCATTGGTAGTGTAACCGCTTGGATAATTATCAAAACAGGTTTCAACCACAATGTTATCTGTACCATTCCAATTAAAGGAAGAAGAAAAGGCATGGGTATTCCATCCTGGAACGCTTGTGTATGAATTATTCTGGTATACCGAAGTCAATCCGGTTTCCCAGGCACCCAGGCTGCTGTTTGACGTATGGCCCATCTTAACTTCAAAATTTGTCAATGAGCTCCCGGCGGGATTGACAACATCAAAAGCCAGCGATTGAATGGGTCCGGAGCTCATTCCGGCTGCCTGTAATTCAGAGGCCAATATCAACATCTGTTCACGGGTACCATTATAATATTGCCCATATGGACTAGGATACGAATAAGTAGAATTTGTTAGGATTCCTGTTCCTATATCAAATACAGAATTAATCCCTCCCGGGATTACCTGCACATAATAAACAATAGTATCAAATAAAACCGGTGTTGTAAACGTATTTCCACTGCCTAATACAGCTGAAGTGGTATCATCAGCAAACCAATACACCGAATCATTGGCCATAGCAGGCAGGGTCACAGAGGTTCCATAAGGAATCGTAGTGTCATTTACTACAGGAGGAATGGCTGGTGCACCGCAAAATACAGATGCATAAGCTGTATCATTGGAAGTCAGCGGATCATTTTGCAGTTTTACAAAGGCTATCATTTCAAAAGTTGAATCCACATTGGTGCTGAGATTTATCAGGCTATTAAACACATAATTCGCACTATCTCCCGGAAGCAGAACCGCGGTATAAGGCTCAATAACTGTCGCTGTGCTGCCCTGTAAATAATATCCCACGGCAAAACTGCCCTGTATGGTGTCCAAACCCGCATTGGTAATGCGAATTTCCACTGTTTCATTACCCAGGTTACACCCTCCCAATGGACTCTCAATGGAAACGATGCCGGCATTCAAACCTGAAGGCGTAAATTCATCTGCGCCCATGTCAGGATTTACAGGATCACGCAAATCACCGTCAATGTCAGTTGTAATACCCGGAACCGGAATACCAAGATCATTAATAGCTGCATTGATCGTATGCAGATTAGTTGGTGTGGCATAAGCAGGATTAATAGAAACGGAATTTGAATCCCCTCCGGTAGCTGCTGTCCATGACAAGAGATTGCTATGAGATGAACCAGAGAAGGCAAGGTTATTGCCACTGCTGTATAAATCATTGTAATCCGAAGAAAATGAATTGGAATTCACATTGGCATAAATGCTATATCCTCCACCCGGATTTGCAATAATATTGTTCTTTATCTCAATGTTATTGCTTGCATTTCCCTGCATAAATAATCCCCTACCGTTGCTATTAACACCCTGTGTTGAAATACTGTTGTAGTACACATCTATATCTAAGGAATTACTCATATATACGGTAGTGTTCAGTCCACTTCCCCCACTCACTAAGAAATTGTTATAAAATTCTCCTGACTGGCAAGATTGTATATTCAGAGCTGTATTGGCCAGGGGACAAATAAACTGATTTCCTTTAACTGCAAAGCTTCCATCACTGGTTTCCAGGTGCAAGGCATTATACTGGCTGTTGGTTGATTGGGTTGAAACGTAGTTTCCACCAATGATAAAATTGTTTTGAACCACGCAGTATATGGCCTTATAATACTGATCTATAAAACGATTGTTTAAAATACTGTTTTGATGCTCACTGAGAGGTGCTCCTGCCGAGCCCCTCAGATAAATTCCATAAGCTCCGCCAATAATTCGATTATCTGAAAAGGTGTTGAGGCTGTCAACGCCATCGTAAGAATATACCCCGGCAAAATCATCCGATTGTGTTGTGGTGGATATACTTTGAATAATATTATTAGCAAACTGATTCGAAATTGCACCACTGTCAAGTACTATTGTACGCGCATAACTCGAAGAGGTAGCTACCAAACTCATGTGCTTAAACCGCAAATAATCTGCCCCATTTAAATATAGGGTATAATTCATTCCCGGGGAAGTCGCAGCATGCGTGAGAATAACAGTAGTACTGTCAGCATTTACGGACTGAAAGGTGATGGTATTTACCGGAGATGAACCACTCACAGGATCAATTCGTATTTGCTCGTTATATGTTCCGGGAAAGACAATAAAGCTTACGGGACCACTTACCCCGCAATAGTGCAAGGCATCCACAGCATCCTGAAATGAGAGGTAATCTGCATTGCTTCCGCCTATGGTGTAATTTCCGGAAAGTGGGGCTGAACAAGCAATTACATTGCTAACAATGGTATCATTGTCAAAAAAACCATCCGTTTGCCCGTTTGGCATATTTGTCCATGCTTTGATTACTGAAAGACCGGCAGGAAGGCTTACCGTACCTATCTGCAAAGAATCTGCCACGGCTCCGGGAGCCAGGTTACCTGTCCAGTTGTATGGTGCAAAAGCTTGTCCGTTCAGGTGATACCTGATTTGTGCTGATAACAGATTCTGTGAACCAAAATTCTGAATACTGACTATTACGGGCTGGGATCCTGTAACGGCTGGACTTACCGGAAAATCCACGGAAATTACTCCTGCATCATTATTGGCAGGAACATAAACCTTTATGTCATCCAGGGCAACATCCCCCTCACAACAACTACTTTTATTTACCCTGAAGCGAATCTGTGTTATCCCTTTATAAGCTGTAAGGTTAATACTGGCCTTCTGCCAGGGATCCATACCGCTGTTTTGCTGAGCACCCGTAATATACCAGATATTGTTTATCCATTGATTTGCATACCAGATATCCACGCATAAACTGTCAACCTGGTTTCCATACATATGGTAATAAAATTCCAGGGTGGGCAAACTTAGATTAGTTATATCCAGGCAGGGAGAGTATAATTCGGCCTGGCTTCCGTTTGATCCGTAGTTGCTTTCCGTGTATACATATAATCCACTGCCGCTTGTATGATCCATATCAGGACCCGTAGCTGTGGTATTGGTTTGGCCGGTATTGACCATCCACATAAAATTTCCACCGAAATCAGGAATTTTTGACCATAAAGCAGGTAAAACACCCTGGTTTTGCGGAACACCAGTTCCGGCAGTTCCGGTCTCAAAATCTTCATTCCAGGGAAAGCTTGAAACAGGGGTAGTACATCCCGGTGGCGGTGGAGAGGGAAATACTTCAAAACAATGATATCCCGATACAGGATCAACAGCAGAGTTCTGAACCGGAGATGCATCAAAGGCTTTAATAAAATAGCAAACAGTATCTCCTACTGAAGCTGTGTCAATTATTCCTGTATAAGCACTTCCTGAAGTAAAACTCATTCCAACAGTATCCCAGCTGCCATTGTTCATACGTGATACCAGCAAAGCTGTATCAATACCTGAAGCATCAGTAATGTCGGCAGAAACATAGTAAGGCCCCTGAGAATATACAGTATCCTGAAAGAAGGGAGCATTCAGGGTGATCACGGGCGGAATCAATTCTGAGAATGACATGGTGACCTTAATATTGTCGATGGCCCAGCCGTAAGCTCCATTGGATCCGATGGTCCCTCCGTCAGACAATTTAAAACGAAACTTCACCTGAGCTTGATTTCCCACCAGGGAGGAAATATCAAATTGTTCGGTTTTCCACCAGGAATTATCCGGCAATGCTGTTGGACTTCCAGGCTGCCAGGTATTTACATATGATATGCTGCTGAATTTATCTCCCAGGGTAGCAAATTGTCCGCTTCCAAGGTATTGGGTTGATGTCAGCTTTGTCCAACTCAGGCCGTTATTTACTGAAACCTCTATTTCAGCAGCATCTGAAAAATCAATTTTACAGATATGTGCAAACTCAAGGAATACATTGGTATTTCCTGATGTACTGAAAACATTGGATGTCAGGTAAGTCGTTGAACCTGACAAAACCGTGCAGGTATCTGCATAATTACCGGAAGCAGCCACAAAATCTGTTGTGGCCCAATCATCAATACCGGTTGATGCCTGGCTTGAGCTCATGCTGTCGGCTCCACCCGGAAGTTCAAAGCTTTCATGAAATACGATGGTTTGGGAAAAAAGTAAAGATGTTGTAAACATCAATACGGTAAAGGATATTAATCTTTTCATATATTTGAAAGTTGTTACAATAATAATTTATCTAAAATAAAGAGGCTGCCATTTCTTCGACAGCCTCCTCAGAAATATTTAAGATCAATTCAAATCTTACTTATTCACCACCATCTTTTTCACCAGGCGTGTACCCTCGAAATCGATGCTGTAATAGTATACACCTGCCGGCATGCCGTCAACATCCAATTCAATAGTCTGCCTTCCGGTATGTCCTTCTATGCGTTGCACCTCAATCGGTTCGCCCAGGAGGTTCGTAAGCCTGAAGACCACTTCGCCTGATTTCGGCAGGGTATATTCTATGGTTGTTGTTTTAGTAGCCGGGTTAGGTATGTTTTGTCCTAACCACATACCGTCTAATCCGCTTTCACCAATGCCGCTCGGACAAATGTGGTTGATAACGGTTATTACAACAGTATCATTCAGGTAATAGCCATCACTTGGCAGCATGGTATAAGCTGTAAAGTCATAGTTACCTATCAGAAGTGTTGTATTATAAGGTGTTGAGAAAGTAAAGTCAACAGAATCTCCTGTATTGGCGAGAGTACCTGACCATGATTCCACAACCGGAGGATTATTACGGAACTTATAGGCAACCTGCATATTACTTAGTGCATCCAGGCCCATATTTTTTATTCTAACTGTTACCGAAATATCCTCATCAACACAGGTTGAATCACCCGGAACAATGATGTCAATAATACCTGCATCCAATGCCGGAAGCTTTGTTACAACCGTTTTACACGTTGAGTCATTAAAGAAGTAGGTATCATTATTCACATTGGTATTAGCACAAATTCCAAAGCTCGCATTCGTTGTGGCATTGAATACCTGAGAGAATGAAAATACAGCTGTGGCATTTGGTGCCAGGGTGCCTGTCCAGGTTCCTGATTTCGGCACACCGTTATTAACAACATAATCAATTGGTACACTATACAAGGTATCAATGCCAAAGTTTTGGATTACAACTTCCACTGATTGAGAACTTCCAATAACCACCGTATCAATAGGTGTATTGATGGCTATTACACCGGCATCCTCAGGAATTTTAGGCAAAGTAAGCTCAAAGTCATCAATGGCCCAACCGTCAAAGCTGTGGCTTGATGCATTTGTATTGAAAACAAATCTGAATTGTGCAATATTGCCCAGGTCCTGAACAACAGAAAGATCATAGGTAGATTGTATCCAACCACCTGTTTGTCCTGTCCATTTATCCTGGCCATTGCTGTAGCTGTTATACCAGTTCGATGCAGAGGTATCGTTCTGACTGCCCAATGGTGACCAGTTCCCCTGAATATTCAGGTACTGAATATATCCACCATCATTGGTAGGCTCAGATTCAAGCCAGTGCCAGAATTTCAGAGAATCAACACCGTAAGTACTTAAATCGAACTTAGGTGTATAAAGATAACCGTTTGTATTATCACTATAGTGACCAAACAGGTTGGTTGCCCAGACATTCGCAGAACTATGCGCCGAATTTATGGTCATTGCCTGCGGGATACCATGCTCCCACTCATTGATTCCACCGGCTCCAAAGAAATAGGTTGTACTTTCAAAGTCATCCATGAATGGAATTTGCAGAACCGGCACACCTGTATGTGTTATACAATTGGTGTCATTACCGGTATTCCCGTCGCCTGTAAGATCAGTAAAAGCACACAGGTTAAATTGTCCTGCAATAGCTGACATCGGTGTTGTAAATGCAAAAGTATCCGTCATATTAGGCAGCAGGGTATCACTATAGGATTCAGTTACTACATTGGTCCCGACAATAAATCCTACGTTCATGCTGGTGATGGTATCATAACCATAATTTTCTACAATCACACTAACCGGAGCACTGGCCCCCACATCTGAGTATGTATCATCAGGCAAAACAAACTTCTTCACACCAGCATCCAGCGGCATGGGTTCATAAACATAGATATCATCCAGTGCCATATCGCAATAGAAAGATGCACCTTTCAACGCCCTGAATCTGATTTTCACAATACCGGAATATCCGCTTAAGTCAACAACATGCTGCAGCCATGGGTCTGATTGCTGTGCCTGTTGCTGTCCCTGGATGGTATCTACCGTATACCAAACCCCGCCATAGTTTACTTCTGTATACATACTTAAGATTGAAGAACCATAGAAATGATACCAGAATTTCACATGCGGGTTGGTCATGCTGTTCAGGTCTAAACAAGGACTGATAAGAGATGCATATTGACCACTGCTGGAACCTTCTGTATATACATAATTACCTGTTGAAGTTCCCAGGGTATGGTCAACAGTTGGCCCTGTGCTTGTGGATGGTGTACCTCCCTCATCCACATACCAGGTGAACCCGGAGGTCGGATCAATGGTCCAGCCATTATCCAGCGTACCCGGTGTACCTACTGTAGAAGTTTCAAAGTCCTCAATGAACGGGAAGGTACTAATGGTTGCAAATACATTCACTGTTTGCGGACTCATACTATCGTTTATGCTGTTACCGTCATTATTGATGACAGTATGGGCATAGAAGTTATAAGCACCTCCAGCCGACATATTGTAAGCAGTATCAACGAGAATATTCATGGACTGTCCTACCGGGAGCATACCGGTATCTATAACAACTACCGGGAATGTATAAGAGTTCGGGCCTGTAACATTTACATGCAGAAAAGCTGTATCCGTAGCAAAATATAACGTATCGAGGCCATGATTCTTTATTTCTATAGTAAGCACTTCTGCTGATCCAAAGCAAGAACCAGCTATCGGGCTGATAAGCGCTGATGCACCCAGATCAATAGGTGAGGGTGTAAATTCATCTGCACCCATATCAGGATTAAGCGAATCACGCGGATCCCCATCGATATCCTTGAGAACTGAAGGAATAGGTGTTCCTTTAGCATTCAGGTCAATATCCGTTGTATGCAGGTTGGTATTCGAAATAAATACAGGATTGTGTGAAATAGAGTTGGCATCCATATAGGTTGATGTTTGCCATGAGCTCAGGTTAGCATGTATTCCGTTCCAGTAACCCAAATTGGAGCCACTGGTATAGAAATCATTGTAATCAGAAGTAGCAATTGTAGAAGGAGAAGAGATATAAATAGCATATCCGCCTCCATTATTCACAAATACATTATTCTTCAGGTTGATATCCTGACTGCTGCTGCTGTAATTATAATGATAAAAAGCACGGGCAGATGTTGAACCACTCGTCATATTCACCGTATTGTAGTAGTAATCCTGCATGGTGGAATAATAAGAATAAATTCCATAATGCGTATTGGTATTGTTGGAATTCTCGGTAATAAAGTTATTCGCGATCAAACCCGAGCCTGCTCCGCTACCATTACAATAATAAAGCCTCATTCCGTATGCTGTAGAGCTTGTAACTATGTTGATCTTATTGTTCATGATCTCCATCGCATTATCACAATAATAAGCATAGAGAGCATAAGCATATGAGGAGTTACCGTTGGTGTTATCGATGGTGTTGCCAAGCACTTGCGGTGCATCCTGGTTAGAAAGATAAATACCATAGTAATACCAGTCTTTTATCGTATTGTTCTCTATCAGCGTTCCCATTTCCAGGTTAGAATTAGAAGCACCGTAGTAATAAATACCATAATACCCATAATTGATGGTATTGTTCTTAATTGTATTGTTATCATCATTTGATCCTGAAGAATAAATACCGGCAGCATTGCTACTGGTAGACTGCACACTATTAATGATACAAGCGTTGATCTCATTATTAGTAGCTGAATTTCCTATAACTACTGCCCTGGCATAAGAAGTACCACCGGCGGTTATGGTCAGGTTCTTTAGGATCACATAATCAGCACCATCAAGATAGAAGGTATAGTTATCGGTTGATGAAGAGGCTGAAAAGGTAATGGTAACATCTGCTGCATTGTTTGTTGAAGACTGGAAGGTAACTGTATTGGTAGCTGATGTACCCAGTATCTCATTCAATACTATCTGTGCTGAATAAGTACCCGGGGCAATATTAAATACCACCGGTCCATTCACACCACAATTATTAAGGGCTGTAACGGCGTCAGCAAGGCTCTGGAAGTCCGGGTTGGTGCCACCAATTGTGTACGGGCCACTAAGGATAGTCTGGCATGCATAGAAGCATGATGTTGATGTATCATTATAATTATTAACATCTACACTATCATTCGGCATAATGGTCCATGCTTTCAGGCAGTGTGATCCTGTGCTGAATGTATCTGTAGCAATCGTAATTGGTGAAGACACAGAATCGGGCAATAAGGAACCTGTCCATACGTATGCTGGCTTAGAAACGCCGTCAACAGACCAGTTAACTGTTGCCTTGGTAAGTGTATCCGTACCATAGTTCTTGATCCTGACATTCACAGGTAGCGCCGTTGAAGCAATTATGGAACCTGCAGGATCAACCACTTCGCTAATACCGGCATCTTCCGGTACAGGATTGGTAACAATAACCGTATAATCTTCTGTTTCACCCCAGGTATAAGTACCGCATGGCCCGGTATTGGTAACAGAACCACTTTCACGCAATACCACCCTCATTCTGGTTGGTATTCCGGTAACAGCCGTTTGAGGCACAGTAATGGTACCTGTAACCGTATTTGAAGAGGTTGTTGTCATTCCAAACGGACGTTCTGTATTGGTATCAAATGTTCCATCCCTGTTCCAGTCGATGAATACATTCACCCAACAGGTATACTGATAACTATATCCGGTAGGGAAATCTGAAGTAATTGAAATATTGTACGTTTGTCCGGGCTGCATTATAGCGGGAGAAACACTTAATGTAAAGTCAGAGTACATCGCTCCTACAGCAGCTGATGTATTATTCAGGTTGCTGAGGGTAACATTGGTTAAGTCTTCATAACCAGTAGAAGTTGCAGAACAGGCACAATAGTTAATCTGCATATTCTCTACTGATTTGTAAGCTGTATCATTTGCATTAGTCGTATCACCTGAAAGGCTTGTATATGCTTTTACATTGTATATAGCGTATGAAGACAGGTCTGCTTTTGCATTAAAGGTATACACCAGTGAATCACCCGGATTGACAGTTGATGAAACCGTTTCAGTAACCGGATTTTGCTGGTCGACCTGGTAACTTACCTGGAAGTTTGAGATCGCCAGTGAACCGCTGTTCTTAATTTCTACCACAACATCTTCATTGGCTGTCAGGTCGAAGTCTGTTGTCGGATCCGAAATACTTGTAACACCGGCATCATAAGGTGGTTGTCCGGTAACATAAACCGTAACCGGTATTCTCTGACTTGGACAAACACCACCGCTGGCAATGATCTGCATATTCGGTCGCTGCTGATATGAAGTTGGGTAAGAACTTGTAGTTGTACAAACACTGCCACCATCAGAGTGGTAATCCAGCGTTGAACTGAATGATGTAGAAGTCTGGTTAAGTATTGCATTAGTAGTATATCCATTGGGATAGTTATCAAAACAGGTTTCAATAACCAGGTTGCTAACACCGTCCCAAATAAAGGGTACACTGAAGGTATGCGTATTCCAACCCGATACAGTTGTGTAAGAAGCATTTGAAAACACCGTTGTCATATTTGACTCCCAGGATGACATGGAACTCTGGGTAGTATGCCCCAGTTTCACTTCAAAGTTTATCAGGGCTGCTCCGGCAGGAGTTACCACATCAAAGGCAACAGACTGTATAGGTCCGGCACCAATGCCCTGTGCCTGCAATTCTGAAGCTAATATCAGGAACTGCTCCCGTGTACCATTATAAAATTGCCCGTATGGACAAGGATATGAGGTTGAGGTATTTTGGGTAGTACCTGTACCAAATGTATACATATTGGCAGCTCCACCAGAAACTGCTTCCACGTAATAAACAGTAGTATTATATAATACAGGCGTTGTAAAGACATTCCCGCTGCCAAGTTCTGTACCTCCGTTGGGCACATCATACCAATATATGGAATCCGTAATGCTGTCAGGTATTGCTACCAGGGTAGCATAGGTGCCATAGGTGATATTTGTATCACTGGCCATTGGCGGATTCGTAGTATAGTTGGAGATTACTGTATCTACAAAAATAGTATCATTATTTTTGTTTGGATCAGATGCATGAGACACCCAGGCTTTAATGCTGAAAAGAGTATCTCCTGTCGGAGCAGAAAGGTCTGCCAGGGTTGTAAAAGTATACATAATAGAATCACCGGGAACAATATTACTGGTAACACTTTCAGGTGTAATCGGCGGATTATTGTTAATCTGGTAAGTAGCTGATAGGCCACTGGTGATCGTATCTGTACCCTGGTTATATATTTGAATTGAGATTGGCTCAGTAGTTGTTAAACCACAACCCGTATTCACCATAAGAGAATCCACACCGGCATCATAAGGCGGAATGGTTTGCACATTCACGGTCAACGGTACCCTTGGGCTCGGACATCCAGGTGTTGTAGCAAGCAACTGCATATTTGGACGTTGCATGTAAGTGGATGGGTATGGACTTAGCGTAGTACATACACTACCTCCATCTGAATGATAATCCAGGGTGGATGCAAAACTTGTACCGCTTTGGTTTAATATCGCATTGGTAGTATATCCTGTAGGATAATTATCAAAACAGGTTTCGATCACAACATTGCTGCTGCCATCCCAGACAAACGGAACACTAAACTGATGTGTATTCCAACCCACAACAGAAGAATAGGATGCTATTGAATATACAGTAGTCAGGTTAGATTCCCATGTTGACAGCGAGGATTGCGATGAATGACCCATTTTCACTTCAAAGTTCACCAATGCTGCTCCGGCAGGAGTAACCACATCAAATGCTACTGAATTAATAGGCCCTGCACTTACTCCGGCTGCCTGTAATTCAGAGGCAAGAATAAGGAATTGCTCACGGACTCCATTATAATATTGTCCATAAGGGCTTGGATATCCGTATGTAGAGTTTTGGGTGGTACCTGTTCCAATGGTATATAAACCGCCCAATCCTCCGGGCTGTGCCTCAACCCAATAAGTTATAGTATCAAATAATATCGGGGTAGTATAAGTAGCTCCTGTGGCCAACTCAACAGTGCTGGTATCATACTGGTACCAGATTACGGTATCAGGTGATAACGCTGTTAAGGTAACAAAAGAACCATAAGGAATGGTTGTATCAGAAACTATCGGCGCTACTGCAGGCACACCTGAGAAAATATCCATATAGGCGGTATCATTAAAGGTTACCGGGTCTCCCTGTAGTTTCGTAAAGGCCAGTAATGAGAAGTTTGTATCTACAGTCGTGGCCAGGTTTATCGGAGTTGAGAATGTATATGTTACAGTGTCATAAGGCAGGATGGTATTAGGAACAGTTTCCAAAACAACATTGGTGTTTCCGTCCAGGTAATATCCAACCACCAGGTTGCCATTTATGGTATCGATACCATCATTGGTTACTCTTACTTTTACTGAATCCAAACCTAAGCCACAACCACCTAAAGGGTTAAGGATGTCAACCATGGCAGCGTTCTTTCCAACCGGGTCAAATTCATCCGCTCCAATATCCGGTGTTACCGGATTACGCAAGTCACCATCAATATCCGTAACCACAGAAACAGGTGTTGCCAAAGCGTTCATGTTTGCTGAAATGGTATGCAGGTTGGTGCTGGTAAGGAACATAGGATCCACAGAAACAGAGTTTGAATCCAAGGCTGTTGCTCCGGTCCAGTTTGTTAGATTGGTTTGTGCTCCATTATAATACCCTAAATTGCTGCCTGTTGTATATAAATTGTTGTAATCAGCAAGGTTGGTTCCAATAATAGAAGCATAAACAGCATATCCGCCACCTGCATTGGCAAATGCATTGTTCTTAATAATGTTGTTCTGGGAAGTTGAACCATACAGGTAAAAAGCCCTGCCTGAGGTGGAAGTGCCCAAAACATTCACACTGTTATAATAAACTTCCTGAAAAGTATTGTATCCGAAATAGAAGCCATAATTGGTACCACTGCCACCTGAAACGACAATGTTATTGGCAATAAGACCATATTGTGCTGCTGATGCATCACAATATCTCACATATAAGGCGTAATTCGACCCTTCTGCCAGCACTTCGTTTCCTGTAATTTCCATACCATTATCGCAATATTCTGCTCTAAGTCCATAAAAGCTGGTGTATGTTGATGTAGTAGAAACATAGTTGTCATTAATAAGCGGTGCATTCTGGTTCTGAACATAAATACCACTGTAATACTGATCTACAAATCGGTTACCGATTATTGTTGTGTTGCTCTCAAGCGCTGAGCTGGAAGCTCCGTACCAATAAATACCGTGGGAACCATCCAATATTTTATTATACATGAATGCATTCAGGCTATCCGTTGTTCCTGCTGAAAATACTACAGCATAGTTTGTTGAGGTGCTGGTGGTTGCGGCACCCTGTATGACCAGATTTTTAAATTGATTGTTATGTGCATTATTTCCAACCTCTATTACACGACCATAGCTAATACCTGTAGATTCAATTGTCATCTTTTTAAACCGGATATTATCTGCTCCATTCAATCGAACAGTATAGTTAAACAGGGTGGATGAAGGCGCATAGGTTAAGACAACGGAAGTACTGTCGCCATTTGCACTTTGGAAGGTTACCGTAGCGTTTGGTGCTGATCCGTTGATGTCAAAAAGCTCTATTTGCTCGCTATACGTACCTGTATCTACCAAAAATACAACTGAGCCACAAATCCCATAAGTATTCAGATGATTGGCAACTTCAGTAAAGCTTGCAAAGTCATCGCTAACATCAGTACCAATTGTATATGTGCCCGGAGCAAGTGCAGTTTTCAAACCGGTAACATAGAGAGTGTCGTTGGTATTGTTCCCATCGGTTACATTGTTAGGCATAAAAGACCAGGAAGTAATATCATAAGATACACCATTCTGGAAGTTCCATGGTCCCAGCGTAACAGTATCCACTTCTGTGGGAAGCAATAAGCCTGTCCATAAAACGGAATCCCTGGGCACACCATTTATCTCCCAGTCAACATAGGCCGATGTAAGGGTATCTGTACCGAAATTCTTAATACTCACCTTCACTAAAGAAGGGCTACCGGCACAAACAGCTTGAGGTTCAACCAATGTAAAGATTCCGGCATCATCGCCAGCCAGGTAAAATTCATCTGCTCCTATATCCGGTTTAAGTGTATCACGTGTGTCTCCGTCAAAATCCTCATATATTCCGGGGATAGGTGTACCGGCACTATCGAGTTCAAACACATTAATATGGAGATCGGTTAAAGAAGCATAACCCGGGTTCAGGTTTAAGGAGTTGACATCCATATTTGTAGCAGATTGCCAAGCACTTAACGTAGACTGAACTGACCCCCAATAGGCCAGGTTGGTTCCTGTAGTGTATAGGTTATTGTAGTCGGAAGAGCTGATGGCTCCGATATTGCCTGCATAAACAGTGTATCCGCCAGCAGTATTCACAAAGATATTATTCTTTAATGTAACATCTCCACCGCCACCACTGCTGCCATATGCATAAAAGCAACGTGAGCCACTGATTGATCCGCCTGTGATGTTGAATGAATTATAGTAATAGTGATTATAATAACTATAATAATTGTTAATACCATAAACCGTACCGGTTCCTCCTGATTGCGATATGAAGTTATTCGCTATGATATTCGGTTTTGAAGCTGTACCGTCGGAATAATAAATATACATACCATAGTTTGTGCTACTACCATGCATGTATAACTGATTTTTACTGATGGCGAAATTATCACAATAATAGGTACGAATTCCATAAACCGTAACTGAACCAGTCATGTTTTCAATATAGTTTCCGATTATCTGCAAGGAATCCTGATAGTAATTATAGAGTCCATAATAATAGAAATCTGTGATATTATTCCCCATGATCACATTCCCTTTTGCCAGACTGGCTGAACTTGAACCATATATGTAAAGACTATAATATCCGTTTTTGATATCATTGTCTTTGATCACATTATAATTATTCAACCCGTTGTAAATATGAAAATTACGACCATATGAACTTGTTGTCAGGCTGGTTTCGATAATATTTCCTTCAAAGGTATTATGATTTGATCCATTCTCAATAGCCACAACATAGGCATAAGAAGCACCTGTAGCTTTAATGGTCATATTTTTGAATGCAATATATGAAGCAGCATCCAGCTTCACGGTATAATTATCTGTTGTGGAAGTAGATGCATACTGAAGGATAACATCTGTATTCACGCCTGATGCGCTCTGAAAGCTTACTGTATGTGAAGCTGACACGCCGGGGATTGCACCAATAAGCAATTGTTCGGTATACGTACCGGCAGCGACGTTAAATGTAACGGGGCCACCCACACCACAATTGGTAAGCGCAGTATAAGCATCATTAAAAGTGGAATAATCAGGACTGCTGCCACCAATAGTATACGTGCCATTTAGGTTGCCAACGCAGGCAATGATAGATGCAAAGGCTGTATCATTGAGGTTGTTTGTGTCGGGCACACCATTTGGCATCCTGGTCCAGGCTTTAATGGTTGATTGCCCGGCCTGGAAGTTGAAAGAGTCAACAGTAAGAGAATCAATCTGCACACCAGCCGGCAGGGTACCTGTCCAGCTAATAGGAATCTGTGGCACACCATTTACTTCATAACGAATCTGAGCTGAAGTTACGGTATTGGCACCAAAGTTTTTCAGGGTCATTTTCACAGCTTGCTGGCCGGTTAATGCCGGATTGTTTGGTTTATCGATAGAAACAATACCTATATCATTATCTGGCGGCTGCCAGATCTTGATATCATCGATACACATGTCACTGGTATAACTACTACCTGTTAATGCTTTAAACCTTAACTGGGTTACACTTTTATATGGTATGAGGTTGATATCAGCTTTTATCCAGGGATCACCATTACTGGTTTGTTGCTGCCCGGAAATTGACCAAATGGTGAGCCAGCTACCACCGTAATATATCTGAACTTCAAGTGTTCCCATAGTGGCTCCATACATATGGTAATAAAATTCCATTTTGGGCGCACTCATTCCGGTTAAATCAATACAGGGTCCATTCAGGATGGCTGTCATATTATTATATCCGGATGTTTCCGTGTACATATAGTAAGTACCTGTATTGGCACCATTCGGGCCTGTACCGAATGAGCTGGTACCCCCTGAGGTCTGTGTCCAGTTCATATCATCACCGGAGGTGGCATTTGTCCATAAAGATGTGCCTTCAAAACCATCAAATACCGGAAAGTTTGATATTGGAGATGTACATCCCGGAGGTGGTGGTGAACTGTAGATCACAAACTGGTTGCAACCGGATGAGGGAGTCATAGCCATATTGGATGCAGGAGAAGCATCAAAGGCAACTACCTTGTAGCAAACGGTATCCCCTAAACTGAATGCAGGAATGGTATCGATGGTAGCAAAAAACAGCGAACCACCGGTATTTATCATACCCAGTGTATCATTGGCTGCATTATTCCTGGAGTAAATCAACCAGGCTGTATCAATACCTGAGGCGTCTGTAATGTCAGAATAAATATCAAACGGGCCGGTATTATAAACAGAATCAAGCAAAACGGGTGATTGCAATGTAATCACCGGAGGGATTAACTCTGAATAAGACATAGTGATTTTAATATCATCAATGGCCCAGCCATAGTTACCCCCTGCACCTGCTACACCGCCGTCGGTAAGCTTGAAACGAACAGCTACCTGAGCCTGGTTTCCTGCTATGGATGAAATTTCAAATTGCTCCGTTTTCCACCAGCTGTTCGTTGGAATAGCTGAAGCATTGCTGGGCGCCCAATCGTTAACATAAGAAACAGCACTGAACTTATCACCCAGAGAAGCAAACTGACCACTGCCCATATACTGGGTTCCGGTTAATTTTATCCAGTTTCCTCCTGTCCACACTTCAATTTCAGCTGCATCCTGAAAGTCCACTTTACAAATATGAGCGAACTGCAAAAATACATTAGAATTACCTGATGTGCTGAACGTATCCGTAGTCAGATACAAGGTCGCACTCGACATAACCTGGGCCGTATCACTATAGGAACCGCTATTGGCTATCATTGAACTAATACCCCAGTCATCTGTTCCTGAAACCTGCTGGGAAGAATGTACACTATCACCCAAACCAGGTTGTTCAAAATTCTCATGAAAAGCAATCGTACTCTGTGCACAGACAAAACTTCCCAAGAGCATAAAAATCATTATTGGCAGTAACTTTCTCATAAATATTTAATTATTTGTTATTACATCGTTTTTATGACTTGAATTAACTCGTAAAGATACAGGTATTTTAATTTGGCAATAAAAAAAATTGTTATTTTTTCTTTCAGTCACTATGCTTAGAAGACAAAAAAAAGAGAAAAGCGTTGCAGGAAGTATGAAGAAGATTTTCACCACAAAATAATTGGGCAACTATTTGTAATATTGTATATTCATTGATATTAATGCACGATACATGCAGCTAACAGTACAGGAAAAGGAAAAACAGGAGATTTTAAAACGCTACCGCAACCTCCTTCGGGTATGGAAACCGGTAAATCCTGACGACAAAAAAATCGTTCGCAAGGCATTCAACCTGGCCGCAGACGCTCATAAAGATATGCGTCGTAAAAGCGGGGAACCATATATTTATCATCCTATAGAAACAGCAACCATTGTAGCCGGAGAGATCGGTCTTGGAAAACAGGCTATCATTGCTGCCCTTTTGCATGATGTGGTGGAAGACACCGAAATGACCCTTCCGGAAATTGAGGGCTTATTCGGGAAAAAAGTTGCTGCCATTATTGACGGACTGACAAAGATCAAGGATATCTTTGAACAGAATACACCTTCCTTGCAGGCAGAGAATTTCCGAAAGATCCTGCTTACCCTTTCTGACGATGTACGTGTTATCCTTATTAAACTGGCTGATCGTTTGCATAACATGCGTACATTAGATGCGCTGGTGCGGGAAAAGCAACTCAAGATTGCTTCTGAAACAATGTTCTTATTTGTACCTCTTGCCAATCGCCTCGGGTTATATGCCATTAAAAGTGAGATGGAAGACCTGGCCATGAAATACACAGAGCCGGAAATCTATGAAACCATATCCCAAAAACTTAAGGAATCTGAAAGGGAAAGAAGCCGGCATATCAGCAAATTTATTTACCCCCTGAAAAAAACCCTCAGCAGCTCAGAACTGGATTATGAAATCTTTGGCCGGGTTAAGTCTATCTATTCTATCTGGCAGAAAATGAAGAAAAAGGAAATTCCCTTTGAAGAAGTCTTCGATATTTTTGCCATTCGCATCATACTGGATACCCTTCCGGAAAAAGAAAAGGCAGAATGTTGGCGGGTATACTCCATCATTACAGGTATTTATAAACCCCGCTTCGATCGATTGCGCGACTGGATATCCATTCCCAAAGCCAATGGGTATGAGGCCCTCCATACAACCGTGATGAGCCACGCAGGGAAATGGGTGGAAATTCAGATACGAAGCAAACGCATGGATGAAATCGCGGAAAAAGGCTATGCTGCCCACTGGAAATACAAGGAAGAAGCTCCACAGGATACCGGATTAGATGAATGGCTCAATAAAATAAGGGAATTGCTGAAGAACCCCGATTCCGATGCCCTTGATTTTCTGAGTGATTTTCAGCTGAATCTCTTTCAGGATGAAATTTACATATTTACTCCCAAAGGAGAAATGAAAAGCATGCCAAAAAATTCAACGGTAATAGATTTTGCATATAATATTCATACCCAGATTGGCAACCAGTGCATTGGAGCAAAAGTCAACCACAAATTAGTGTCGCTAAACCATGAGCTCAAAAGCGGCGATCAGGTTGAGATCATTACTTCAAAAAAACAAAAACCAAAAGAGGACTGGCTCAGGTATGCTCATACAGCCAGGGCTGTTGCCAGAATCAAAGACCAGCTGAAAGAAGACAGAAAGAAATACTACAGCAGGGGTGAACAAAAACTTAAAGAGATTTTCAACCAGCTAAACATTGAATACAACAATACTCAACTGAAAAAAATCCAGGAAAAAAATGATATAAAAAGCCTCATCGACCTCTTTTACTATGTAACTGCAGGGCGTATCGGATCAAAAGAAGTGAAAGCCTGTTGCCATGATAATGAAAAACTCCATCTCATCGATTACCTGACCCGACCATTTACCCGCTCCCGCTTGCAGGCTGAAAAATCCCTGGCAGAAATCCTTGCCAAACAAATTAAAAATAAACCTGAAACCCTGGTGCTCGGGAACAGGGTCGACAAGATCCAGTACAATATTTCCAAATGTTGCAATCCGATCCCGGGTGATAATGTTATCGGGATCATCAAACCAAAAGGAGGTATAGAGATTCACCGCATAAATTGCAGGGAAGCCATTAAACTAATGTCGAGATTCGAACAGAGGATTGTGAAAGCCAAATGGAGGAAAAATGAAACAGAAATTGAATTCCTTGCAGGTATAAAAATTCAGGGCACAGACCGCAAAGGTATAATTAATGAGGTTGTTAATAATCTCTCAGGTGAACACCGTATTAACATGAGATCCCTGCATGTCGATTCCAGTGAGGGCTTATTTGAAGGGAAAATCATGGTTTATGTGTACAATACAAATCAGCTTAAAAATATCCTTGCCAACCTGAAAAAGATCAAAGGCATCCAAAAAGCCACCAGGCTCTCTCTGCTGAATGGCCAATAAGCAACTGGCAAATGAATTTGATGTTTTAGTATTTATTGGTTACTTAGGGCCAATTAACGCAATAGGCAAACCTCAAAACAATCTGCTCAAAACTTTTTATTTTTATTTATACCAAATAATGATTAACTTTGTCATTCACTTTAGCCTCATTCAATTATGCGCCTATGAAGCAGAGAGAACAAGTACAAGAAACCTTTGACACAGTAAAACAGCTTTTTACAGAATACTTAGAAGTGAAGGGTCACCGAAAAACACCTGAAAGATATACCATACTCAAAGAAATCTATTCAACCGATGGCCATTTCGATATTGAGACCCTGTATATCAAAATGAAAAACAATAAATACAGGGTTAGCAGGGCCACACTGTATAACACCATTGAACTCCTGCTGGATTGCAAACTGGTCACAAAACATCAGTTTGGGAACAATTGTGCCCAATTTGAAAAATCATTTAAATTCAAACAGCATGATCATGTGATTTGCATGAAATCAGGAAAAGTACTTGAATTCTGCGATCCACGTATTGAAGAAATAAAAAAATCGGTTGAAGAACAACTGAACGTCAAGATATCCCATCACTCCCTGACTTTTTTCGCCGAATGAGGCGAGAACACATCCTAAGCCTGCAATTATCTCTATGTATTCTTATGTTGGTAAAAAGAATGTTTTATTGATAACCTGCATTTCCTTGTCGTTGGTTACTGCTCTGCAGAAAACCTTCGGAGAAAAATGCAAAATCAATTGAACAATGAAAATTAAGTAGCATTTATGTCATAGAAATTGTATTTTTGCTGGTTTTGTGTTAAAAACATTAAGGCAAATGTATGCGTAAAATTGATGTACTTTTAGGGCTTCAGTGGGGCGATGAGGGCAAAGGAAAAATTGTGGATGTATTGACACCGGAATATGACATAATCCTTCGTTTTCAGGGAGGGCCCAATGCCGGACATACACTGGAATTTAACGGAAATAAACATATCCTCCACACCATCCCTTCCGGAATATTTCATACCAATACCAAAAACGTTATCGGCAACGGTGTTGTCATCGATCCGCACATATTATGCAAAGAACTTGACAATATTCGCACTCATAATATTGAGCCCTCCGAAAATCTTTATATCGCCGAGAAAACCCATCTTATTTTACCCTCGCATCGCTTACTGGATGCTATGTATGAACATGAAAAGGGAAAGAAGAAGATTGGATCCACCTTAAAAGGGATAGGGCCAACCTACGCAGATAAAATAAGCAGAAATGGGCTACGGGTAGGTGATATTTTTTCAGATAGTTTTCGCCACAGATATGAAAACCTGAAACAAAAACACCTTCAGTTGATTAAGTTGTATAACTTCGATTACAGCAGGCACTTGCCCGACGGACTGGATTTCAACGCCTATGAAGAATCCTGGCTAAAATCCATTGATCAGGTAAAAAAACTGAATATTATTAATAGTCCCTATTTTATCCACAAAGAATTAATAAACAACAAAAAGGTTTTGGCCGAAGGGGCCCAGGGCACCCTGCTGGATATTGATTTTGGCTCTTACCCATATGTTACTTCATCCAACACCATAACTGCAGGTTTATGCACAGGGATAGGTGTGGCTCCGCAAAAAATCGGGAGGGTATTTGGTATCTTTAAAGCCTATTGCACGCGCGTAGGCAGTGGCCCCTTTCCCACAGAACTGCTTAACGAAGATGGAGACAAACTGAGAGAACTTGGCCATGAATTCGGTTCAACCACCGGCAGGTCCAGAAGATGCGGATGGCTTGATATCCCTGCACTAAAATATGCCATTATGCTGAACGGAGTTACCGAACTCTTTATTACCAAAGCAGATGTGCTGAATACCTTTGAAACATTGAAAGTATGTTATTCATACGAAATAAATGGGAAAATATGCTCTGAAATCCCTTATTCAATAAACGACCTGAACATTAAAACCCTCATAAAAGAATTTCCGGGATGGAAAAGCAAGCTTGAAAATATCCGGGAATTCAACCAGATACCCCCTGAACTGAATAACTATATCCAATATCTCGAAAATATCCTCGAAGTGCCTGTAAATATTATTTCAACAGGACCTAACAGGGATCAAATATTAATAAGAAAAAAGCTTTGACAAAATAATAAATTCTTTAAATTTGCTTTTACCTATATATTAAGAGACATACGTTATGAAAAATGCAATATTCCTTTCTTTTCTTTTACTTATTTCCATTTCCGTATTTTCACAAGAAAAGATTGATGAAGCAGATGTACCCGGCAAGGTCGTTCAGGGTTTTAGCAATGCATTCCCCGATACAGAGGTTAAATCATGGATGTTTGACGGAAAAAATTACTTTGCTGAAGCTAAAATCGACGGATTATGGGGAATGGCTGAATTTACGGATTTTGGCAAATGGGGTTGCACGCATTTTGAAATGAAAGAACACTTACTGCCCGGGATTATCACTAAATATTGCTCCGAGGAATACGAAGATCACAAGATCATTAAAGCTGCTTTTGTAGAAAATGCCGATGAACAGGACAATTATCAGATTACCCTGGCAGAAGACGCCAAGGGAACAATCGGTAAGCATGAGGTCTTTTTTGATATTACAGGAAAGTTCCTTAAAGTTATTTATCCTGACGGATCTTCTGAAATTGTAGTTGCCGAAGAAAAAATGGAAACTGCCGATGAAATTGACAGAGAAGGTGAAGAGGACGAAGAAGAAAAAACCTATCTTCCGGAATCTGCCATTCCGGCCGATATTGTAAAATACCAATCCAGGAAATTCCCGCGTTGCGAAGATGTTAAATGGGATACTGCCAATAACTTTTACATAGCCTATTTTCTTTTCCGCGATGCGGAAACCATTGCTGATTTTGATTCTACAGGAACCCTTATTCAGACTACAACCATACAGGACAATAGAGATTTATATCCTTTAATTGAGCGCTACCTCGAAGAAAACCATGACAACTATCGTGTGGAATATGCCGAGAAAATTGTAAGGAAAGACAGAAATAACAGCTATTATGTTAGGATTTCGAAACGAGTGAAAGGAAAAGGCCGCATGGAATGGGAATGCTTCTTCGATAAAACCGGGCGTATTATCAAAGAAAATGAACCGGAAGAGTTATACATTACGAAGAAAGACGAAGAATATGTCTCCAGAATAGACGAGAATTTTAAAGAAATGGTTGAAAACGAAGACCTTGGAGAAATGGGGGACCTTGAGTACGACCAGGCCGTTGATCAGAAAGAGCTTCCGACAGAAGTGGTCAAATTTATTAAGAATAATTACGATGTTGATTATAAAATCACTGAAAGTTATTATGAACTCAATGAAGAGATGGGGAATGTATACCATGTTTACCTGGAAAAGGAAGGAATAAATCAGCCATATTCTGAACTCTATTTTGATTTTTACGGAAATATACTTAAGAAGATTGACAACGGAGTAGAAGACACAGAGTATTTCAAGCAACTGGAAGAACAAGTCGTTTATGTAAGTCCTCCGCCTAATATTGAGAAAAACTTTGAAAGGCGCTATAAGCAAGCTGAAGAGGTAGCCTGGACCAAAGATGGTGATAATTATAAAGCAGATTACATCGAAGAAGGATACAATGCAAGCTCTGTTTATGCCCCTAACGGCGATTGGGTTTCTTCCACTACAGAAATGGATCCTGATAATCTGTTCTCACCCATAATGCGTTACATTGAAAGCAATTATAAGAAATACAAAATAGAATACGTTGAGAAAACCACCAAGAAAAATCGCAAGGATTTTTATTATGTGGAACTTTTCAGTCGCAGGGATGAACCTTCACATGTAGATTTGTTTTTCAATAAATCCGGACGCATCATGGAAGAAGGGGTAGAATAAAATTTCTGTCAGAACGACCATTGATCCATACCATGCCTTTACGCCACACCCTTTACCCTGTACCTTTCACCCTGCACCCTGCCCGAATGGGCTCCTTCGGGGCACCCTGCCTCCTGTTATTATTTCTCCTTTTTTCGCTATTTTCGCCAGCCCAAAAAGTCACTAAAATAAACCTGGTTAGAGCGGAATCGTTGGAATATGATGAACAGAGAGTGAACGCAAAACGCATTATCGGAAATGTCTGCTTTAAACATGATGATACCTTTCTTTATTGCGACAGTGCTTATTTCTATGAAGATATGAATGTCATTGATGCTTTCGATAATATCCGCATCATTGTGAATGACAGCCTGAGTGTTTACGGACAAAAACTCAAATACGACGGAAATACTAAAATTGCTGAGCTACATAATGCAGTGCGCCTCGTTGATAACCAGGCCACATTGTTAACTGAGCACCTCATTTATAAGCGAAATACCGGAACAGCAAATTACTATCACGGAGGTAAGATATTGGATAAAGAAAATACCCTGACCAGTGAAAAAGGATACTATTTTACCAAAAGAAAAGAATTCTTCTTTAAAAATGATGTTATCCTGGTTAATCCGGAGTACACCATTTCATCTGATACACTGATGTATAATACCCGTTCTGAGATCGCTTATTTCTACGGCCCTACTATGATTGAAAGTGAAGAGAATACTATATATTGTGAAAATGGCTGGTACGACACAAAAAATGACATCTCCCAGTTTCGCCGGAACGCCTGGTTTAGCAGCAAAGAACAAAAAATACAGGGAGACAGCCTCTATTACAACAGAAATAGCGGCTTGGGAAAAGCCATGCAAAATGTACGCATCATTGATACGGTGCAACATATTATCTCTACAGGTAATTACGCCGAATACAATGAGTTAAAACACTATTCACTGATAACCGACAGCCTGACCGCCATCATTATTGAAGAAAAAGATTCTTTGTACCTGCATTCCGATACCATACGGGTGATCATGGATTCAAACCAAAAGGTAAAAAACCTCTATGCTTATTACAATGTAAGATTTTACCGACAAGATCTGCAGGGCAAATGCGACTCCCTGGATTACAATTTCACGGATTCAGTTATTAGCTTGTATAAGGAACCGATCTTATGGACAGATGCCAACCAACTGACCTCTGATACAATTTTTATTAAGGTCATTGATGGCAAGATCAGGGAAATGCATTTGTTGAATTCTTGTTTCATCATTTCTACCGATGAAACTGACAGCCTTGAGTTCAATCAACTCAAGGGAAAAAACATGCTGGCATTTTTCAGGGAGGGCAAACTCCGCAAGATAAATGTAATCGGCAATGCGGAAACTTTGTATTATTTGCGGGAAGAAGACGGCAGCCTGATCGGTATCAACAAAGCCATCTCAAGCAATATGATCATTTTTATGGATGAGAAAGAAATTGAAAGTATTACATTTCTGAATAAACCCGAAGGAAAACTATACCCTGAAAAGGATTTTCCGGAAAATGAAAAGAAATTAAAAGATTTTATTTGGTTGGATAAGATCCGGCCAAAAAATAAAACAGATATTTACTGATCTTTCGTCTTTTTCTTTTTGCCGTCAGATTTTTTGCCGAACACAGAAAAATGAACATAACGCTCAGGGTTTTCTTTTATGTCGTTAATAAGAATATCAAGATCACTGGCTGATTTTTCAAGATTACTGTACAACTCATCATTATTGATCAGCAAGCCCAGGCTGCCTTCTCCCTGATCAATTTTATGCATAACGGAATATACAGAAGCAACAGCCTCATTGGTTTTCTTTATGGTAGAGGCCAGTTCAATAGCAGCAAGTGAATCAGAGAAGACAGATATATTCTGTATAATATTGTTTATCTGTTCATTGTTTTCGCGGATGTTTAATGTAATCGACTCAATATTTGTCACAATGCGTGCAAGCCGGTTTCGCTGGCCTTCCATTAATGTATCCAGGCTATAGGATGTACTTTTCAGGTTATCAATGGTAAACTTAATATTCTCAAAACTTTTTGCCAGATTATCACGGGTATCCTCATTAAAAACATATTGGATAACTGCCATCACCGAATCAATGGAGAGCATAAGGTTCTCAAATTTCAGTTTTAGAGGGATCAGTTCTTTGTTGACTTCTTCCTGCAGGCTGCTGGCAATAGCAGAGGAAAGAGTGTCACCACTTTCAGCTAAAACATTGGATTCTCCCAGTTTTATAGCTATGGCTTTGGTCCCCATTAAGTCTGAGCTTTCGATCCTGGCCACAGAATTGGCAGGAATATCTATATCTTCGCTTACAATAAATTCAACAACAAGGCGGGCTCTTTTGTCACCCCTAAAATCTACCCTCTCGATACTGCCAACCTGCTTGCCATTGATCAAGACGCTGCTTCCCGAAGTGAGTCCGTCAACTTTATTATAAACAGCATAAAACTCACGATGGTGCTTTAATATATCCTTCCCTTTCAGAAAGTTAAACCCCCAGATAAATGCCGCAATAGCAGCAGTAAAAATAATTCCTATTTTTATTTCCCGTCTCAAAACAAATATTTCTTTAGCATAAACAAAAGTACTATTTTTTTATTAGTTCAATTGCTTCCCGGGGCGAAATCCTTTTCCCATTGTTAAAAGCTACCACAAAGGCATCTTTAAATCCCATTTTCTGAATCTCTTTCTGGTATTCTGCGGCTTCTTCCAGGCTTAAAAAAGATCCTACAGCAAATTTATAAAACCCATTTTGCTGGTATTTGTATATTCTCGTAAGCCCTTTGAATTCAGGTGCATCAATGGCTTTATCCTTAATACTGGAAATGATCTGTACCCTGAAAAACACCTTGTTCTTATCAACAGCCTCGTTTTCAACATTTACTACTTCATTATCATCTTTCTTCGCTTGTGCTTCAATATTAAAACTTCCTTCGTATTCCTGTTTATAGTCCTTAAAGGCCCGGTAAATGGCAGATGCAATATAAACCTGCCCTTGTTCTGATAACAAAAAGGCTTCTTCCCTGGGATTACTGATAAACCCTGTTTCTATCAAAATAGCCGGCATGGTTGTTTTATATAATACCAGAAAACCAGCTTGTTTTACGCCCCTGTCTTTTCTTCCGACCCGCTCACAAAACTGTTGCTGCACCTTAGCCGCCAGGTCCAGGCTTTGATCCAGGTAAGCATTTTGATAAAGGGAAAAAATAATATCTGCTTCCGGGGAACCCGGATCAAAACCATCATAATTTTCTTCATAGTCCTCTTCGAGCAAAATAGCTGAGTTCTCTAAGCGGGCTACTTCCAGGTTTTGCTTCGTTCTGTGCAATCCCATAACAAAGGTTTCTGAACCGTATACTGATTTTACACTCACTGAATTGCAATGTATGGAGATAAATAAATCAGCATTTACCTCATTGGCAATCTTCGGACGGCGGTAAATGTCAACGGCAACATCTTTATCCCGCGTATAGATCACTTCTACGTCTTTAAAGTTTTCTTTGATATAATTGCCTACTTTCAAGGATATGGCAAGAGTAATATCTTTTTCTTTCGATCGGCTGCCTATGGCCCCGGGATCTGCTCCCCCATGCCCGGGATCAATGACTACTTTATTGATACGAAGCTGCCTGGCCGGGGGTGAATCGAATGACATCAGCAAGGCCATAACAATCATACCAAAAAAGAAAATAATCCGTTTCACCTGAATAATTTTAATTAGTTTTGAATTCGTTATTCTGATGGTCATTGCACATGACTAATAACGCAAAAATAATAGTAAAAAGCAGCCCTGTTTCTTAATAAGTTGTCAACCAAATTATCAACATACACGCGTTTCTATTATTTCTTGCTCCTCACCGGGCTGTCTTGCTTTGTTTACCCTTCCTTTTCTCAGGACACCCTCCGACTCCCCCCGCCGGATACCATAATTTCTAACGCAACAGATTCCCTATTATTTCCACCCGACAGCATTCCATCAGACACCCATACCAGCGACAGCCTTATTCCTGAGAAAAAGAAAAGTGCCATTGATCATATTGTGGAGTACGAATCCCAGGACTCTATCACCTTTCATATGAAAGATAAAATTGTAAATCTCTATGGAAATTATGGCCAGGCAAAGATTGATTACAACAAAATTAGCCTTACATCAGCGCATGCAGAAATAAACTTCAACAACAACGTACTTCGTGCAACCAGCTGGGTAGATTCCACCGGCAAAGAAATCGGAAAGCCTGAATTTACTGAAAACGGAGAAAGTTTTACATCCCGGGAAATGCTGTATAATTTTGAGACCAGGAAAGGATTGATCCGAAAAGTAATTACCCAGGAAGGGGAAGGCTACCTGCACGGAGATACAATAAAAAAAATGAATGACGATATTGTGTATATCCGGCATGGATCATATACCACCTGTGATCATGAGCATCCTCACTTTGAGCTCCGCTTCAGCAAAGCAAAGGTGATACCGGAAGATAAAATTGTTACCGGACCGGCTGTTCTTTATGTCCTGGACATACCTACTCCCCTCTTTGTTCCTTTTGGCTTATTTCCGAATAAAAAAGGACGCACAAGCGGTATTGTAATTCCCAGTTACGGAGAATCGGCCAATCGGGGGTTTTACCTGGAAAACGGAGGGTACTATTTTGGTGGCAGTGATTACATCGACCTGGAACTGAAAGGAGATATCTATTCCAGAGGAAGCTGGGCCATCAAAACCTTGTCAAACTACAACATAAGGTACCGTTTTAACGGATCTATCAGTGCCAATTATGCCATTAATATTTTGGGGGATAAAGGAACCACCGATTACTCAAAAAGCAACGACTTCTCTTTGCGCTGGCAACACAACCAAAGTTCAAAAGCACGTCCACATAGCCGCTTTTCTGCCAATGTGAACCTGCTCAGCAGTCAGTACAATAAATTTAATCCCACCACCAGCAATCAATACCTCTCAAATACATTTAGTTCCAGTGTCTCCTATTCAACAACCATCGCTGATAAATACCACTTGTCTCTTAGTTTGCTGCATACACAGAACACCATTGAAAAAACAGTAAACCTGACCCTGCCGGAGGTTACTTTTTCGGTAAACCGTTTTTATCCCTTTAGAAATAAAGAAAAAACAGGAAAATTTAAATGGTATGAGAATATCAGCATGGATTATAAAATGAATACCAAAAACAGGATCAGCACCTATGATTCCTTGCTTTTCCAGGCTGATGTATGGGAACGTTTCCAGAATGGAATGAGCCACAATATTCCTGTCAGCAGCTCCATCAAGATTTTGAAATATTTTAACCTGACAAATACATTTAATTACAATGAAAAATGGTATCTGAGCCATATCGAAAAACACTGGAACTATGACACCCTGATATCGGGAGAAGATACCACCTATGGTTACCTGGATATTGACACCATCAATGGATTTAAGGCTGCGAGGGATTTTAGCTTTTCCAGCCGGCTAAATACGAAGTTATACGGTATGCTTAACTTTAAAAAAGGGCCATTGCGAGCTGTGCGCCATGTTGTAACCCCATCCATTGGTTTCAGCTACCGGCCTGATTTTAGCAATGATTATTGGGGTTACTACAGAACTTATACAGATACAGCTGGGAATGTGAACCAGTATTCAATATTTGAAGGAAGTTTGTACGGTTCACCTCCCGGCGGAAAATCCGGAACCATTGATTTCAGTATTTCTAATAACCTGGAGATGAAGGTACGATCCAGGAAAGATACGGTAACCGGAATGAAAAAGATCGTTCTTATAGAAAACTTTTCCCTCAGCTCCCGGTATAATATGGCCGCTGATTCTATGAACTGGTCTAAGCTGACCATGTCGGGACGCACCCGTTTGTTAAAAAACATCGATCTGACCTATAACAGCAGTTGGGATCCCTATGCCCGCGACAGTGCCGGCAATCGCTATAATGAATTTGAATGGACAAAAAATAAACGTTTATTCCGGTTGGAGAATACTAGCTGGAATCTTTCTTTCAACTGGAGGCTAAGTTCAGAAAAGAGCCAGGGCAACGATGAAAAAACCTCTGAGAAAGGAACAGAAGAAGAGCTGAATATGATCAACCAGAATCCTGATGACTATGTGGATTTTAACATTCCATGGAGTTTGAATATCCGATATAATTTCCGGTATTCGAAAAATTACAACAGCTCCGAACAAGAGCGCATTGAAGATATCGTACAAACATTGTCCTTTAACGGCGATATCAACCTGACCCCAAAATGGAAAATCGGCCTATCCTCCGGCTATGATTTCGAAAACGAGAAGCTCTCCTATACATCTGTAAACATATACCGCGACCTGCATTGTTGGGAAATGTCGTTTAACTGGATACCCATTGGTTTTCGGAAAAGCTGGAATTTTACGATCAAGGCCAAGTCCAGCCTTTTGCAAGATCTGAAACTTCAAAAGAAAAAGGATTTCAGGGATTTCTAAGAGTTACAGATCAAGCCAGTTCCTGATCATCTGAATACCATCAGGTGTCATGATGGATTCCGGATGGAACTGCAGCCCCCGGAGTTTGTATTCTTTATGTGCTATGGCCATAATGTTTCCCCTGTCATCAACAGCTGTAATGCACATATCCCCCGGAAGGGTTTTCTCATCGCAAACCCAACTATGATACCTGCCTCCCTGAAAGGGGGATGATATTCCCTGAAACATATCCGATTCCCTGTTGGTGACCTCCATCGGACTGCTTTCCCCGTGCATTATGCGACCGGAATGCCTGAGCCGACCGCCAAAAACCTCAAAGATTAACTGATGGCCCAAACATATTCCCAGTACTTTCTTCTGACAAATATACTTTTCCAGCATCTTCCTTACATGGGGAATATCCTTCGGAATGCCCGGCCCTGGTGAAACAAGAATTGCATCAGCCCGCTCAATATCAACCTCCCGCAACCGGTCATTCTTTAACAAGGATATTTCCATATCCGAATTTTCTTCAAGTATCTGCAACAGGTTATAAGTGAAGGAATCATAATTATCTATAAAGAGTATAGGCATTATCCATAAATTTGCACCCAAAGATATCTTAAGATTTGGAATTGAAAAGAAATATCATCAATCAAATGAATCAGTATGGAAAAGAAAGCATCCCCTTCTTTTTCATGATCGATTTTGAAATGCAGAAGCCGGTTGTGCTTCCGCTAGATATAGTGGAGCCGGAAGAGATATTGTTTGATTTCCGAGGGTTCAGAAATTTTACTTCCTTAAAAGATAAACCGCTAATACATCCCATCTCAAAACAAGCCGTTGACTTCAACACTTATAAGAAAGCTTTTGATATCATTCAGCAGGAAATTCACTACGGAAATACCTTCCTGGTCAACCTGACATTCCCGAACAGGATTGGAATGAACAACAGCCTGCGGGAAATATTTCATTTCAGCCGGGCAAAATATAAGCTTATGTACAAGGATCAGTTTGTGGTATTTAGTCCGGAAATCTTTTTACAAATCGAGAATGGGCAGATTTTTTCCAATCCGATGAAAGGAACCATCGATGCAAGCATTCCGGATGCCAGGCAAAAAATTCTTGAGAACCGCAAAGAAAGGGCAGAACATAATACCATCGTCGACCTGATCCGCAACGACCTTTCCATACCAGCTAAAAAAGTCAGGGTAAACAAATTCCGCTACCTCGACCTGATAAAAACCACAGAGAAAGATCTCTTCCAGGTCAGTTCTCAAATTTGCGGACAACTGGAAGAAAACTATCCTTCACGCATAGGAGATATCCTGGCAGTTTTGTTACCGGCAGGCTCCATTAGCGGAGCACCTAAAAAGAAAACCCTTGAGATTATCCAACAAGCTGAAATGGATAAAAGAGGCTATTATACAGGCATTTGCGGTTATTTTCAGAACAGGATGCTCGACAGTTTTGTAATGATCCGGTATATTGAAAACAAGCAAGGGGAATATTATTTCAGAAGCGGGGGAGGTATAACTGTAAATAGCTATGCTGAAGACGAATACCAGGAACTAATTGACAAGATCAATGTGCCATTTGCTTGAAACCATAAAGATTGACAACGGTCTTGTTTGTCATATCGACTACCATAACCACCGGTTTAACAAGAGCAGAAGGGATTTGTTCGGAATTACCGAAAAGATACTGCTTCAGGATGTTATTGCAGGGAAAATGCCTGAGGACATGTCGCCTGCACCGAACCTTGCCGGAGAGAACAGCCCCCAGGTAAAATGCCGGATTACGTATGATACGGAAATCAGAAAGGTGGAATTTCTGCCATATCAGTTGCCCGAAAATCTTTTTTTAAAGGTAATACATCATGATAGCATTGACTATTCCTACAAATATGCTGACAGGCAACTATTTGATCAATTCAGGAAAGATTGTCAAAAGCACGAAGACATATTAATTGTAAAGCAAGGTTTCGTGACGGATATCAGTTATGCGAATATAATCCTAAAGGAAAAAGACGAATGGTATACTCCCGACACGCCATTGTTACGCGGCACAAAAAGGCAATACTATTTAGACAAGCTGTTAATCCGCCAAAAACCAATTACATTGGAGGAGGTGTACAACGGGGAAGAGCTCCGCATCATCAATGCGATGATTGACCTGGAAGATGCCGTAATATGCAGGATACGATAAAAAGCACCTGTTTTATATTTCCACTTTAGTTCCAATACCGGCTGCCACGGCCTTGTCGTAAATCAGCTTTGCAGTGGCCACATCCTGAATGGCCAAACCGTTCGATTTAAATACGGTAATTTCCTTTGCAGATTCTCTGCCAAGCTCTTTTCCGGTGATTACATCTCCCAATTCAGCATAGAAATGGGATTCTTTTATTTTTCCTTCTGCCAGGGGGATCATGATGTCACCTGCTTCTTTAAAGCAGGCTTCTTTAGAATCGCCAACGAGCTTTGAACACTGAATGGTTTTCTCATCCAGTTCGCGGGCATTGGGTGTATGGCTTCCGATACCATTAATATGGGTACCCTTCTTCAGATGATTTCCGTCGAATAAAGGCGTAGGGGATGAGCTTGCTGTGCAAATGATGTCGGCCTGCAACATCTCTTCCGGATTCATGATTATCTCAACAGGAATATCCAATTTCTTTTCCATTTCCCCTTTAAAAGATTCCGCAGCTTCCAGGCTGATATCGCAAACAATGGCCCTTTTGATATCGCGTGCTTCGCACATGGCCCAAAGCTGCATTTTGGCCTGGACACCAGCACCAAAAATTCCGGCAACCTGATCAGGGTCCTCACGGGCTAAAAATTTGGTAGCTACTCCGCTTGCAGCCCCTGTGCGCACTGCAGTCAGATAGCCGCCATCCATAATGCAGATCACATCACCACTGCCAGGATCCTGCAGAAGCACTTTGCCAATGGTCACCGGCATATTATGGCTTTTCGGATTGTTCTTATAAATAGTAACCACCTTACAGGCCAAAGCGCCCAAATCTTTGAGATACGCCGGCATATATAAAGCCAGGCCGTCAGGAGGAGTAATCGGAATTCGAAGCGGAAGCACGGCTGTGCCGTTAGAAAGCTCCGCAAAAGCTTTTTCAACAACTTCCATACAGTCCTTCATTTCCAGTACGGAAATCACATCATTTCGGTTTAATAATAAGGTCATCTTAATGGTATTAATTAATATTTATTGGCAAATAAAACATACACTCCTGTTGTCATATCAAAGTTAAATATATTTCTGATTCAGGCTAACTTTATCCCTGATAAAGGTTGATTTTTCGTTGAGCTCAATTGATAAGAACTAACAATATATAGCTGGCAAATGGGCTCATGTAAACCCATAAAAGATTGCTTCAAGGAATAAGATATCCTTCGATGACAACCATTATAGCGGCAGTGCAGGCTATATGATCCTTCGCTGGCGCTCAGGATGACGCGCGTCATCCTGAGCGAAGCGAAGGAACAGACAACAATCCAAGGCAACCGAGCGAAGCGAAGGAACAGCATTTTTAATCCACAAGCCTTGGTTCTAATGACAAAAAAGGTCAAATGGAGAAAAAACCATTACAATATAAATTCAACATTTGAGGGTTTTTTCTTTTTATTAGGTCCATTTTCCATTCCCTCTTTTTTCCTTTTATATACTTCTCTCTTCGGATCGCTTCCCTAATATCATTAAATACCTCATAATAGATAAGATATTTAACGTTGTATCTGCTACAAAACTTAGATCCCTTTCCAGCAAGATGCCATTCCATTCTGGAAGCAAGATCTGCAGTAACACCCGTGTATAAAACTGTTCTTTGTGAGTTGGTAATAATATAAATGTAACTGAGCTTCATAAATATTAATGTCACAACCAAATAAATTGTTCCTTATTAATGAACATTTTATTACTTATTGACATAATTTTTCGTTGAGCTCAATTGATAAGAACTAACAATATATAGCTGGCAAATGGGCTCATGTAAACCCATAAAAGATTGCTTCAAGGAATAAGATATCCTTCGATGACAACCATTATAGCGGCAGTGCAGGCTATATGATCCTTCGCTGGCGCTCAGGATGACGCGCGTCATCCTGAGCGAAGCGAAGGAACAAACAACAATCCAAGGCATCCTGAGCGAAGCGAAGGAACA
>CAZZLL010000014.1:0-14203 GCA_964654725.1 uncultured Lentimicrobiaceae bacterium | reverse complement strand
GCGAAGCGAAGGAACAAACAACAATCCAAGGCATCCTGAGCGAAGCGAAGGAACAGGCAACAATGAACCAGAACCAATTAGACTAATACAAAGCAGCCAGAGCCCGGGAAGGAATTCCAGGTTTTTTTCTACCTTTACCCCTAAAAAAAAATGAAAACCATCATAAGAACTGATAAGGCTCCGAAACCTATCGGCCCATATAACCAGGCAATCATGGCAAACGGCTTGCTGTATTCCGCCGGGCAAATTGCCATGGACCCCGGAACAGGAGAACTGATTGCAGGTGACATTAAAGATGAAACCAGGCAAACCCTCGAAAATGTGAAAGCCATCCTCCATGAAGCCGGAATGGATATGCGCAATATCATCAAAGCAAGTATATATATCCTCGATATGAAGGCCTTTAAAGATATCAATGAGGTATATGCAAGTTTTTTTGAGGATAAATTTCCGGCAAGGGAAGTCATTGAAGTAAACGGCCTTCCAAAAAACGCCGCCATCGAAATTTCTGTCGTTGCAGCTAAATAATTATCAACTAATTTTTTAATCCCTATACAATGAAAAAAACCATCATTCTTTTCTTATTCAGCGTATTATTCTTGTTCAATCCCTCAGCACGCAGCGACGAGGGAATGTGGATACCCCTCCTTCTGGAGCAGCTCAATGAGAGTGAGATGCAGAGCATGGGTATGAAAATCACTGCTGAAGATATTTATTCCATTAACAAATCATCCCTCAAAGATGCCATAATTCTTTTTGGCGGGGGATGCACGGCTGAGATCATTTCAGACAAAGGGCTTATCCTCACCAACCACCATTGTGGCTACGGCAGGATACAATCGCACAGCAGCGTGGACAAAAATTACCTGAAAAACGGTTTTTGGGCGCAGCATACAAAGGAAGAACTGATGAATGAAGGCCTCACTGCTACCCTGCTTATCCGTATGGAAGATGTAACAGGAAAAATCATGGCAGAAATACATGATGAGATGTCGCCTGTTGAAAGGGATGCACGGATCAGCAAAATCATTGGGCAGATAGAGTCGGAAGCCATTGAAGGCACCCACTATGAGGCTAAAGTTAAACCATTTTACTACGGCAACCAGTATTTCCTGTTTATTACAGAAGTATTTCGCGATATTCGCCTGGTAGGAGCACCTCCTGAAAGCATCGGAAAATTCGGGGGAGATACAGATAACTGGATGTGGCCCCGGCATACTGGTGATTTTTCCCTATTCAGGATTTATGTAGATAAAAACAATAAACCAGCAGACCCCTCCGAAAATAATATCCCATACAGCCCTAAAAAACATCTTAAAATTTCACTGGATGGTTATGATAAAGGAGATTTCACCTTTGTATTCGGATATCCCGGAAGAACTCAAGAATACCTCCCTTCCTTTGCCCTTGAAATGATCACCCGGGTTGAGAATCCGGCAAGCATCAGCATGCGGGAAAAGAAACTCGGGATCATGTCTTCATATATGGAAAAAGAAACAGAGATCAGAATAAAATATGCTGCCAAATACGCCCGCGTTGCCAATTTCTGGAAAAAAATGATCGGAGAAAACCGGGGCATAAAAAGACTTGATGCCATCAATGTTAAAAAAGAGGAAGAAAAAGCTTTCAGGGAATGGGCCAATGCCGACAAGAAAAGAAAAAGCAAATACGGAGACTTGTTGGATAAATTTGAAAAAATGTACCAGGAAGTTACACCCCATAACCTGGCTTTCAATTTTTTCTATGAAGCCGTTGTCGGAACAGAGATACTCATGTTTGCCAGGAATTTTCAGAGCCTGGTAGAAGTAAGCCAAAAAGAAGATGCCACAGATAAAGAAATCAATGAGGCCATAGAACAACTCAAAAAAGCGACAAAAAATCATTTCAAGGATTATTTCCTGCCTATCGATAAGGATATTTTTATAAGTATGTTCAGCATGTATTATCATGAACTGGACGAATCATTGCACCCTGGTATTTTTCAAGAGATCACCAATGACTACAAGGGAAATATCCGCGAATATGCCAAAGATATTTATAAAAAATCCATTTTCGTTTCCGAAGAAAGCACCCTGGAATTTTTGGAGAAATACAAACAAAAGCACGTTAAAAAGATATTAAAAGACCCGGCATATAACTTGTCAGCCGGCATTTTCAACCACTATTTCACGGTACTCCTACCTGCCCTTAGAAAACTGAACGGACAACTGGACGAATTGCAACACACCTATATGAAAGCGCAAATGGAAATGCATCCTGACAAACGCTTTTATCCCGATGCCAATTCCACTCTCCGCGTTGCATATGGAAAAGTGAATACCTATTTCCCGAAAGATGCCGTGGAATACCTTCATTTTACGACACTCAAAGGCGTAATGGAAAAAGACAATCCGGAGATTTACGATTATGTGGTGGACGAAAAGCTAAAAGAACTTTTTGCTTCTAAAGACTATGGCCAATATGCCGATGAAGACGGCAGCATACATGTGTGTTTCATTGCCTCTAACCATACAACGGGCGGAAACTCCGGCAGTCCGCTCCTGAATGCAGAAGGCGAACTGATCGGCATAAATTTCGACCGAAACTGGGAAGGTACAATGAGTGACCTGATGTATGATCCGGAACAATGCCGGAATATCTCCCTGGATATCCGCTATTGCCTTTTTGTGATAGACAAATTTGCCGGTGCCGGCCATCTGGTAGAGGAGATGACACTAGTAAAGGACGGGCGCGAGGAGGAACTATTAAAATAATTGGTTGATCTCTTTTTTTACAAAGTTTATTGCGGCATCAACCGGCAAATCCTTGCTGGCAGATGCATTTTCAAGCACTTTTGCCGCCAGCTGTTGGCCGGTAGCCTCTTTAGGCATAGTGATAGCGGCTGAATTCACCAATTTCACGGTTTCATCCCGGGCTATTTTTACATAATCCCAGGCTTTGGAAGTTATGTATACCTGTTGCGACAAATTATGATCGTATTCGTTTCGGATCGTTTGAAGCAGGCTGGTATGGAACTGGCTGGCCGTCATATTTCCTTTTGCCACGCGCATTACGAGATTGTTGGGTGAAATACGCTCTAACAATAAAACAATGCGCTCGTATGCCTGCAGGCGGATGGGAGTCACACTCTGCTGGCCCTTTAATTTAATTTCCAGCAGCTTATTGCGCTGATCATGCTGCAAAAAGGAACGGATAGAAAAATAACTTACCAGGAACACTACCAGTGCCGGTATCGTAAAGGCTAAGATTTCCAGTAAAATTTCCATATGACGATTAATTTGCGGATAATACGCAAAGATCGTAATTAACCCGGATAATACATAAACCTAAATCGTGAAAACCTGAATTATCCTGACGACAAAGAAAAGCTAACAATTTGAGGCACTTCGTTTTTCAAATTGCAAGCTTATCTAAGTCGGGGTTAACCAACATTATTTGAGCACATTATGCCATTTTGTGAATAATGTAGGTTAAATCTATAATTTTCTTAAATTTGCTCCTTTCTCTAAAAACCAATTGAAAACAAAAATGAATTATCTATCCGAAACCATAAACCGGCTTTCTGAATCAGAAACCCTGGCGATGACAAGAAAGAGCAGGGAACTTAAAGACAAAGGATTTGATGTGATCAACCTCAGCATAGGTGAACCTGATTTCAACACCCCGGAGCATATCAAAGCAGCTGCTATAAAAGCTATTGAAGAGAATTATTCACATTATACTCCTGTCTCGGGCTATGCAGAATTGCGAAAGGCCATATGTTACAAGTTAAAGAGAGATAACAACCTGGAATATTCACCAAATCAGATCGTGGTATCATCAGGTGCCAAACAAAGCATTGCCAATGCGATCATGTGCCTGGTGAGTGCTGGGGAGAAGGTTGTGGTACCTGCCCCCTACTGGGTTTCATATCGTGAGATCATTAAGATGGCCGGTGGCGAGCCCATATACCTGGACACAACCATCGACAACGACTATAAAATACAGCCGGAGCAGATGAAACATGCACTTAGTCAAGGTGCTAAGCTTTTTATTTACAGCTCGCCCTGCAACCCTACCGGAACGGTATATTCCAAAAAAGAACTGCGGGAGATGGCGGATGTGTTTGCCCTCAATCCCTCGACATTCATAATATCCGATGAGATCTATGAACATATCAATTTCAAGGGCCGTCATGAAAGTATCGCCCAGTTTGAAGATATTCGTGAAAGAGTCATTATCGTAAACGGTGTCTCCAAAGGTTTTGCCATGACAGGCTGGCGCCTGGGCTTCATGGCCTCCGATGAAACCATCGCGAAGGCCTGTGATAAACTCCAGGGACAAATCACCTCCGGAGCCTCTTCTGTTTCCCAGATGGCGGCCATAGCTGCCATGAATACCGACCCGGTGCAATCACCCGAGATCGATAAGATGATCAAAGCCTTCAAAGAAAGAAGGAATCTGGTAATTGACTTACTGAACGACATTCCCGGGATTAAGACCAACACCCCCGACGGGGCATTCTACATCTTTCCGGATATCACCGATTACTATGGTAAGTCCGACGGGGAGATCACCATTAATAACAGCAATGACTTTTGCATGTTTCTGCTCAACAAAGTCTATGTTGCCATGGTACCCGGCATCGCTTTTGGTTGCGATAATTGTATCCGCATCTCATATGCCGCATCCAGTGATGTGCTGAAAGAAGCCATGAAACGAATCAAAGAAGGATTATCTGCATTAAAATAGCCCTTAATGCCACATACGGATTACAAACAATTATTTGAAACATTTCGCAATCTGAACATCCTGATCATCGGAGATGTGATGGTCGACAGCTATATCTGGGGCAAGGTCGAGCGGATCTCACCAGAAGCTCCCGTTCCGGTAGTGCAGGTAAAAAAAAGGGAAAACAGACTGGGCGGTGCTGCTAATGTGGCATTGAACGTGCAGTCATTGGGCGCCACCCCCCTGCTTTGTGCCTGTGTGGGCAACGACCCCAAAGGGGATGAATTTATCAATATGTTGATGAAGCTGCAAATGGACGCTTCCGGCATTGTGATTTGCAACGAAAGGGTGACAACAACAAAGTTCAGGGTGATCGGGAACAACTCCCAGCTTCTCAGGGTTGATGAAGAAGTTACAGAAGATTTGTGCGGAAATGATGAAAAAAACCTCATCCGCATCATCCACCACCTTCTGGAAAACAATAATATCAACAACAGTGGTCGGGGAATCGATGCCATCATTTTTGAAGATTATAACAAAGGAGTGATCACTTCCGGCATCATAGCTTCAACCGTTCAAACAGCAAGGAAGAAAAACATCCCTGTTATTGTAGATCCCAAAAAGAAAAATTTTGATGCCTACAAGCATGTTAGCCTGTTTAAACCCAACCTTAAAGAATTGAAAGAAGGCTTGAAAACAGATATTAATCCAGGAAATATCAATGCCCTGAAACAGGCAGTGCTTAAACTGAAAGCAAAGTTGCAAACTGAAATGATACTCGTTACCTTATCAGAAGCCGGCATGTTACTTTGTCTGGATGAAAACGGGCACACAGTGTTTTACCATACGCCGGCACATATCCGGTCTATTGCAGATGTTTCCGGTGCAGGAGATACGGTGGTTAGTACCGCCGCTTTATGCCTGGCAGCCAAGCAACCCCCCGAAACCATGACCTTCCTGTCAAATCTGGCCGGTGGTATTGTATGTGAAGATGTAGGCGTAGTTCCCGTAAACAAAGAAAAACTGCTGCGTGAAGCCAATCGTCTCAGTAAGGATTAATACCTGCCTGTTTTTACCCGCCTTGCAAATTAGAAAATTTCATCTAACTTTGTCCTAAAACGCTGACATTAAAATATTAAAAAATACGCTGCGTTTATTCACTAAAAAATGACACAACGAAAATATACATCCCTCCTGCTTGTATTTATAGGTATCCTGCTCTGGGCTGTAACATCCAGCGCACAGGTCATGTCAGTCAGGAATTTGCCTAAGTACGATTATAAGAAATATCATTTTGGATTCATCCTCGGATTAAACCAGATGGACTTTGTGGTTAATCCCATCAACGATTTCAGAAATGTGGACTCCATATACGGTGTGGAAACAGAAGGGGAAATGGGCTTTAACATTGGCATTGTCTCCAACCTGCGCCTGGCCGAATACTGGGATTTTCGCTTTATCCCCACCCTTTCGTTCGGAGATCGTAACGTAATCTTCAGAGTGCGAAAATACAGTCCGCTCTTTGGTGACACAGCAATTTTGGAAGAAGTAAAAAGGGTGGAGTCAACCTATCTGGATTTTCCATTCTACTTCAAATACAAATCCAAGCGCCTGAACAATATGCGGGCATACGTAATCGGCGGATTCAAATACAGCATTGATTTAGCATCGCAGGCCAAAAAAAAAGAGCGGGAGGATGAATACCTTATCAAGCTGATCGCCAATGATATGTTGATGGAAACAGGTGTAGGATTTGATTTTTACCTGCAATACTTTAAATTCGGCATTGAACTGAAAATGTCATACGGTATATTCGACTTATTGAAGCGGGAAAACAATGTTTACAGCGAAAGCATCGACCAGCTTTCGTCCAAAATATTTCAGCTTAGTTTCACCTTTGAATAAACCTTTCAACCAATACTAATTTTATGAATGATAAGTCAGATGAACTCTTCAAACTCCTCATCAGCAAAGGCAGTTTAAAGCAGCAGATCTACAATAACACCCTGGAAGTATTCAAAACCTTCAAGGATATTGCCAGGGAGCTTTCCGAAGAATATGCGCAACAGCACACTGATAAGACAGGCCTCATACCCTTTGATTTCAGAGACAGGGGTGAGTTTGAGTTCGAGTTGAAATTTGCCGGAGACATCCTGGTATTCATGATGCACACCAACGTATTTGAGTTTCCACGGGATCATATGGTAATGAAGACCTCCTACGTAAAGGAAGATATCGCCCGCTCCTACTGCGGCATCATCAACATTTTCAATTTCCTGTCGGATTCATTCAAGTACAAACGTATGAATGACCTTGGCTATATGATAGGCCGCTTGTTTATCAATAAAGACAAGCATTATTTCCTGGAGGGCAAAAGGGAGATTGGTTTGTTGTACATCAATTTCGCCAATGCCCTGATCAATAAAGCAGAGATTCGTAAAATCGTTACCAGTGCTATGGAATATACGATCAACTTTGACCTGTTGACCCCACCCTACAATAACGTAAAAGAAGTTTCGGTAAGTGATATGCTCGCCTACCTGGATACCATGAAACTAAAGACCGGCAAGCGTTTGGGCTTCCGTTTTTCTGCCGACAATGCAGAGGATAATAATTAGGGGTATAGTGTACGCAAACTGCCAAAAATGAAGCATCGTACTAAATTGAAAAGACCAATAACGAAATGCTACTATACCAAACAGAAAACAGACAAATGCAGCTAAGATCTCAGTTTAATGAAAACCAGTGTTTAATTGCTTTTATGCATTTACTTGTACTTTCAGTTTCAAGCCTCAAGAAATAAACACCCGAAGCGACATCCTTTCCCGCATCATTCATCCCGTTCCAATAAATATTATGCTCCCCGGGACCCTGAGCGCCCTCAAACACATTCTTCACAAGACGACCATTAATATCATAAACAGAAACAGAAACATCAGACTGCCTGTTTAAATCATAAGAAATATTCGTACCTGCATTGAAAGGATTAGGATAATTCTGATCCAAAGCAAACTCAGGCTCAGCCTCAACAAAATCATCAATGCCAACAGGAATAGCTTGAAAATCAACGGTGAGATTCTCAATGCTCGGATCAGAACCAGTCTTAAGAATCACATGAACAGAATACTCCAAAGGATTGCCTGTGGGCTTAACAATAGTATCATAATCAATATTGGGCGAACCGCCAAAAACCTGAATTTCAGGAGTCTCATTAGCACTGCCAACAGTAACAATGTACTCATGAGCCCAGCCCCAATCCTTGTTAGGGGCATTACTCATGCCAGACGGAATTGTCTTATCAGGCATGGGAGGCGAAAAAGTGATGCTATTAGCTGACTTAAGCCCTGACTCAAGAGTAGAAGAAGACTCATACTCAGGAGCAGGAACCGAAAGAGCAGAACCCGACTTTGAAAAATCAACCATATACACATTTATTAACTGAGGATAAAGCTCATCCTGCACAAGAGGATCAACACCCAAAGCAGACAAGAGCTGAGCATCAGCATACCAAGGATTAGGATCAGGACAAGGGGCTGGAGTGTTCCTGTTAGTAAGCCTTGAAGAAAGCTCAGGATCATTATCAATAATGTCCTTCAAAGTCTCCATCGCATCCTCAAAATCAGAAGGCTGAGTAATAGCACTAATACCAAAACTCTGAAAAAAAGGAATGGGCTGACTTGGGTCCCAATCAAAAACCTGCTTTACAACAGAATTCGGCGCCATGAACTCAAGCTCGAACTGCTGACCGTTAGACATGTAAGTCACCTTCATCTCAGTCCAATAACGATCAAACTCATCAGAAACTGTCCTCACAACGCCATGAGGAGCATTCGCAGTATCATTTGCCCTGTAAGTAATGGAATAGTCAGTCTCAGCAAGAGAATCCGGCACAGGAATGTTTGTACCTAGTAAGTTCCCCATATGTTCATATCCCAGGCTGTCAAGGTTATCGCTGTAATCAACAGTCGACCAGTGTTCGAAACCTGCCCTTTAGATACTGCGGCAGCGGCCGCAATGAATAAAGCGATAAGAGCTAAAAGTCTGGTAAAATCTTTCATCATTTTTTGGGCTTGATTAATAAAACAAAATTAAAAAAAAAATAAGAAATCCAGCGTCAGCCCATAGCTTTGTCGTCATTGTTGTTATCCTCTATAAAAAATTCAAAAAAAATTTTGCTCAATATCAAACTTTCATTTACTTTTGCACCTCGATTTAAGCTGGAAGCTTATAAAACGGCCCGTTCGTCTAGGGGTTAGGACGCCAGGTTTTCATCCTGGTAACAGGGGTTCGATTCCCCTACGGGCTACTAAGTAAAATGGCAAAAAGCACAAAACCTTGCAATACAACAGTTTGCAGGGTTTTTTATTTTTGAAATATGGCAAAAAAGCGCAAAAGACATGCGAAAATCAGGGCACTTTCATTACCCAAAGTTGGTTTAATTGATTCCTGCCATTCGTTAGTCTGCCATGTCTCAAGATTTTGATGGGTGATAAAATATTTTTGCGGAATGGGATGAGTTCCAACAACAACTTTTATTGTGTATTTATCTTCAATAAACTTTTTAAAATGAGATATGTGTGGGCATGGAGGATAACCGACAACAAATCCCGTTGCTATATGAATGGCTTCAGCTCCGTTTTTAATCATCTCTTCAGGTACATATTCAATGTTTCCTCCCGGACACCCCCCGCAACTTGTATATCCAACTATTTCCAATGGTTCATCTTGGCTGTAAACATCGAAAGCTCCTTCTCTGTTTTGCAAGGCTCTAAAACATTTACCACCTGCACAATTTTTATATCTATCACAAATTATTATTCCAATTTTCATGTTAGTAATCTCCTCATTTATTTAATTCTGAATAACTTAAAATTAATTTACTGATTATTAGCCTGTTTTATTTCCCAATTTAATCTGTATTTTTCTTGAGAAAAGATACCAATTTTATTAGGGTCGAGACCAAATTTAGCTATTTTCTTTCTGATAATTACAAGTTGCTTTCGTTTTTCAGCTAACCTACATTATTCACGAAATGGCATAATGTGCTCAAATATTGTTGGTTAACCCCGACTTAGATAAGCTTGCAATTTGAAAAACGAAGTGCCTCAAATTGTTAGCTTTTCTTTGTCGTCAGGATAATTCAGGTTTTTACGATTTAGGTTTATGAATTATCCGGGCTAAAAAACATCTCGGCTATTATTTTTATACATGTTAGGTTTTCGTGCTTTATTGCGTTTTTTCAGATAGGTCTTATTTTATGATTTGTTGTATTATTAGTCCCATTATAATTGCCAAAAGAAAGCTTATAAATGTCCCAATGATAATATATTCAGTCTTTTTTTGATCTGTAGAATCTTTTAAGTCTCCAAAACGAAAGACTGATTTTGCAGCAAGTAAAAAACCAATTACACTTAATTGATTTACAATAACAAATGTAAAAATTCATGCTCGTTCTATTATTCCTATCCATTTTCCTGCATTTTCTAAGCCTTTTGTTTCAATTGAACCAGATAGCTCGTTACTCCATTTATTAGTCATTTTACCAATCAATACTGATGTTGGTATTGTTAATAATATGTAAGCCAAAAATAACCACCAGAATTTTGGATTATTAATAAATGAACTTAATAAATCAAAAAACTTATCACTTTGATTAGTATAAACTAACCATACTGTAATAATAATTAAAAGGTGAAATAATTGATCTGTAACAAAAATCCAGATATTTGTTCGTTGTAGAGAGCTTTTTATAAGGTCAATTACTAAATGAAGTAATGAAATAATCAAAACTAAGCTCCATAATTTAAAATCCCAGAGGAATATAAAAAGAGTTGCTGCTGTTATTATTACATGAATGTATAAATGCCATGATTTGAAACCATGTTTATCTTTTTCTGTTGCCCATTTAGTTGGTTGAAGAATAAAGTCAGATAAAAAATGTGCAACAAGAATTTTTAGTAATAAGTCTACATTTAATGCGTCCATATTTATTTAGCTTTAATAATGAGTTCAAGGTATCTTTCTACAAAGGCATTTATACTCCCAATATTTCCATAGGTAACCAATCGTTTATGAGTAGCTGGCTGAGTTATCTTCAATATGCTTGCTAATTCACTTTGGTTCTTTTTGTCTAAAAGATGGATAAAAACAGCCATTGCAGTATTTGCTGTCCAACGACTGATAACAGCATCTGCAAGCTTAGATTCTACATAAAACTCATTATTAATATTTTCCCATGGCGTGTCCACTCCTAATCTTTCATTTTCCTTTTTTAATTTATCAAGTAAATAACCTGATTTTTGAAAAGCCTCACCTTGTGACTCTGATACTATATTCCCCAAATAGCTTACTTCCCCAATTCCTATTGCAATCCGAGCATCAGTATAAGCGTAGTTTATAGGTTTATTTAATCTTCTTTTTCCTGCTAAACTATAGCTTGATTCAAATGTGCGTAAATGAGCTCTTATTATTATAGCTGATATTAGGGCTAATTCCGGATCTGGAATTATTGCTTGAAAACTATCTCCTCTAAAAATCTGAAATGAAGCTTTGTTGAATAAAACCTTCTTGTTAAGTTCATTGAAAGCTTCTTTTAGAGAATTAATTACTGTTTCTATTTCTCCACCTTTAATAGTTCTGGATTTAACAAGATCTCCAGTAAGTACTGCAACTTTATCCATGTTATTATCATTTTTATCATCATAAACAACTATAACCCCAGTAGGTTATAAAGCACAAATATAACCTCTATAAGTTATACTTGCAAGATGTTTTTCTTTTTGTCACAAAGAAAGTCAGGATTTCCGGGCAGGAAAGGGCGGGCAATGTTTTTCTACAAGTTTTTAAATTATTTAATAAATAATTGCAAAAGATATATAAAAGGCATTGTTCACATAGGAATGTAGATTAATCGAATTCGGTTAATCCTCCTTTTACCTGATAATAACCAATTTCTCCGAAGCTTTAACCTTATTATCCTGTACCAATCGTACAATATAGGCTCCTTGTTCAATATCCTTAATTGATATTTCACTGGTTTTGTTACTGACAGCTTCTGAGTGCAGCAATTTCATATCCATATTATAAATGTCAAACCTGCCTGATTTATCGGGTTGCCAATTGTTGATTTTGATTGTAATATGTTCGTTTGCAGGATTGGGAAATATATTAAATGAAAATGTGTTCTCAGAAATTTCCCTGATATCCTGTGTAAAACATCCCGGGGCATTTCCCAGACTGTCCATTTTCACCAGCCAGGCGCCGGAGTTGTAACTGCCGTCATACGGGAAATGATAACCTGCCGCAAGGAAACCACCATCATCTGTTAAAACGATATCATTGAACTGGCAGTCATCTGCAAAATGCCCATAATTATAATAATGCGACCATAGGCTATCGCCATTGCTGTTTAGCTTTAGCATGGTTCCCATATAACCATACATCGTGGTATCATTATTTACGACGTAGGCTGTACCACAAATTATTATGTTTCCATTTGGAATACATTTCATCTCCATATTCTGATGTAGACCCGGACATCTAACAGATTGAAATATATAGTAATCCTTTTCCCAAACGACATTATGTGTAAATACATTTATTTTAGTTACAGTAATTGCTCTTTTATCATTTGCAAAATCATACCAAAATGCAGATAGGACTATAACATGATTTGTATCCAGGGTTTCCACAATCATAGGTTTTCCAGTTATATTATTTGAGTTTGCAATTACATTCCACTCAACATTTCCATATTTATCGGTTTTATACAGGTAAACATCCCCATTTAGACCAAGTGAAAAATAAAATCCTGAATCTGATGCAATTTCTATATCGTAAATCTCAGTTAAATTTTGATAAACCTTCCTCCACTCCACATTCCCTGCTGTATCAAGTTTTAACAGATAAGCACGTTGGTTACCTGCTGTGCAGTTCATGGTATAATTGCCCGTAGCAATATATCCGCCATCAGGCGTTTGTTTAATGGCCGTTAAATAATTTACCACATTGGTATCTGGCGGGCAGCCTGCCAGGGTATCAGGTAATGCATCTTTTAAGGTCCAGATCGTATCAAGATTTTTATCTAATTTAATTATATATCCATCCCAATCTCCATTATAATTGTAATACCAATAATTAGCTGTGACTACAATATTTGAATCCCTATCTTTGATAATGGTATTGCCCGGATAAATAGGAATAGCAACACTATCAATTCCAAAATCAATGCTTTTAATAATATCTCCATATTTGTCAATCTTAGCAACAACCAGTTTATAATACACTGAATCAGTGCTTCCGGTAATAGTAATAATATAATTTGTATCCAGTTTTGTTAATGTCCTGATAGAACTGCTATTTGTTGATGAATCACCATTGTAGTAATTTAGAATATTATAAGTAATTGTACTCTGTGAACTGCAAGTAAAAAAAGAGGGAATACAAAGAAATATTAATAGTATCCTTTTCATAAAGCTTATTGAAAGTATAAAGTCCCCAGCTTATGTAAATGGGGACTTTATGAATTATTTATTTCACAACATTCAATATTTTTATCGCAACTACCCTTTCATCAGCATATAAACCAACTGTATATGAGCCTTGACTAATTTCATCCAGTCCAATTAACTCTTCATTATCCCCACCCTTTAATCGTTTACTTAATACCAATTTCCCATTACTATCGTGCATTCTCATCCATAGCGCCATGTATCGCATTTCTGAAGTTTTATACCTTAGAGTGAAATGGGTATAGGCAGGGTTGGGGTAAACTGTCAATAAACTTTCAGTATTGTTTGTGTTATTTTCAGGGATCAGGCCAGGGGAAGGGCCATAATAAAGCCCGTCGGGTTCAATAATTACCTCATTATATACAAATTCAGGATCATCCCTTTTTAACAATGAAAGGGCCAGTTGTGAAACATATGGCCTCTGCAAAGCAAGCATATCTTCCAGTGTGTCTTTTTGTGTTTGGCTTAATCCATCCATATAATTATCATTCTCATACATATCCTTAGCTATGGTAAAAATACTCAATAAATTGTTATAGTCCGTATTTTGTTCATCAGTCAAATCAAAAGAAGTAGGAATGGCATCAAGTGTCGATTGCATATCAGTATACATTCCCAATGAAAGATAGGTGGAAGCCAGGTCATATTTATTGCACTTAATGTATTTTGCCTGCCTATAAAGTTGATTAAGCTGTCATTGGCCCAGGTATTAACGGTATCGATCCTGTAATTACGTTTTATATCCCCGCCAATGGTACTTAGCAGATGATTATCGGCAGCCACATTGGCTTCAAGCAATTCCAGTTGTGAAGGTGCATCAGCCCCTGCCAGTATTTCATCTATATAAGATTGTGGCAAGGCAGGAACACGATTATATATGGACTGCATTACATCTTCTGAACGTGCACCATGTTATTTTCCGGTTACAAATAATTGAGATATACCACTTTATGGTTGTTTTGATGGCATAAATTGACGAAAGA
>CAZZLL010000013.1:52549-78819 GCA_964654725.1 uncultured Lentimicrobiaceae bacterium | reverse complement strand
GGTTAACCAACATTATTTGAGCACATTATGCCATTTTGTGAATAATGTAGGTTAACCCGCAGCTTGAAAATATACAATCATGAAACAAATAATTTTATTTCTAACATTAATAACAATTATAATTATGGATACAAAAGCTCAGAATGGATATGTACCTGGCAATATTGCCACTGATTTTGAATTAATGAATGTGGATGGCAAAATGGTTTCTTTGTCGGATTATGCCGATGCAAAGGGATTTATTGTAATATTTACCTGTAATCATTGTCCTTATGCTATTGCCTATGAAGACAGAATTATTGCGCTTGACAAAAAATATATGAAGGATGGTTTCCCTGTAATTGCAATAAATCCCAATGATCCCGAACTTAAATATGAAGATTCTTATGAGCATATGAAAGTAAGGGCCAGAGAGAAAGAATTTACGTTTCCTTACTTGTTTGATAAGGGACAAAAGATATACCCACAATACGGGGCAACAAGAACGCCACATGCTTTTGTGCTAGAGAAAACAAATAAAGGATTGATAGTCAGATACATCGGGGCAATTGACGACAATTATCAGGATGCTTCTTCCGTAAAGGAGAAATTTGTCGAGAATGCCATATCAGCCATTATGGAAGGGAAAAAGGTTCAAACGAATTTTACAAAAGCTATTGGATGTTCAATTAAATCCAAATAAAACAAACGCACATCTGCCAGTATATTTAAAAGAATTTATCATCAACAGAAGGTTAAATCCACTTTATGCATTCTATATGGTGCTGTGATGAATTTATGTTATCTTTAATTTCAGATTTTCTGACAGCTAAAACACATCAGATATACTAACAGAATAAACCATCGTTTATGGAGATTCCTTTGCTTTTTGATATCATCGTCATATTTACTTTGGCCGTTTTGGTCTCCCTTGTTTTTCACCGCCTGAAAGTACCCAATCTTGTTGGTTTTCTGCTTGTCGGGTTGTTAATTGGCCCTTATGGTTTTGGCCTTATAGCAGATGCTGCTCATGATATTGAAATACTTGCAGAGATTGGGGTAATATTGCTTTTGTTTACTATTGGCATTGAGTTTTCACTGGCTAATCTGATAAAGATCCGCAAAACTGTCCTTTTGGGAGGTTCTCTGCAGGTTGGGCTCACTTCAGTCTTTACAATTCTTATCGCAAGTATTTTTAATATAGGTCTTCAGGAAAGTATTTTTATGGGATTTCTTGCAGCATTGAGCAGTACGGCTATAGTATTGAAATTATTGCAGGAAAAAGGGGAGATAAACATTATCCACGGCAGGACATCATTGGGTATTCTAATTTTCCAGGACATTATCATTGTTCCGATGATATTGATCATTCCTATCCTTGCCGGGAAATCTACCAATGCCGGGCAGGAATTGTTGATTATGTTGGGAAAAGCAATAGGATTAATTGTTTTTATGTATTTTACCAGTCGTTTTTTAATTCCTCGTTTACTGCATGAAGTAGCAAGGACACAAAGCCGCGAACTGTTTCTGATGACCATTATGGTATTGGGATTTTCAATTGCGTGGATAACTTCCATGATTGGCTTATCGCTGGCACTGGGTGCTTTTTTAGCTGGTCTTGCTATTTCTGAATCCGATTATAAACATCATGCTTTCGGAAATATCATTCCATTCAGGGATATCTTTACCAGTTTCTTTTTTGTGTCTATCGGGATGTTGCTTAACACCGAATTCCTGATCAGGGAACCCCTTTTGATCCTGATGATTTTACTGGGTGTTATGGGTATTAAAACCATTATAAATGGCTTTGTTGCCTTTATTCTGGGATTACCATTCCGGACTACAGTGATGGTAGGTCTGATCTTAAGCCAGTTGGGAGAATTTTCATTTATTCTGGCAGGCATAGGGAAGCAAAACGGTTTTCTTACTGATGAATTTATTCCCGGAACAACTTACTATCAGCTCTTTTTAGCAGTTGCTGTCATTAGCATGGCTCTAACACCCTTCATTTTTATGATGGCACCCTGGATAAGCAAGCAATTATTGCGCTTGCCCATTTCGGAAAAAATGAGAAACGGACTGAAACCCATTCCGGAGTTTATACCCGAAAAGGTAAAAAATCACTTGATCATTGTAGGTATGGGAGTAAATGGCCATAATCTGGCAAAAGCTGCAAAAATAGCAGAGATTCCATATCTTATTATTGAGTTCGACGCTGATCTGGTTCGTGAAGAAAATTCAAAAGGAGAACCCATATTATTTGGGGATGCAACAAATGAGTCCATTTTAAAGCACGCAGGCATTGAAGATGCTGAAATATTAGTTTGTGTGATTGGGGACACAGGCATGAGTTATCGAATTACGAGCATCGCCAGAGACTTGAACCCAAAATTGCACATTATTGTCAGAACGAAATCATTGGTTGACCTGGAAGACCTTTACGATGTCGGTGCAAATGTGGTTATACCAGAAGAATACGAAACATCTGTTGAAATCTTCACAAGGGTGCTGCATCGCTACATGATCCCGCAAAACAAAATTTTTCAACTTGTTTCTGAATTGCGCTCAGGAGGCTACTCTATGTTTCGTAAAATGGATATTAATTCAGACAGGCATGGTAAAGAAGGGTTTATTCTTCCGGAGTTGGAGATTAGTACGGTAAAAATTGCTAAAGCATCGCCCGTTGTTGGTAAATCATTGTCGGAAATAAACCTGAGAAATCGTTACAAGGTTACCCTTGTTGCTATATGGAGACATGACCAAAGTCTGTATAATCCTCATGGTGATGAAATCTTGCTTGAAGGGGATATCCTTTACCTGATCGGCACACCTGAAAAGTTGCTTTGCCTTACACAATTATTCAAAAAAGATAAGATCCCCGATTGCGATGAACATCCGGAAGAAGAAATGAGAGACAATGAATAGGCCTATATAATCTGTGCTTCCCAAATAATAGCTGCATATATGATAAAGCGGCCAAACCGAAGCAATGCCCAGAGAAAAAATCTTTTCCGGGAGAATTTTACTGAACCTACAAGCATGCAAATAGCTGAAAACGGGACAGGGGTGAGGGAGGCTACCAAAATTAGGAGGGAGCCGAAGTTTCGCAAATGTTCCTCATATTTTCCAAGAAAGCGCTTTTTTATTAGTTTAAAAAAATAGGTTTCTGCCATATTCCGTCCAAAAAAGAAACCAATAACCCCTGAAACATAGCTTAAAACTGCAAAAACTGCGATCATGCAGCTATACACAGATACATCCTCAAACCCCAGGCTCCATATCATAAAAAGTTCCGGTGGTATCAATCCGAATAATAATTCAGAAAGAATGAAAATACAAAATACAACAATCGTATTGGATGTATTATATGAAAAAGCCAAAAGCGGATTGTCGCCTAAATAGTGGTTGATAATAAACATTATACCCACTAAAACTACCAACCAGATCAAGCCCTTTGAAAGATTGATAAGAAGAAAGCGTGTTTTGTCGTTTAGCGGCATGTCCCTAAACTTGTTTTAACAAATTTAGGAATTTATTTCTCTAAACCAGGGATATAAAAGAGGTAACAAATGCATAATTATTAACAGAATATCTGTATTAATGCACTTCAAACTTCCTGGAAAACAAAGGAGCGCCATTAACTGACTGTAAATAAATAACATACAACCCTGAAGCAAGAACTGATGCATTAAAAGAAACTTTTGCTTTCCCGGGTTTCAGCCTGTTAAAAATCAGCTCTTTAATTAGCTGCCCTTGCATATTATAAACTTCCGCCATATAAATGTCTTCATCACTGACATTAAATTCAAAATGAATCATATCAATAGCCGGATTGGGATAAACTGACACATGGGCGTCATTTTTAACGAAATGATTAACATTTAAAGGAGTTACAATATCCTGTGTCCCGATTTGTGAGACCCAGGTTCCGGATGTATTAGAGGTAAGTCCGTATGAACCGGCTACCCAAATTTCACCCGGATTATTCTTTCGTTCGGCAGCACCAGTATAATCTCCCCAGCGAAACGGACTGCTGCTTCCAATATGAGACAATCCTGTTTTACAGTAAGTGATTGTACTTGGATTATCAAGTGTATCTAAATATAATACAGCATTTCCCGGATATTGGTTGGTAGCAGTATAATTAAAGAATACCAGGCAGGAGGTTTTCCCATTTACTGAAGTAGCTCCGCCATAAGATACGCTGGGATAAGCATAGTGAAAAACAGAATTCGTTATGGCTTTTCCGGATACGCTGGAATTACTGAGATTGTTTGTGTCAAGCATAATACTTCCGATATATACTGAAGCATTGCCACTGCGGTTGGTATTCAATGCAAAGCGGATTTCGCTGCCTTCATAATAGGCAGACTGTGTCCTGCAATCATTTGTTTGCAGCATAATGGTAGTTCCCATTTGGGAAGCATTTGGCGGAATATTATAGTTAATATTTGAAACCAGGGACACCGGGGAATTCAAACTTCCATTATTTGCGATGGTATTGGTAATTTTATGCAAATATACATTTGTGGAAGAATAGCTGGGAGTAGAAATTGTCCTTACAAAATAAAAATGGGGGCCATAGGCACTAATTCCCCCTTCAACAGGAGTAAGTGAAAAATAATTATTTGACGTAAATTTGCGGGTAGTCAGGTTTTGATCTCCATTATACCCATTTGCTAAATCGACCTGCCAGATAGCAATTCCCTGCGCATACCCGGAATTACTAAACAAATTACCTGTGATGAAAAGTTCTTTCTTGGATAAGCCAATTTGGGGAAAATCAGTCCATACTGCCCCGGAAGCATTACCCAGGATCGCGTAAAGGTTCCAATCTCCTTCGGGTTGGTTGGTTTGTGAAAAAGCAACAACAATGCGGGATGTTGCAGAGGTATACCCATTAAGAAAAACTATGATATAGCGGTCATGCACCGGATCATATGCGCATACCGGATCGTATTTTGCATCAGAACCAACAACGGAACCCGCAAATCCATCCAGGGAAGCAGCTTTTAAAAACTGACCATTAATACCTGAAATTTTAATATTGGTATTGATCACACTAACTGTTTTTCCGTCATTTCCAACAGCTATATTGTTATCACTTGGGACAGCTCCTGTATAGTTATTCCCGGAGAAATTATACCCAATACCGGGAGCTGAGAGGGCTGATGCAGATTTAGTATCCTGGAAGGGGAGTGGATTTTTTTCCTTTTCTATTCTTTGTTTCTCAGCAATAACTTTTAATTCATTGAATTTTTCCCTGGAAGGATTTTTACCCGGACTGGGAATAACATACGTATTTTTCATGTATGGATACCAGTCGTCTGTAATTTCCATCATATTAACTGTGCCCAGTTTCCTGACATATTCAACGGGATGTTTTTTAAAAGAAAGATCTTCGGTTTGGGCAGATAATATCATGCTAAACCCAAGAAGGGAGATAAAAGGTAGTGTGAAGAATTTCATATTTATTTAAATAGTTGTATATAAAAGCATTATGAGAATTCAACAAAAATACAATTTTATTGTTTAAGGTAGTATACCTGCTCATCAATCTTAACGACAACATCTTCACTAAAAGATAGATATTGGTTGAAATCTGCTTTTTGGCCCCGCGATAATTCAAAATATTCATCACTGAACTGAGCAATTTCTTTTGCATTAGCGATCTCAGTATCACTTAAGGTGGATTCAATCCATTGATTTTTCCTGAAATAGAAAGTTTTATTTCCTACATTCCTTACATTTACAGTAACTTCTTCTTCAATACCAATATCGTCCAATGCACTTGAAACATCTGCAAATGAATGGCTTTCTTTAAGGGATTTTTTAACTGCTCGTTGGGCATTGCCTGATTTTCCACTGGTAATTTCAAGCTGAGTTAATTGCTCTTTGGTGCGTCTTTCATTGACCACCATATTATTCAGATCTACATCCTCTCTGGCTAAAAAGGACGTATAAGGTGTTAAAATCCCGTAGTCCTTGCTTAACTGAACCAATTCATTTATCATTTCATCATTCTGACCGTAAAGGTCTATTTGGTCAATCAGATATCCTACTTTTCGTGTTGCCCAAATTTTGGTCAGATAGGCATGCTCATTAGTGCTTTTGTGTCCGGCCAATTCCACATCGAATACATATTCTTTGGAGTCTTTCCCGGATTTTCCTCTTATGGTCACGGTATTCTTTCCGGCTTTGGAATACCGACCTATCCATACCAACTGGCTCCCTTTAAAGATATCCGGAATGTCCTTCGGGTATGTTTCTGATAATCGGGTATTTGAGAAAGAAATGGCAATATTATTCAATACAGGTGCACTGATATTGGCATAAAATTTACCAACCGACTCTTCAATATTATCATCAGGTTTCACATATTCAGAGATTCCTCCGTTTTGTGAGCTTAAGCGATCAAGTAGGCGGGCGTTTACGTCATAGCCAACTCCAAAGGCAAATAACCGAACATTGGCCTTATTTCTTTTTTTACAATTTTCAGCCAGTTGCATTTCATTGGTTTCTCCAACAGTTGGTAAGCCATCAGTAAGGAAGATTACATAAGTAGGGCGGCTATGATCTTCAGGTACTTTTAACGCCTTCTCCAGGGCTTCATCTATATTCGTTCCTCCACCTGATTGAATAGTGTTAACATATTCAATAGCATTTTTATGGGTTATGGACGTATAAAATTCAAGGCCTTCTTTATAAGACTGAGCCCGGTTATCATAGGTAATAATGTTGAACAAATCCCCCTCATTCAGGTTATTGAGGACAAATTTCAGGGCATTTTTTGATTGTTCCAGTTTTTTCCCTGCCATTGAACCAGATTTGTCCAGCACAAAAATGACTGTTTTTTCAACAGTTTTTGTTTGCACATCGTCTAATGATGGGCTTGCCATCAGCATAAAATATCCATCCGACGAAGCATCCGGTTTGTAACTGAGAACAGTTGCTCCAACTTCACCTTTGTTATATCCTATTGTTAGCCTGAAATCATGATCCGGGATGACATAGTTTTTCTGCATTTGGATTTGAACAAGATGATCACTGCTTCTATTGATTAGTATATCATCACTGGGACTATAAATGGTTTTGATGGGCTCCGTTGATTGAATACGGGCGTGCAAACGCACTGTTTCCAACGTACGTGAAGAAAATTTTTGGGTCCCAAACGGATAGGAAAAACTCAGGGTGTTTAATTTTCTTTCCAGTACCTGCGAATAACTAACAGTTATGGTACGTTTTTCCCTGATTCCAATAGGAAATACACGTGTTTTAAACAATCCGTACCCCACATATTCCATTAGTGCAGGATCTCTCTTGGAGCGAACAATTCCCTCATAAATTCTTTGTGCTTCAGCCTTTTCCATAAGCTCACCGGGCATTTCTTTGCCATCAACCATCAGGATAAAGTCCTGAACTGCACCTTTGTCAGGTAAAGGAAAAAATATTTCCACCTCAAGGCTACGGTTATTCGGATTAAAAATAGTTTGACTTACTGTTACTTGGGCAATCTGATCCTTAACGATTGCATCTACCTGAATTTCAACTACATCATAAGAATTGTAAATCCCCATATCATTGGAAGAACCAGTGGCAATTGCCATTTGTCCTTTCATTGAAAAAGGAATGAGCAACAACATTATGAGGGTTTGGATGCATAAGATTTTTGATTTTGTTTTCATAGCAATTGGTATTTTATATTCCGTACAGCTATAAAAAGATTGGGTTCATAATAATTAAAGGGTAGTATACAGCATATCCAGAAAAACCTTATCATCGCCGAGAGACCGGCTTAGGCTAGCTTTATTAGCTGATTTCTCCCGGCTCATTATTTTTCCGGCTGATTCATTCTTTCTTGAAGGGTTCTTTGATTTTTGTGCTTGTGAAAGATCGTTTGCAGCATATACTTTGTCCGTTTTTTCAGAGACTGTTGTTTCATTCATGGTAAGCGGAGGGATTTTATTAAGCTCTTCTCTGCTCAGTTCAATATCTTCAAACTGAAAAGTGGGTTTTTCTTGCTCTATTTTGCTTTCTTCAGGTTCATCTATTCTGCCCCTTGTATTTTTTGAATCATTGATTTGAGGTGATTTTTCTTCAATTGTTTCTTCTTTATCACTTAATACTTCTTCTGCATCATTTTTTTTCATTCCAGGCCCTGATTGATCATCATTAATATCAGGTGGAAAGGATTTAAACTGCTCCGATAATACATCTTCTCTTTGGGTATCTTGGATATTGGTAAGCACAAAAACAGTTATCAACAGTATTCCAATACATAAAGCTACCAAAGCCAATACCTGACGAGTATTCCAATTAGGGAAGACAAAAAGTTGGTTTAGAAGGAATCTCCGGGATGGTTTTGCAGGCGCAGGCTTTTCCAAAACAGCTATTATTTTTTGCTTTGTATCCGGATCAGGATCAATTTCTGCCTGATTCGAAGAACTTTCAACAACATAAAGCAAAGCTTTTCTCATTTGCTTATATTCCTTTTCTGATTCAATATGGCGCAAAACAAAGGCCTTTTCTTCCGGATATAACTCATGAAACTTTTTATAAAGCAGCAAGCTTTCAATATCTTCCGGATCGTATTTTAAATTTGTTCTCATTTTATACCTCACTTTCAATGGGATTGAAAACTGATAATTTAGGTGTCAGCGCTTTCAATGTATAGAATAGTCTTGATTTAACCGTGCCTTCCGAACATTCCATAATATCACTTATTTCCTTAACAGACAAACCTTCTCTGTATCGCAAAACAAAGGTCGTTTTCTTAATAGCTTCCAATTCATTAAGCTCCTTATCCAGGGTAGCATTAAATGATTTAAAGTCGATTTGCATGTTAAAATTTTCCTCAATAATCTCATGTTGGCCTTCCAAAATTTTTCCTTTTGATGCAGCCCTGACCTCCTGTTTTTTATATTCGTTTTTACACATATTATTTGCTACACTGTAAATCCAGGTTTTAAAGGATTTTCCCGGATTAAACAGTTCCGGTTTATGAATGATTTTCAGGAACAGATCCTGCATAAAGTCTTCTGCCTTTTCTTTATCTTTCCAAAGCATTTTGAAAAAGTAATTCAACATGCGTCTGGAATACCTGTCATAAAGCATTTCAAAGGCATAGGAATCTTTTTTGCTAATCAATTGCATCAGCTTTTCATCGGAATAGTTTATATAATTTCTTGAAAATAAACCCACGCTTTTTCTGCTTAAAGTTTTGCCATCCTATTTTTGCAAGTAATTATCAATGGCTTTCTTTCTATTATTCAATGCTGCCAATTTATCCAGTGTGGATTTTATTTCAGCTGCTTTAAAGTCATTTCCTTCATCTAAATACATTTTGTAAAGCAACAATGCGGCAGGCATATAATTACCGTATAGTTTGATTAGGGCTTTCCTTTCATTCATGTTCCCAACCTTATTAATACTTTCAAAATTTATTTCCTTAAATTTCTCTTCCCAATTGTGTTGTAAGACATCCATATTATTAAATCCCTTATGATCGTAACGAAAGGCGAGGCCTGTCAGGTATAGGTTCTTGCTGAGCTTATCCAGTACCCGGATATCCAGGGTCAATGCTAAATAAATGGATTTCGATCTGTTTAACCTGCAAAGTTCTGTAATATATTCATCTTTATTTCTTTCATAATATTTGCGGGAAGGAAGGATTAATCCTATTTCGCTTTTTAATTTATCCTGATAAGTTTCGCTTACCAATAATTCAGTAAACAGCACAAACACATCACCTCTATTGGAATAACTCATTTGCCAAATCCACAGGGGATAAGTATCCCAATATCCGTTAGTAATTATCAATGCTTTTTGCTCAGTGCTCTGTAAAACATTGTAATTATAATCCATAACAGCATCAGGGATGGCTTCACTTTTATCCAGTTTATTACAAAAGCTCTTTTTTTGCTGTTTTTGACTTGTAATCTCATTATAGGCTATGAAATCATCAAAAATTTCAGCATTTTCCGGATTCAGGTAATAGGCTTTTTCAAGATAGGGGTAGAGGGATATATCATGATTTCCATTCCAGTATACCAGATAATTATATTCATACGTTTCCTGAAAATCATTTTTCATTTCCCGGAGGATATTATCGAGTTCTTCCTGTTTTTTTGAAGAAATGTCTTTATTGGTTGTCGAATAGCTGGCATATCTGTAAGCTTTATAATAATTGTACCAAGTTTGGGCATCCCTGCTTCCCCGGCGGTTTTCATCCCATAGGTTTTTTTGATTTTCGTAATAGGACGGGGCATACACATTTAAGGCAGGTTCCTCAACTATGGTAGCATTATTGCTGAATTGGTTGTTTTGACCAATTAATGGCACCATGAAAACATAAAATATCAGCAGCAGAAGAATATGGATGTTCATTTTCATGATCATTTCTTTGTATGGCAGTACAAATTAACAGAAAATAGGTTCAATATCAAGCAGTAAAAAATGGGAAAGTCATGCAAGCCTTTATTAAATAAAATGTCATTAAAGAAGTACCTCAAGAAACAACTCACTCAAAGGATTTGAATTTTATTGTGCCGTTGGGATCGGTCTGTTGCTATATGTAATATATATAGGCCGGTTCTTTTATTCTTCTGGCGGATCTCAAGGTTTTGAAAATTTTTCCAATCACAAACAATGTCAACTTCCCTGCCTGACATATCGTAAAGCTTTATTATGCACTGATCTGAAACAACCGATTCGCTAAAAAGAACACGAATACTTTCCGAAGCAGGATTCGGACTTACAGTGAACGAAGGCATTTTTTGCTGATTAAATCCGACAGCATAGCCGTATGTTTCAAGCATATTGTAAAGGTTCTGGATTTTAGAAGAGTCCATCTGACCAATCTCAATATAAGGGAGCGAACTCGCTGAGGGATTTGATGTATTGGGTATTATAAGCATGATTTGATTGACCACACTACCAAAATGCGGTTTGAAATTATTGTCCCAATATGAATATGCTGCATTTCCACCAATGGTGGGGTAGTATGTTCCATAGCTGTTCTTCCAGTTGTTGATGCTTTGATTTGAAGCTGTATCAGAGACTTCCATGCTGATCATTTTAACGTCAGCACTATTAGCGCCAAAATCCTGGAATATTTGTTCCAGGTCAGGAGCAAAGCTCATACAATTCCCACAGCTAAGCATAAAAAAGTCTATTATTACGGCATCCCCATTGCTCAGGTAAGAATAAAGGTGATGCGAATTACCGTATGAATCATCAAGGGTAAAATCAGGAATATTTATCTGTGCCTGATTAAATAATGGGAAGATAAGAATTGCAATGGATATCAACAGTTTTTTCATGTGGCAGGATATTTATCTATCAAATATACATTTTTTTAGGCTTATTAACATTTTGTGCCACTTATTAAACATTTAGCATCTGGTGCTCCATAACCCTTCAAAATTCAAGTAAGCCAACATACTGACTTATTAACTTTTTGTTAATAAGTTATGTTAATTGAATGTTGACAAAACTGATTGTAAAAACTTGCATTCGGGGTAATAATCACCGTATATTTGGTTTTACCAAGTGAGCGATAAAAGGTTAGTTCTTTGAGGTAGGGTTAGGAGGTTCGATATTCGCAAGGATGTAGGGCACCTGATTCGAGCGCGCAACCGATGCCTACGGGTCAATTTGCCAGCGCAATCCCAGAAGGATTTAGCAAGGGTCGGCCAACTTCACGGAACGCCACCCGCGCAAAGCTCTATGATCCGGTATTCGAGAGGATGCAGGATAAATGAAGCAGCCACAATAACCGTAACTTGGCGTCTGACAAATGCTACGGGATTTGCCGGATGGAAGGGGAAACCGATCATTACGATCAGTCTCCCCTTTTGGTTTTTTATAAAGTTCGGTAGATAATATGAAAAAAAGAGGCTGCCCTTTTTTATGAACAGCCTCTTTTATTATTATGCGCCTTTAAGTTAACGCACTAAAATTTTATAGGTTTTGGCATGGGTGTTGGCCTTGATATAATATATTCCTTGGCTGAGAGTGGATATATCAAAGCGATTGGAATTACTTTTAAGTTTTTCAGAAAAAACAACCTTCCCCTGTTGATCAAACATCCTGACCTCAATAGTTTCATCTTCATAATTTTGAATAAACAATGATTCAGATGCGGGATTAGGGTATATATTCAGACTGATCCCTTTGCTTAATTCTTCTAATGCGGTTGTATTTGGTGTTACCATTAGTGTTGAGTTGTATATAACATCACCGCTGGTAGCCTGATTACCATTGGCAGCATTGAATGCTGCATAAAAACTAATGTTTCCCGCATAATTTGCAGGAGCTGTCCAGTTTACCGACCATGATTTACTGTTATTACTCGGTGTTGTTCCAGCAGCCTTGTGCGTAACAGAATTACCACTGTTGGCGAGCTTTGTTTCCTGATTGTTCGTTATGGCAAAGCTTCCAATCTTATTGTTTAAGGAATCTTCTGCTGTTAATTCAAACCCAAACATACTAACCTGCGTATGGGTCCCGGTAGCGGTTAAGGTATAGGTATTACCCGGCACATATCCACTCCCGGGAATACTGGAAGTGATCCATCCTGCCTGAAAGGAAGCTGTCCCGCCATGACATTGTGTGCAATCATTTCCCATATCACCCGGCGAACCCGTTTTAGCACCCGGTGAACCTCCTGAATTCATAATACCTGCGGTTAAGGCAAAAAATGCAATAAATGCTGCTAACATAAACACGTATTTCTTTCTCATAAATTTTAATTTTAATTTTTACTGCCTTCTAAAATACGACATATTTTATTGTATGTAAATTTTTTTATCAGATGTTTCCTTAGAGTCCTTTTTATTAACATTGTATTAAAGGAAAAGTTTTTAAAAAGTTGAAAGAAAATAAGAATTTTTTGTAAATTTGATATTGAAGCAATTATTTACCAAATAAAAAAAACTATGGAAAACGAAAAGCTTCATGAAGAAATGCTTCTGGAACAGTTTGATGTGGAAGAACTGGAAGAGCGATTGGAGATGAGTGGATATTGGTTTTATCTACCTTTCAATCCCTTGAGCTGGTTTTTTTAATCCAGGGAAAAGCGTTAATTTTACTTTAAAGGCTACCTTTTTTATTTAAGCGGGTAGCCTTTTTTTTTACTTTTGATTCTCTAAATCCAATAATGTCCAATACAGTCAGGTATGAAAGAATCCGGAAAATCCAATATCATAGATTCAATCATAGAATATTTAAAGGATTATATTGGAGCTAACGCTACCCGGGTTGATATTTTCCCGGATATGCAAAAAAAAGACTTTTACATAACTCCCTCAGAAAATTACCTGTATTATCCTTACTTATTTACCGGTTTTTTTCAAGCTGTAAAAGAGGAAATTCTTATTAAATTCAGTGCTGCTTCTTTTCTGTACTTCAAATCTGTTCTATATCTTGATTCTTTTATTGACGAAGAGGATGAAAATGCTGATGGATTATTCATAAGTGATTTTTTTAGGGAAATGAGCCTTAAAATACTGGCGGAATTATTTTCATATAAGCACCCTTTTTGGACAAAATGGAATTATCGTAAAAAGGATTACTATGAGTCTTTTAAGGTTGAAAAAAGATCGCTGAGCGGCTTAGCTGACTATGAAAACCTGTGCAATCTCAAATCAGCCATGGGCATGGCTGCTATTGATGGCCTCTATTACCTTTCAGGATCAGATGATAAAGTATTATATAGCAGGCTTCTAAAATCACATGCGTATGCTTATACTGCATCACAATTACTTGATGATGTGATGGATTTTAAAGAGGACGCAAAGAGCGGCAACTTTAATTTTGCCCTGCATTCTTTATTTAAAGAGCTGGATGAGGAAAACAAGAATGACAGATCAACAACCGGTATTGAACGACTTAATAAACTTCTCTATATCAGGGGATATGCAGACAGGTTATACAGCAGGGCTATTGATTACCTTCATTTAGCTCTGGAGGAACTGGAGGGCCTGCCGCTTGCTAAGTGGACAGACATATTGCAAAAAAGACTTAAAAGCACCCTTTATCGTAAAATACAAATAAGCGATTATGTTCACCAAACATCTATGAAAGTAAAACTTGGCTTATCGAACAGAAAACGCATCCAGGGATATAGCAGGAATGAAGAAAATAAATACGTGCATGGTGCATTAACAGCAGCAGCAGACTATTTATCAAAAGCACAGGAAGAAGACGGATCATGGCCTGACTGCACTATTGATGGCATATTGACTCCAATATGGACAACGGCTTTTGTATTAAATTTTATTAATAAAAATGATTTTAATGAAAGTACAATAACAAAAGGCATAGATTTCTTAAAGAAAAAACAGCAGAACCATCTGTGGGGAATTAATGAAAGCTGGATAAATGATGCTCATACATCTGCATGGGCGGCAAGTGCATTATGCATGCATAAAATATCTATAAATTCTATCCTTGCCTCCCTGAAATATCATCAAAAAGAAAATGGTGGTTTCGCTACCTACCGATCAGGCTCTGATCTGAAATTCGGAGGAATGGCAGCAAATACCAAAGGATGGACAAGTGTTCACAACTGCCTGAGTGCTCTAATGCTTAAGCTGCTTAGCAAATTTAAAGAACATCATTCCGCTTTCAATGATGTTATTGGCTATTTCCGGTCATCATGGAATAACAATCATGGCTACGAAGCGTATTGGTGGACAAGTCCGGTTATGGTTACATACCTGCTCTTTGCCCATGATGATCATGATTTATCTGAGCTTTTTGAACATGCAGACGATATGATCATAAATATTATTCGGCAACAACACAATGATGGCAGTTTTGGAGACAGGTTCATGCGATCTAGTCCGTTTTATACAGCCTTAATAATAATGATCTTATCTTCAAATAAAGACTTGCGCAATAAATATTTCAATACACTTAAGAAATCGCTGATCTGGCTGCTTAGTCATCAATATGAAGATGGTAGCTGGGAATCATCATCTGTTCTCCGCCTGCCTTCACCAGAAGTTATACAGCCGCAGTCTGTAATTAGCTGGAAAATTAAACCAAAAGGATTTAATACACGAATTAAAGAGGAATACCGCTTGCTAACCACCGCAGTATGTTACGCTGCTATTCGAAAATACAGAACGACCTTTGAATAATCCTGTCAATACAATCCCAATAATAAAAAAAGAAATTTCATTTCAACCCATGGAAGACGAAGGATGTATTGCTACCGGACAGCAACTGAAGTCTAACCTTAAACTAAATAAAGAAAGCTGTCAATTGCTTCAATGCATTGACGGGAAAAGCAATCTAAAGGATATCAGTGAAAGATATCAGGAAAAGTTCAACCTGAAACTAAGTGAAAAAATTATTTGGGAAATTATTTCAAAAAAATTAGCCCCGTTTGGGCTTTTTGAAAATATTCAACCAACAAATAAGCAATTCAGGCGTAAATATTTGTTTTTAAGAGTTAACTTCCTTTCAAAAAACCAGCTGAACTTTTTTGCAAAAGGTTTACTATTTGTTTTCAAACTGCCTCATACAGGATATATCGCTTTAGTCTTATACCTGATATCGCTGCTATATTTAATTTTCCATTTTCAGCTAATTTGGGAAACTGCAACCCGGTTAAGCGGAAATCAGACACTATTTATTGTATGTATCCTTATCATTAGCTCTTTTATGCATGAGGCAGGACATGCAGCAGCATCTCTAAAATACCATATAAAAGCCAGGGCTATGGGTTTTGGCTTTTATCTCTTGCTACCCGTGTTGTATTGTGATGTCAGTGATAGCTGGAAACTTTCTACTAACAAACGTATGATGGTAAATGTCGGGGGCATCATTATTGAAAACTGGATAGCTTTTTTATTGGTTTTGTTTCACCTGATTATGAACAAGGAGTGCATGTTGCTGGGGGCAGCTCTTTTATGCGTGAAAATCATGTTTCATATAAACCCTTTCATTCGAAACGATGGCTATTGGATGCTGTCGGATATGCTGGGTGTTCATAACATGAAAGAAAAAAGCAATCAGCTGTTATTCGCTTTTCTAAGAGGTATATTATCAAGAAAACACTTACCTGCCGCAATGCATAAAGGAATGATACTATACGCTTTGATCAGTAATGTAATAATTTGGTTAATCATTGCTTTAATACTGCTTTATGATACGAACCATATTATTCAGTTCCCCGTCAATTTACTTTATATTATGAAGAATGCCATTCAGGGAGATCCGTTTCAGTTTGATTTTATTAAAACAGAAGCTTACCTCATTCCAATGTTATTCTATATACTTTTTTTTAGGAACATAATCAATCTATTAGTATCTATATTGAAAGTCAGGCGGAATTACTCAGATAATCATTTTTAAGATACATCAGGTTTTTAATAGGACGAAAATGTTCTCTTAGTGTTTTCCAACGCTCAGGTTGTTCCTGTAAAAGTTTTATGATCTTTTTCCGGTGTTTGGAAAGGGCATCGCTAATAGCCGGTGCAGTAACAGGGGTTGGACAGGCCTTTCCTATATTGGTTCCTGTCACCTTTTTATCTCCTGCAATAACCAACATTGCTGCTTTCTCCAGCTTATCAAGTAAGACCAGTGTTTTGTGGTATTTGTCATCCGGATGGGTTACATATCCTGCTGTTTTCTTTGGGGATTCTTCTAAATCCAAATGCCAGTCTTCAATAACAAGTGATGTCTCAGCAGATCCATAATAGAGCATTTCCAGATAAGAAACAGCTCCATTAATTGCAGGTCTGAGATGATCTATATCACCAGAATAAGTTTTAATTAATTTCTTTGCACTATCAGAAAATCTGTATTGTTTCGAATTTTTCAGAGCAACAGCATTTAGTTGGTCATTGCACAAGGATAACAGATTATTTCCGTATTGCTCCCTGCTTAAGATAAGTGATTCCCGTATAGACGTGTTTTGCTTTATCAGGTTTCTGGTATGATTGTTCAGTTTTTTCAGAATGGCGGCATTATGCCAGGATTGATTTATAAGCAAATTTATATTGCTGTATAATATTGACTCAATAATTTTCTTATTGGTAGTACTTAAAAAGGTGTCATTCTTGATTAAGGCAAAGTTGCTTGGGTTTGAATTAAAAAAGATATACAGAAGATCAAATTTCCTGTCTGCCAGGTTCATAAATCGCAATAACAGGACAATATTATCTGTTTCACTGAACAGATTTGTGTTTTCTTTTGGATTTTGACTATCCACATTAAACGGTATTTCATCCATAGCCAGCCACTCTGTTTTACTTTTTGCCGCCCTCAATCGAAGTAAAATATCTTTGCAATTTTCAATAGAAATGGATTCCACTTTCTTGCCGGATGACTTATCGTATTGTTCAGCAATAAGTTGATCCATTCCCTCATCATAGTATATTCCCATCATTCGCTTAATTCCCGGTACTATTTCATTCGCCTGAAATAAAACCATATTCAGTGGATGCTTAATAAAAGTAAACAAATCGCTCATGACATGCGAAGTTTAAGGCAAAAATACAACAATTAAGCTTTTTAAGCAAATTAAGAAATAATAATTCGACAATAAATTTAAGCTAATTATTTTCTTAATCATTAATCCGAATTAACTTATTAAAGAAATTAAGCAAAAATATTTTATTTAAAATGCTTGATTTCAATGTTGTATAACATTTATTATTGCAGTATATCAGAAATAACACAGGAAGAAAATTCCTGTATGCTATCAGGATTTAAATAAAAACAACTTTAAATAATTGAAAAATGGAAAATTTAAGCGTTTTTAGTTTTTACATCATGGGGAGTGTACTTATTTTTTTATCTGTAAAATATAAGGGCAATCCTCCGGATAATGATTGGATAGTATTAATGGCGGGAGGATCAAAATTGTTTGCCATCCACAGGGACATGGTAATTGAGATCAGCCGGCACATTTATCCTTCAAAAAGCAAAGTAAGCTATTTAGGATATGAACATAGCAGAAATGGAGTTGGGGTTAAAACAGAAAGCAGAAATTACGTAAATATGGGCAGGATAAACCCGGGAAAAACATCACATGAAACTGTTATTGAATATATTAAACTATTGCGAGACAGAAACTATAAAAGAAAGATATTCAAGTTTCATAAAAATGTTCCTCAAAGTATTACTAAGGATAGTAAAGGATTGATGAAAACTTTTATATTTGTTTGCAAAAAACTATCCCATGAAAAATCCCATCTCTCGTCGAAAATTTATCAAAAGTTCAGGAGCAGTTTCTATGGCCGCAATGCTTGGAAGTACGCTTTTTCCTAAGATACTTAAAGCTGCTGTTTTAGCCGATTTTCCGGATATTGCAGTAATACATGGGAAAAATTTATATAATAATACCAAAGAAGCCATTAAGAGAATAGGAGGGATGGGCAAATTTGTTCCACCAGGCTCAAAAGTGGGCATATTAATAAATTCCGGTTTCACCGTAAAGGGTGCGTATGTTAACCCGGATGTTTCGCTGGCAGTATTAGATCTTTGCAATGAGGCTGGAGCTGGTGAAATAAAATTATTACAACATGTTAAAGAAGAATATTGGGAAAAAAGTTCATTGTACAAGAAGCATAGAAGATTATTAAAAAAAATTAAAAATAACGATGTAAATAAGCATCCTTCAAAATTTGATGAAGAAAACTGGGTTTTGCATGAAAATCCAAATGCGTTAAATCTTAAAAAAGCTGAGATCATCAAAGATTTGTTTGAATGTGACGTGTATATCAACATTCCTATTTCTAAGCATCATCAAACATCAATATTAACAGGAGCCCTAAAAAATATGATGGGTGTTTGTACCAGACAAACCAATGTAGGATTCCATCTCGATGGTCCGGAAAGAAATGATCCTCAATATCTTGCCGAGTGTATTGCCGACTTAAACATGGTTAAGAAAACCGACCTGGTGGTAGTTGACTCCAGTGAATTTATCACTACTAACGGGCCTGCAGGGCCAGGAGAAATGAAAACGCTGAATAAGGTTGTTGCAGGAACAGATATCGTTGCCATTGATACATTGTGCACATCCTATCTGGGGTACGAAAAGGAAGATGTGCCCACATTAGCTGCTTCTGAAAAAGCAGAATTGGGAACAACACAAATAAGAAATCTCATAATTCAGGAAATCGAAGGAGAATAAATTCGCGACACATGCATTACAAATTACATATAAGCATCTTTTTGGTGGTTGTTAGCCTGACAATATCTGCTCAAACACCTATTCAACCAGCATTTTTGCCACCAAGTGACTTTCTGGGGCAATGGAAACTGGATTACCTTGATAAGTATCTTGGAGAAGATTTATACGTACCTATTAATGGCGGTGCTGACCTTTTTCTTGAATATGGTTTTACAGAACTGACCATTGCTGAATACAATGCAAAAACAGACCAACAAATCAGGATATATGCCTACGAGATGGAAAATGACCTGGCAGCCATTGGTATATTTAGCATGCAACAAAAGCTAAAACCCACAATGGATTCACTTCATCTCAATATTGTCGCTGAAAAGGATTATAACGCATTGAGGATTAATAATTTTTACTTTATCATTTATGGCAGAAACCTTAAAAAAGAAATATCCTTGCAGCATTTTGCCGGCTTTATTATTGATTCATTCGGCCCGAAAGAAACAGAAGAATGCTTAATAAATACCCTGTTGAGTAATGGACAGGAATATATTTCCGTCAAGTACTTTAGCGGTCCTTTAGCTATTTCAAATATTAACAGAATAGCAGATTATGAGATGTATCGCTTTAAAAATGGGGTATACTTTGAGCAGGAAGAATATCAATTGTTTTTTCTTTTTCATCAAAATGCCCAGGATGCCCATAGTTTCTTTGACGCCCTCATCGACTATGTCAGGGGAAAAAGCAAATATCAGCAATTCAATATGATTACGAAGCAATCATTTCAGTATATGGATAAGAAGGATGTATTATTTACGGTTCTTTATAATAACGGCATTATTATTATCCAGACTTCTTTGAATCCTGAATTGGCGGATGACCAAATCGAACGCATAACAAGAAATTTCCGAAATTGTCCGGGCATCTTCTAAACGGCTATTTGTAAAATATTCGTTAAATCATTGTTTTTTATCAGGAAACATCATTTTTGGATTGTAAAATTCATTTATCATATTACTTTTGCGCTTATCATGTAAAACCAATCAATAGTATGAAAGCACTTAAAGTAATCGGAATTATTTTGCTGGTTATCATTGCTGCATTATTAGTAATAGCAGCAGTCTTGCCTAAAGATGTTACCCTTGAAGAATCAACTGTAATAAAAGCGCCTGCAGATAAAATCTTTAAGCAGGTTGATGATTTTAATATCTGGCCGGCATGGTCGCCCTGGGGAAACGAACTTGACTCAACAACGAAGTATACCTATGAAGGTGCTGAACATGGATTGGGAGCCATCCAAAAATGGAAAGGAGAAAAAGCGGGAGAAGGAACACAAACCATTACAGCATGGGATGAGAATAAACTGATTAAAACAGAAATAGAGTTTATCGGAATGGGAAGTGCAAAATCAGGATGGACCTTTGAAGAATCAGAAGACGGAACCAAAGTTAGCTGGAGTTTTGAAATGAGCGACCTGAAATATCCTCTCGGCAGGATATTCGGCTTAATGGGTAAGAATTCAGTAAAGAAAGATTATATCAAAGGACTTGCCAACCTGAAAGAATATGTGGAGAGTCTTCCTGATGAACCCAAAATAGAAACGATCGAATATAAATCAGAATTTGGCACACATGAGATTATGCTAAGTAGCATTGAGTCCCAAAATGCATTGGCAATACGAAAAATGGTAACCAATGAAACGATCAGCGAGAAACTCAGGGATTCCTATATGAAATTAATGAACTACCTGAAGGAAAATGACTTTGAAGCCACAGGTGTTCCTTTCTCAGCATGGCCAAATTATGATATACAAGCAGAGATAAATGAGTTAATTGCAGGTATTCCTGTTGCAGAAGGCATCACAGGTGAAGGAGAAATTGAGAATTACACCATTCCCGGTGGAGATGTTATTACTATTGTTCATAAAGGTGCCTATAACGAGGTTATGCCAGCCTATATGGCTGCTATGGATTATATGGTAAAAAACATGCTGGTTCCTATGGCAGAATCTTGGGAATCATATATCACAGATCCGGAAATTGTTATTGATACCTCCGAATGGATTACACATATTTATTTCCCGGTAAAACAGGGGTCTGAAGAAGAAGTTGAGCAAATGAAAAAAATGCATGAAGATATGCAATAAGCAGGTATAAAAAGACAAAACCCGACGCAAATAATCCTATCCCCAGGAAGTTGCCAGGATTAAAATGAAGCGGAAATAAAACTACTGGCAATCTTCATGGCTTCATCTTTTGAAAAACCCTTTTTTACTGTAAGATTTGTAAATACTGGCGTTATTTACTGCTAACTATCATAAATTTATTTTTGTTAATCTCTCATTTTTCATAATATTGTAGTAAATGCGGCAATATGAAAAAGTTAACTATTATTTGTTTTACCCTTCTGGCTATTTCTTTACCTACTCTTATGGCACAGAACCTAAAAACACCAGAAGATTTCTTTGGGTCAAATCCTGGCACAGACAGATTTCTTATTGATTATGAGGAGCTAATAGAATATCTCTTTTACCTTGACAATGAATCCGAACGACTAAAAATGCTGAATATAGGCCAGTCACCCATGGGGAAACCCATGTATATTTGTTTCATTTCCTCCAAAGAAAATATATCCCGCTTAAATGAATTGAAGATTATTAATAGGGAGTTGTCCCATAATCCGGACTTAACGGATAGCATCAAAAACAGCTATATAGATCAGGGCCGGGTTTATGTTTTGGCAACCCTCAGTATGCATTCAACGGAAGTAGGCCCTTCTCAGGCCGCACCATTAATAGCACATATGCTTTGTAAAACAATGCATAACGACACCTTAGAATGGCTCAATAAGGTTGTTCTGATGATGATACCTTGTCACAATCCGGATGGAATGAATATGATCGTGCACCACTATCGTAAAAATTTGGGCACATTATATGAAAGCAGCAGTTATCCGGGTGTTTATCATAAATATGTTGGTCACGACAACAATAGGGATTTTATTACACTATCACAGGAAGATACAAAAAACATCTCACGTATTACTTCAACCGATTGGTTTCCACAGGTCATGGTTGAGAAACACCAGATGGGCATGACTGGTCCGCGTTATTTTGTTCCTCCGAACCATGATCCTATAGCTGAAAATATAGATGCCGGGTTGTGGAACTGGATAGGTATTTTCGGATCCCATATGATTACTGACATGACGAAAGCAGGTCATAAGGGGATATCCCAGCATTATTTATTTGATAATTATTGGCCGGGATCAACCGAAACCTGTTTGTGGAAAAATACAATAGCTTTCTTAACGGAAGCTGCCAGCGTAAAAACGGCAACACCGGTCTATATTGAACCTGGGGAACTCAAAGTATATGGAAAAGGGCTTTCGGAGTATAAAAAAAGTGTAAATATGCCGCTGCCCTGGGAAGGCGGATGGTGGCATTTGCAAGATATTGTGCAGTATGAACTGTCATCCCTTTTTTCTATAATGAAAACTTCAGCCCGCTACAAGGAAGAAATTTTAAGCTTCAGAAACGACCTTTGTATAAAAAATATTCACATGGGCAGAACAAGCCCGCCGTTTTTCTATCATATTCCATATCAACAACATGACATAAGTGAATTAAATCAAATGTTGAAGTTACTGGATGAACATGGTGTTGAAATATACCAGGTCAGGGAGGCATTTAAAACCAACAAGGGATATGCCGCAAAAGGTGATTACATTATTCCGCTGGCACAGGTTTTCAGGTCATTTATTAAAGAAGTCATGGAAAAACAATTTTTTCCTGAAAGGCATTATACACCCGGCGGTGAACTCATCAAGCCATATGATATTACATCCTGGTCCTTACCTGTCCACAGAGGTATTGAAGTATTTGAAATAAATACCAACCAGGATAAGCTGCAGGATTATATTGAAACAGCCACGTTTGATACCTACGACAAAGTGCCGACTAGTAAAAATGAGTGGATTCTGCTCGATGCAGCTTTCAATTCATCTTATAAAATTTGCTTTAAAGCAATGTCAAATGGGTCCAATGCCTATTTATTGAGCAGATATGAAAATGGCGACAGCTCAGATTATTTTATTATAAGGAATAACAACAATAATCTAACATATATCAGTGAATTAGACAGCAACCTGTTTTTCTTCAGTGATAAACCGGACATAAAAGCACTAAAAGAGATAGGATTTCCGCGCATCGCATTGGTAGAAAGTTTCCAACATGACATGGATGCCGGTTGGACCCGCTATGTTTTAGATCAATACACCATTCCTTACAGTATACTGCGGCCCCATGAAATAGTTAAAAAAGAGAAAGTAAGCACTTTTGATGTCATTATATTACCCGATATTAATAAGGATATTCTTATCTCAGGTCAACGTAAAAGCAGGGATGGCAACATATATCCAAGCCGCTATGAACCAAAATACACTAAGGGTATGGGAAATAAAGGCTTATCCAGCCTGATAGATTTTGTAGAAGAAGGAGGCCGGATTGTAAGTTGGGGACACTCTGTATCCTTGTTTACAAATCCGGTAAAAACTGACAGCACACAAATTTTTCTGCCTGTTAAGGAAATCACGAAAGACTCGGAAGCGAAGGGTCTGTATATTCCGGGAAGTATGATAAACATACGATTTACAGGCAAATACACCTTTAACAGAGGAATGCCGGATGTAATTTCAGTGTTTAGTCGCGGAAGACCAGTCCTTGAAACACATGTCCCGGGCTTTGGAACTGATCGAAAGGTATTGGCTTATTTTACAGACAAAAATACCTTAAGCAGTGGTTTTGCTAAAAACATCGAACTTATTGAAAACAAGCCTGCTATATGTTTGGTTTCAAAAGGGAAGGGGGAGATACTCCTGATGGCATTCCAGCCACAATTCAGGGCATCATGCCCGATTAGCTATAAACTACTATTTAATGCACTGATTAATAGCAAGTAATATATTAGGTTTAAAAACCCACATATTCGCAGAATGATTTGGTTCTCACTTGCTGAAAGCCTACATTTGTAAAAACCTAAAAAACCAAAATATTATGGCCGATAATCCTTTTGGGGATGAGTTTAAAATACCTCCTCAACTTAAAAAATTAAAACCCAGACGTCTGCTCTTAGTGGTTCTGGTCGTCATTCTCCTGATATCAGGTTTCTTTATGATAAATCCCGAAGAAGTTGGCTTAATTACACGCTTCGGTAAACATGTTCGGGAAGTGAATCCCGGCTTGCATTTTAAGATCCCACTTTTAGAGAGAGTTTATAAAGTGCCTGTTGAAAGGCAACAAAAACTTGAGTTCGGTTTCCGAACTGTAAAAGCAGATGTAAAATCACAATACACCAGGGAAGGATACATCGATGAATCCCTCATGCTAACTGGTGATCTAAACCTTGCAGATGTTGAATGGGTTGTACAATACAGAATTGATAATGCCTATAATTATCTGTTTAAAGTCAGAAACACAGAAACTACCCTCAGGGATATTGCTGAAGCAGCAACAAGGCAAATTGTAGGTGACAGAACGGTTAATGAAGTCCTGACGGTAGGTAGAACAGAAATAACCAGCAAGCTGGAAATAATTATTCAGGAAATAAGCACCGAGTATTCACTGGGTGTTACAATTGAACAGGTGGTGCTTCAGGATATAAATCCGCCTGATCCGGTAAAGGCTGCGTTTAATGCTGTAAATGAAGCTCAGCAGGAAAAAGAAACCCTGATAAACCAGGCGAAGTCAGAATACAACAAGGTTATTCCCAAGGCAAAGGGCCAGGCAAAAGAAACCATCCAAAAAGCACAAGGATTTGCTACAGAAAGGGTGAACAGAGCAAAAGGGGAGGTGGCAAGGTTTAATAAACTTTATGCTGAATACATCAAAGCTCCTGAAGTAACAAAAAACAGGATCTACCTTGAAACTATGCAGGATGTGATCCCCATGCTGGGCAATAAAATAATTACGGATGAGAGTGGTAAGAACCTTATCCCATTGTTGAATATGCAAATACAAGAAAATAAATAGTTATGAAAAATCCTATACAAATCATCCTGTTAATAGTAGGTGTTCTTGGTATAATCATTTTATTATCAAGCATCTATATTGTAAATGAAAAAGAACAGGTAGTCGTTACCCAATTTGGCAAACCCATCGGTAATGCCATTAAGAGTCCAGGTTTAAAATTTAAGATTCCCTTTATTCAGAAAGCCAATTTCTTCGATAAACGATTCCTGGAATGGGATGGCGATCCTAACCAGGTTCCTACGAAAGACAAGAAATTTATCTTTGTAGACACTTATGCACGTTGGCAAATCACGGATCCTTTGCAGTTTTTTAAGCGACTTACGAATGAAAGGGGAGCGCAGTCACGCCTGGATGATATTCTGGATGGAGAAACTCGGAATTTTATTGCTGCTCACAATATTGAAGAAATTGTGCGTTCCAGCAACCGCAAACCTGACTCCACGGGAAAAATCGATGAGCTGATCATTGATTCTCTGACACCCATAAAAACCGGCAGACAGCGAATTCAGGATTTTATTCAGGTATCTGCAAATAAACAAACCAAAGACTTGGGAATAATAATTCTGGACTTCAGGTTTAAACGCATCAATTACGAAGAGGAAGTAAGGTCTAAGGTATACAACAGGATGCAGAGCGAACGCTATAAAATCGCTGATAAGTTCAGGTCAGAAGGTCAGGGGGAAGCAGCTAATATTAACGGTGAAAAAGAAAGAGAACTAAAAACCATTCAATCAGAAGCGTTTAGGAAAGCTGAGGAAATAAAAGGAATAGCAGATGGAGAAGCTGCAGCTATATATGCAAATGCATATAACAAAACACCAGCTGCCAGGAAACTATATAGTTTTCTGAAATCCATGGAAACCTTTGCTAATACTTTTGATAAGGAAACAGCTATTATTATGAGTACAGATAGTGACTTATATAAGTACCTTAAAAGTATGAAATAAAAATAAAAAAAAGAGGCTGTCCAAAAAGGGCAGCCTTTTTTTTTTGGATATTGGTATCTTACATTATTTCTATGACTTCAATTTCGAATATCAGGTCTTCTCCGGCCAATGGGTGATTGCCATCAACAACAATACTTTCGTTTTTTACTTCTTTTACAGTAAGCCTCATTTC
>CAZZLL010000013.1:0-52539 GCA_964654725.1 uncultured Lentimicrobiaceae bacterium | reverse complement strand
CATTTCATTGCCATCAGGGGTTTTTGATACTAATCCCATTCCAACTTCGGGTTTAATTTCCAGGGGTAACTGACTCTTAGGTACTTCCTGAATCAAATCGTCACGCACATCACCATATGCTTCGGCAAAAGGAATATTGATGGTTTTACTTTCATTCTCTTTCATATCCATAACACCTTTTTCAAATCCCTGAATCAGCTGGCCTTTACCCATAGTAAACTCCAGAGGTTCACGTTCTCGGGAACTGTCAAATACTTCACCTGATTCTAATTTTCCGGTATAATGAACCTTTACAGTGTCATTCGCTTTAACTTGCTTCATAAAAAATAATTGTTTCTAATTTCTAATTTGTTTTTCTTGAGGCGAAGGTACATATAATAAAATGCAATAAAGAATTTCAGGGAATTACATTTCCAGTGTATAAATAAGTCTGTGTGATGCGACAATATTATTATAGCTGGAAAAGTGCCCTATAATGTATTGCGTTATGTTAATATAGCTTTGGTTAAATTTTGTGTTCCCCTCCTTTAGGCTGGCGTGTGCGAAAGGGGAGGGAAAAGCAAAATTTATCAGGTTATATTAGCGCAAAGGCAGGGAGAAAAGTTTTATTCTTTCTCTCTCATACCACCACTGAACGGAACACTCTTTTTGCGGAGCCATGCGGAGCAAAATGTGTGTGGAGTGGGTTTAAATCAATCTCCCAACAATCTCCCAAAAGGATTGTTAATAACTTGTAAAAAAAACATCCATATCATCTATTGTCCAAGGTGTATACATAGTGTATATTTGTGTATGCTAAATAAGATTTCAAATAGGGAACTTCAAGCGATAAGGGCTATTAGAAATCACCTGATGAAACATGGGAGGATGCCCAGTGTTAGAGAATTGATGAAAGAGCTAGGGTATAAATCCCCAAGGTCAGCCTCAGTTATTGTTCAGGAATTACTTAATAAAGGAATAATCAGTAAGAAAAAAGAGGGTGGGTTTCAGCTAAAGGAATTTGAGTTTGACGATGTCGCAGGTGATCGCGCACAAACTGTTAAAATTCCATTATTAGGGACAGTGGCCTGTGGAACACCAATTTTTGCAGAAGAAAATGTGGAAGCCGAAATTCCTGTTTCTGTTAAGTTAGTGAGACCAAACCAAAAATATTTTTTACTGAGAGCTTTTGGAGATTCGATGAACAAGAAGGGAATTAATGATGGAGACTTGGTTTTGATCCGGCAACAGCAAACAGCTGAAAACGGACAGGATGTTGTTGCTCTTATAGATGATGAAGCAACAATAAAAGAATTTCACCATTATGGGGATAAAATTATTTTAAAACCTCAGTCTACGAACAATAGTCATCAGCCTATTATTTTGACAAGTGATTATAGAGTTCAGGGGATTGTAGAAACAGTTATACCAATTTAAAGATATGGGAAGAATACACGTATCACATTCGGATATTGCAACATGGGCGGCTAACAAAGTTAACCTACCAAAGGATACAGCCTCAAAGTTTCGGGAACAAGCAAAAGGTGTTAGGGAAAAAGTGGAGAAGTATATGACCGATCATGAAGACTTTACACTAAAGAAAATACTGCTCTCAGGAAGCCTTGCAAAAGGCACCGCTCTCAGAACACTTAATGATATAGACATGGGGTGTTATATTTCTGGAGCTGATGCACCTAAAAATATAAAGGCACTACTGGATTATCTGGCAGAACGTTTACGGAAGGCTTATCCGAATTTTTCTCCGGATCAAGTACAGCCACAAACGTATTCGGTAACTGTTTCATTTCGGGGATCGGGTTTAGATGTTGATGTTGTACCTATATTTTATGATGGAGACCCTGATTGGTATGGCAATTTGATTAGTCAAGATGATGGTTCGTTTCTGACAACCTGTATTCCAAGACATTTGGAATTTATAAGGAAGAGAAAAACTAATAATCCAACACATTTCGCTCAGGTAGTAAGACTTATTAAGTATTGGAAAAATAATATGAAACAAGAAAACGAGGATTTCAAATTTAAGTCATTTATGATAGAGCTTATATTGGCAAAACTATCAGATGATGGAGTTGATTTCTCAGACTATCCAGAAGCTCTTCAACATTTTTTTACCTATATAGGTAAAAGTAATATCCGAGAGCAAATTGCTTTTAGCGACTATTATCCTCTTTCTGATATTGGGACATTCATAGAGCCTATGAAAATGATCGATCCTGTAAATGAAGAAAATAATGCGGCTAAACTTTATTCAAAATCACAAGCTGATAAAATAGTGGTTGCAGCACTGGAAGCCGGAGATGCAATAGATGCAGCATTGGCAGCACCTACAAAAGAAAAAACAATTTATTACTGGCAAAAGGTCTTTGGACCTTTATTTCAAATTTGAGCAATATGAGCAGTTATACATATAATGAAACACAAGCTTTTACTGTAACGCATGCTAAGTACGTGGCTGCAAAAGCGGCAACAGACCTTAAACGGATGCAGCGTTTCTATGGATACCCAAACGATACAGATATAGTAAGATACGAAACCGAGATGATTGAACTCCTTAGGAATGGTTATTTAGGCACTGTAACTTATGGGTTCATCAAACAAGGTAAGTGGATAGAACCAACGATTATATATAATGCAAGGGAATTATCCGCTGGTATAGATGATGATCCGGGAAGAGTGCCGGTTGGGATTAATATTGATGGTGCTCATTTTTACAGTTATTTGACCTACAGCAATAAATGGGATAAACTATCATGGGAGGAAAAGGACAAGTTTAAAAAAGGGCTTCCATTTTACCGAGGAGGTGCTGATGAACCAACAATAAACGGGTATTTATCCCAAGATAAAACATATGCCTCAGGAGGTAAATCCTTAAATCGTTCAATCGTAAAAAGTTATTAATGGAAAGTACTAAACCAAATTTTGACGAGCTTTTCGAAAGAGTAATCACTTACCCTGATCCTGAATTTCAAGAGCGATTGACTGAATTGGTTGGTTTGGACAACCAAAAAGCCCGGCTTACAAAAATATTAAGCCTTTTAGTCAACCCATCCGGGATTGAAAATTGGGCAAAAAAACATCATAAGAAAGCTTCAAAAGTGGTCAGTTTTGTTTTAAAAAGACCACCTCTTGTAGTACTTGAAGGAGATGTAGGTTCAGGTAAGTCTGAATTAGCTACAACTATCGGAGATGCTGTTGCAAGGCAAGAAAAAATTGACATTTCTCTCCTGCCGCTTAGTTTATCCACTCGTGGAGAAGGACGAGTAGGGCAGATGACGAAATTAATATCTGCGGCTTTTGATTATACTATTGAAAAGGCAGAAAAACTAAAAAACAAGTCGGGTGGGGCAAGAGGAGTTGTTATTTTATTGGTTGATGAAGCGGATGCGCTCACGCAGTCAAGAGAAAATGCTCAGATGCATCATGAGGATAGAGCTGGGGTCAATGCCTTTATCAGGGGGGTAGATAGAATTGGTAATGGCAAATTACCGGCTGCTGTTATTATGTGTACTAATAGGCTAAGCGCTTTAGATCCAGCTGTGAAAAGAAGAGCGGCAGATATACTAACATTCACCCGCCCAAATAGTAACCAAAGGAAGGCTGTTTTAAATAAAAGCCTTAAGGAGTTTGGTTTGACGGAAAAGCAAATTGAATCTGTTGTTACTGCAACTGGTGAAAATGATGATCGTAAATATAGTTTTACATTTTCTGATCTTACTCAAAGATTTATTCCTGCTATTGTATTAGATGCATATCCCGATCAGCCGGTAACTGCGGAACGAGTGGTAGAGATCGCAATGCAATTAGAGCCAACACCTCCATTTAAGGATAATTAATATGGCAAATTCAATAAATATTAGTGAGTTATTTGGTGGTTTACAAAAGCAAATGGAAGCCCAGTTGAATACAAACAAAGAGAATATTCCACATTCAACAAGTAAAGGTGACTCTTTAGAAAATGTTTGGATAGAGTGGTTATCAAAATATCTACCTAATAGATATTGTGTTGACAAAGCAATTGTAATTGATTCAGAAGGGCAATTGAGTGATCAAATCGATTTGGTAATATACGATCAGCAGTACACTCCATTTGTCTTTACCCAAAATGGTATACATTATATTCCTGCCGAAGGGGTTTATGCAGTGTTTGAGGTTAAGCCAGATTTGAAAGGGTCGGTTTATATAAAGGGAGGTGCCATATCCTATATTGAATATGCAGGAAGAAAAGTAGCCAGTGTCCGAAAGTTGAAAAGGACGTCAACAGCAATTATTGATCGGGGAGAGGCAAGACCGCCAAGAGCTTTAACAAAAATTATTGGTGGTGTTCTAACCAGTATAAATTCATATAAAAATCAGTCTACAATAGAAAAATATTTTAAAACTCTTAAAGGTCTCCAAACTTTAGATATGGGTTGTAGTGTTGATAGTGGTAGCTTTTCTATCGATTATGATGGAAAGGAGAACTCAAAAATTACTGATTTAAATGAGCGTATTCATGATTATTACAATGGCCGAAAATATAAGGAAATCAATTTAAGTGGAAGGGAGAAATCATTGGTAACTTTCTTTTTACAGTTGTCAAGATATCTTCAGCAAAGCATTGGAACTGTGGCAGCCATAGATTTCAATGCTTACGCAAAACAGGTTAACTTCAAAGTAGATGAAGAACTATAGTGAATAAAGTTACTAATTATGTAAATAACTTTTTGTATTGAGGAACTCGATAACGACACTTTTAAGCGTTGCCACAATCAACAATAATGTTTAACGAACAGTATTATGTTAATAAAATGACATGGGGTAGAAGAGTGGGAGGATTAAAAAAATTACTTTTGCAACAACAATTATGTCTTCAAAATATTCCAAAATAAAGAACAAATTACCGCTTCAGAAATCCAATAAATTTCTTGAAGGCGCTGCTGCTTTGACACATTACTGGCAGAGTAACGGAGAAAATTCCGGCAGGTATTACAAAGAAGATGCTACTGCATTTCTACAAGAAATTGCTGAACCTGATTTTCACTATAAACTTCCATTTGAATACGATGTTCCATTTCCTCCTGTAGAGCATCCTGATTTTACCTTTATTGACTTGTTTGCCGGGATTGGTGGCTTTCGTATCGCTTTCCAGGAACATAAAGGAAAGTGTGTTTTCAGTTCGGAGTGGGATAAGTACGCTCAGAAAACTTATGAAGCCAATTTTGGAGAGGTGTCTTTTGGAGATATTACACAGATAGACGAAAAAAACATCCCGGATCACGACATATTATGTGGCGGTTTTCCTTGTCAGCCATTTAGCTTAGCAGGAGTTAGTAAGAAAAATGCACTTGGCAAGCAACATGGTTTTCTTGATAAAACACAGGGAACTTTATTTTTTGATATTGCTCGTATCATTGAAGCAAAAAAGCCCAAAGCCTTTCTTTTGGAGAATGTAAAGAACCTTAAGTCGCATGACAAAGGAACTACGTACAAAGTAATCGAGGAAACACTGAGAAAACTTGGCTATACCCTTTTCAGCAAAATAATAGATGCTAAACATTATGTTCCCCAACATCGGGAACGGATTTTTATTGTAGGATTTAATGAAGCTCATTTTGGAAACAAGGTAGAATTTTCCTTCCCAAAAACACCGGAGGATAAGCCATGTTTCAGGGATATTCTGGAAAGAAAACCTGCTCTTAAGTACACACTGAGTAATCATTTGTGGAATTATCTACAGGAATATGCACAAAAACACAGGGAGAAAGGAAACGGGTTTGGATTTGGGCTAACGGATTTGAATGGTATTTCCCGCACTTTAAGTGCCAGGTATCATAAGGACGGTTCAGAAATATTGATCCCACAGGGAAAGGGGAAAAATCCAAGAAGGCTAACTCCCGAAGAATGTAAAAGGTTAATGGGATATCCGGAAGAATTTAAAATAAAAGATATTGGTGTTTCTGATACGCAGCTTTACCGGCAGTTTGGAAATTCAGTTGCCGTTCCGGTGGTAAAAGCAGTTGCTGTCTCCATGATGAAGGTGATAAAAACTTCAAATGATAAAAAGAAAATGGAAGCAAAAAGACAGAAAAGGGAAAATCTTCTTAAGACAAAAGAAGTTCAGTTAAATGAGTCCAATTAAATTGTTAGTTTTTCAACTAATGTTTTCAACGTTTTTTTCCGTTTCCCTTTCTTTAATTCACATTCCCAGATAGTAATAATATTCCATCCTTCTTCATGAAGGGTCTTATAACTTTCTTCATCTTTTTGCTTGTTCCTGTTGATCTTGTCAAGCCACCATTGAGTCCGGGTTTTTGGAACAACATAGTACTTACAGCCTTCATGTCCATGCCAGAAGCACCCATGAACAAAAATTGCTGTGGTATGCTTTTTCAGAACTATATCAGGCTTTCCCGGAAGTTTTTTCTCATGTAGCCGGTAACGGAAACCATTAGCATGAAGGAATTTTCGAACCATAATTTCCGGCTTGGTGTTTTTACCTTTTATCCGGCTCATGTTGTATGAACGGACTTCGGGTTCGTGAACATCAGCCATCAGATTCGTTTTTGTTTGTCAAGAACAATACCTATAAACTCGGATAAATTTTTCAACTTTTCCTGCTGTTCCGGGGAATAGGTTTCCATTATTTGTTTTGGCAGTACTAGTTGTAGCTCCTGTGCTATCATTTCATCTGTTTGGTTTGTGCTGATAGCAGGTTCAAGAGTTATAAGGTGTTTTCCATTAATTCGATCTGCTTCAGAAAGCACCTGCCGCCATCTATCCTTAGCTGAAGTTTTCACGCCCAGCATGGTCAGTAAGGCGGCTGAGAATTCCGTATTGTGATAATGATCAATTCCGGGAAAAAGAAAATCCGGTTTATTATTTCTCTCTGTTTTAACTCCTTTTGAATACAAAATATCGTGTGCATCAAAAATTAAAGCCAGATGATGCTCAAATGAATGTCCCGCCCTTGACTTTCTTCTGTTCTGGACGCTCAGGGAAAAGGAAATAAACTCGTCTACATCTATACCTGTCTCTCCAAAACCCTGTTCCAGCTTTTTAGTTACCATATGCTTTTCAAGAGTTTTAAAAAGCAATTCTTCTCTTTCCAGCCAAGTCATCAAGGTATTGTCAGGTTCTTCAACTGGTGAAACATCGGTTATAGTAGATCGGGCATATGCAGAAAATTCAGCAGTGGGAGGGAAGCCCCGCCCAAATCTTTTAATTAAATCTTCCAGATAATCCGGTGCAGTATCAGGAATTTCAAAACCTAACGAGGTAATGACATGTTGACCAGCATAATTCAGTTGGATATCCTTTTCTGTAAAATCTCGCACTATAAACTTTGTTCCAACTTCTTCAAAGCCAAAAAGCCAAAGTAGCTGTTGTTCCGAGGTGGAACCCTGAGGGGCAACAATAACTGCCAATTGATTTTCTCCAGTTTGTCCAATTACTACCAGATCACCTGAAGCAGCCTCATCTATAACAGGACTTGAAGAATAATATAATCGGTATTCTGTACGGGTAGGGTGGTTTTCACGGGCATCATACCATGTTAAACTTCCAGTGTCCTCAATAATTTGATCTTCATCATCAGCAAGGTAAATGAAATGTCCTTCAAAGTTGATTTTCTCTATCCCGAATATATTTCTGAATTCAGCTATCCCATTAAACTCATGTTGATTTGAAGTGTCTGGTTCTATTTCAACTTGGCTTAACCTTTTAGCTCCGATTCCGGTAAAATATTTTGATAACGGGCTTGACATGTGTGCAAAGTTATTCTTTTTATATGATACGAAAATAAAATTAAAATATTTTCAGCCTAACATTATGTTAAATAGAGGTGGCTTGTGTGATTCTTAGAGCGCAGGCCCGGCAAAAATGCGGGCCAGCGTGGGCTGTGAATGTACAAATGCGTAAAAACAAACAAAAGGGGCTTGTCCTTTTGTTGCGATAGCAACAACTACTTTTGTATTGTTTTAGCATTTGTACAGAGCGGGCGGAAGCATATTTCTTTCTTGATTTTTTGGCTCTTTTTTATCAAGAAAAAAGAGCGTATAAACCAACTGCGAGCGTTAAGCATAGAAAAATGCGAAACAAAGCCTTAACTTATTAAGGCAAAGCGCATTTTTCGCATGCAAGCGAGCTTCCACATAAATTTTTTGTGCGGTGGGAAAAGAATAAATTTTTAAAGGCGCAGGCAGAGGCGGCTGGATTTGTGCTAAAAATTTTTTGCTGAAATTCCGACTTAGCGGAAGCAAAAACATTTTTTGAACAAATAGCGAGGCCGTGTGCCTATTTACACATAATGACTAATTATAGGACAAATCCGTAGGATATCTTGTTATCATTATTGTCATGTGGAAGTTTAAATATTTAACATAATATCATTATAGCTGGCATTTCTATAAAAGTGCCCTATAATTAATATTATGTTAAGTAGAAAATATAAATATATAGGGGTCAAATATGACCCCTATTTTGTATACATGTTATTTGATCTCAGCTAGCTTTGCATTTACTTCCTTTAATTTTTCCATATTATTAGTTCTGGCATAAATTTCTTTAAGTGCAATAAGGCTATTGTAATCTTTTTTATGGATTTCCAATGCTTTCTCAAAATATGGAGCTGCTTTTTCCAATAAGCCATCAGCTTCTGCTTTCCTGGGAGCGTAAGTTTGATCATCAGGCGGAAGATCCTTTATTTCATTTATGATCTCTATGGCTCTGTTATAATGCGTTGCCCCTAGGTTAAAGATTGATTCAAAATAATCCGGTTGAATTTCAAGGGATTTCTGATAGGATTCCACAGCTTTATCGTATTGCCCAAGGGTATCATAAATAGTACCCTGTGCGAAATACAATATATGGTTATTTGGTTCTTTTTCAATCGCTAACTCAATATTTTTCTTTGCTTCCTTTATTCTGTTTGTTTGCAAAAAAAAGGATATTTCACTCTTAATAATATTGATATCTTCAGGAAATTTTTCCCTGCCCTTTGTCAGATATTCAACCGCTTTTTCTTCGTTTTTCTGAACATTGTAATATATGTTAAACAATGATCTGTAGATAGCTGGTTCTTCGAGGTTCATGCTTTCAACTTTCTCAAAATAATTCACGGCTTTTTCATATTGTCCTAATGCTTCAGCACTGGCTGCAGCCACAAACAAACTCAGGGTATCTGTTTCACCAACAATGCTTTTAACCTGAACTGCTTTTTCGAGTCTTTCCAGGGCTCTTTCATACCTACTATCAAGATAATAGTCACGTCCTTCAATAAAATAACACACTCCACAATCACTTAAAGGAAGCATTGACTGCTGGTAATATGTATTGCGTTTCCCTTCCTCGGCCTCAAGTTCAATGGCCTTTTGAAATGCTTCATAAGATTTATCCAACGCATTTGTATCCAAATCCTTATAAACTGGGATTTGCGAGATATGTATACTCAGATAGATCTTTCCTCTGTAAAACCAGGTTTTTGGTTTTTCAGATGTTTTCTGATGCTCAATTGCTGCATCAATTGCTTCTTTCGCTTCATCCAGTTTACCGTCATTAAGCGCATTATAGGCTGTAACAACTTGCCAGTTCTGGGTGAAACCCATTCCTGATAACAGCATGATTACAATAAAAATCTTTACACTTTTTTGGTACATATAGCTTAACTTTTTTAGGTTGATTGCCTTAGGGCAAAGTTAAAAATTCTACTATATAAACTACAATATCTCTGCCAAATTATTCTTGGGTATCAGAATCATCTTCATCTCCGGATGGATTATTCTCATCATCACGATATTCTATCGGGTCATCTATTTCTGCTGTATCCGGTTCTTCCTCATCCCCTTCTATATGTTCTGCTGCTACCTTGGCAACTGCAGCAATTCTGTCATCATCTCTCAGGTTAATAAGCCTCACTCCCTGTGTAGCCCGGCCCATCACACGCAATTCACTAATGGAAATGCGAATAATTACGCCTGAGCGGTTGATGATCATCAGGTCATCTGAATCTTCCACATTTTTTATCGCAATCAGATCACCTGTTTTATCAGTAATATTCATAGTTTTCACCCCTTTTCCTCCCCGGTTGGTTTCCCTGTAATCATCCAATTTTGAACGCTTACCGTATCCATTTTCCGAAACAACCAAAATATCATACTCTCCGTTTTCAAGGCAAATCATTCCTATCACCTCATCTTTCGGAGAGTTAAGGGTAACTCCACGCACACCGGTAGCTGTTCGTCCCATAGCCCTAACAGTATTTTCCTTAAAGCGTATAGCTTTTCCTGAACGCAATGCCATCAGCACCTGATTTTTTCCGTTAGTCAACCGCGCTTCTATCAATTCATCCCCTTCCCTGATATTGATGGCATTAATACCATTCTGCCTGGGTTTGCTATATGATGATAAAGCAGTCTTTTTGATTACACCTTTTTTCGTAGCAAGCAAAATAAAATTTTGGGTTATATAATCTTCATCCTTCAGGTTCTTAACATTAATAAAAGCCTGAACTTTATCTCCTGACTCAATATTGATAAGGTTTTGAATTGCTCTGCCCTTGGATGTTTTTGTCCCTTCCGGAATTTCGAATACCCGCAGCCAGAAACACTTTCCGCCTTCTGTAAAGAAGAGCATATAATTATGATTGGTAGCAACAAAAAGATCTTCGAGGAAATCTTCATCCCTGGTAGTACTGCCACGGGCACCTCTGCCGCCTCTTCCCTGCCTGCGATAATCGATCAATGGGGTTCTTTTGATATACCCCATATGCGATATGGTAATCACCACACTTTCATCGGCTATAGTATCTTCAATTCTAAAATCAGAAGCGGCATATTCAATTTCTGTGCGGGGTTTATCTGCATATTTTTCTTTAATCTCCCTCAGTTCCTCAATAATTATATCCATTCGCATACTTTCATTGGAAAGGATTTCTTTCAAATAAGCGATTTTTTCAAGCAGTTCCTTATACTCCTCTTTAATTTTGTCCCTTTCTAATCCGGTTAACCGCTGCAAACGCATATCAAGAATAGCTCTGGCCTGGATTTCAGAGAGTTCAAATTTTTTAATTAATCCATCCCTGGCTTCATCCGGTGTTTTAGAATTTCGGATCAGAGAAATGACCTCATCCAGGTGATCCAGGGCAACGAGCAATCCTTCCAGGATATGCGCTCTTTTTTCTGCCTGATCCAATTCATATTTTGTCCGTCTGACCACTACATCATGGCGATGTTCAACAAAATACCGGATAAGATCTTTCAGATTAAGCAATTGGGGTTTACCTTTTACAAGGGCAATGTTATTGACATTAAATGCTGTTTGCAGTGCTGTATATTGATACAATTTATTAAGCACCACATTAACATTCGCATCCCTTCTTAGTTCGTAAACGATCCGCATACCTTTTCTGTCCGATTCATCGCGAATATCCACTATTCCTTCAATCTTTTTATCATTGATAAGGTCAGCTGTTTTCCTGATCATTTCTGCCTTATTTACCTGATATGGAATAGATGTAACTATAATATTTTCTTTACCGGACTTATCTTCTTCTATGCTTGATTCGCCACGCATCATAATTTTACCCCTACCTGTTTCATAAGCTTCACGTACTCCGTCATGCCCATAAATCAGACCACCTGTGGGAAAATCCGGCCCCTTAATGATTTTCATCAACTCAGGAATTGTGATTTCCTTGTTGTTGATAAATGCTATTGTACCATCGATAACTTCTGCTAGGTTGTGAGGGGCCATATTTGTAGCCATACCGACTGCAATACCAGACACACCATTGACCAATAAATTAGGGATGCGTGTCGGAAGAACGGTTGGTTCCTGAAGAGAATCGTCAAAATTTAGCTGAAAATCAACTGTATCTTTGTCCAAATCGGCCAGGGTTTCTTCCGCTATCTTATGCAAACGTGCTTCTGTATATCGCATTGCCGCAGGACTATCACCATCTATAGAACCAAAATTACCCTGTCCGTCGATAAGGGGATAACGAAGGGACCAGTCCTGTGCCATCCGTACCATGGTATCATAAACTGCCGTATCTCCGTGAGGGTGGTATTTCCCGAGTACTTCACCCACAATTCTGGCAGATTTTTTATAGGGTCTGTTTGATATGATACCTAATTGCGACATACCAAATAATACGCGTCTGTGTACCGGTTTTAACCCATCCCTTACATCAGGTAAAGCCCTGGAAACGATTACCGACATTGAGTAATCGATGTAAGCAGACTTCATCTGGTTCTCTATGTTAACCTTTATTATTCTTTCTCCGTTATCCATAATTCTGAATCACTCTAAATCAATCAATATTAAATCATTAACGACATTCTAACAAACGTACGAAGATACTATTTTTTCTCGATTTTCAGCTGTTATTTAAGGCTGATATTATAAACATCAGCCTGTTAAAAAAAAATCATACCAGATAAGTCATTTTGTCAGATGATATGTACATTTGAAGTGAGTAATACAAACGATGAAAGAAGGATTCTTATCCACAGAGACCTTATTAAACATTAGGCTGACAATATTGTTTATATGTAACATTTGGAATAAATGTTGAATATTATTACATTGACAAAAACAAACATGATACATGGAAGCTAAATTTTCGCAAAGAGTAAAAGATGTGCTTGCTTACAGTCGTGAAGAAGCCCTTAGGCTTGGTAATGACTATATCGGTGTTGAGCACTTGTTATTGGGGATGTTGCGTGAAGGGGAAGGACTTGCTATTCAAATAATGCAATTTCTTGGTATCAACCTGACAGAACTCCGGCAAATTATAGAACAATCTATATCCAGCGATACAGAATCAACAAAAAATATCGAAAACATACCTTTAATAAAACAGGCTGAGCGAGCCCTGAAAATAACGTATCTGGAGGCAAAAATTTTTAAAACAGAACTCATTGGCACTGAACATTTGCTTTTAGCTATTTTAAAGGATGACGATAATGTTGTCACAAAAACCCTGATGAAATTTAATGTGAATTATGATGCCGTGAAGGAAGAGCTGAAATCCATAATGGCTGACAGCGATGTGCAAAGTGATTACGACATAAAGGATGAATTACCCGGGGGTACAGCAGATGAAGACCCGGAGGAAGGCGGAAGGGGATTTGGCAACATAAAAAAATCTTCCGAATCCAAGTCAAAAACACCAGTACTGGATAATTTCGGACGTGATATTACTAAAGCGGCAGAAGAGAACCGACTGGATCCTATTGTTGGAAGGGATAATGAACTGGAACGTATTGCACAGATTTTAAGCCGCAGAAAAAAGAACAATCCCATCCTGATTGGAGAACCCGGTGTTGGTAAATCTGCTATTGCCGAAGGGCTTGCTATCCGCATTATAAACCGTAAAGTATCCCGTGCACTTTTCAACAAACGTATTTATACACTGGATCTGGCCTCATTGGTTGCCGGAACAAAATACCGTGGGCAATTTGAAGAACGTATGAAGGCTGTATTAAATGAACTTGAGAATAATCCCTATATCATCCTTTTTATCGATGAGATTCATACAATAGTCGGAGCCGGAAATGCTTCCGGTTCATTGGATGCCTCTAATATGTTTAAACCCGCTCTTGCCCGTGGCGATATTCAATGTATTGGTGCTACTACCCTGGATGAATACAGACAATATATCGAAAAAGACGGAGCTTTAGAGCGTCGTTTCCAGAAAATCCTTGTTGATCCAACATCTCCTGATGAAACTGTGGAGATCTTGAATAATATCAAAGAAAAATACGAAGACCATCACCTGGTTAATTACACATCTGAAGCTATTAATGCCTGTGTCCAATTAACAACACGGTATATTTCTGACAGAAACCTTCCCGATAAAGCAATAGATGCTATGGATGAAGCCGGGTCACGTGTGCATATCACCAACATTAATGTGCCAGTTGAAATCATTACTATTGAAAATGCAATTGAAGATACCAGGGAAAAGAAGACTGATGCCATAAAAAGCCAGAAATATGAGGAAGCAGCTAAATTCAGGGATATGGAACGTAAACTACAGGACGACCTGGAAACGGCAAAGAAAAGTTGGGAAGAAGAAGCACAAATCCATAGAGAAACTGTTTCAGAAGATAATGTTGCAGAAGTTGTTGCCATGATGACAGGAGTGCCTGTGCAGCGTATCGCCCAAAATGAAAGCGAACGCCTTATTAATATGGAAGATGACCTCAAGAAAACAGTTATTGGGCAAAATGATGCCATTAAGAAGGTAGTTAAGGCTATTCGACGCAACAGGGCGGGTTTAAAAGATCCTAATAAACCAATCGGTTCATTTATATTCCTTGGCCCTACGGGTGTTGGTAAGACTTATCTGGCTAAAATGTTGGCTATGAATATGTTTGACTCGCAGGATGCCCTGATTCGAATTGATATGAGCGAATATATGGAAAAATTTGCTATATCAAGGCTTGTGGGTGCACCTCCGGGATATGTAGGTTATGAAGAAGGCGGACAGTTAACCGAAAAAGTCAGGAGAAAACCTTACTCAATTGTTCTTCTTGATGAAATTGAAAAGGCCCATCCGGATGTATATCATCTCCTTCTCCAAATGCTCGATGATGGTGTTTTAACAGACAGCCTCGGCAGAAAAGTCGATTTTAAAAATACCATCATAATCATGACATCAAACATTGGATCCCGTCAGTTAAAAGATTTCGGACAGGGAGTGGGTTTTTCTACATCAGCAAAAAAAGCTTCAAGCACCTCCTATTCGCAATCTGTTATTGAAGGAGCCCTCAAAAAGACTTTTGCACCGGAATTTCTGAACCGTATTGACGATGTGGTTATATTTGAGAATCTCGACAGAGACAATATCCATAAAATCATTGATATTGAACTGGAACATCTCTATAACCGAATTAAAGAAATGGGGTATGAGATTAAAGTCTCGACCAAAGCCAAGGATTACCTCATTGAAAAAGGTTGGGATCCGCAATTCGGAGCCAGGCCACTTAAAAGAGCTATTCAAAAATATGTTGAAGATGCCCTGGCCGAAGAAATCATCAAATCTAAATTAACGGAGGGAGATTTTATTTCGGTTGATATTGATGAAAAGAACAATGAAATTAAGATCAGCATTACTAAGAAAAAAACTCCTGCACAATCTGATAAAAAAGAGGTCAATCAGCAGCAAAATAAAAAGAATTAGCAAAAATCCTCCTTAATTAGAGCTTTGCTCTTATATTTGCCCCTTATTTCATCAAAGTTGTTTTACTGCGTACAACCAAATTATATATATCAAATCTATTATATTAAATTTGTTGTATATTTAATATGTGAATATTAGTATTCTGAAAAATTTAATAATATGGAATCAAAAGACATGATCAAAGGAGGTGAATTTCTTGTAAAAGACATCGACCACCATAATATGTTTATTCCTGAAGAGTTCAATGAAGAACAGAACATGATTGTAAGCACTTGCGAAAATTTCCTTGAGAATGAAGTTTTTCCGAATTTAGACAGAATTGACAGCCTTGAGCCCGGTATGATGCGATCCTTAATATCAAAAGCGGGTGAATTGGGGTTATTGGGGATTTCTATTCCTGAAGAATATGAAGGTTTTGATCAAAGTTTTATTACAACCATGCGGGCAAATGAAGCTATAGGATCGGCTCACTCCTACTCCGTAGCTTTTATGGCTCATACAGGTATTGGGACTTTACCTATCCTATATTATGGCAATGAAGATCAAAAGAAGAAATACCTGCCCAAACTAGCATCAGGAGAATGGGCAGCTGCTTATTGTCTTACAGAACCAAATGCAGGTTCAGATGCCAATAGTGGAAAAACAAAAGCGGTTTTAAGCGAAGATGGTAAGCATTATGTCCTTAATGGCCAGAAGATGTGGATAACCAACGGAGGTTTCTCCGATGTTTTTGTTGTTTTTGCGAAAATAGAGAACGACAGGGTTCTGAGTGCTTTTATTGTTGAAAAATCATTTGAAGGCATAACCATCAACCCGGAAGAAAAGAAAATGGGAATAAAAGGATCTTCCACTGTTCAGATTTTCTTCAATGATTGTGAGGTTCCGGTGGAGAATCTCCTTGGAAACCGGGGGGGAGGTTTTCGTATTGCATTAAATATACTGCATATTGGAAGGATTAAATTGGGAGGCACTGTAATAGGTGCAGCGAAAAAAGCAATTACCCATTCCGTAAATTATGCGAATGAGCGCAAACAATTTGGAAATTTCATCAGTGCTTACGGTGCCATTAAATACAAATTAGCTGAACAGGTTATTAGAACTTATACCACTGAATCAGCTGTATACAGAGCATCTAAAGATATCGAAGACCATATCGAATTATTTCGGCAACAAGGCATGGATAAGAGTAAAGCTAACAGTGAAGGTGTTGCTGTATTTGCTGCAGAGGCAGCCTTATTGAAAGTTTTTGGCTCTGAAATGCTGGATTATGTTGTGGATGAAACAGTACAGATATACGGAGGTATGGGATTCTCTGCGGAAGCTCCTGCAGATAGAGCTTATCGCGACAGCAGGATAAACAGGATATTTGAAGGGACCAATGAAATCAACCGTATCCTGATTGTCGACACAACAGTGAAAATGGCTCAAAAAGGAATGTTTGATCTCTTCGGACCGGCAGAAAAAGCAGCTAAAGAAGCTGAAAACCTAAAAGATGATGAAAAACCGATAGAATATTATGAAGCCAAGCAATATTTTGTGAAAAACTTTAAAAGAATTTCTTTGCTTCTACTGCAACGTGTATATGAACACTTTCAAAAGAAACTTGTGCATGAGCAGGAAATTCTTTTTAATATTGCAGATATCATGATGATCACATACACTACTGAATCAGTGTATTTAAGAGTGCGGAAATACGAGGAAATGTTTGGTGAAGAAAAAGCTAAAATATATAAAGATATTCTGAATGTATTAGTTTTTGATTCTGCCGGTAAAATATATAAATATGCCCTGGATGCTATTTCATCTTTTATGAAGGATGAGGATGATTTCCTGCACTTAAAAGACGTGATCCAGACCTGGACTGCTGTTAGAGCTGTAAACGTAAAAGAAGCCAGGAGAAATATTGCCAACAAATTGATTGAGGACAATCGATACAGGTTTTAACACCCTAAAATAATCTATTCCCTTTAAACAAAAAGACCTTTATCTGTTATCAAAAAAGGTCTCTTTGTAATAATAAAACTTAGTTAATTCACTTGTTATTTCAAAATTGATTTGGATATCACTACACGTTGCACCTGATTTGTGCCTTCATAGATCTGGCAAAGTTTAACATCCCTCATCATTTTCTCTACCGGATACTCTTTGGAATACCCTTCCCCTGCCATAATTTGCACAGCATTGGTTGTAACTTCCATTGCAATATCAGAAGCCCACATTTTTGACATGGCTGAAAGCCTTGACAAATCTTTAGTTCCGGTGTCATAGGCCCAGGCAGCCTTCCATGTTAGCAAGCGTGCAGTTTCAATTTGCGTGGCCATATCAGCCAGCATAAATCCGATAGCCTGGTTTGCTGCAATGGGTTTGCCAAATTGAATGCGTTTTTTTGCCCAATCCCTTGATATTTCATAGGCAGACCGTGCGGCTCCCAAACTTAGGGAAGCAACACCTGTTCTCGTCCTGTCGAAAGTTTTCATCGCAATGATAAAACCATGCCCCTCCTGCCCTATCAGGTTTTCAGCCGGTACTTCTACATCAGTATATTTTATTTCATTCTGCACAGATGCCCGTTGACCCATTTTATCCAGCCTGGAAACTATCTCAATACCTGGTAAATCAGCAGGAACAATGAAAGCAGATAAACTTCTGGATCCCTTTTCAGGATTTGTCAGGGCAAACACCGTATAAAACGTAGCCACTTCGCCATTTGTAATAAAGCGCTTATGGCCGTTAAGAATATATTTGTCCCCTTTCTTTATCGCTGTAGATCGTATGCCCTGAACATCTGATCCGGCATTGGGTTCTGTCAGACAGTATGCTGCAACACCTTTCTGTTCATTAATCATTCTATAATACTTCTTTTGCTGTTGTTCATTAGCAGACAACAACAAGGGCGTTAATGCCAGCGTATTGGCATCAATACAAATTCCTATTCCAATACAACCTGCACCTAATTCTTCAGAAGCTAAAGCTCCTTCAAAAATACTATATCCATTTCCGCCATATTTAATAGAAATGGGACCATTCATCAATCCTTCCTCATAAGCTTTCTTTACAATGGGCCATGGAAATACTGCACTCTCATCATATTCTTTGCTATTGGGGATAATCTCCCTTTGGGTGAAATCCCTGTATTTTTCAATTATCTCCTGATGTTTTTTATCCAATGAAAAATCAACCATTTTTATTAAATTTTATTTATATTTTAGAGAAGAATACAAAAATAAAAATTTACGGATAATCTCAATCATAAATTTTTTAAAATGATGAAATTCTTATCTAAAAATATATATTATTAAAATATTTATTTCAAATTTGTGAAAATATATGTCTGAAAATAAAGGAAAGCCCACAGTTAAATTTTTGAAAAAGCCGACATATCCTGGCGGCAACAATGCCTTTCGGGAATATATTAAAAAAAATCTTCGTTATCCGAAGGAAGCAATGGCTAAGAATATTGAGGGAACGGTTTACCTTAAGATACGGGTAAGCGATAATGGAGTGGTTACTGAGGCACACATTGAGAAAGGAATCGGGTATGGATGCAATGAAGAAGCCCTTCGTTTGGCCCGATCATTAAGATACAAAAAAGTTAAGAACAGGGGTGTTCGGTTAAGCAGTGATATCAAGATACGCATAAGATTTGAGCTACCTTCAAAAGGCATACAATATGCATATCACATCAAAAAAACGGAGAAAAAAGAAACAGATACTGAACAGAAGTTAAAAAAATCATACGGATATACGATTAAGATAAAGAAGCCTTAATCACAACTATCACAATTCAGGCTTTTAGTATAGATATTCATTGCACTGCGGCTTATACCCATACGCGAGAAACCATCATTTTCCCATTTTGACAGATTATAACCCATGGCAGATTATTTTTTAAACAATTCTTTTGCAGTTGCCACAGCTGATTCCGTCACATTTTCATTGCTCAGCATTTTGGCAATTTCATTAATCCGTTCATCCTCTGACAATTCCTGGAGATATGTTCTGGTTTTTTCCTGTTCTGTTTTCTTAAAAACCCTGAAATGCTGCTTTCCTTTTCCGGCAATCTGGGGCAGGTGGGTAATAGCAACAACCTGCATGTTTTCAGACATGCGCTGCATGATCTCTCCCATCTTTCCTGCAATAAGCCCTGAAATACCCATATCAATTTCATCAAAGATAATTGTTGGCAGGAGGTTTCGCAATGAAATCAGGGATTTTACGGAAAGCATTAACCTGGACAATTCACCACCGGAAGCAATCCTGGATATTTCTGCTAACTCCCCCCCTCTGTTCGCATTAAACAAAAATTCTATCCTGTCATATCCAACAGGACCGGGTTCTGTTGCCTCATTGTAAAGAATTCGAAACCTGGCATCCGGCATGCCTAATTGCTGCAGTAGTTCCTGCATACTTTCTTCAATATCTGAAGCAACTTCTTTTCTGTTTTTACTCAGGATTTTCGCTTTTTCATCAAAGGCTTTTTGATAAAATGCGGCTTCCTTCGTCTTCTTATCAATTACTTCCTCAAGGCTGCCAATACCATCTATTTTTTCCTGCAATACTGTTTTCAGCTTAATCAATTCATCAATTGTATTTGCGTGATGTTTCTGCTGCAGTCTGTAAATCAAATCCAATCTATTTCCAAGAATTTCAATTTCATTCGCATCATATTGGATTTCTTCATTTAATTTTTCTACTTCTTCACCTATATCTTTCAGATCTATAAAATTGGAATTGATCCTTTTGTGAATTTCACTGATTTTTTCATGGTAAGCAGATAACTTATATAGTTCACTTAACACATCAGTCAAAGCATTGATTATGCCTGATTCATGATCATTAAAAGTTGCAGCCGTTCTATAGAGGGCAGTCTTAATTTCCTCTGCATGTGTTTGGGTATTAAGTTTTTCTTCTGCTTCTTCCTGTTCACCTGAAATAAGTTTTGCTTCTTCCAGTTCATTCAATAAAAACGACAAGTAATCGAAATCAGCCTTTACAGAAATTTCCTTCTCCCTAAGTGCTTTTAATTCATCCTGCAAGCGTGTATATGCTTTATAATTCTCTTTATATTCATTCAGCAGTTTATGATGTCCTGCGTATTGATCTATCACTGCTAACTGAAACTTCTTCTCACTAAGGATAAGTGTTTTATGCTGCGAATGAATATCCACTAATAAACTACCCAGGGATTTCATGGTTTGCAGATTCACCGGGGTATCATTGATAAATGCGCGGGATTTACCACTGGGTAGTATTTCACGCCGCAAAATACTCCGCTTTTCATAATCCAGTTCATTGCGATCGAAAAAGTTTTTCAAGCCATAGTCTTCAATATCGAAGTGCCCCTCAATGATGCATTTTATGCTATCATCCATCAAGGATGTAGTATCTGCACGTTGTCCAAGGATTAATGCCAATGCTCCCAGGAGGATAGACTTTCCCGCACCGGTTTCCCCGGTAATAACAGTAAACCCAGGATTCAGGTCAATATTCAACCGCCTGATCAGCGCATAATTTTCGATGTACAGGTGTTTCAGCATAAATAGAAATACATACAGTATAAACAAAATTAATCAAAGAAAAGGAAAGCTGTTTAGTTATTTGCCATAATCTTTTGATATTTGCTCATGTTCGCGGGGTCTATCTCACTGAGGATATTAATAGTCTTGGTTTTGTCCATAGGTGCTGCCTGGGAAAAGATATTAACAATTTCGTCTGCTTTAGCTGTCAGTACAAGATCCATAATAAATAAATCAGGCTTTTCCCTGTTGGCCTGCCTCAAAAGTTCAAGGCTTTCAAATACGGCTGCCCTGCCGGTTTCAATATTGTCTGTCATCACATCCAATCCCTGCCGGTGATATTTATAAAGGGCGTTTCGTACATCCTGGTATGAGTTGTTCAGCAAGTTTTCAACCAGCCAGTAACGATTCTTCAGGCTTTCAAATGCTTTCCAACCAGGCTCTCTGGCACTTTGTGCTGCATTAACAACGGATTGTGCTTTCTGATAAAACTGCGTTCCGCCAAGAGGAGAATAAGTATCGAAATCCAGTCCTAAAAAAATATATACATAGTAAGCTATCACAGAGGTTAGGTTCGAAGTAAAAGCATTGTCAATATAATCCAGTGTCTGGGATTCAATATATCTGAATTGAAAACTCCTGTCGATATAATTAAACAGCGGACTATGGTAAGATGTATTGTACACAGGCCGCCGTAACTGCAAACTAATATTGGCCTTAAACTCATCCGTTGAAACCCTTTCCGTTACATTGATTACCATGGTACATTCTACTCGCTCTTCGACTTTATAGGTAAAATTTGTCCATTTTCGGTTATTCACAAATTCGTACAATGAACGTTGCAAGGTTTCAAACACCTTTCGATCTGATCCCTGAACCTGAGGGGCACTCACCTGGATAGCACAATTAAACTCCTGTGCATTCAGAAATACAGGAAATAACACAATAAAGAAAACGATTCGTCTTATCATAAAAAATTTCAACTAAACCTCCTTGCTAACGATTATGTCTATAATATCTTTTGCCAGGGCTGTCTTCATTTTAACAGTGTAGTTAATAATATTCTCATTATCGTCAATTATGCACACTTTATTGGTATTAATACCAAATCCTGCTCCTTCGTCCCTCAATGAATTCAAAATAATCATGTCCAAATTTTTCTTTTTCAATTTCCGTTTTGCATTCTCCACTTCATTATTGGTTTCAAGGGCAAAGCCAACAAGTAGTTGACCGGATTTTTTTCGTTTGCCTAATTCAGCCAGCACATCCTTTGTCTTAATCAAATCCAGCATGAGATTTTGAGCATCTTTTTTAATTTTCTCTTCTTTAACTTCGGCTGGCGTGTAATCAGCAATAGCGGCAGCCATGATACAAACATCGCATTCATGAAAATGTTGTATACATTGTGTGAACATTTGATCTGCAGAAGTTACGTGTATGGTACGAATATTTTTATGGGCAGATGTTATGTCCACAGGCCCGGAAACCAGCACTACATCAGCTCCTCTTGAGGCAGCTTCTTCAGCAAGTGCATACCCCATTTTCCCTGATGAATGGTTTCCAATAAATCGAACAGGATCAATTCTTTCGTGGGTAGGTCCTGCGCTTATCAGTATCTTCTTCTTAAGGTCTTTTTTTTTTTCGAAATGATTTATGATAATGTCCCTGATCCTCTCAGGTTCTTCCATTCGTCCGGCTCCACATAAACCACTTGCTAATTCACCAACCTGGGGTTCAATCAGGTTATGCCCATATGACTGCAGGATTTCAATGTTTCTTTTGGTGCACGGATGTTTATACATATCCAGGTCCATAGCTGGTGCAAAAAACACCGGACATTTTGCAGATAAATAAACAGTCATAAGCAGGTTATCTGTAATCCCGTGTGCCATCTTTGCCAAGGTATTGGCAGATACAGGGGCCATTACACAAAGATCCGCCCATGCTCCCAGTTCAACATGATTGCTCCAACTTCCGTCGTCTTCATTAAAAGGTATCGAAAGTACTGGGTTTCCGGATAATGTTGACAATGTGAGGGGAGTGACAAAATCATGGGCTGAAGGTGTCAATATAACCTGCACATTAGCTTTTTCTTTTTTTAATAAGCGGACAAGCAGGGGGATTTTATAAGCAGCGATGCTGCCAGTGATACCCAGAAGAATATTTTTTCCGGCCAGCATTATTTTTCGGTGGAAGTATCTTCAACTTCCTTCAATGGATTTCGAAAATAAATATCATCATTCAGAAACTCCTGTATGGCAATTAAAGTAGGCTTGGGTATTCTTTCATAGTACTTGGCGATCTCTATCTGTTCCCTGTTTTCAAATATTTCCTCAAGATTATCGGTGGCCGTTGAGAACTCCTCTATCTTATTGTTAAGTTCTTCTTTCATCTCCAACGAAATCTGATTTGCCCTTTTGCTAATAATCACAACTGATTCATAGAGATTATTGGTTCCCCTGGAGAAGTCACTCATCCTTCGGGTAACCGATGTTGATTCTGTTTTTAGTTTCTTAAAATCCATTTTTGCTTTCATTTATTCGCTTTATTTCCAACAAAGCATTATCCAAAAAGTTGTTTAAATCCTTAATATAATCGCTATCCGGATATTGCACTTTGAAATCCCCTGCTGCCTTTTTTGTTGCTTCGTAGCGTTCCAACTGCTTAGACGGAACACTGTTCAAGGCGTAATAATAATAGGTTTTCGCAATAAGAAACAGTATTTCTTCTCTATATATAGTTTCCGGATAATCCTTCAGAACATTATTAAAAGCAGTAATAGCAGCAAGATAATCTTCTGTTTTGTAATATAGCCTGGCAATTTCAAAATCCTTCTTTTGTAGTTTAAATCTTAGTTGATCTATAAGGTTATTACATGTTTCCAGGCTGTCACTGCCAGGATAATAATTTGCAAATAATTGCAATTCTTTGATGGCTTCATATGTACTGGTCTGATCAAGGCTGTAAATAGGTGAATCCAGGTATTTGCAATAAGCATTCATAAAGAAACATTCTTCAGCATTTTTGCTTCTTGGATATTCAGAAAAAAACTTTTTAAAAAAATAAGATGCCAAAATATAATCCTGCTGGTAGTAATAACAATACGCATAATAGTAATTTACTTTTTCAGCTCTTTCTGTTCCTCTCACGTAAGGTACCAATTCATCAAACAATTGCAGAGCTTTAAAAAAATCTTCCTGGCCAAAGTATTCAACGGCCTTCTCATACTTTAGATTATAATCGTTGCTTTTTTGCACTTTTTTAAATTCACTGCAGGCCGAAAGAACAATGACTATCCCCACTAATATTATTATCCGTTTTTTTCCAAACATTTTGCAAAATTAGTTTTTTTCAATGAATTAAAAAACAACAAGATTGCTTAATTATTATTGCGTGCCTTTTTATAAAATTCCAGACAGCGTTGACGTGCAAATGTATGATTTATTATAGGTTCAGGATAGTCAGCAGTATGTATTTCCGGTATCCACTTTTTAATGTAAACCTGTTTAGGATCAAACTTTTCTGCCTGTGAATGCGGATTGAAGATCCGAAAATATGGTGCTGCGTCACACCCTGTACCAGCTGCCCACTGCCAGTTACCATTATTAGATGCCAGTTCAAAATCAATAAGTTTATCAGCGAAATACTGCTCTCCCCATCTCCAGTCAATCAATAAATGTTTGCTGAGAAAACCTGCCGTTACCATCCGAACCCTGTTGTGCATCCACCCAGTTTCATTTAATTGTCGCATGCCAGCATCTACCAATTGGTAACCAGTTCTGCCACAACACCATTTGTCAAATTCTTCTTCCTTATTAAGCCAGTCAACATCCCTGTATTCCTTTTTAAAGGCCTGTTTCCCGACAGCAGGAAAATGATACAATATCTGAGAGAAAAACTCCCTCCAAATCAATTCATTCAAATATTCAGGGGATATATTCCCGAAATCCCTTATCAATTGTCTGATACTCAACGTGCCAAAACGCAACTTTATTCCCACATTAGATGTTGTCTGGAACCAGGGATATGATCTGTTTTCATGATATTTAGAAATGACTGTATTTATTTCAGGAAAGTCTATCTTCAAAGGAGTGTATTTAAATCCGAAGAAGTCAATTGGTGGTATTTCTCTTACATCAATCTTAAATAGATTCTCCAAATGATCCTCGGATAAATAAACTTCCAGATCATCTTCAGTAACAGTAGCTTTCCATTTCACGGAATAAGGCGTAAAAACAGTATATGGATGCCCGTTTTTTTTGAGTATGTCATTTCTTTCAAAAATGAGGTGATCTTTGAATGTATGAAAACCGATACCGCCAGCCTGGCAAAGCTTTTCAATTTTATGATCTCTTTTTATCGCATAAGGTTCGTAATCCCTGTTCAGGTATACGTTTCGGACATCATATTCCTGAATTAATTTCTGAAACACTTCTTCAGGCTTTCCATAAAGAACAGTCAATCCGCTTTTATACCTGTTAAAATTCCGGTTCAGAATATTAAGCTGATCATGAATATAACTAACTCTCATGTCACTTTTACAAAAAAGTTTATCCAGGATATTTGTGTCAAAAATAAAAACCGGCATGACTGGAGAATCCCCCTTCAGTGCATGATACAAGCCACAGTTATCATATATGCGGAGATCTCTTCTGAACCAGAAAATGTTTAATTTAGTCATTTATATCAGGATTGGGTATGTGATAATTTTTAAACAATAGACTGTAAAATAAACAAATATTTATAGATTTGCACAAAAATCACTAAAAACCTAAGCAGCGTGGATTTATTTGAAAAAAGACTAAAAAACTGGGGTCCGTTAGGTCAGTACAGTAAAGAAGGACACGGATATTATATGTTTGCAAAACTAGAAGGTGAGCTATCACCCCGAATGAATTTCCGTGGCAGAGAAATGTTAAACTGGAGTCTCAATAACTATTTAGGACTGGGTAATCACCCGGAAATCAGAAAAGTAGATGCTGAAGCCGCCAAAGAATGGGGCTTAGCTTACCCAATGGGCGCCAGAATGATGTCTGGACAAACAAAGTATCACGAAGAGCTGGAACAGAAACTGGCAAACTTTGTAGGGAAAAACGGTGGGTATTTATTGAATTACGGTTATCAGGGCATGGTTTCCATAATCGAAGCCTGCGTTGACAGAAATGATGTAATTGTTTACGATTCAGATGCCCATGCCTGTATCATTGATGGTATGCGCCTGCATCTCGGAAAAAGATTTGTTTATCCGCATAATGATATTGAAAAACTGGAGAAACAACTTGAACGAGCTACTGCACTTACTGAAAAAACCAAAGGTGGAATTTTAGTGATTACAGAAGGTGTTTATGGAATGGTTGGTGATCTCGGAAAGCTCAAAGAGATAACTGATCTAAAAGAAAAATATAATTTCAGAATACTTGTAGATGACGCACACGGAATAGGAACCATGGGCCCCACAGGAGCAGGTACAGCTGAGCATTTTGGTGTTCAGGATAAAATAGACCTCTACTTTGGAACATTTGCTAAGTCTTTTGCAAGTATTGGCGGGTTTGTTGCCGGAAACGAAGCTATTGTGCAATACCTCATGTACAATATGCGCTCACAGGTTTATGCGAAATCATTACCCATGCCATTGGTAATGGGAGCCCTGAAAAGGCTTGAAATGATAAAAACCATGCCTGAATTGCGCGGAAATCTGTGGCATATTGTCAATACGCTTCAGGGTGGACTTAAAGAACGTGGTTTTAACCTTGGTGCAACAGAGTCACCTGTTACCCCGGTGTTCTTTTCAGGCGGACTGGAAGAAGGCGTGGCTGTTACACAAGACCTCCGGGAAAAATACAATATTTTCTGTAACATTATTACATATCCGGTTATTCCAAAAGGATTGATCATGCTTAGATTAATCCCCACAGCAGTGCATTCTGTAGAAGATGTGAATTATACCCTTGATTCATTCTCAGAAATCAGCAAGAAGCTCAAAGAGGGGTATTACATTGGAAAGGGAATTAAGAAAGCAACCCTTGCATAGTTGTGTTTTTTATTTACAGACTATTTTCATCTAATAGAAAATCACTTTCCTCGTAATCATGTTACGAATGGTAGTGATTTTCAGAATATGTAAGCCTTTTCCGAAAAGTTGCAAATCAAGCGACATTTGTTCTGCATAAGTTGTTGTTTCAAATAATCGCTGCCCTTGTGCATTATAAACTTCCAGATGATATGGATATGAATACGGTTCTGAATGATTCAGGCTGATAACAAGATGCTCCTTTGCCGGATTTGGAAAAACCTTAACAGAATTCTCACAATCTTCATATTGAGCGGTAGCGGTATTTACCTGTATGCTCTGATAAGCAGTATCTGATGAACAGGCATTGATACATATTAGGCTTACACTATAAGAACCATCCTGGTTGTATACATGCTCCGGGTTTTCTTCCGTTGAATTCGTTCCGTCTCCAAAATCCCAATAGTATTGGTTCGCATCAAAACTCAAATTAGAAAAGTAATATGTATTATAATCCTGAATAAAAGAAAAATCAGCCAAAGGCGGACCTGAATTTATAAAAACATGCAAGGGCATTCTTGGACTCAGGCAATTCCGTTCACGTACTTCCCAATCATAGAAATAATAGTAATAAGCTGTTGGATTTGAGGAGGCACTCGAATGCTTAATACTGAGAATACCAGGGAGAATGTACGGATAGTTTATCCCTGCATTATTCCTGTATAAATCAGGATTTGAGGAGCCGCCCAGCTGGTAATCATTTCCCGGGGCAATATTAAAATCCAAATTAACACGGCTGCTCCCTGAGGGAATATATACATTTGCTGATTGCACTAGGTTTCCGGATGCATCCCTCAGGGTAATTAATCTGTTTCCTGCTATATTGGCATAAACTTTCACTGATTCCAGCACACATGATTTATATGAATCAAAAACCAGGTAATGTGGTGTAGTCCCTGAGTAATAAGAACCTCCGCCGCTGTTATCAGGTTTACCTGTGTTTTGCAAAATGTTTACAACCTCATCCTGAACATAATACGTTTTCGTGGCATTCAAAAAAGGCGTTGTAAATACATTCCCTGTATCAAGTAATGTTCCTCCTGCAATAGTATCATACCATAAGATTTTGCCATTACCACTTGCATGCAAAACAAAGGAGGCTGCCCCACAGCTTGCTGTATCCTGAAAAATTGGTGCAGAAGGCATTTGCACAGAAATATAATTTGTTTTTACCATTGAATCCGTTCCGGCTGCGTTGGTAACAATCAACTTTACTGTATAAGTACCATTAGTGGCATATAGGTGCTGAGGAGCTGAAATTGTTGATGTTTTTCCATCGCCAAACTTCCATAAAAACCCTGCAACATTTGATGCAGCTGTGTAGTTGAACTGCACAGAACCTGTGCATGTTATCGTATCATCTGCAGTAAATGATGCTACAGGTGGCAATGGGTATAAAGCAACATTCAAATTTACTTTACTATAATTACTGAGGGTCACAGCCGAAATTGTTTTGCTTTGATATCCGGGTGCAGAGAACGTAAGATCATAAGTACCTGCATACAAAAACCGATGATAGTTACCATGCGGTAAGGAAGAATAAATGTGTGAACTATCAGTATCATGATTAGCAATAAACAATTTAGCTTTCAAAGGTTCAGCTGTTACAGAATCTGAAATAAAACCATGAATTCCAAATGTAGTTTGGCGGAGATAATTCAGCATCGACTTATAATTGTAATTCCAATAAAAAGGCAGAGTAGAAGCAGGTGGTAGTTTCGTATTTGAGATTTCAAGGGTTACTTCCCGGCACTGATGAAAAAAATTCATATAGTCCTGCCTTCCGCCGCTGATGGTATACCAGGCAAACCCATTTGTAACACCTGTTCCAAAATCGTCAAAGTAACCTGAAGGACTAAAAGCCTGGGCTGTGTCTGCATATTCATTAGAAATAAGAATATACCAGGAATTATCCGCATGCAATTGAGACCAGGTATCCCAGGGATAATTTACAACTTCTGATCCGCCATGAAAATTTGCTGAAAAGGTAAAATCCATCGTATCAGCAAAACCCATAAATATACTTGTTTCCGCTTGCCAGACATTTCCATCAGGATGGGGGCCATCTTCAGGATCAGGAAAATTACGGTTTAGGTCTACCCCATTTGCATTATACCTTGTTGCTCCTTGTACCGTATGATTACCATAGGCATAGGCTCCGTCGGGATTAGCCAGGGGATTGATCCAAATCTCAATGCTGTCAACTATATTCTTTATTTCCGGGTTCTGGGAATAATTGCTTAGTAAAAATTCAATAAACCTGATACTCAAAACATAAGCTGTAAGTTCATCCCCATGCATGGAAGAAGTATACAAGAATTGTGGTTCCCCCTCTCTCAGGTGTACACTATCAGAAATTTTTACTGCCAGTATCTCACGTCCACTGGGCAATGTTCCAAGGCTATGATATTGACATAATGTAGGATAATTAACTGCAAACTGTTGTAAAATACTGTCATAAGCAGAATAGGTGGGATAAAAATTCCAGGCCCGAATAGTTTCAATATCGCTGTATTCTTTCATTATCGGCTGATACAGCAAGGAAGGTCTCTGTAGTTTCTTATAATCAATACCAAGGGCATAAAATTCTTGAAACTCCTTCTTACTGGCATAAGCATAGATCTCTTCACCCTGAATTTTATCAATGGAGATCAGGTTATTAACTTTTTCAAATTGCCTGTCTAAGCATTTAAACGTAAAGTAGATTTCCGGATGAACCGCAAAGTAATGGTCAATGGAATCCGGGAGGTCTTGAGCATATAGTGACTGGCAAGCAATACATACAGCAATAGCCAGTTTTAATAATATTTTCATAGGATAGTGACAAAAATTATCTTTCAAGGGTTTCAGAAACAGCTAACATTTCCTGAATGTTGGCATTAATTTGATTGTAAACTCCTTTATTAACCTTAACAAGCGGTAAGCGGAGTGTATTTTCACATAACCCAAGTATATTCATAGCTGCCTTTATTCCGGCAGGATTACCATCTGCAAACAATGAATCAATTACAGGCATTAATTTATAATGGATTCTTGCAGCTTTTTTCACTTTTCCTCTTCTGCCCAGGTTTACCAGTTCTGAGAATTCAGCCGGAAAGGCATTTGCTACTACTGAAATTACTCCGTTGCCACCTATTGCCAGAATGGGTAATGTAAGCATATCATCACCAGATATTACCAGAAAATTTTCCGGCTTACCTTTAATAATGGTCATAATTTGTTCAAGGTTACCAGATGCTTCTTTTATACCAATGATGTTATTCACATCATGTGCCAGTTGCAATGTAATTTCAGGATGGATATTGCAGCTGGTACGTCCGGGTACATTATACAGGATAACCGGAACGGGACTGGCATTAGCGATGGTTTTATAGTGATATATGATGCCCTTGGGCTGCGGTTTGTTATAATACGGGCAAACAGACAATATGGCATCAATACCTTCAAAGGTTTGATTTTTAATAAAATTCACAACATCCTGTGTATTGTTACCTCCTACACCAACAACCAACGGAACCCTTGAATTAACCGTTTCAACCACAAAATTAATAACAGCGTTTTTCTCATCTTTTGATAATGTTACGGACTCGCCAGTAGTACCAAGAGTTACAATATAATTTACCCCATTCTCTATCACATGATTAATAATATTTTCAAGAGAATTGAAATCAATACTACTGTCTCGATGAAACGGTGTAACAATTGCCACACCCGTTCCCATAAGTTTTCTAATAGTCATTCGGCTGATTTATTTTATCCAGGTAATATAAACTTTGTTCAATAAAATACTGTTGTTTTGTGTTGTCAGGAATTTCCAGCATAAAATCGAAAAACGCCTCATTGCTTTTGTGATATCTGCCCAATTTGCATTTCGCAATAGAAATTCCACTAATATATTTAGTTACAAATAAATCAACAGGTGTCAGGTCGATAAGGAGATCAAAGTCTTTATTAGTAAAATTTCTTATTGCTGAGCCAATAGGTTTTCCTGTCCAATTAATATCTTTTTTAGTAAAAATATCAAAAAAAACCGATTGATGAAAAAATGAGGGTAAGTTTTTTCTGTTATAAAACCCCAGGGCCTGAATCACCGTGATATCGTCCTGCATGCCATTAATAATTTCAATGGCCTCAGCATATGCTTCTGGTGTATTTAAGAAAAACAGCAGTCCTGCTGTTTGGATATCCTTTTTATGGGGTAGCCTTTTTTTTCGCTTTACCTTACTAAATCTCCTTTTATACCGGTAATTAAGGATAAATTTTTTTATATTTTTTACAATACTCACTTCTGATTATTTTGCCCGTAAAACTTCTATGACTTCAGCTGTATACATTCTATGATAGTCTTTAAGTGGATATAATACATGTGTTTTGCTATCGAGGAAATTATTCGGATCTATATCGCTATAAAATAATTTTTTACATACAAGGATCTGTTTTGCCTGGTCAAAACCAATGCCGCCCTGATTTGTCAGAAAAGGGGTTAAATTACAGTCCTTGATTTTATCAGTATCCTTTCCGGATTTCCGGCCACAATATTGCAAAATATTCTTATGTTTCTCTTCGAAAAAGCTCAGTGTAAAAAGCTTGTTTCTTTCAAGATATTGATACGTATATCGTTGCGGCCTTACAAATATTTGTGCTATGTTCAGGTGCCATAAAACACCAAAGCACCCCCAGGCAGCAGTCATTGTATTCATATTATCCATTTGCCCCGAAGTAATAAGCATCCAGTTAGTACCTATTTCCATGAAGGGGTTTTCAGTGATTTCCTCAGGTTTTATGAGTTCGAAATTGTCTTGCATAAATTCAATTTATAAAATGGAGAAAAATAAGATTTACTTTACATTACAAAACAAATATATTTTAATAATTGATAAAATCAGTTTAATTTTACAGAAAAAAGATATTGTGCGGGTTCATTTTTTGGGTACAGGCACCTCACAGGGAGTTCCGGTTATAGCGTGTGAGTGTCCGGTATGCAAATCAACAGATACATTTGACAAAAGACTGCGTTCTTCCGTTTTAATTGAAGTGGATAAGCAATGCATTGTTATTGATACTGGTCCGGATTTTCGTCAACAAATGCTCCGCAGGAATGTACGCTGCCTGGATGCTGTTTTAATCACCCATGGGCATCGAGATCACATTGGCGGACTGGATGATATCAGGGCATACAACTATTCTTTGCAAAAACCTATTGATGTATACGCTAACAATAGTGTTCACCAATCAATAAGGAGTGTATTTTCATATGCATTCGCAGCGCATAAGTATCCTGGAGTACCTGATATCACTCTGGTGGAGGTTAATGAGAACCCTTTTTACATTAAGAATTTACAGATAATACCAATACAGGTATTTCATCACCTCTTACCTGTTCAGGGGTTTAGAATCAAGGACTTCACCTATATTACAGATGCCAATCGCATTCCAGACAAAGAGATAGATAAGATCAAAGGAAGCAAGGTTTTGGTAATTAATGCCTTGCGAAAAAACAAACACATTTCCCATTTCACCCTGGATGAAGCCCTGGCAATTATTGAACGCATTCAACCTCACCAAGCTTATATAACACATATCAGCCATTTAATGGGCCTTCATAAGGAAGTTTCTAAAAAGCTCCCTGATAATGTTGCTTTAGCTTTCGATGAACTTGAAATAGAAATTTAATTTTCATTTTTCCCATTCTCTTTCCGAACCCTTTTCAAATCCAGTAAATTCATAGCATTCGAACCAAGTCCGGAAATTTTTGGAGAGGAAAACCGCAACACCTGATCATAGTAAAGAATAATGACAGGGGCTTCAGCCATAACAAGGCTGTCCATTTGTTTATATAAATCATAGCGCATATTATCTCTGATTTCAAGTTGTGCCATGTGATATAATTCTTCGAAAAGGCTATTAGAAAAATGCGTGTAGTTTGGCCCTTCAGGACAGTAATTTTCTTTTAGAAAAAGGGACAAATAATTTTCTGCATCGGGATAATCTGCTATCCATGAAGCCCTAAAAAATGGCAGTTTAGCCTGTGCCTTCAGCTCTTTCAGTACCGGTGGCGGATTCACATCAATCTTAATATCCATCCCGATTTTGTCCAGTTCGTGCTGAATGTATTTGCATAAATCAAGGTATTCTGATGTTGTTGAAAGCTGAATATCCCCCAGACCAGCTCCATCTGGAAAACCTGCTTCAGTCAACAGCTTCCTTGATTTCTCAGGATCATAAATATAGCCATAAGTTGCCAAGGAATCAAATGCAGGAAGGCCTGGCGGGATCATACCATATATTCCGGCATAGCCGATGTTATTGCGTAAATATGTGATCATTTTCTTTCGGTCAAACCCATAGTTCATGGCCTGCCTAACACGTTTGTCCAACAGGGCAGAATTAAATGAGGCCGTGTTTGTTGAATCCAGCTGAAAAGCAAGGTATTCTGTATTCAGATAAGGCTGAGAAATGAGGTTAATCTTATCCTTGTACTTCGATCTTAATGTCCCTTTTTTTGTTAAAACCTCATCTTTATAAGAAGGGTGCAATCCTGAAACGAAATCTAAGTTCCCTTTGATAAATTCAAGAAAAGCAGACTGTTTATCCACAATAAAACTGATTGAGACCGCATCAAGATAAGGCAATCTCTTTGTGCCATCAAACTCAAAATAATGCTTATTCCTGCGCAAGACCAGTTTTTCTCCTTCCTTCCAATAAGCAAACATAAATGGTCCGGTACCTACCGGATGCTTTCTGAATTCCTTCCCATAAAATCCGGCAACCTCTTTGGGAAGAACCACACAATATTGCATACTAAGCAAAGAAAGGAAGGGAGGAAAAGCCTTCTTCAAATCAATTTGCAGGGTTTCATCATTCAACGCTTTAAAAGCGTACCTGCCATCCGATTGAGCCACATTATTAAAAACCCATGCACCATAAGTAGGTTGTTCCGGATTTAATATTCTGTTAAAGCTATATACAAAATCAGAAGCAACAACCCTTCTCCCCTTTCCTTCAGGAAATATTTCATGATCATGAAAAAAAACATCTTTTCTTAAATGAAAGGTGTAAGTAAGGCCATTCTCCGAAATGGTCCAGGATTTGGCTATACATGGAATACACTCAAGCTTGTTATTTAGCTGGATTAATCCGTTATAAAGTTGATTAACAGCCCAGATATTTGCCTGATCTTTTGCATAAGCCGGATCCAGGGAAGTGATGCCTGCTGACTCATTATATCTGAAAACAGTCATATTCCCGTATTCCTCAAATTTACGGGTGCATGCTGTAAAAACGAATACAGAGATCACACCAATAAGCAGGTATTTCATAATCTTAAACAAAAAAACTAATCGAGCTTCATGGAATGTTTTACTTTTTCCCTGAGCAGGGCAATGTTAACAACATCAAGCATATCTTCGGCATAATGGAACTTTAGTCCTGAAACATATTCCTCTTTTATTTCTTCAATTTCATTTTTGTTTTCAATTGAGATAATGATATCCTTTATTTTTGAACGCTTTGCCGCCAGTATTTTTTCTTTTATTCCTCCTACGGGCAGCACTTTTCCTCTGAGGGTTATCTCTCCGGTCATAGCCAGCTTTGCCCTGACTTTTCTCCGGGTAAAAGCTGAAGCTAATGCTGTAAACATGGTAATACCTGCAGAAGGGCCATCTTTAGGTGTTGCTCCTTCCGGAACATGTATATGAACATTCCACTTTTCAAAAACCAGTGGATCAATGTTCAGGCTTTCAGCATTAGCTTTAAGGTATTCAAATGCAATGGAAGCAGATTCTTTCATCACATCACCAAGGTTTCCTGTAAGTTTCAGGTTTCCTTTCCCTTTTGAAAGGCTGACTTCGACGAAAAGAATATCCCCTCCATAAACCGTCCAAGCCAATCCGGTAACTACTCCTGCCTTATCGTTGCTGATATTATGGTCATTATGGAATAAAGGTGGCCCCATTATTTTACGTATATACTCTGCTTCAATCTTTTTAGTATAATTTTTGCCCCCGGCAATATACCTGGCTTTACTACGGATAACTTTGGCAATATTTTTTTCAAGGGTTCTTACACCAGACTCTCTTGTATAATCTTCTATAAGCTGTTGGATAATCTTTTTCGTAAAACTAAGTTGGTTTTTCTTCACACCATGCGCCTGGTATTGCCTTGGTAACAAGTGCCTTTGTGCAATTTCGATTTTTTCCTGCATCAGATAACCACTAATATCAATAACCTCCATACGGTCTCTCAGTGCAGGGTGTATTGTATTCAGGCTGTTAGCTGTAGCAATAAACATAATGCGGGATAAATCATATTCTATTTCAAGGAAATTATCATGAAAGCTTACGTTTTGCTCAGGATCCAGAATTTCGAGCAAAGCGGCCTGAGGATCTCCCTGAACATTATTTCCGCTAACCTTATCGATTTCATCAAGCACAAATACCGGGTTGGAAGATTTGGCTTTTTTAATATTCTGGATGATTCGTCCGGGCATTGCCCCTATATATGTTTTACGGTGGCCGCGTAATTCAGCCTCATCGCGTAATCCGCCCAAAGACATTCTGACATACTTTCTGCTAAGCGCCCTGCCTATACTTTTACCCAGGGATGTTTTCCCTACTCCCGGAGGGCCTACCAGACAAAGAATAGGTGACTTCATATCACCTTTAAGCTTATAAACAGCAAGATGTTCAATGATCCTTTCTTTTATTTTCTCCAGGCCGAAATGATCTTCATCCAGTACCTTCTGCGCATAATCCAGGTCAAAATTATCCTTTGTATAATCATTCCATGGAAGCTCAACAAGGGTTTCAAGGTAGTTTAAATGGACTGAATATTCTGCTGCAGAAGGATTGATGCGCTGAAGCTTAAGCATTTCCTTTTCAAAAGTTTCTGCCACGTCCTTCGACCATTTTTTCTTATGTGCTTTTTCCTGTAATTCATTGATCTCCAATTCTCCGGGGCCATATCCCAATTCTTCCTGTATGGTTTTCAATTGCATATTCAACATATAATCACGCTGCTGCTTATCCATATCCGTTTTAACCTTGCTCTGAATCTGATTTTTCAGTTCAAGCATTTGTAGTTCCTTGGTCATAAATTCCAGAACCTTATTTGCTCTTTTTGTTAAATCATTAATTTCCAGCAGCAATTGCTTTTCGTACACACTGATGTTGAGGTTGGAAGAAATGAAGTTTACCAGAAAAACCGGGCTTTCAATATTCTTTATAACAAAAGAAGCATCATTATGCAGATTTGGAGTCAGCTTAATGATTTGATTGGCCATGTCTTTCAGGGAGGCTATCAATGCATTAAATTTCTCACCGGCATTTTTTGGCAATGGCTGATCATATGGTTTCACCTGAGCTACAAAGTAGGGCTCTTTCTGAATCAGTTTCTCGATTGCAATTCGTCTTTTGCCATGAATAATAACTGTTGTAGAATCATCGGGCATCTGAAGTATTCGTATGATGGTTGCAAGGGTTCCTACCTTGTGTAAATCTTCAAAATCAGGCTCTTCAATCTCATGATTCTTTTGGGATACAACCGCAATTTTTTTATCGCCTTTATAATAATCTTTGATGAGTTTTATTGATTTTTTCCTTCCGACAGTAATGGGGATTACCACACCCGGAAATAAGACAGTGTTTCTAAGAGGAAGGACAGGCAGTTTTTCCGGTACTTCTTCCGAAAACACCTTATCTTCATCATCTTCAGAAATCAGGGGGATTATTTCAGCGTCACCATTCACTATTTCAGAAAACACATCATTATCATGAAAAATGTTCATACCCTTAAGTCAATTTGACAGTTAAATACAGTAAAAATATCACAGACCACTAATGTCAATATATGTGCCAAAAATAAAGGAAGGAAATAAATATTATATTCTTCTGTTCTTATGCGTGAGATCAAAAACAGCCTTGAGAATATCCCTTTCAATATCGTCAAAATCCAGGCCTCTTCGTTCATAGACCAATTCAGCAACATCAAGAGCTTTTTTCGGATTATAAATGGAATAGCCTGCGGGGCCGCCCCATGAAAATGAGGGAACAAAATTCCGGTGAAAACCAGCTCCGAACAAATTACAACTTATGCCAATCATTGTTCCGGTATTAAACATCGTATTGATCCCACATTTTGAATGGTCACCCATGATCAGACCGCAAAACTGAAGTCCGGTATTCACAAAGGTTCCCTGGAAATAACTCCACAACCTTACGATATCGTACGTATTTTTTAAGTTGGAATTATTGGTATCTGCTCCGAGGTTGCACCATTCACCAATTACTGAATTGCCAATAAAACCATCATGGGCCTTATTCGCATAACCAATAAACATGGAGTTGTTCACCTCCCCTCCTACTTTACAATAAGGGCCAATTGTTGTAGGGCCATAAATTTTCGCACCCATCTTAATAACAGCATGCTCGCATAAAGCAAACGGCCCCCTGATGATGCAACCTTCCATAACTTCAGCTCCTTCACCAATATAAACAGGTCCATTTTCTGTATTAATGATGGAAGCTTCCACTTTCGCTCCTTTTTCAACAAATATGTCTCCATCACCGATTATGGTGTTGCTTTGACTAAGTTCCTGTGATTTACGTCCTTTCGTTACCAGCAAAAAATCATCCTGAATAGCCTGATTGTTTTTACTGAATAAATCCCAGGTATTGTTCACTTCAATAAAATCAATGGAAATTTCAATGTTTTCTATTCCTTCGCGTGTTGTATCTCCTACTTTCTCCAATTCGTTATCACAAACATGCAATGCAATAATATTTTCATCTTTTACTAAAGCTTGTTTTGGTTTCAACTTTTTCACCTGGGCAAGCAGTTCATCATTCGGGCAAACAGACCCATTAATCAGAATATTATCTTCTTTTCTAACAATTGGATATTTGAAGCTTAAATAATCTTCTGTAAGGCTGGAGGTCCCTTCTTTGAGGTACCGCTCCCATTTTTCCCTGATGGTGAGTATACCGATCCGCAGATCAGCTATAGGTTTTGTATAGCATAATGGAAGAAGGTTGTTCCGATTTACATCATCGAATAGTATATAATTCATGCATCTAAATTTGTTACTTGGTGCTTACAAAAATAAAAAAAGCCCTTAATATTTAAAGGGCTTTTTACATATTGTAAGGTATATGTTAATAAAAACTTATTTCTTATTCTTTTCCATATGTTTCTTATAGCGGCTTTTAAATTTGTCAACACGGCCAGCAGTATCAACGAGTTTCATCTTGCCCGTAAAGAAAGGATGTGAGGTATTGGATATTTCCAGTTTTATCAAAGGATACTCTGTACCATCATCCATTTTTATGGTTTCTTTCGTTTCTGCTGTTGATTTGGTTATGAAGCTATAATCATTTGACATATCCTTAAAGACAACCAGTCTATAGTTTTTTGGATGAATTCCTTCTTTCATATCTTTTCATTTTATTTTAAGGGTGCAAAAATACAAAAAATATTATAATGAACAAGGGATTGAGGAATTTTCTGTTTCTTATTCATTCACATCAACTGCAACAAAAAATCCATGGTATCCACATTATCTGCGAATTCATTAATAGCAGGGTGTTGAGTCTGACTTGGAAGAATTGATCCCTGATTAAGTTTTGTTGTACTCACAACACACTGTATGCGCTCAGCCTGATATTTAAGTTCATTTTCCACCTCCTGAAAATCAGAATAATACTCAAAATGGATAACAGATACGGGAGAGGTAATTGGCTTGTCTTCCCTGAGCAACAATACTCCCATATCTATGAACTTTTTGCTGTCGAGCATCATCAAAGCCTTGTTATATACAAGGTTATTTGAATACTTATTATGATTGGCAATGAATGCATATTTTTCCAAAGAATCCCTTAAAATATCGAAACTAAAACCATTGGGAACAAATATTTTCGACACGTTTCTACATCCAAGGCCGAAATATAATAATAGATCGTCTGCTAAGCCTGACAGCTCTTTGCCGGTTTCTGTCCCGTTTAATATGGCAACTCCCGAGCGATTATGCCGAAAGATGTGTGGATAAGATGAAAAATAATAATTAAAATACCGCATTGTATTATTACTGCCAGTGGCTATAACGGCATCAAAATCCTTCAAGCTGTTTTCAATGAAAGCAATTCGCTTAACAAATTCCGGTTCAATTTCAATAAGCATTTCAGCCAACAAAGGCAACAATTCATTGTCATCAGAAGATAGTTTTCCAAGATAATTATGTCCACTGAGCAAAACACAAAAAAAATCATGAAAGCCGACCAGGGGAATATTTCCGGCAGATATCACAGCAACAGTATATTGGACTTTGCTTTTCCGAATATCGTAATTTCCAAGAAATGCACCAATTTCATCTGCTGACAGATAGGAAGTGTAGCTTTTTAATGCGCTTTTTATAAATTCCGGTATAAACCAGGGATTTCTTTTCTGACAGTTTTCTATTGCCTCTCCTAATTCCTTTGACTTTTTAGTCCGCCCTTCTCCCTTTTCGAGCACTGAATCTATCTCATTCCCAAGAACACCAAAGGCATGAATAATATCATCTATTTTCATGTGCTAAATATGCTTTCAACATGCAAAGTTATAAAAGCTGGATATTTAACTGACAAAAACACAATAATGATTGAATATCAATGTTTTAAAATAAATTTTAGCACACTATGATATTTTCCTATTTTTGCGTTTACATATGAAAAAACTGGTTCGTATTTCAATATTTATAGTAATCATATTGGTTACAAGCTCAGCAAAAACGAATGTTTACGGTCAGTTTGAACCCATTTTTGTACAATTTGAAGATAGCCTTAAAGAGTTGGGTCCTATTATTCTCAACGGAGAAAGTGATTTTATTAAATATGATGCGGCAGAAAAATTTTTACTCCTTTTGGAAGAAGCCCTCACCTATCCGAATTCTTTTGAACATCCCTTTGATTCTCTCTATACTATTTCTAAACTTACCTCACCTGATAAGCAATTTAGGGTTTTCAGCTGGAATTTACCAAAATCAGATGGCAGCTATGAACATTACGGAATAATACAGTCATTAAATAAGCATGACAAAAAATATGATGTATATGTTTTGATTGACAAATCAGATGAAATCATAAATCCCGAAAACCAGACGCTAAATGCAGATCACTGGTATGGTGCGCACTATTACCGTTTAATAGAAAAAAAGCATCGGCAGAAAGAGTATTACACCCTGCTTGGGTGGGATGGAAATAATAATTTGACCACAAAAAAGGTCATCGAAGTCCTAACCTTCAGATCCAATGGCCGGCCGGTTTTCGGCGCCTATATTTTCAGAGATTACGAAAAACGGCCCAAAAGAATCATTTTTGAATACTCCAACAGATCAAGTATGTTTCTGAATTATGATGAGCAGACTTTCAAAATAACAGAAAAAAAGAAATACAACAAAAAGAAACATAAGTGGAAAGAAAAAGTAAAGACCTTTCAGGCTGAGATGATCGTTTTTGACTTTTTAGTACCCCTGAATGAATCCCTTAAAGGTTATCGGCAATACTATGTACCTGCTACAAATATAATTGATTCATTTGTTTTTTATGACGGGAAATGGCATTATATGCATGATATTGATGCCAGAAATCCGGAGAGGATACTTGAATATATACCACCCTCAGAAAGGGTAAAGCAGAAAAATTTTTACGATCCTGAAAATCCTTGATAATTCTTTCACAACAAGCCATTTTTTCTTACCCTTTCTCGCTAAAATGTTTTAATTTTGCTGCTTAGGATAGAACATAATCAGAAAATTTTTAACTATTAATTATTATGAAAACACATAATTTTTACGCAGGCCCCTCCATTTTACCTCAATTCACAATTGAAGAAACCATCAAAGCAGTCCGGAACTATGCAGACACAGAATTGTCCATCATGGAAATTAGCCACCGGAGCAAAGAGTTTATTGCCACCATGGACGAAGCTCAGGCTATGTTCAAAGAATTGCTGAATATTCCAGATGGTTATTCTGTATTATTTCTTGGTGGCGGTGCCAGCACACAATTTGCCATGATCCCATTCAACCTTTTCAATAAAAAAGCTGCTTATCTGAATACCGGATCATGGGCTACCAAAGCCATCAAAGAAGGGAAAAAATTTGGAGAAGTCGTTGTTGTGGCTTCTTCTGAAGATAAAAACTTCAACTATATTCCAAAAAAATATGAAGTACCCACCGATGCAGACTATTTCCATATTACAACCAACAATACTATTTTCGGCACAGAGATTTTGGAAGATTATGATGTAAATGTTCCCCTGGTTGCCGATATGTCATCCGATATTCTCAGTCGTCCCATAGATATTTCCAAATATGCAATCATCTATGGTGGTGCGCAGAAGAACCTTGCTCCATCAGGGGTTACGTTCATCATCATAAAAAATGATATCCTGGGTAAGGTAGACAGGGATATCCCCACCATGCTTAACTACCAAACGCACATCGACAAAGAATCCATGTTCAACACACCTCCTGTATTGCCTATTTTTGCTGCCCTACAAACACTTAAGTGGATCAAACAAATGGGTGGTGTCTCAGAAATGGAAAAAAAGAACATCCATAAATCTAATTTGCTTTATGAAGAAATCGACCGCAATAAATTATTTATTGGTACTGTAGCCAAAGAAGACCGTTCACGTATGAATGTCTGTTGGGTAATGAATGAAGAATTCAAAGCCCTTGAAAAAGAGTTTATGGAGTTTGCCACCGCAAAAGGAATGGTAGGTATTAAGGGGCATCGCTCAGTGGGTGGATTCCGGGCAAGCTGTTACAATGCCCTGCCTTTAGAAAGTGTTGAAGCATTGATAAGTACCATGCAGGAATTTGAAAAAACCAAAGCCTAAGATATAAACCAAAAAAATTGCCCTCAATATGAAAAAAGTTTTAGTTGCTACCGTAAAACCATTTGCTCCTGCAGCAGTTAAGGAAATAAAAAAATTGGTTGATGAAGCCGGATATGAATTTCAACTGCTTGAAAAATATGCAAACCAGGCCGATTTTGTAAACGCTGTTAAAGATGTTGATGCTCTGATCATCAGAAGTGACAAAGCCACCAAAGAAGTTCTTGATAATGCCGATAAGCTTAAAATAATTATCAGGGCCGGTGCAGGATATGATAACATTGACCTGGATGCAGCAACAGCTAATGGCATTGTTGCCATGAATACTCCCGGGCAAAATTCCAATGCTGTTGGTGAACTTGCTCTGGGTATGATGGTGTATCACGCAAGAAATAACTTTAACGGAACACCCGGCACTGAGCTCAAAGGAAAAACACTTGGTTTACTGGCCTACGGAAATGTTGGAAAGTATGTTGCTCAAATTGCCAAAGGTTTTGGCATGACTCTCTATGCATATGATCCCTTCATTGATAAAAGTGTTATGGAAAAAGACGGGATTAATGTCCTGGAATCTGTTGAAGAACTGTTTTCCAGGTGCCAGTTCGTATCTCTTCATATCCCGGCAAATGAAAAAACTAAAAATTCCATTAACTACGATCTCTTGTCAAAAATGCCCGAAAATGCTACCCTGGTAAACACAGCAAGAAAAGAAGTGGTCAATGAAGAATCTTTGTTAAAGCTGTTTGCTGAGCGTCCGGATTTTCATTATGTTTCAGATATTGCACCGGATTGCCAGAAAGAAATTGAAGAAAAGTTTGAAGGCAGGTATTACTTTACCCCAAAGAAAATGGGCGCCCAAACAGCCGAAGCAAATATCAATGCAGGAATTGCAGCTGCAAAACAAATAATAGGATTTTTTGAAAAAGGTGACACAGAGTTTCAGGTTAATAAATAATTTATTATATTGGGGAGCTGAATTGCTGTGAACCATTTATTAACCAAACTAAACCGCATGGAACCAGATACTGAAAGGCAGACTAGCTTCTTCAGATTTGAGGATCTTAGAATTTATCACAAAGCTGTTGATTACTATTCGTTTGTGAAAGAAACTACCCTGCAGTTTCCCGAATCTGATAAAAATCATTTATCTGTTGCCTTTAACAAATCAGCTCAGGCAATTTCACTTAATATTGCTGAAGGTTCTGCCAGAAATAAGAACCAATTTATCTATTATCTTAAAATGGCTAAAAGTTCTGTCAGGGAATGTGTTGTGTATACGCAGATGTCAAAAAACTTAAACATGATTCCGGAAAACATAGAAGAACAATCACGTAATCATCTGATGGAACTGACAAAAATGATTGGCGCCCTGATAGCTTCTTTGCAAAGAAGTGCCAATAGGTCGGAAGATAGTAGCAGCGACAATGATTAATTGCAATTTATAGGTTCCCTTTACGTAATTTCCTTTATTTTTGTAACCTAATTACCTTAATATTTAATAATATAAATAATTAAATACTATTTGTTATTATGGCTATACTCAAGGCATTCAGAGGTTTGAGACCTCCTCAGGAATTGGCTCAGAAAATTGCTTCCCGTCCGTATGATGTATTAAATTCAACAGAAGCACGTGAAGAAGCTAAGGGAAATGATTATTCACTCCTGCACATTATTAAACCGGAAATTGATTTACGGGAAGATACAAACCTGTATTCCGAAGAAGTGTACAATAAGGCACTGGAGAACTTTACTGCGTTCAGGAATAATAAATGGTTGGTGCAGGATGAACAGGATCATCTATATATTTATGCACAAACCATGAACGGCAAAACACAGTACGGACTTGTTGGCTGTGCAGGTGTAGAAGACTACATGAATGATATTATTAAAAAACATGAATTGACCCGTCCGGACAAAGAAGAAGACCGAATGAAACATGTTCGCATAAATAATGCAAATATGGAACCGGTATTCTTTACTTACCGACGTGTGGCAGAAATTGATGCCATAGTGGAAGAGATCGTAAATAACAATGATCCTGTGTATGATTTTGTTGCCAGGGATAATATCGGGCATCATTTCTGGGTAGTTGAAAAAAAAGATCATATTGACAAACTGATTAAACTGTTTGAAAAGGTTGATTATACCTACGTCGCTGACGGCCACCACCGTACAGCTGCTGCAGCTCTTGTTGGAAATGAGAAAAAGAAAAATAACCCCAATCATACAGGAAAGGAAGAATACAATTATTTTCTTGCCGTACATTTCCCGGATAATCAATTGAGTATTATTGACTATAACCGTGTAGTAAAGGATTTGAACGGTATGAGCAAGGAAGCTTTCATTGCTAAACTTCAGGATTCCTTTACGATTGAAGAAAAAGGCACCGCAGAATATAAACCAGATAAACTTCATAATTTCAGCATGTATCTGGATAAGAAATGGTATTCTTTAACAGCATTGGAAGAGACTTATGATGACAATGATCCTATCGGGGTGTTGGATGTAACCATTTTATCAGAGCAAGTGTTAAGCAAGCTTTTGGATATTACTGATCTAAGACGTTCTAAAAGAATTGATTTTGTTGGCGGAATTCGCGGAATTGGAGAATTGAAAAAGCGGGTTGATAGTGGTGAGATGGAAGTAGCTTTTGCCTTATATCCTGTATCCATGGATCAGTTACTGAATATTGCCGACACAGGAAATATTATGCCACCAAAAACCACATGGTTTGAGCCCAAGCTCAGAAGTGGCTTAGTTGTTCACCTTTTGGATTAACTTGATAAATGCGTATAGCTGAAAATATCTTAAGAATTAAGGAAGAGATTCCTCCTCATGTGAAACTGACAGCCGTGTCAAAAACTCATCCCGTTGAAATTATTGAAGAGGCTTTCAGGGCTGGCCAGGTTGCTTTTGGCGAAAATAAAGCACAAGAGATGATACGCAAGCAAACTGCTTTGCCCAATGATATTGCATGGCATTTTATTGGTCATTTGCAAACAAATAAGGTAAAGCAGGTTGTGAAATTTGTTCATTTTATTGAAAGTGTTGATAGTTTTAAATTGCTCAGAGAAATCAATAAAAGGGCAGAAAATGTAAACCGACAGATTTCCTGCCTGCTTCAGTTTCATATTGCCAGTGAAGAAAGTAAATTTGGATTTGATGTAGATGAAGCCTCTGCTATGCTGGAAGATATTGAATACAAGGAGATGCAAAACATCCGGATTAAAGGGGTAATGGGCATGGCCACATTTACAGAAAACACAAAAAAAATCCGCAAAGAATTTCGGGATTTGTATCGCATATTTACTGACCTGAAAAATAAATATTTTGCTTGTTCCTCAGACTTTACCGAAATATCTATGGGCATGTCGGGAGATTATAAAATAGCCATAGAAGAAGGAAGTACGATGGTTCGCTTAGGCAGTGCCATTTTCGGTATGCGTAATTATTAAAACCATTCCGTTTAGCTTATTGGCTGTGGTTGTTTTAGGAATTCTGGCGAATGATGAAATAATCAGTTTGCAGGGCGGAGCATAATATGTTCAATTTGGATTGATTGATATGTTTAAAATATTGTTTTTCTTTGTATCCAATAATTTCAAAAGTGGGCAATATACTGTTAAATATAATTTTACTGCTGGGTTCCCTGGGCCTGTTTTTATTTGGGATGCGCTTAATGAGCGAGTCCTTGCAAAAATTTGCCGGATTTAGGTTCAGAAAAATCCTGAGTAAAGTCATAAACAAGCCTTTTCAAAGTATTATTGCCGGAACTGTTATTACAGGAACTGTTCAATCTTCGTCAGCCATAACTGTCATGATCATCAGTTTCGTCAATGCCGGTTTAATTAAATTGAAAGAGGCTGTCGCCCTTATTATGGGGGCTAATATTGGAACCACCATCACCATCTGGCTGATTTCAATTCTTGGATTTAGCAATATTGACATTAAATTATTTGCAATTTCATTTATAGGATTGGGATTCCCCCTGCTGATTTCTAGAAAAATCCGAACAAAGTCTGTGGGCGAATTCATCATAGGCCTGTCAGTGCTATTTTTGGGCCTGGAATATATAAAGGATGCTGTACCCCCATTAGAACAAACACCGGAATTAATTGAGTTTCTCTCAAGTTATACCGGTCACGGATACTGGTCTGTGCTGCTTTTTGTTTTTTTTGGTTTGGTTCTGACCATCATTATTCAATCATCAAGTGCAACCACCGCTTTAACACTTGTAATGGTATTTAAAGGGTGGATTTCATTTGATCTTGCTGCTGCTATGATTTTAGGCGAGAATATAGGGACCACCATAACTCCAAATATTGCGGCATTGGTTGCCAATAACAAAGCCAAAACCGCAGCCAGAGCCCATTTCGTTATTAATTTTTTGGGTGTAATATGGATGCTCATATTGTTTATCCCTTTTTTAAAAGCAGTGGATTTTTTTATCGAAACATTCAAAGGAGCTTCCCCTTTTAATGATGAATATTCTGTTGCACTTGGATTAGCCATTTTTCATACATCCTTTAATATTATCAATACATTGATTTTTGTAAGTTTTATCCCTCAAATTATCAGGATAAGTGAGAAATTAGTTCGCAATAAGGAAAATGAAAAGTATAGTTTGAAATTTTTTAGCACCGGATTATTGTCGACTTCGGAATTATCCATTGTTCAGGCAAAGAGGCAAACAATAACATTTTCAAAAGTCCTAATTCAAATGATTGATATAATCCCCGATTTGCTGACTGAAAAAAGAGATAAACATTACAAAAAGCTTTTACAGAACATCTCATTGCTGGAAAAAAGAACAGACAACTTTGAATCTGAAATTGCCATTTATCTTACCAAGCTTTCTTCAAGTGATTTGAGCTATGAAGGGTCAAAACGTATACAGTCTTTCATGAAAATAATTGATGATATGGAGAGCATTGGTGATGTCTGCTATCAGATATCATTAACTATCCATCATAAAAACAAAGAAAAAGTGTGGTTTTCACAGGAAATAAGAGATAAATTAAATGAGGTATTTAACATTACAAAGAATGCACTTTTGATAATGCACGGAAATTTAAAGGCTGATTTAAACGATATTGATTTAAAAAAAGCAGCAAAAACAGAAACAACCCTCAACGAATTTTGGCATAAATCTGCATTACTAAAACATAAAGAATTGAAAAAAGCTGAACATAATAAAAGAGCTATAACATACTTTAATGATATCATTATATTATGTGTAAAAATGGGAGATTATGCTGTAAATGTCTCAGAAACACTTGCAGATTAGCAGAGCCATGCTAATCAATATATTCCTCTTCACTTAGTAAGGTCCAGCCTGATGCCCGGTTATTATATCCAAAGGCCCCTTTATATGTAACATTGTCTAACCAATCAGAAGGGACCGGTGCTAAATCATCAGAAATAATATTTAAAGGCAATGGGTTATAGTAATCATCTTCTATGGCAATGCCTGGATTGAAAATATCTCATAACTAAACCTTAACATAAAATTAACATTGTGCTTTCTTCGATGATTCTTTGAATAATTAGTATTGTATAATAATAATTCCCTGACAAATGGAAACATACTATCTTATTATTGTGCTGATATTGTTTACATTAGCAATCTCAGATCTCATTGTAGGTGTTAGTAATGATGCTGTTAATTTTCTTAATTCAGCCATAGGGTCAAAGGTAGCTCCTTTCAGAGTAATTATGTTTGTTGCTGCATTAGGTGTGCTTGTTGGTGCTACATTTTCCAGCGGTCTGATGGAAGTAGCCCGAAAAGGGATATTTCATCCGGGTCAGTTTGTATTTGCAGAAATTATGATCATATTTCTGGCTGTCATGATAACTGATGTAATATTGCTGGATTCATTCAATACGCTTGGGCTTCCAACATCTACAACAGTTTCTATTGTTTTTGAACTATTAGGTGCTGCAGTGGCAATTTCCATTATAAAAATAAATGCCCAGGGAGAAACGCTTCAGGATTTATATAAATACATTAATTCTGCCAAGGCCCTTGCCATAATTACAGGGATTCTGCTATCTGTTGTTATAGCATTTTCTGTTGGAGCAATCGTTCAATATATTACCCGTATTATTTTCTCCTTTAGATATGAAAAGAACCTACGATTATATGGTGCTGTCTGGGGAGGCCTGGCAATTACAGCCATTGTATATTTTATATTAATAAAGGGTGCGAAAGGCTCTTCTTTTATGACTTCAGCAAATGTGGAGTGGATTAAAACAAATACAGTTTATATCCTATTAGGAAGTTTTATCAGCCTGACAGCAGTTTTCCAGATTTTAATGTTATTTTTCAAAATTAACATCCTAAAGGGTACTGTTTTATTAGGCACTTTTGCATTGGCAATGGCTTTTGCAGGTAACGATCTCGTAAACTTTATTGGTGTGCCTTTAGCGGGCTATGAATCATTTAAAGCCTATGTCGCTTCTCAACCTGGTGATCCGTGGAGCTTTACTATGGAGGTGTTGGGAGAAAAAATCAACACAAATACATACATACTTTTAACAGCAGGTTTAGTAATGGTTGTAACCTTATTCTTCTCCAAGAAAGCAAAATCAGTGGTAAAAACTTCCCTTGATCTGAGCAGGCAAAATGAAGGCGATGAAAGGTTCAGTTCCACCATGTTTTCCAGGGCACTGGTCAGGAGATATATTCGTCTTGGTGACAAAATTCAATCAATAATTCCTGCAGGAGTTCAACGGAAAATACAAAACCAGTTTACACCCACCAGTCAAGTAAAATCGCAGAAAGGCCCGGCTGCCGATGCCTCTTTTGACCTCATTCGTGCATCCGTAAACCTTGTTGTAGCCAGCATTTTGATTGCCATTGGTACGTCACTGAAACTGCCGTTGTCCACAACGTATGTAACATTTATGGTGGCAATGGGAACTTCTCTTTCAGACAGGGCATGGGGCAGGGAAAGTGCAGTGTACCGAATAACAGGAGTTATATCTGTGATTGGAGGCTGGTTTTTTACAGCATTTTCAGCTTTTACTGTTTCCTTTCTCATGGCAGTTCTCATTTATCATGGAAAAATTCTTGCTGTTTTGGTTCTGATTGGATTAGCTTTGTTTTTTGTGATTAGAACACAGTTTCTATTTAATAGAAGGGAATCAGACAGAGAAAAAAATGAATCTCTTGCTTTAAAAGATGATGATGTTAGCGGGGAAAACATTTTGAAAAAATGCATAAATAATGTTGGTGATATCCTGGAAACCAACCTGAAGCTTTATTCAAATACTATAAAAGGATTAGCAGAAGAAAACCTAAAACTACTCAGGAAAACAAATAAAAAAGGAAACACCCTTAATAAAGAAATAAAATATTTAAAGAATAAAACAGTCAAAACGATACAACTGTTAGAAGAAGATTCTATTGACACCGGGCATTATTATGTCCAAGTATTGGACTACCTGAGAGAAATCGTCCATAATATTACATTTATTATTACACCCAGCCTGGAACATATCGATAATAACCACAAACCAATATCTAAAGAACAAATAGAAGATCTAAACGAGATCAAAGATCATTTTTCTGATTTATCCCTTACCATTCTTCACATCATAAAAGAAAACAGGTATGAGGAATTTGATATTGTTATCACTAAGTTACTGGAGTTTCAGAAGATAATTAAATCAGCCAAAAAGAATCAAATTCAAAGGATTAAAAAGGATACAACAGGTACCAAAAGCAGTATACTGTTCCTGAACATTGTGCAGGAAACAAGAGTTATGTCGTTAAATGCAGTAAACCTTGTAAAATCACAGAGAGATTTTATTTTGAACCAAACTCTTGAATAAGATTTTATCATTAATCATTGTATCTTCTGAAAGAAGTTTTTCGAAAATTAGCTAAATAGGCGTGCTTTTACAAACCTGTATTTTTCGTTAATATCCCGAAAGAGCTTAATATCAGCATATTGCTGATCCCTCAACATATCTGTGACTTCCTGACCACAGGCTTCATTTATCTCAAAATACAGGAAGCCATTCCTATTTAGGATGTGTTTTCCTATACCTGCTATAATCCTGTAGAAATAGACAGGATCATGATGCTTCACAAATAATGCTTCATCCGGTTCAAATGCCAACACATTTTTCTTCATAAAAGCCCGGTCTGACTCCAATACATAAGGAGGATTCGAAACAATAACATCTGTTTTGGGCAAATTCGACAGTTCTGAAGGCTTCCTCAAATCGACTTGAAGGGCATTTAGTTCAACACCATGAATGCTGGCATTCTTTTTTGCTACTTTTAATCCGGCTTCTGTAAAATCCAACACATAATAAATGGACTTACTAAATGATTTAGCCAGGGTAATAGCTATGCATCCCGAACCAGTACCAATATCCATCAGGGTAAACGGCTCTTCAGTAAACTTATCCAAATCACTTTTAACCAACAATACCAATTCTTCCGTTTCCGGACGGGGAATAAGTACATCCTCATTCACATAAAACTTCAACCCACAAAATTCAGCTTCTAAAACAATGTACTCCCAGGGTTTTTCTGATTTCAATTGTTTCACCACCTTTACAATTTTCACTAATTCACTTTCACTGAGGCGCTCATGTTTATTCAGTAAAAGCTGTGCTGCATCCATATCAAATAAATAATTAAAGATGCGGTAAATCAGTTGGCGTACCTCCTCCTTATTATATATTGAATTCAGCTCTTGCTGAATGTAACGAAACACTGCATCAATGGTATTGGACCTTATTTTCATGGTAAAAGAATTGCCGAAGCATCAGAAGCTTATCAATGCACTAAAATACGTAAAAAAGTGTAATTTTGGCCGCATGTTAAGCACAACGGATTACATAAACCGCTGCCTTGATCTTGCTGAGCTTGGGAAAGGAAAAACACTATCCAATCCAATGGTTGGTTGTGTAATCGTGCATAATAACATTATCATAGGGGAAGGGTTTCACCAGGAATACGGCGGAGCGCATGCTGAAGTGAATGCCATCCGCTCAGTTAAAGATAAGTCCCTTCTGCCCGAATCAACATTGTGTGTCAGCCTGGAACCATGCTCGCATCAGGGAAAAACACCACCCTGTGCTGATCTTATCATTCAAAATGGCATTAAAAAAGTGATAATAGGTAACCTGGACCCGAATCCACTGGTTAACGGAAAAGGAGTAAAAAAATTAGCCGCAGCAGGCATTGAAGTAACGTACGGATATTGTAGCGAAAGGGAAGCAAAAATAAACAAGCGCTTCAGAACCTTCATGCATCATAAACGACCTTATGTTATCCTGAAATGGGCACAAACCATTGATGGATTTATTGATTACCAGCGATCGCCCGGTGAAAAACCAGCATGGATTACCAATCATGCATTAAAAGTACTGGTGCATAAATGGAGATCCGAAGAAGCTGCAATTATGGTGGGCACCAATACAGCCCGACTTGACAATCCCCGTTTGAATGTGAGATTATGGGATGGTAAGAATCCTCTGCGGCTTGCTATTGACAGGAAACTTACACTTAGCACAAACCTGCACCTTTTTAATCAGGATCAGGATACTATTATATATAATGGTATGCAAAAGAACAGGGTGCAAAATAAAACTGAATTTAAAAGCATTGAATTTGATCAGGATGTATTAAAACAGGTTTTGGATGACCTTTTCAACAGAAAAATTTCTTCCGTTATTGTAGAAGGAGGAAGTATTCTTCACAACTCATTTTTTCAAATGGGATACTGGGATGAAGCACGCATTCTGATAGGTAATAAAAGGTTTCAAAAAGGAGTTGCTGCACCTGATATTCCTAAAGAAGCCATAGCTAATGATACACACAGCATTGGCGGTGACAGACTTCAGATTTATTATAATCATGCAAATCACGCCTAACCAATGGGATATCTAATAATTGCCATCATCGTATCATCAGCCATTGTCATTACATTTCGCCTCTTTACCCTCTTTAAAATTGATAATCTTCAGGCCATAACAGTAAATTATGTTATAGCCTCCTCCTTTGGGGCGTTAATATATACAGGTAATACAGGCATTCAGGATATATGGTCTCTGCCCTGGTTGCCAATAGCACTAATTATTGGATTATTATTCATTGTCGTTTTTTTCATTTTTGCCCTTAGTGCTCAAAAAGCAGGAGTTGCTATCACTGCAGTTTCCAGTAAAATGTCAGTCATTATTCCAGTGATAATCGGGGTTGTATTTTATCCGGATGAGAGAATGAATCTGATGAAACTACTGGGGATAATCTTTACGTTAAGTGCATTTTACCTGATATTTATGAAAGAAAAGCAGGAGAAAGTCAGAAACATATATTTCTTTTTACCCTTACTGCTGTTCCTGGGAAACGGCACCAACGATACCCTCCTTAATTATTGCGAGAACAATTATATACGCGACAATAACGGTGTTATACTTTTATTGAATATTATCTTTACTACCGCCCTTATACTGGGTGTTATATACCTGAGCATTCAATTTATTCGCAAAAAATCCCGCCTTCATATAAAAAACATCATTGCCGGGATTATCCTTGGATTACTCAATTTCGGATCCACCTATTACGTATTAAAATCCCTTACTCAACTGCAGTCATCGGTATTTTTTCCCATTTTTAACCTTGGCATTGTTGGAATCTCCGTATTATTTGGTTTTACAGTTTTCAAAGAAAAACTTCGCCTATTAAACTGGCTTGGGATTATTTTTGCTGCAATTGCAATTACACTGATAGCTTATTCGTAACATGAAGAGCAATGATACATATAAGACAATTTCAGGTACAAGTGAAGGAATATACAAGGAGAAAGGCAGCAAATTTATTGGATTAGCAATTCAGGCCAACTCAGAACAAATTAAGCATCGTTTTCCGCAAAGCGGAATATGTGCTTAGTGTTGAACTA
>CAZZLL010000012.1:0-80958 GCA_964654725.1 uncultured Lentimicrobiaceae bacterium | reverse complement strand
AAACACATTCTCAGTACATTAAAAATTAAGGAAAATTTAGCGGACAAGTCAGGAGCTATAATCGATGTTAACGGTGCTTCATATCTGAGATCATAAGCCTTAATCCCGATAACTTTCAACGGCTTGGCAGGTACATACTAAATTCCTGTCGCCAAACGCATCATCGATTTTTGTAACTGTGGGCCAGTATTTGTCAGTTAATGACCAGGGTTTCGGAAAGGCAGCTTCTTTTCTTGAATAAGGCATTTCCCAGTCATCAATAATAACCATTTTTGCGGTATGGGGAGCATTTTTTACAAGGTTATTTTCTTTATCTGCTTCTCCGTTTTCTATGGCTTTCAATTCTTCACGAATGGCAATCATAGCATCAATAAAGCGGTTCAGTTCGTGTAAAGGTTCACTTTCGGTAGGTTCAACCATCAATGTTCCGGGGACGGGGAAAGCAACAGTGGGGGCATGAAAACCATAGTCCATCAACCGTTTTGCAATATCAATGACGGAAATATTAGCTGTTTTGTTAAATTCGTTGCAATCGATGATAAATTCATGGGCAACCCTGTTGTTCTTGCCGGTATATAAAATTTTATAGTGATTTTTTAGGCTGTCTTTCAGGTAGTTTGCATTTAATATGGCCATTTTACTGGCATCCGTGAGGGCAGCTCCCCCCATCATTTTAATGTAAGCGTAGGAAAGCGGAAGGATCATAGCACTTCCGTAAGGTGCTGCTGCAACCGGATTAATGCCTTTTTCCCCACCGGTTTTAACAATGCCATGTTTCGGCAGGAAAGGGGTAAGATGTTTCTTTACACCTATAGGGCCAACACCCGGGCCACCTCCACCATGAGGTATGGCAAAGGTTTTGTGCAGATTCAGGTGACATACATCTGCACCGACAATGTCAGGGTTGGAAAGACCAACCATGGCATTCATATTGGCTCCATCCATGTAAACCTGGCCGCCATTATCATGAATAATTTTTATGATCTCCAGGATTTCCTGCTCAAAAACACCATGTGTTGAAGGATATGTGACCATGAGGGCCGCAAGATTTTCTTTATGTTCTGTGGCCTTTCTTTTGAGGTCGCTCATATCTACATTGCCATGGCTATCACAATCTACAACTACTACATTCATACCGGCCATAATGGCACTGGCCGGGTTAGTTCCGTGCGCAGAGCATGGTATCAACGCAATGTTTCTGTGTCCTTCCCCTATGTTTCGAAGGTATTCGCGGATAACCATCAACCCTGTGTATTCTCCTGCTGCACCAGAATTAGGCTGGAAAGAAAGGGCATCGTATCCGGTGATTTCACAAAGATCTTTTTCCAGATCCCTGATCAGTTCGTTGTATCCTTCTGCCTGATTCTGTGGAACAAACGGATGTATGTTTCCAAACTCCGGCCAGCTGAGAGAAAATAATTCTGCACCAGCGTTTAATTTCATTGTACAACTACCTAATGGGATCATGGATCGGTTTAGAGCTAAGTCTTTAATTTCCAAATTTTTCATGTATCTCATCATCTCTGTTTCAGAATGATACGTATTGAAGACTTCGTGTTCAAGGTAATGGCTGCTTCTTTTCAGTTCTTCAGGAACAGATTCCAGCTTTTCACATTCTGCAGGATCACAAACAAAGGGGGTAAAAGCTTTGGAGGCTGCTTTGGTAAAGATTTCCAGAATATCATTCACATCGGTAAGTGCGGTGATTTCATCCAGACTGATTCCGATATGGCTTTCATCAATATATCTGAGATTAATTTCCTTGCCCAGGGCTGCTTTTTGAATTTCATGCAGCTTTATACCTGAAGGCAGTTCTATGTGCAGGGTATCAAAAAATGATTTATTCAGTTGTTTGTACCCAAGTTTTAACAGTTCATTCGACAATACATTGGTGAGAATGTTAATATGGCGGGCGATATTAAAAAGTCCTTTTGGCCCGTGATAAATAGCATACATTCCTGCCATTACAGCAAGCAGAACCTGTGCTGTACAGATATTTGAAGTAGCTCTTTCACGTTTAATATGCTGTTCCCTTGTTTGAAGGGCCATCCTGAGGGCATCGTTTCCCCTGGCATCTTTAGAAATGCCGATTATTCGTCCGGGAACATTTCTTTTGTGTTTTTCCCTGGTGGCGAAATATGCTGCATGCGGGCCGCCATATCCCATCGGAATACCAAAACGCTGCGTAGAGCCAACAACGATATCAGCATCCCATTCACCCGGGGGGGTGAGCAAGCAAAGACTAAGAATATCAGCGGCAACAGCAACCAGGACATCGTTTTCATGTGCTTTTTTTACAAAACTTCCGTAGTTGTTTACTGAACCCTTTTCATCCGGATACTGAACGATAGCTCCAAAAAAGGAATCATCAAATTCAGCTTTTTCATGATCTCCAAAGACCAGCTCTATCCCTAATGGTTCTGCTCTTGTAATAATGACCTCTTTTGTTTGTGAAAAAACCAGATCACTGACAAAGAATTTGTTGGCATTGATTTTTACTTTTGCTCTCGCCCGGGCATTGAATGCCATGATCATTGCTTCTGCTGCTGCTGTACCTTCATCAAGTAAAGAAGCATTGGCAATTTCCATGGCAGTAAGATCGGTAATCATGGTCTGGAAATTAAGCAAAGCCTGCAGCCTTCCCTGTGAAATTTCTGCCTGATATGGTGTATAAGATGTATACCAACCCGGATTTTCAAGAATATTGCGCTGAATTACACCGGGTAAAATACTTCCGTAATACCCCATTCCGATATAGGTCCTGAATTGTTTATTCCGGTTTCCAAGTTTTTTTAAATGATTCAGATACTCGAATTCGTTCATTCCTTCTGCAATCTTTAATGCATCCTTTTTTAAAATTGCCATTGGAATGGTTTGTTTTATTAATTCGTCTAACGAAGAAACACCAACCTTATCAAGCAATTGCTTCCTTTCTGAAGCACGGGGCCCGATATGCCTTTCTGTGAAATTATTTGTAATCATATGTAATTGTTTATGTCAGTTGTGATTAAATTAACATTAAGAATTAGCAAAGATAAATATATTTAAAAGGAAAAAAGGTGTTTGATTTGCTTTTTTCCATTGTAATAAATAAACCTGAATTTCATAAAATGTTTGTTAAGGGAAAGTGAATATATTAATAGCACATATTTTACGATCGGATATTTTTCATTAATTTTAGCCATATTATTGTCGTCATAAAAAACAACTTAAATGAAAAATACACTGATATTATTGGGATGCTTTTTTTTGGTGCAGGGATTGTCAGGGCAGGATACATTATGGTTAATGAATGGCAAAAAGAAAGCATGTTCATTTGTTGAATTCAGGGATGACCTTGTGTTTTATACAAAGGCAGGACAACCGGATTCGAAGCTAAAATATTATTCAAAATTAGATGTATTTTCTATTATCAGAGAAAACGGAGAAGAGATTATTACTTACAAACAGGATACAACAGTAGGTTTATTTCTTACTGAGCGAGAAATGCAGGTATATATGGAAGGCCAGTTGCTTTCACATAATCAATATAAAGCTCCGGGAGTAACTATTGCAGGTATTTGTGTTGGAGTAGTAGGAGGCATACATCCCTATTTATATGTTCTTCCGGTTATTTATTCCGGAATTGCCGGAACCATGTTTCCCATCCCTGAAAACAAAAATTACTTTCCGGAAGATCGCCTTGAGGACTATTTTTACATCAATGGATTTAACGAACAGGCAAGGAAAAAGAAGACCATGAATGCCATAAAAGGAGGTGTTGTTGGTTTGGGTCTTACCGGTGTAGTGATTTTAATTCTGAGTTTATAAAAAAGGAGGCTGCCCTTTCCAGACAGCCCCTTAACCGATATTCAAAACATTAATTAGTTACGTTTTTATTCTCATTCCGTAGAAGGAGCGATAAACAAAGAATAACCCGATCGCGAGGAATACACCTCCGATATAGGGAGCATAATTAGTAGCTTCTGATTTTTCGGCATGTCTGATCATTTCAATGGCAATTTCAGCGGCTAATAATCCGAACAGGGTTGAAAATTTTATGATTGGGTTCAGTGCAACGGAACAAGTATCCTTGTAAGGATCTCCTACAGTATCTCCAATAACAACAGCATCGTGCAGTGCTGTGTTCTTTTCTTTGAGGTCTACCTCCACCACTTTCTTGGCATTATCCCAGGCTCCACCAGCATTTGCCATGTACATAGCCTGAAATAATCCGAAGACAGCAATAGAAATAAGGTAAGAAACAAAGAAGTTAGGATCAAAGAAAGCAAATGCCAGTGTTAGCGTGAAAATAACACCAAAAATGTTCCACATACCGTTCTGGGCATATTTGGTACATATTTTTACCACATTTTTCGAATCTTCCAGGTCTGCTTCCTTCTTATCCAGGTTAATGTTCTTTTTAATGAATTCCACTGCCCTGTAAGCCCCAGTGGTAACTGCCTGCATAGATGCGCCTGAGAACCAGAATATTACTGCACCACCTGTAATAAAACCGAGCAAGACCGGCGCAGAGGTTAGTTCAATATCCAATAGGGGAACACCATTTACTATTGTTTTGCTGAGCAGCAGAATAATGCTGAAGATCATTGTTGTGGCACCAATAACAGCAGTGCCGATCAATACTGGTTTTGCTGTTGCTTTGAAGGTATTTCCCGCGGAATCATTTGCTTCCAGGTGGTGTTTTCCTTTTTCGAAATTCGGATCAAAACCGTAATCTTTTTTGATTTCCTCTTTGATACCTGGAATTTGCTCAATTTGCGACAATTCGAATACAGACTGTGCATTATCTGTAACAGGTCCGTAGCTGTCAACAGCGATTGTTACAGGCCCCATGCCCAGGAAACCGAATGCTACCAGTCCGAAGGCAAAAATAGACGGATACAGAATGTGATCGCCTAACCCAAGGGTGCTAATAAAGAATGCTCCGAACATCAGGCCAACGATAACCATTCCTTTCCAGAAAGCACTGAAATTACCGGCAACCATTCCTGACAAAATTGTAAGGGAAGCACCGCCTTCCCTGGAAGCTGTCACGATCTCATTTACATGGCGCGATTTTGAACTTGTAAAAGCTTTGGTAAATTCTGGAATAATAGCAGCAGCTAAGGTTCCAAAGCTGATAATAGCTGCTAGTTCCCACCATAAATCATGAACGACAGCTGTTCCGGTGTCCAGGGTCCCAATGAGAAGGTAGCTTACAATAAAAGTAACAATAATAGAAATCAGAGAAGTGATCCATACAAGATTTGTAAGGGGTACTTCAAAATTAAAACTGTCTTTTGTTCCAAACCTGGCTTTGGAAATCCAATGATTAATAAAATAAGAAGCTACAGAGGTAAATATCATTAATATCCTCATGGCAAAAATCCATACAATGAGGGTTGCTTGAAAATTAACATTGATTTCAGGTATTGCCAATACTATAAAAGCAATAAGTGCAACACCTGTAACGCCATAAGTTTCAAACCCATCTGCGGTTGGGCCAACACTGTCACCGGCATTGTCGCCTACGCAATCAGCAATAACACCTGGGTTTCTCGGATCATCTTCAGGGAGTTTGAAAACGATTTTCATCAGATCTGCTCCAATGTCAGCAATTTTGGTAAAAATTCCTCCGGCTATTCTTAATGCGCTGGCACCTAATGATTCGCCAATGGCAAATCCGACAAAGCAGGCACCGGCACTTTCTCCGGGAACAAAAAGCAGAATGATGAGCATCATAACAAGTTCAACACAAACCAGTAATAATCCTACACTCATCCCTGACTGCAAAGGAATAGACATTACATTAAATGGAGTTTTCTTTAGGGCAGCAAAGGAAGTCCTGCTGTTTGCCAGTGTGTTAATACGAATGCCAAACCAGGCAACTCCGTAAGAACCTAAAATGCCAATAACTGTCCAGAATAAAATCAACAATACCTTTGCAACACTAATGCCTTCAACCAGACCGAGAAAGTAATAAGTAATAGCCACTGCAATGATGACAAAAAGAATGGCGAGGAATTTTCCCTGCTGCCATAAATACGTTTTGCAGGTCTCATAAATGGTGTTGGCTACATTGAGCATGCTTTTGTGGGCTGGGAATTTTTTAATACGGGCGAACTGATAAATGCCAAATAAAAACCCCAGGATGATAATGATGGATCCCCATAGTAATAACTCCCATCCTGAGATTCCAAAAGTCGGGAAACTGTGCTTTTTTAAATCCGGTATTCGCAAATCAGCCTCACTTGCCCAAGCAAGGGCTGGCAATAAGCCCAAAAACAATAATGTAAAAACTCTCTTCATATCTATATAGTTAAATTAATAATTGCAAAAAGTATGAATCAAAATTAAGGATTTAAGTCGTTTAAGCAAATAGTTGAGAGCGTATAAATTGGGCAAAAGTATGAATTTATCTGCTCAAAACCTTATTGAGCCGCATTTAATCCAATGTTTAAGGTTGTTAACTGTCAATTTATTATCAGACAGGTTTTAGGAGTCCCATCTTTTTATGAATAAGGACAGAAAAGGAATATTATGGGAGAATTTCTTAATAAAATTTTATTTTTGCACATAAATCGATATATTTATATTTTTAAGTAAAGACAGGATGCAATCAAAAATGCATGTTTAAGTAGTTAAAGATTTTAGCGGATCTTATGCATAAAATTAAACTCGATATTATCGGAATTTCATACAGTCAGTCACAAAGCGGTGCATATGCATTGATCCTGGGTGAGTCAAATGGAAGGAGGCGCCTGCCCATAATTATCGGAGGATTTGAAGCGCAGGCCATTGCCATTGAACTTGAAAAGATGAAACCTTCCAGGCCTCTTACACACGATCTTTTCAAAAGCTTTGCCATGAATTTTAACATTACCATCAAAGAGGTGATCATCGACAAATTTGTGGAAGGGGTCTTTTATGCAAAATTGGTTTGTTTTGATGGGACCAATGTAAGTGAAATTGATTCAAGAACATCTGATGCTGTTGCCATTGCTATACGTTTTGCTTGTCCCATATATTCGCATGAGGGAATATTATCAGCAGCCGGCATTATCATGGATGATGAAAAACAGGGGAAATTAAAAGATGAGCCGGTAGTTGATAGTTTTGAAGAAACAGAAAATGAAATGACGGATTTAACCACCGGGGAGCTTGATGAACTATTGATGCAAGCTATTGACAAGGAAGAATATGAGAAAGCATCGAAAATCAGGGATGAGATAAACCGACGCAATAAAAAAAAGTAAATGTGCCCCTCTTAACCTAATTTAAAACGATCATGTTGAAGAGAATGCCCTTGCTATTCTTTGCAAGCCTCATATTCCTTGCAATTGCTGCTATAGCAAACCCGGATACTTCCAACGCATTTAAAGAACCAAAAGAGGATACGCTTCAGGTAAATCAGCATGTTTCTGCTGAATTAGCTGATGCTGAAGAAAAGGATATGTCAAGGATTATTCCGGTTAAAGACAGTACCAACATTAGTTTTATGTCATTCTTCAGAGGCTTGCTTGGTTTGTTGGTTTTACTTGGAATTGCATGGGTGTTTAGTACAAGTCGATCCAATGTTTCCTGGAGGATAGTTATTTATGGTTTGCTTATACAAATTGGCCTGGCTTTGTCTATATTATTTATTCCCTTCGTGGAGGCTTTCTTTGAATTTGTATCGGCTATTTTTGTTAAGATACTGGCATTTACGTATGATGGAACAGAGTTTTTGTTTAAAGCATTTGAAACACAGAAAATTGAAATGCCATTGGTAACGTTCGCTATCACCATTTTGCCTACAATCATTTTCTTTTCCGCTCTTACCAGTTTATTGTTTTACCTTGGAATAATACAAAAAGTTGTTTGGTTTTTAGCCTGGTTGTTAACCAAAGCATTGAGGTTGTCAGGAGCTGAAAGCTTGTCTGTTGCCGGTAATATTTTTCTTGGGCAAACTGAATCTCCTCTGATGATCAAGGAATACCTGCCGCGAATGAACAGATCAGAGATATTGCTGGTTATGACAGGCGGAATGGCTACTCTTGCCGGTGGTGTTTTGGCTGCTTACATTGGGTTTTTAGGTGGTGACGACCCCCAGCAACGCATTATATTTGCAAAGCATTTGCTTGCAGCCTCTGTAATGGCTGCCCCGGGCACAGTTGTGATATCTAAAATACTGGTTCCCCAAACAGAAAAGATAAACTCCAGCATTCAAATCACCCACGACAAAGCAGGAAGTAACGCATTGGATGCTATATCAAACGGAACCTATCAGGGATTAAAACTGGCCGTGAATGTTGCTGCCATGTTATTGGTGTTTATCGCTTTCATTGCTATGTTTAATTATATAGTGTTTAAAATAGGGGACTGGACTCATCTGAATGCAAGCATAGATGATGTTACAAATGGAAAATATGATAGGCTTTCCCTCGAATTTATTCTGGGATATGGTTTATCTCCGGTGATGTGGCTTATTGGTGTTTGCAAGGAAGATATGACTTTGGTAGGTAGTTTGCTTGGGCAAAAGATTATCATGACTGAGTTTATTGGATATGTGAATTTATCAGAAATGAAAGCGGCAGGTGTATTTGCAGAAAATCGTTCCATCATCATGTCAACATATATGTTATGTGGGTTTGCTAATTTTGCTTCCATTGGTATTCAGATTGGAGGTATTGGCTCCCTTGCGCCGAGTCAGCGGGTGTTGCTGTCGAAATTCGGAATGCGGGCGCTTCTCGGTGGAACCCTTGCTTCATTGGTGTCAGCCACAATTATTGGCACTATCCTGGCATAACTGTATAGCTTTTGTTGATAATTCACAGCTTGAATTAATAAGATCGCGCCGGAAATGTTTTTTAATTCAGTAATTTTATGCTTAAATACGCTTGCGCATGAAGGAATACCTTGATCTAATGAATTATGTTTTGGAAAATGGAGCCAGGAAAAATGACAGAACAGGTACGGGAACACTTAGTGCTTTTGGATACCAGATAAGGTTTGACCTGAGCAAAGGGTTTCCGCTGTTAACCACCAAGAAATTACACCTGCGGTCGATTATTCATGAATTACTCTGGTTTCTGAAAGGAGACACCAATATTCAGTATTTGCATGATAATAATGTTACTATATGGGATGAATGGGCAGATGAAAACGGCGACCTCGGCCCGGTATATGGGCATCAGTGGCGATCCTGGTCATCCCCTGATGGAAACACCATTGATCAGATAAGCCAACTAATTCAAATGATTAAAACCAATCCATATTCCAGAAGATTGATTGTTAGTGCCTGGAACGTAAGTGATATTCAGAAAATGGCTTTGCCTCCATGTCATGTGCTTTTTCAGTTCTATGTTGTAAACGGTAAATTGTCCTGCCAGCTCTATCAACGAAGTGCGGATATTTTTCTGGGTGTGCCTTTTAATATAGCTTCGTATGCCCTGCTTAACATGATGATTGCCCACGTTTGTTCCCTCAAGGCAGGAGAATTTATCCATACCTTCGGGGATGCCCATTTATACCTCAACCATCTCGATCAGGCTAAAATTCAGCTTAGCAGAACTCCCAGAAATTTGCCAGGCATGAATATTAATCCCGATGTGAAAGATATTTTTGAATTTACCTATAATGATTTTGAGTTGGTTAATTATGACCCTCATCCACACATTAAAGCAAAAGTAGCCGTTTAAAACTTCCTTTATGATATCAATAATTGTAGCTGTAGCAGAAAATAATGTTATTGGAAATAACAACGAATTATTATGGCATTTGTCTGAAGATTTAAAACGATTTAAACGAATAACCCGGGGCCATACGGTGGTGATGGGCAGGAATACCTATTTGTCATTGCCCAAACGACCTTTGCCTGACAGGAGAAATATCGTTATCAGTGACAGGAAAGAAGAAACCTTTGAAGGCTGTGTTATGACATCCTCCGTTAATGAAGTACTGGAAAAATGTAAACATGAAGAGGAAGTTTTTGTTATTGGCGGAGGCATGGTATATAAACAGTTTATGGATATTGCTGATAAGTTATACATAACACGTGTTCATAAGGCATTTGAAGGAGATACATGCTTTCCTGATATTTTATATGAAAAATGGAAATTGGTCGATAAGCAAGAAAATTTAACAGATTTGAACAATAATTTAACTTATTCGTTCTTGACTTATATAAGAAAATAGTGTACTTTTGCATTAGAATTATTCTAAATAAGATTTAACTTTAAACTTTAATATTATGAAAATCAAATTATTAAGTATAGCGAGCATCTTGGCTATATTTTCTTTTTCTCTTGTATTTACCAGTTGTGATGAAACGCAACAGGATCTTTTTGAAGCTAATATTGAAACAGCAGAGGACTTTGTATATTCAGAAGTAGCTTTTCTGGATGCTTTTAACATTGTTTTCCGCACAGCTAATGACTCCCTGGTTCAGGCTGATGGAAACAACACCATTGATAATGCTTCAGTGTCTTTATCAGGAAATACCCTGACAATTGAATTTGGCAACACCGAGATTGAATCATTTGATAAAATGAGATCAGGTACAATAACAGCCAATTTAACGGCGCCGAATCTTAATACAAGCGGTGTAGTAGCTACACTTTCATTCACGGATTATACTGTAGACGGAAATGCGATTGACGGTGATGCTACCATTACAAATTCAACTGCATCCGGAAACAGGATATTTGATATGGCTGTTACGAATGCCGAAATTATTACGACAGATATGGACACCCTCAGCTATGCTTCAAATAAAACCCTGGAGCAAACTGCCGGTCAAAGCACAAATTTCTTTTTTAATGATGATGTCTTTGACTTAACTGGAAATGCCAGCGGTAAAAGCGGGAAAGGAAGTGCTTATACCGCTACAGTTACACAAACAGTTAACCTTGACTTTACCTGCAAATGGAAGCTTACATCCGGAAAACTTACCTTGACAACTACAGAATACTTTGCCCCGGCATTGGTAGATTTTGGTAACGGTGATTGCGATAATAAAGGCAGTGTTACCCTTGAAGATGAAAACGGTGGCGTATATGTTGTTCCTTTTACACTGAAGTAGGTCTTCTTTAAACATTTATAATATAGCCGGACGTAGGTTACGTCCGGCTTTTTTTCTGAACTAAAGGGAAATCATCCTGAAAGGAAATGAAGCTTTTGCTAATTTCGTGTAATATTTTTTTATTTCTGTCGTCAATGAAAGTAAAAACCAATCTATACTATTATGAATAGCTTAAAAATTCGAATCGCTCTAATTATTATTGTAGCATTTACGCTTATTATACCCGGGTGCATAAAAGATGATACTAATCAGGTACCTTCTTATGATTTTCAGTCGGCCAGGGATAATGCCTGGGCTGAAAATATTTTTTCAGACATATTCCAATGGGTCGATGATGCAGCCAAGGATATGGATGACAGTTTGTATAATGCAAAAACCAAAAGTGCTTCCCAATTAATGGCAGGGGGTTGTGCCACTGTTTCCTTAACTCCTTTTGACACGATTAACTGGCCTAAAACATTGACCATAGATTTTGGCCCGGTCAATTGCCTTTGTGCTGATGGTAAATACAGAAGGGGTAAAATTATTTCTGTTTTAACCGGAAGGTACCGTGATTCTGCAACAGTAATTACAGATTCTCTTGCCGGGTATTATGTAAATGATTTCCTGGTTCAGGGAAAAAAAGTAATCACTAACATCGGCCACAATACAAGTGGAAACCTTACTTTCAATGTAGCTGTTATTGATGCCAGCATAACTACTTTTGTTGGAACTATTTACTGGAATTCGACAAGAACCAGGGAATGGATTTCAGGAGAAAGCACTCCCTGGCCAAATATTTGGGATGATGTTTACCATTTATCAGGCGGTAGCTGGGGGGTTAATGTTTACGGAGATACGTTTAACGTTACTATTATCAATCCTTTGGAGATTGAAATTGGTTGCAAATGGATAACAGCAGGTTCCTTAGAGATAGATCCGATTGGGAACACTTCCGGAATTGTCAACTATGGAAATGGCGGCTGTGATGATCAGGCAAGTATTACCATCAACGGGAATACGTATACTTTCACCATGAATTAGGTTTTTTGTTTCTTCTTCTTTGCTGCAGGGAATAATATATTATTCAGGATTAGCCTGTATCCCGGTGAATTGGGGTACAGGTTCAAATCTGTTGGAGGGTCGCCTACAAAGTGATGGTAATCTTCCGGGTCATGCCCGCCAAAAAATGTCCACATTCCTTTACCGTATTCACCGTGAATATATCTTGCCTCCTGCAGGCTTTTGTTTTCTCCCATCACCAGCACGTTTGGTTTTACATATTCGTTTTTGTAGGCTGTTGTTTGCCCCATAAATCCTTTGATAACTTTTTCATGGTTTTGGCATAACATAGAAGGCACCGGATCCCATTTTGCAGAAAAATCAAATAAAGTAAACAGGTCATTTTTTTGGGGCACATTCCTGTTTGTATTGGCGTCAATGGTTGAAATTTCATAAACGGCCGGGTTGGATATCAATTTAAAATTCCGGAAGGCAAAGCATTTATTATAGTCAATATTATTTTGAGCTTGCTGGTCCATCGGGTCACCGTCAAACATGCTCTCACAAATATCGACCCCATCTGCACTTAGGGCAACATCATAGCTGTCTGTTGCTGAACACATCGCAAACAGGTAACCACCGCCAACAACAAAATCCCTGATTTTTTTCGAAACAGCCAGTTTACACTCAGAAACTTTTGAAAATCCAAGCTTAGAGGCTATTTCTTCAGCTGCTCGTTGATTTTCAATGTACCAGCTGGCATTTCTGAAGTTGTACCAAAACTTTCCGTACTGACCGGTAAAATCTTCATGGTGGAGGTGCAGCCAGTCATAAGCAGGCAAGATTCCTGCAAGGACTTCCTCATCGTAGATAACATCATAGGGGATTTCTGCATACGTAAGAACAAGGGTAACGGCATCATCCCATGGCTGTGCATTTTTTGGCGAATACACTGCAATTCGGGGTGCTTTATGGAGTTTTACATCGTCCATATTGACTTCTGCTTTACTTATTTCAGTTAAAACAGCGGAGGCTTGCACATCTGCAATGATTTCATAGCTGACTCCCCGTATGATGCATTCATCTTCAATGCCTTTGATATACTGCATCATAAAGCTCCCACCCCGGTAGTTCAATAACCAGTTGACTGTAACATCCTGTTGTATTACCCAGTAAGCTATACCATATGCTTTAAGGTGGTTTTTCTGGTTTTCGTCCATGGGAATTAACAGGTAGGCAGCACGAATATGGGAAAGAGAAAGCAGGCTAAGAAAAATAATTGATATAAGGAGTCGGTATCTTCTCATAGTAAGCGATAGTTATTGCATCAGAACGGCTCTTCTTCGTTTTCATTGTTCATTTTTGACGGGCGGGTCATTGTTTTCATTTCTCCCGCTTCCATCAGAGGTGAATACACATCTGTGTCCAGGTCTGTAAATTTAGCATATTTCGGAATAAACCTCAGGGGTATATCTGCCAGGGCTCCGTTACGGTGTTTGGCTATACTGATTTCCGCAAGCCCGGCTGTTGAATGTCCTTGTTCATCCTCATCGATTTTATAGTATTCCGGCCGATAGATAAACATCACCATGTCGGCATCCTGCTCAATGGCCCCGGATTCACGGAGGTCGGAAAGGACAGGTTTTTTTGAACCGCCCCTGGTTTCAACGGCGCGGCTTAATTGCGAAAGTGCCATAATAGGGATGTCCAGTTCTTTGGCCAGACTTTTAAGGGATCTCGAAATATTGCTGATCTCCTGCTCCCTGTTTCCCCGGTTATCTCCACCTCCTGACATGAGTTGAAGGTAATCGAGGATGATAAATTCAATGTTATGCTGGGCCTTCAGGCGACGGCTTTTTGCTCTGAGTTCAAAAACAGTAAGGGCAGGAGTGTCGTCAATAAAAATATTTGATTCGGACAGTTTATTGATGCGGGTATGAAGGTGCTGCCAATCAGCATCAGACAGGTTTCCTCTTTTGAGTTTCTGTGAATCTATGCCGCTTTCACTTGCAATTAATCTTGTAACAAGCTGAAGAGCAGACATCTCCAGTGAGAATATTGCAACAGCATGCTTGTTGAGTTCAACAGCAATATTCCGGGCTATTGACAGGGCAAAGGCAGTTTTACCCATACCTGGTCGGGAGGCCAGGATGATAAGGTCTGATCGTTGCCATCCGGCTGTTACCCTGTCAATTTCAGTAAAACCACTGGGAAGCCCGTTTAGTTGGCCTTCTTTGTTTTTGATGTTTTCAATTTGTTCAATGGCTTCTTTAACCAGGGAATGCATATCCACATAATTTCTTCGCAGGTTGCTTTCACTGACCGAAAATAAATCCTGCTCTGCCTGATCCAGTAAATCCAATACATCCGTAGTTTCTTCGTAGGCATCTTTGATGATGTTGGAGCTGATTTTGATCAGTTCCCGTTGAATGAATTTCTGTGCAAGTATCCGGGCATGGTACTCAATATTGGCTGCAGAGGCTATCCTGTTAGTTAACTGGGTAATGTAGTAGGGGCCTCCGATGATCTCCAGATCGCCTCTTGATTTCAGTTCGTTTGTCACGGTAAGGATATCAATCGGTTCGGTTTTGGAGAAAAGGCTTATGATGGCTTCAAATATTGTTTTATGGGCTTCCTTGTAAAAAACTTCCGGCTTTAAAATATCAAGCACAGCAGTTAAGGCATCCTTTTCAAGCATCAATGCCCCTAATACGGCTTCTTCAAAATCAATTGCCTGGGGTGGGAGCTTCCCGTGTTCCGGAAAGGATAATTGCGATTTCTTTTTTTGGAGCTTGTATTTGGGGTCGTTGAAATTTTTTTGTGTTGATTCTTCCATAAGATCAAAAGTACTAATTCCACGAAGGATAAAACAAGCATATCTTATATAATATTTTTTAACAATTGAAAAAGTAGTAGATTTGCCGTCCCTACATAAATATGTAAATATGGAGTTATGTGTTTTCAGGAATTCTGAACACTTTTTTCACACTATTTGTTATACTTTGAATACCTAAAAATATATCTGTATGCTATTGCTAAAAAGATTTTTAATAATTGTTGTTTTTGCTCCCGCATTTCTTTTTGCCCAAACAAACCTTGAGATCAGCGGTAAAATTGAAAACCTCGGTGAATCCACGGAACTGCAATTAAAGCGTTACAGCGATGATAAAGTGTTGAGCAGGACTTATTCAAAGGCAAACGGAAAGTTTGTAATAAACGCTGAATTGGAAAGAGCCGATATTTATAAACTTGAGTTTGACGGTGCTGATCAAATGCTTCTAATATTGAAGCCTGGTGACCACCTAAAGATAAATAGTAATATGAATGCGATTGAAAAGGAAATGGAAATTGAAGGTTCTGAAGATTCAAAGCGTTATTATTTGGCTAAAAACAGGCTGGATATCTATAAAAAAAGCCTGGACAGCCTCGACAATATTTATAATACACACATTAATCATAAGAAGATAGACTCTATTCGGGAGGAACTGGTTATATCCTTTAATAAAATCAATGGTGAACGAATGGCGTATCTAAGGACGTTCATTCAATCTGATCATTCATCTATAGCGAATTTATTTTTTGTTGGCGAGTTGAAGGCAGAAGAACATGAGGAAATATATAAAAATATGGATGAAGCATTGTTTTCAAAATATCCGAATAATCCATATGTAAACGACTTTCGAAAACAGCTTAACAAGCTTTTCAAATTATCCATTGGATCTGTTGCTCCTGATATTGTTTTGCCTGACAAGGACGGGAATGACATAAAATTATCTTCCCTGGCAGGAAAGGTAGTGTTGATAGACTTTTGGGCTTCCTGGTGTGGGCCGTGCAGAAAGGAAAACCCCCATGTGGTTAATATGTACAATCGCTTTAAAGATAAAGGATTTGAGATTTTTGGTGTTTCCCTTGATCGCAGTAAAGATTCCTGGTTAAAAGCTATTGAGAAAGATCAGCTATCCTGGGTGCATGTAAGCGATCTGAAATTCTGGAATTCTGCCGGAGCAAAGCTTTATGGTGTAAACTCTATTCCATATACAGTGCTGATTGATAAGGATATGAAAATCATTGCTAAGGGACTCAGGGGCGATGCATTGGAAAAAAAACTTGAAGAGATTTTTAATATGTAGCTTTTAGTTCTGTTTTTGCATGTTCAAAATCGGGATTCCTGTAAATGATTGATATACCTTCCAGTGGTATTTCCGAATTTTTTATTATGAAATATTGCAATGAGGCATCCATGATATATGTTTCCGAAATTTAATATGATCTTTTGTTAATATTACAGCCTTACGATACTGGGAAGGGGATGTAACCCCCACATCTGTACCTCTCGGAAAAAGCTGTTGTGCATGTATTCCGACATTATGGCCTCTCCTGAATTTTGCCAGTTGTTCGGGGGAAATCCGATCACGTAAAAAAGGTCTTTTTTTATGCAGGTAGAGAGATTTATGACATTGAAGCCCGCGAATAAAAGTAGATTATGACAGTATGGGTTTTTCCATAAAAAATTTTTTTAATCGAATATTCCTCAATGTAGGAAGAATTCCTTACTTTTAACACTACTATAAAAATTTAAGTATTTTTATATCTATTTTATGTTTCATTAAAAAGATTAATTATGAGAAAATTTACAAGTTTTGTATTGGTTTTGTTGCTTTCTGTAAGCTGCCTCTTCGCTCAAAGTGTGTCATCAGTAACAGTTGACAAAGATCCTCAGGCTCCTTCAGAAAAAGGAACTGAGAATTTAAACGGTTGCATAGATCTTTTAGCAGAATGGCCGGTTCATAGTACTGGTGGACAGGCAGGTGTAGAAACGGATGGCCAGTATGTATACGTTACAGTTTGGAGCAGTACGAGTATTTTAAAGTACGACAGTGCAGGTAATTATTTGTCTACATTTTCTATTCCCGGTGTTTCCGGATTAAGAGACCTTGCTTATGATGGGCAGTATTTTTACGGAGGGAATGCAGGTTCTACTATTTACAAGATGGATTTTACCAACCAATCACTAATAGGTTCTATAAGTTGTGGTGGTGGAGCTGAAGTAAGGCACATTGCTTACGACCCTAACAGTGATGCTTTCTGGGTAGGTAACTGGTCAACAGACATTTTACTAATAAATCGGTCTGGAACACCTATTGATACTATACCGGCTGTAAGCTCTACTTTGCCCAGTTTGTATGGTTCAGCAGTTGATACGGTTACTCCGGGAGGACCTTATCTTTGGGTGTTTAGCCAGGGTGGGAATGGTTGTAATCTCGGGCAGATAGACATAGCTACAGGTATGCCCACCGGATTGATATACGATTTGTATTATCAACTGGGTATTGAAGACGGATCTATTGGTGGCGGACTTTTCACACATTATGATCCTGGTTCAAATACGCATGTTTTGGGAGGCCATGTTCAGAATGTGTCTGTATTCATATATGATCTGATGTCATTGGGGGCAAAGACCAATGATGCTGGTATTGCAGAAGTTGATATTGACTATTTCAATAATGTGAATTCTCCGGTAAGTATCTCCGGTGAGATTCATAATCTTGGAACATCAATCATTAATTCTGCAGATATTAGTTATAGTATAAATGGAGCAACACCTGTTACTTCAACCCTTAATAATCTTAGCATCAGTTCCTTTGGAACTTACACATTTACACATCCTACTGCCTGGACGCCAAGTTCCGAGGGTTTTTATGATGTGGATGTTTGGGTTGCTTTGCCAGGTAGTTCGGCCGATGAGAAAAACTGTAATGATACCACCAGTGCTACTACCATGGTTATGCCTGCAAATCCAAGCCAGCGCCTGGTTTTACATGAGGCATTTACAAGCTCAACTTGTGGCCCGTGTGTCAATGGTAATATTACGCTGAAGGGGGTGCTGGATAACAACCCGAATAAATGGACTTGCGTGAAATATCAGATGGACTGGCCATCGCCGGGAGATCCTTATTTTAATAATGATGGGGAAATCCGTCAGATGTATTATGGCGTGAGCTCTGTGCCAAATATGGTAGTTGACGGACAATGGCAGGACAATACTTCAAATTATACATCAACTATTTTAAATGAGTATTATGGTTATGGTGCTGCTCTGGATATTACTGCTACCCATTCATTGGGTGGATATGCCGTCTCTGTGGATGTTGGAATTACACCATTAATGGATTATCCTGCAGGTATGGTATTGCATGTTGCCGTTGTTGAGAATGAAACCTACAACAATGCCGGCTCAAATGGTGAATCTGTTTTCTATTTTGTAGAGCAGAAAATGCTGCCTGACGGACATGGTACCGTTCTGCCGGCAATGACTACAAACAATACACATACAGAAACATTTATTGCCGACCTTTCGAATACATTTGTGGAGAACCCAAATAACCTTTCAGTGGTGGTGTTTGTACAGGATAATAGTTTCAAGCTCGTGCACAATTCGGCATGGTCAACAGAAGTGATTGGAATTGATGAAAATGATGAGAGTGCAAGCGGAATCGCAGGCTTGTTTCCAAATCCTGCTGATGATAATGCCTATCTGAACTATGTTGTTAGTGAGAAAGTAAATGCGAGCATTTGCATTACTAATGTCCTTGGAGAAGAAATTCACACGGAAGATCTGGGAGTACTGGCCCCCGGAAATTATACAGCCAGGCTGGATGTGCGTGATTTTGAGTCGGGTCTCTATTTTATTAACCTTCTAATAGGAGAAAGAATATTTTCTAAGAAGCTTCAGGTGAAGTAATGTTACCTTGAAATTATGTAAGGGGCTGCCAAATAGGGGAGCCCCTTTTTTTTATTTGATCAATATTTTCTCTTCTTTGATAAGAGGTAAATTCAAATAACTTAACAGAAGTTGGACTACTGCAACAACATCTTTCTGGCAATAGGCAACAATCCTGTCGAGCTGCTTTTCTTTGTAATAGATATCTGCCACTTCACTGCCATCGATGTCGTCTTTTGGGGTTGGAATGTTGAATAAGGCAGTTAATAAATCCAGGGAAGTAAAGTGCTTGTAATCTCCAAACTTCCATAATTCCATTGTGTCGATATGGTTGACTTCCCAGGGCTTTTTTCCGGCCAAATCTAAAATGTGTGGCAAACTGATCCTGTTAATGAGCATTCTTCGTGATAAATACGGAAAATCGAATTCTTTTCCGTTATGAGCACATAACTGATGGGAACTGCTGTTGAAATGCTTATTTAACAGATCAACAAATTCCGATAAAAGTTCTTTCTCATCATTTCCGTAATAGCTCTTTAGTCTGAATTCATCGTCTTTTATGTATCCGGCAGATATGCAAACAATCTTTCCAAATTCAGCATAAATACCGGCTCTGCTAAAAAGGGCTTTCGGTGTATCTTCATCAGATTTTGCCAAAAAACCAGCTTTCCTTTCCCAAAGTTTCCTGAACCTGTCATCCAGTCCTTCATAGCTGCTTGTCATAGGAACTGTTTCAATGTCAAGAAATAAGATTTTGTCTAATTTTATCCCTGGCAACATAATATCAATTTTTGGTCATTCCCGGATCGAACAATTATTTCCTGAAGATAATAATTCTTTGTTTCATTATTTATATCTTTCAGGCCTGTTTCGTTCCTATGTGAAATATTGCTGATAATGTCCCGAAAAAATATATATATCTTTTGCTGTTTGCTGGTTCTTCTTTGTTGTCGCAAGGAAGAAGATAATATCCCCCCTGTACTGCACTTTATTTCACCGGCTGAAAACGCCGGGTTTGCCTTTAATGACACGATTACGGTTGAAGTGAAAGCAGAAGATGATAAGAACCTGGTTTCCCTATTATTCAACATTGTTAATTCAAATGGCATACCGCTTGGAAGTACTTTAAGTAAGAGCATAAATGCCTCATCCTTTACCTGGAAGTTTGATATTGAACTGAGCGATTATCAGCTTAGCGGAAATGAATATAATTTGTGGGTTCGGGCCTCTGACGGGGTCAATGAAAAAAACCTGTATCGTCCGGTGTCAATAAATATACAGAACAGGGAGCTTAAATCAGTGGTTGTAGTCACCGCATCGACGTCGCAGTACTATGATATTTTCGGATTCAATGAAAATCTGACTGAAGTGAGCTTTCTTACTAATGTGTTTGGGGATTTTATATCATCAGCTGTTAGTTCGCAGGTGCAAATAATGTACACAGCCGGGAAATCTTTTGGCGATATGAAAGCTTTTCGGTTTACTGACAGTTCAGCAGTCTGGACGATTCCGGGAGAAAACAATCCTCCTTTCGCTTATTTTACACATATTTATTTTTCCAATGATCAGGTTTATGTTGGTAAATATGATTCGGAAATATCTGGTTATTATCCTCTTGGGGGTGCTAATTTTTACGCAGATATCAACAGTGGTTATTTTCCGGAGGATATGTATGGTTTAAATAATTACCTGATTACGGAGGAGGTTCATCATAACGGAACGGATCATAAAATTGGAGTGTATTATGCCATTAGCGGATTACGGAAACAGTCGAATTATATTGGTTCTTCTGTGGAATTATTTGCCGCATTGGATGAAGACCAGGTGTTGGTTGTCGGAAATCAATCCGGGAATATTAATATTCATAAATACAGGGTGTCTGCTAATGTAGTCAGCTCGCTTATGCAGATTTCAAATGATCAGGTGAAATCTGCCTGTTTGCTGGAATTTCCGGAGATATTACTTGCCGCTGACAATAATTTGTATGTATACAATATGGAGTCCAATTCCTATTTTACCTGGAAGGCAAATTTTTCAGCTGAACACATCATTTATGACGCAGTTAACTCAATAATATATTCAGGAACGCAATCAATGCTGAAAGCATATTCCTATCCGGCAGCAAATCTTTATGGTCAGTATAATTTACCAGATACGATTTTGGATATACAGCTTTTGTATAATTACTAAACTTTATATGGGGTGGGTTTGGATTTAAATAATGCAAGAAAAGAACTCATACTGACTGAAGATGGTTCGCATACGGTTTTAATGCCGGATATAGGAGAAAGTTATCATTCAACATATGGTGCCTTTACTGAATCAAAAATTATATTTCTTGAGTATGGTTTTGATGCCATTTCAAAAAAACGTCACAGTATCAGTGTTTTGGAAATTGGTTTTGGAACAGGACTGAATGCATTATTAACTTATTTTCAGGCAAAAAGGATAAAAGCTGAAGTATCTTACACAGCGATTGAACCTAAGCGTTTGTCGGCTGAATTAATTCAACGCTTGAATTATCATGCGTTTTTTGAAGACGAGGATGCAATGCATATATTTCAGCAGATGCATCAGGTGAAGTATGGAGAAAGGATAAAAATTTCTGATTTCTTTTCTTTGCAAATTTTAAAAGCAGGAGGTGAGAGCATCCGTTTGCGAGAAGCACGATATGACCTGGTTTATTTTGATGCTTTTGCGCCTGATGTTCAGCCTGTTTTGTGGAAAAAGCAGGTTTTTCAAAAGATTTATCAAAGTATGAAGTTTGGAGCTTGTTTGTTAACATACTCTGCCAAGGGTGTGGTGCGCAGAAATTTACATGAAGCAGGGTTTTCGGTAGAATCCCTTAAAGGACCACCCGGAAAACGGGAAGTGACCAGGGCAACAAAAACGAATTAACGAATTTCAAATTCAGTAAAGCCGATAATATCTCCCTCTTCCACTTTAACATCAGTAACTTTTGAACCGGGAGGGCCATTTTTACACCATAAAAGATAGCCATTCAGATCTTCTTCTTCACCTTCTGCTTCAATAAGTACTGATCCATCCATCATGTTTTTCGAATAGCCCTTCAAATTGTATTTATAGGCCGCTTGCATAGAATAAAATCTAAAGCCTACTTTTTGTACTTTCCCTGAAATCTGAATATTAAGGTGTTTTTTCATCCAGTTATTGGATCTTTTTTTTTATGATTACAAATATAATTATAAAATTCGTTAAAGCAATGTTTATTGACAATGAATTAATAATAAATTAAGATAAGATTGAAGTTTTTTTTATGGTTGTATATGAGGAACTTAGCCTATTGAGAAAGCGAATTGAACAAAGAAAACACCTGCCTGTTTTTGAGAATAAATAATCAAGAGGGAAGATAACTGCCCATTATTTTCCGGATATTATCAAAAAACTGAAAAGGTGTGTAGTTGCGCCAGTTCATACTTTGCAGGAAAGAGCCTGCCTGAAAATATCGGTGAATGCGATACTGACTTAGTTCATGTATCACATGGTTTCTGAAGTTAACACAGCAAATCCAGCCATGTTCAATTTCTTCCTTCCACTCCTGATAGTAATCTTCGTCTCCGGCATGGAAGTTCAGTATATTTTCACCTAATAAAATAAAGTAGCGGATCCCATTATCAATTAGCGGTTCAACTACCTTTCTTTTCAGAAATTTAATATCATTATAAAGGGCGTCATTCCATTCGCCGATAAATTCTATTATGCAAAACCCCTGTTCATAGGAAACAAAAAGAATTTTCAGATAAAGGGTTTCTGATCCAAAGTAATCCCATTGCGGATGGATGAGGTAATTATATATTTGATTGGTGAACTCAAACTCACTGTATTTCCTTTTGTAAAAGGGGGATAATTCATCTTCCGCTGCAACATAGTAATTTTGCCATGAATAAAAAGGTTCAATTTCATGCATATAGCCCCTCAATATAAAATTTCAAAAAAGGCAGTATCAAAAACAGGACAAAAAATTACTTCACTATTTGTAAAAGTATTTCCGTTTTTCTGGTATTCCCATGATACAGTAACATTTTGGTTGCCATTGGTTTTGCAGATCAAGGTTTCATCATATTGCATGCCGGTTCCGTTTATGGCATTATCTGAACAGCAATTGGTGCAATCTTTGTATCCATCAGTGAATGAGTAGGCAATAATATCATCTGAATTATAAGGTTGATTGTTTTTAACATGTAACTGGATATAGCCCTGACCATAAACATCGAAATTATAGGTATGTGTGTGTCCCCCCTGCAATTCATCGGCGTTAAATTCAAGCACTTCTTCGAAATAATTATCCTTTTTCGCTGAAATCTTATACCCGATGGCCTGTTCTTCTTCAAACTCAAAGGTATAGTTGCCATTGGCATTTGTAAGCATACTGGCAATATCCTGGTAGTTTGGATTATACGTTCCTCCTTCAATTTTACTGGCTGCAATGGTCACCCTGGCACCTTCAACTTTGATGCCTTCATTTGGGGAACTGATCTTACCCTTGACGATGATTGTATTTTCATGTTCTTTGTTACACTGTAGCAAAAGGGGTAAAATCAATAAAAAGAGTATGTTTTTTTTCATGGCATAAACTTATATGTATTCTTTGTAAATAGGAGGATATTTTTGCGGATTGGCTTCATTCATAATGTCGTAAACGGCATCAAATACATCTTCGGCATTTGGGTTGGAGAAATAGTCTCCGTCAGTGCTGTATGCCGGTCTGTGTTCCCTGGCAGTTAATGTGCGGGGTTCACTGTCGAGATATTTGAAAGTTTTTTGTTCTTCCAGCACCTTTTGCATCATGTAGGAAGTTGCACCACCTGGCACATCTTCATCGAAAAACAGGATGCGGTTGGTTTTTTTAACAGATTGAAGAATTTTGTGATCGATATCGAATGGAAGCAGGGTTTGCACATCAATAAGCTCACATGCTACATCGAAATCATTAAGCTGATTGGCAGCATCCTGCGCAATTCTTACACAGCTGCCGTAAGTAACGATGGTGATATCAGATCCTTGCATTATTATCTCTGGTTGTCCAAGCGGGATTTTAAATTTCCCGATATTTGCGGGATATTTTTCTTTCAGGCGGTATCCGTTCAGGGGTTCAATGATCAGTGCCGGGTCATCTGAATCAAGCATGGTATTATAAAAACCTGCCGCCTGGGTCATGTTTCTGGGTACAATCACATGCATGCCTCGTACAGAATTGATGACCATGCTTAGTGGTGATCCGGAATGCCATATGCCTTCAAGCCGGTGCCCTCTTGTGCTTATGATAACAGGTGCTTTTTGTCCGCCACGTGTTCGGTATTGCAATGTAGCTACATCATCGCTTAAAACCTGCAATGCATATAAAAGATAATCGAAATATTGTATTTCTGCGATTGGTCGAAGGCCACGCATGGCCATTCCCATTGCCTGACCAACAATAGTAGCTTCCCTGATACCCGTGTCGAAAATCCTGTGTTCTCCAAAAGCATCCTGAAGCCCCTCATAGGTTTGATTTACACCTCCTATCTTTCCAACATCTTCGCCAAAGGCAATAACCAATGGATTATGTTCAAATATATGGTTGAAATTGTCCCGTAGAATCTCCCTGCCGGGAACCATTTTAGCATCCTCATTATAAACCGGCTCAACAGCTTCAATATTCAGGCTTGCATGTTCTGACTCAGAGTACAAATGCGAACTGTATCTCTCCCTGTTTTCCTCGTATTCTTGTTTAAGCCATTTGGTTACATTGTCTTTGAGGGAATTGTTTGGGTTGGAGCAGGAATCACAAATAAGGCGCAGTATCTTTTTTGCATAGGAGGCAATATCTTTTCTTATCGGTTCGCCGATTTGCCCGAGTTCTTTTTTAAGTGCATCAATTTTCAGTGTTTTTGCGCAATTGCAATCACTTATATTGGCTGTTTTAATAAATTCATCCCTTTTTTGAATGAGGGGGTCCATAAAATTTGCCCAGGCTTTTTTGCGGGCTTGTTTAACCCTGGCCAGAGCATCTTTTTCTACTTTATCTAACTCCTGTTCTGAAGCCAGCTTTTTGCTGAGAATCCATTCTCTCATTTTCTTTAGTCCGTCGTATTCCTTTTCCCAGGCTAAACGTTCACTTGATTTATATCTTTCATGCGATCCTGACGTAGAATGGCCTTGTGGTTGAGTCAGTTCGGTAATATGGAAAATAACGGGAATATGTTTTTCGCGGCAGAGGGTTATTCCTTTTTCATAGATGGTGCATAATTCTTCATAGTCCCATCCTTTCGCCCTAACAATTTTAAATCCATTATGACTATCATCCCCTTCAAAACCCTTAAGTAATTCAGAGATATTTTGTTTTGTTGTCTGATATTTAATGGGAACGGAAATCCCGTACCCATCGTCCCAGATTGACATTGCTAAAGGAACTTGCAAAACACCGGCTGCATTCAGGCATTCAAAAAAATAACCTTCCGAAGTACTTGCATCTCCAATCGTACCAAATGCTACTTCATTGCCCTTCTTCGAAAAATCAGTGAATGCAGCCAGGTCCGGGTTGGCCCTGAATGATTTGGAGGCATATGCCAGACCGAGCAGACGGGGCATTTGTCCTGCTGTAGGAGAAATGTCTGCAGAGCTGTTTTTTAAGCCGGTTAATTTCAGCCATGCTCCCTCTTCGTTTATGGTTTTAGTTGAAAAATGATTGTTCATCAAACGGCCGGCTGTACCCGGGTTAAAGTCCATATCGGTATCGCCGTATAGCTGGGCAAAGAATTCTTCCAGTGAAAATATCCCTGCAGCAAGCATAAAGGTTTGGTCGCGGTAGTAGCCCGACCTCCAGTCGCCCTTTTGAAAAACCCTGGCCATGGCAAGTTGTGGGATTTCTTTCCCGTCACCGAAAATTCCAAATTTAGCTTTTCCTGTTAAAACTTCCCTGCGTCCGAAAACACTGGCCTGCCTGCTTTCATGTGCAATTTGATAATCTTTGAGTACTTCTTTTTTATTAAACTTCATCTCTGCTATTTTAGGAGTAAACAAAACAGCTTTTTAGCTTATAAGCTTAACAAAAATAATGATTATTGGTTTTCTTTAAGGCCTTTTTCCGCCATTCCATCCAATAATTAGCTTGATGCCATTATAGATAAGCATTACTAAGGGAATACCGATGGTTAAGAGCAAACCAATGAATGCCTCATTGTTTATTATTTTAAGCTTGTTTTCTGTTTGTAATTTGATTGACTGCATTCACTAATTCTTTCCATTGGTAATTTAGCATGCCCTCATTTTTTAAACGGGTTAATAACGGATAAAGGGTTAATAATTTTGTTGATTTTTTTATTCCTGACACGTGGTTTTCATCGATAATATATTGAAATTTGTAATATGATGGTGATGGGAGAACAGAAAACGAAAAGGTCTCATGTATTTATTTTGACACTGATATGTTTTTTCGGGTCCTTGTTTGCAACTGCCCAGAACTACGCGTATTATCATCAGCAAAAGGGTGTGCTGATGACTTATACCGGTAATTATGAAATGGCATTGAAACATTGCAATGAGGCGCTGGAAATAGACAGTATGTTTGCAGAAGCCTACCTGACTAGGGCAAACTCAAAATTCAAAATGAATAATATCGAAGGGGCGATTACGGACTATACGAAAGCAATTTCACTTGATCCGGATGAGACACTTTCTTATTTCAACAGAGGAATAGCTTTGGTCCAGATGTATGATTATTTCTCAGCTGAAAGGGATTTTACTAAGGCCATCATATCGAACCCGAAATTCAGGGATGCTTATATATGCCGGGCTATTATCCGCCAGCGTCTGAGTAATTTCTCCGGGGCCAATGAGGATTTTATGCAAGCCATGGAAATTGACGGAAATTTGCGCAAGATGGCCAATCTTTCGCAGGTGGATATCAGTAGCTTCCTTTTATAGACAGAATGTTTTTTTTGAACAGGAGGCTTAACCCGATACTTCTGGCGAGCATGAATAGCAACAGGCTAAACCATAAACTGTGATGGTCGATTAAAGGTTTACTGATATAGTAGGCAGGGATGAATACAACAAGGGTTGCTGCAATCATGGTATTCCTCATAGCTTTCGAAGCTGTAGCACCTATATAGATTCCATCCCAGATAAAGGCAGAAAAACTTAATAAAGGAATGAGACTAACCCAGAACCGGTAGGGTTTTGCACTTTGAATGATATCTATATTATTGGTCAGTAGGCTCAGTATCTCATCATTAAAAAGGGCATAGATTATGGTAAAAGGAATACTGATACCAATGCCCCAGACAAACAGTTTCCGAATGGCGACTTTCAGGAGCTGCATATTTTCAGCACCTGTGTATTTTCCGACAAGAGCTTCTGAAGCATTGGCAAATCCGTCAATAAAGTAGGAAAACATAAACAGAAACTGTAAAAGTAGCTGGTTAGCAGCTAAAAGCGTGTCTGTTTCCTGTGCAGATTGGTTGGTGAAAAATGAAAAGGTAAAGATCAGGCAAATGGTTCTAATCAGTATATCCTTATTGACATGAAAAAATTTCTTCAGTTCTTTTCTTTTATTTATCAGGTTAAACTTAAAATATATAAAGAGTTTTCGATACCTGTTATAAAACAAAACAGATGCCAGCAACAGTCCGGAATATTGTGCTAATACTGTTCCCCAGGCAACACCATCAGATTTCATCCCTGCTATATATACAAAATATAGGTTAAAACCTATATTGGCAAGATTAATAAAAATAGCGACTATCATGGGAAACCTGGCATTCTGCATGCCAATGAACCAACCATTGAAACTATATAAACATAAGGTGGCAGGTGCAGCCAGTATTCGGATATAGAAATATTGGGAGGCATATTTTTCAACTTCCGGGCTGCCGTCCATAATCCAGAAACTGAACAACCCGATAGGTTTTTGCAAAAAGAATATAACAATACCTAAAAGAAGCCCAATATAGAGCGCCCTGGTCAGCACCATGATCATTTCTTCAGGTTTTTTTTTACCGTATGCTTGTGCCGTAAATCCGCTGGTGCCCATTCGAAGAAAACTAAACCCCCAATAAATGAAGTTAAAAACAATGCCCCCTATTGCAATAGCACCAATATATACTTCTGATTCCAGGTGCCCAAGAATGCTCAGGTCTACCAAGCCCAAAACAGGGATGGTAATATTGCTGATGATGTTAGGCAGGGCTAAATTGAGTATCTTGCGATTCATCGTTTGCGAAATTAGAATAAAATATTGTGGTAGTTTTGCCGAAACTGAAATTCCTTGAGAAAACGATTTAATATAAACCAGGATGAAAGGAAGGCTTTTCATTTACACATTGCTTATTCTTTAATAGAGGGCGTTATTGCTGGTGTGCTTATCCTGAACGAATTCGTGTTTATCAAAAGCCTTGAAGGTAAAAGCTTTCAATTGGGCTTTTTGTTCCAGTTCAGTGTAATCGTTTTATTGATATCAGTGATCTTTAATGAAATGCTAAAAAGGTATAACAAAAAGCGTTTATTAAGGATAGTCGCATTTCTGACCCGTTTGCCTTTGCTATTGCTGTTAATTTTTCCGCGGGATTTAAACACGTTAACAGATTCTGAATTTTACCACTTGCTCTTTCTGAGTATTTTTTTTGTGTATTATTTAGCGAATCCCCTTGTGTTTCCTACTATTAATCTTTTCCTGAAGAACGTTTATGAACATAAGCATTTTGGAAGATTATATGGATATGCTACCTCTCTTAATAAAATAGTCATGTTGCTGGCTACTTTTGGTTTTGGTCTGCTGCTTGATTATGATCCTTTCGCCTTTGCGTATATATATCCAATCCTGGCGGTATTGGGGATTGCTTCTGTGTGTTTACTTTCAAAAATACCCTATCAGGAAGTGAATCGTCCGGCCATTAAAACAAAGTTCTGGCAATCTGTCAGGAAGGTGTTGAAAAATCTGAATAATATTGTTGTAAAAAATAAGCCGTTCAGGCATTATGAGATTGGGTTTATGTTTTATGGTTTTTCATTCATGAGTTCGGCCACCGTTATTAATTTATTCTTTGATGAAGCCCTTCATCTCAACTATTCAAGTGTCGCATTTTATAAGAATGCATACAATGTATTGGCTATTGCGCTGCTTCCATTTTTCGGAAGGCTAATCGGGAATGTTGATCCCAGAAAATTCGGAATGATCAGTTTTGCGAGCATGCTGCTGTATATTGCATCGCTGATTTTTACGGAGCATTTTCCCCTGCACTTTGAATGGCTGGGATTACATATTTATTGGGGCATGTTGGTGTATATTTTGTTTCACGGCGTTTTTGCTGCAACTATGGCCCTCATGTGGCATATTGGTTCTGCTTATTTTTGCACAAAAGAAGAAGCAGGGGATTACCAATCGGTTCATTTGTCGCTGACAGGATTCAGGGCTATATTTGCACCTTTGCTGGGTGTCCTGTTTTATGAATTATACGGATTTACAGTTGCTTTTTCAATTGCAATACTTTCCCTTCTTATCGGAATTGGAATAATGTATTGGTCATACAGAAACCTGAAGATCCATCCACCTTCCTCATGATTCTACAGGCAATCATAGCAACAAATTGATTCTAAATCGTATTTTTGTTCCTTATTATGATGTGATGTTACGATTTTTAAGGTATATCAAACAAAATGAATGGGTGCTGTGGCTTGTTGCTTTTTTGCTGGCTGTTCCTGCTTTCCTGCTTAACCTTGGCATACTGCCTCTGGTGAATGACGAAGGCATCCGGGCCCTGATAGCCTATGAAATGATCCTTTCGGATAATTATGTGACGCCTACCATAAACGGTGAGTTTTATTACAATAAGCCTCCGATGTGGAACTGGATCCTCGTCCTGATTTTTAAAGCCGCAGGATCATATGAGGAAGTGTTGATACGTTATCCTGTTGTATTTTCCCTGGCTGCATACTCCTTCAGCATTTTTTTGATTGTGAGAAAATTCCTTCCCGGCCATGTTGCTGTTTTTACTGCTTTTGCCTTTTTAACCAACGGAGCTATTCTGTTTGATAATTCCAATATGGGACTGATCGATATTTTCTACAGTTGGCTAACCTGGTTAAGTTTTATGATCATCTATTATTTCTATAGAAAGAAAAAACTCTATCCGTTATTTCTTTTGTCATACAGCATTGCTGCATTGGGGATTTTGCTGAAAGGGTTGCCATCACTTGCTTTTCAAGGCATTACACTGCTTAGCGTTTTTATTTATTCCCGGGATTTTAAACGTATTTTTTCATTGCCCCACATTGCAGGAGGATTTATGTTTTTGCTGATCATCGGTGCTTATTTTTTTCTGTATGATCAATACAATGATTTTAGCCGTTACATACCTGTACTTTGGGATCAGTCGAGCCAGAAAACTTTTTTGGATTTTAGCTTTTGGAAATTAATAGTGCATGTCCTGAAATTTCCCCTGGAACTGATTTATAATTTTTTGCCCTGGTCTTTCCTGCTTGTTTTTTGTTTTCGCAGGGATTTTATGCGCATTGTGTTTAAACATCCTTTTTTAAAGTTTAACCTGATAGTATTTCTTGCAAATATTGTTATTTATTGGTTGTCTCCGGCTTTAATGCAGCGCTATTTGTTTATGTTGTATCCTATGGCCTTCACGATTATCTTTTATTTCTATTTTGAATTTCGTGATGAAAGAAAGGGATTGGAAAAGATAGTTGAAAACATCTACCTTGGATTGATCGTTCTTGCTTTTTGCGTGTCTATGCTATTGCCGTTTATTCCTTACACATCAGCTGTCGATAATATTGTTCTTAAGGGTATTCTTACTGCAACAGGGATTCTGCTACTTTTAGTTGCATATATGAAGATAAAATCACACCGACTGATTGTATTTATCCTGGTTTTATTTGTAGTACGTATAGGGTTTAATTTTACCGTTGTTGAACGGCAGGCAGTGAAAAGCGAAACGAGGCGGCCTCTATATAAAAAATACGGACAGGAAATCGGACGGATGACACAGGGAGAAGAATTAAAGATTATTGAAGGAACGCTGATTAATTCAGAAATATCTTATTACATATCACGTGAAAGGGAAGAAATACTGGAAAAGGATTTTATAAGTCCGGGAAGAAAATTTCATTTGTTAAAAAGAGGAATTTATTACATTGTTGATGAAGCTCGCATTCAGGCACTAAAAGATTTTGGCTATCAGGTTAGCGAGTTCTATGAATTTGACACACGGGATGGCCACACGGAGTTGAAACTTATTAAATTGGATTAACAGATTTGAAGGACGGTCTTAAAAAATACCTGAAATTATTCCTGAAGATTGCGGTTAGTGTCGGGGCATTGTATTTTGTGTTTTCGAACATTGATATCGGAAAGGTTTGGGTGTTACTATCAAAAAGCAGGCTGGATTATCTCTTTTTGGCAGCGATATTTTTTGCCCTGTCTAAGCTTCTGGCCAGTTACAGGCTGTTGCTTTTTTTTAGAAGTATTACTGTTGATATATCAGGACCTGACAATGTTCGCCTGTACCTTCTCGGGATGTTTTATAATTTGTTTTTACCCGGCGGTATAGGAGGAGATGGTTACAAAGTATACTTGATCAACCGTATTCAAAATATAAAAGTCAGAAAAGTTTTATCGGCTGTCCTTCTTGATCGCATCAGCGGGGTAAGTGCATTATTTGCATTGGCCCTGCTGCTTTATTATGTTATTCCGTTTCCGGTGATGCCCAAATACTTTGCATGGGCATTGCTTCCTGTGGGGTTGTATGTGTTTTATTTTATTGTCAGACGTTTTTTTTCTGTTTTTACACCTTTATTTACTATTAGTTTTCTCATGTCATTAGGCGTTCAGTTTTTACAGGCTGTTTCAGCTTTTCTTCTGTTAATGGCACTGAATATTTCAGATTTCATGATGAGTTATATATTTGTTTTCCTGATATCTTCCATCATTGCAGCACTTACTCCTTCTATTGGTGGAGCAGGTACGCGTGAATTAACTTTTCTGTTCGGATCTCAACTCATTAATCTCAATACGGATCGCTCTATTGCTTTAAGTTTGTTGTTTTACATAATTACGTTGGTCGTTTCATTTACCGGAATATATTACTTGATATTTCCCAAAAAGCTGGGTGTTAATTCTTATAGATCAGATAAAGATGAAAAACAGCAGCAGTCATAGTTCACAGCTATTGTTCAGGATACTGGCACTAATCGGTGTCATACTGGTTTTTCCTGCTTTGCTTATCAATCTTGGATTGCCTGTTCTGTTGTCGGATGAGCCCATAAGGGCAATGGTAAGCATGGAGATGATTATGACTGAAAATTATTTATCTCCCACAATTGGAGGTATCCATTACTATTATAAACCTCCTTTGTATAATTGGTTATTAGCTGGTTTTTTTCTGCTATTTAACAGCTATGATGAGCTGATTGTCCGCTTGCCAGCAATTATATCCCTCTTGCTTTTTGCAGTTTCAATATTTTTGTATGCCAGAAAAAATATGGGTTTTGAATGGGCTGTTTTGCTGGCATTCTTTTTTGTTACCAGTGGGGATATTCTGTTTTGGGATTCTATGCTTGGTTTGATTGATCTCAGTTATTCTCTGATTACCTTTTTGAGCCTGGTTGTTATCATGGAGTACTCCAGGAAAAAGAAATACCTTACCTTATTCCTGTTATCCTATTTTCTTGCTGCTATGGGATTTTTAATGAAGGCACTTCCCTCATTGGTATTTCAGGCTGCAGGGCTTTTGGTTGTTTTTATTTATAATAGGGATGTCAGGTCATTGTTCAGATGGCAGCATTTCGCCGGAATCTTTTTGTTTCTTGTTTTGGCAGGTGGCTTTTTTATTGCTTTTAGTCCCTATGGCAGCGTTGAAAATTACCTTCGGGTGTTGTTTTTTCAATCCAGCCAGCGTACGGTTGCTGCACATGGTATATGGAGAACATTAGAGCATCTTGTGCTTTTTCCGCTGGAATTTATATATCATTTTCTACCCTGGACAATTTTGCTGATCTTTTCCATCCATCGAAAAACTATTCGCTTGTTAAAGAGTTCTACCTGGATATGGACAATGGTGTTAATGTTTTTAATTAATATAGTGATATACTGGATCTCACCGGAATTTCATCCACGATATATTTTGATGTTGCTCCCCTTTGTTCTGATCATTGCAGTTTTTCTTTACGGGAATACACAGCATGAAAAATCGCCACTTCGTAGATATATCATGGTGATTTTTAGTGTGCTTGTATATGCGTTTCCACTCCTGATACTAGTTGTTTTGTTTTACCCGCTACATCCTGATATGTCATATCGATTGCTGAAGCTTGGATTTCTTTTGTTTGTGAGCGCAGGATTGGTTTATGTGTGGGTTAGGCACCGGGAAGAACGTGTGCGATTTATGCTCTTGGTAATACTGTTGCTGATAGCCCGCATTGCATATAACTGGTATGTAATACCTGTTAAAGCAGAAAAGCATCCGGATAAGCTTTATGTGGAAGAAGCCTGCGATATTGTTAAATTAGTCGGAAGTAATGACGTTCGCATTTATAAACGAACACCCGTGCATGAAATAACGATTTTTTATATCAGCAGAGAACAGCAACAAATACTCCGGCGTCAGTTTGAGCAGTTTGATGCATCTACCTTTTATATTATTGATGATAAAGGCTTGAAAGGTAAGGATTACGAGCTTGTGCGTTCTGTTCACAGCAAATGGCTTTCCGATAAAACCTTGTACCTTGTAAGGTTCAGGAATCATTAAAATCATCGTTTACAGCAATTTTTTACCTCAAAACCAAACTTTATTTTATTTGTTCCGTACAAATTCCAGAGAGAATTATAGCTTAAAAGCTATAATTTTTCGATTAATTGGAATTAATAATTAATTTTGTTTTTAAACAGACTAATTAAAAATTATGACTATGTCAGAGATATCAACATGGAGAATGTTTATATTTTGTAAAGAATACTATATAAAGCCATGTAAAATCTGATATATTTGCTAATATACTATATGTTTAATTAATATAAATTGCTATGAATCAGCAATACAGGCAGAAGATAGTTTTATTATTATTATTTATTGGTTTTTTTATAATTAGCTTTGATGCACAGGCGCAGCAAAGGAGAAGTACTCAGTTTTACCATAACTGGGCCTTAACAGTGAATGGAGGCTCCAATTTATTTTATGGTGATTTGCGTGTATATAATTTCGTCCCGGTGTCAGAAAATCACAGTGAGTGGGGATGGGCCTTTGGAGGAGCTTTGACGAAATATTTAAACCCGCATTGGTCTGTGCGTGGTCAATTTGTTTACGGGGATCTGGCTGGTACTAAAAGGACAATTAATCGATATTTCCTTGCTGATATTTTCGAATATAGCCTGGCATTGCAGCTGGATTTCAGCAATTTATTATGGAGAAGGAATTTTAATAAACCTGTAAATTTTTATGGATATGCCGGACTTGGCATGGCAAACTGGCAAACAAACTTGTACGATTTAAATACTGATGTTAAGGTAGGAGGCAATGGCCAGGCGGGTAATGGCATTAGTGGTTGGACTACTGAAGCTGTTTTCCCTGCGGGTCTTGGAATGAAAATAAATATTGGGGATCATTTGGACATTAATTTTGAGGGTAGTCTCAGGATTACTAACTCTGACAAGCTTGATGCTACGGAAGGAGGCTCATCGTATGATATGTACGGATACACATCCATGGGTATTAGCTATTATTTCAATAAGAAACCAGTAAGGCGTGAGCGGGATGTAGAGCCGGTTATTGCTGATGATGGCCCCCAGTTTGATATTCGTTATGATATCCCTGTTAGAACGCAAACCAATGGTGAATTTGACATGAAATTGATTATTGATCGCGGACAGTTAAAAGGGAAAAGTACGATCACACAAATATTACCATCCGGATTTACTGCATCAGACCCTTATGTGTTGAACGGTAAATTCTCGTTTGCTGATAAAAAGGTGACTATTGATTTTGACAGCCTGCCAAATTTGAATTCTTTTACAATCAGTTACAAGGTTAATGTTGGGGAAATTGGTTCGGGAACTTATCCTATCATTGGAGAATTTGTAGATGAGAATGGCAAGATATATCAGTTTAATAATAATATATATGTTGAAAAGCCGGTTGTGAAAGATGAAACTCCCGTTGCTGTTGTTATTGATAAACCCATAGTGGATGATAAGCAGGGAAAAACCAGAGGTGTTGAATACAGGGTTCAGATCAGGGCTGCTTTCGGTAAAAAGATAGAAGAAGGTTATCTCGAGGACAAGTATAAGATCACTGATGAAATCAGGGAAAACTATATTGATGGCTGGTATAAATATTCTGTGGGTTCTTATGATAATTATGAGGATGCAGAAGTGTACCGGAATGAAATACGTACAAAGAATGGCATCAAAGATGCTTTCGTTGTAAAGTATAAAGATGGAGAACCTTTTTCTCGTTCTAAGTATGGCAGTGGAAAAGAGTCTGCAACTACCAAATACATTATGGAATCTGAATCACAATCAAAGATTTATGAGTCTCCCTGGGAAGGGGTAGATTTTAAAGTCCAGATTGCAGCGTCATATGGAGAGAAGTTATCAACACAGAGTTTAAAAGACAGGTATCATCTTGATCAGGAAGTTTATGAACATGGGAATAATGGCTGGTACAGGTATTCTGTTGGATCCTGCCAGAAATACTGGCAGGCCAAGGAGCTGCGTAATGTACTGATATCACGTCATGATGTAAAAGATGCTTTTGTAGTAGCTTATGAGGATGGGAATCGTTTATCAAACCTTAGCCAGTTAATTGGTGGCGGCAAAATTAGAGATACCGATGCCCCACTTTATGAAGAATCAGGAGTGAAATTCAGGATACAGTTACTTGCTCTGAAAAATAAATCGGATGGTGCAGTACAAGCGCTGAAATCAAAATATAACCTTACGGAAACCATAAATGAGGAGTTAGTTTACGGATGGTATCAGTATACTATCGGAGAGTTTACCTCGTTCGAAGCGGCCAAACAAAAGAAACAGGAATACACGGATAAAGGAATAAAAGATGCCTTTGTGGTTGCATATAAAGATGGCAAACGTATACGTTTGAGTCAGGCGTTTAAGTAGTTATATATTTTTACCACAATACTTGCAAAACCGGGCATCGTTATCATGTCCGGTTTTGTTGCAATGGCGACATACCTGTGTATTGATTGTTTTCTGCGAAGCCTTGCTAAGCTCAACAGTTATTATGCCTGTTGGTACAGCGATGATGGCGTAACCCGTTAACATAATAATCGATGCGAAAAATTGTCCCAGAACGGTTGCAGGAGCAATATCTCCATACCCAACAGTTGTTAGCGTAACAATAGCCCAGTATATGCTTCTGGGAATGCTGCTGAATCCTTTCTCCGGTCCTTCAATCAGGTACATCATAGACCCGGATATGATGACAATGGTCAGTACGAAAATGGTAAAGACTGCAATTTTATAGACACTTGCCCGGAGTGTATTTATCAATACCTTTGATGCGCCGATGAAACGAACGAGCTTTAATACCCTGAATATTCGTAAAAGTCTCAGGGTACGAAGAACCAGAAAATATTGACCACCGGGTAACAAAAGACTTATATAGGTGGGCAATATTGACATCAGGTCGATAATGCCATAGAAACTGAGAATGTAAGATGATGGCTTTTTTATTACCATGATACGCAATATGTATTCAAGCGTAAACAGGCCGGTGAAAATATATTCTGTAATCAGCAAAATGTTGCCGCTTTTTTCCTTAATACTGTCTATACTGTCAAGCATAACCACAATAATACTTAAACATATTGCCAGCATTAGAACAATGTCGAATGCTTTTCCCTCCTTTGTATCGGCTTCATATATTATTTCATGCAAGCGGAATTTCCAATGATGCTTTTTGTATATTTCTTTCCTGTCTGAGTTACGTATGGTTTTCATGGTTATATTTTTTCATATATCCCCATTCCAAAAAGGGCAAAATCATATTTCACAGGGTCATTTGGGTCCAGTTTTCGCAGGTTTTGGGTCAGTTCTATAACACTTTTCCAATCATTTTGATTGCGTTTCAACAGCCCCATTTTTCTGGCAACTCTTCCACTGTGAATATCTAAGGGTATATACAATTGATTGGGGTTAATGCTGCTCCACAATCCGAAATCCACTCCTTTATTATCCTTTCTGACCATCCATCTGAGAAACATGTTCAAACGTTTTGCCGATGAATTTCCTGCCGGACTTCCTATATGTTTTTCTGAACGTTTCAGGTGGGGTGTTTTAAAGAAATTATTTCTGAAATGATCTATCAATAATCCTTTATCTTCATTATCTATCGCATTTGTAAAGAAAGCCTTCTCCAGGCTTCCCAATTCCGTGTAAAGGTTTTTCAGGGATGTCATAAAGAAAATGCAGTCATCGGGCAGGAAAGTTCTGTGCTTAAAACGTTCGAATATTTTAAGATCTTTTTCGCGGGCATTTATGAGAAAGTCAAACGGACTGTAATGCATAAACTGCAAGAGTTGCTTTGTTTTCGAGATAATGGTTTTACGTTGGCCCCAGGCTAAAATAGCCGCCAGGAAGGCAGCAATTTCTATATCTTGTTTATTGCTAAAAGTGTGGGGTACAGAAACAGGGTCTGATTCAATAAAATCAGGTGTATTGTATTGCAAGACTTTCTGATCGAGAAAAGCTTTCAGTTCATGAAAACTATTGAACATAATAGCTTGAAATGCAAGTTATCAGTTAAGCGTATAAACTTCTTTGATAATTTCCAGGCCGGTTTTAATAGCCTTTTCATTATCAGGGATCATATGATGGTACCTGGGAGGCAATGACTTTTTGAGTCCCAGGGTAACATTTTCAAGCCCAACAATGGGTTTTACCTTGAGATAACCTCCTAGCACGATCATATTGAAAATTTTTGTCAGTCCTATTTCACCTGCTTTGTCTGCTGCATCTATTCGGTATATATTGATATCTTTCCTTTCCGGGTGCCGTATGATACCATTTCCGTCATAAATCAGCAAACCACCAGGTTTAACAGCTGGTTCAAATTTATCCATGGATTGTTGGTTTAGAATAATAGCAGTATCAAAGGTTTTCAGGATGGGAGAACTGATTCTTTCATCACTGATAATTACAGTAACATTAGCAGTTCCACCTCTCATCTCAGGTCCGTAGGAAGGCATCCAGCTTACTTCCCTGTCTTCCATAATACCTGAATAGGCAAGGATTTTCCCCATTGATAATACCCCTTGTCCGCCAAAACCTGCTATAATAATTTCTTCAGTCATTGTATAATGATTTTAATTCATTCATGATTCTAAATATATTTTATTCCGGCACTTTAATATCCCCCAGTGGATAAAAGGGGAACATATTTTCTTCCATCCATTTATTTGCCTGTGTTGGTGTCATTTTCCAACCGGAGTTGCAATTGGAAACGATTTCTATAAAGCTAAGGCCTTTCTTTTGTTTTTGTAATTCAAAGGCTTTTTTAACAGCTCTTTTCGTTTTTCTGACATTTCCGGGAGTATGGACGGAATGCCGGGTAACATAGCATGTACCGGGTAATGTAGCCACTAATTCTGTTATTTTCAGAGGATTCCCCATCATGCTAAGATCTCTTCCATAGGGTGATGTGGAGGTTTTCATTCCTTTCAGGGTCGTAGGGGCCATTTGGCCGCCGGTCATACCGTAGATACCATTGTTAACAAAGAAAATGGTAATATTTTCACCTCTGTTACAGGCGTGAATGGTTTCTGCTGTTCCGATAGCCGCCAGGTCACCGTCACCCTGATAAGTGAAAACAAGTTTCTCCGGAAGCATTCTGCTAATAGCGGTTGCCAAAGCAGGAGCCCTTCCGTGGGCAGCTTGTTGCATATCGATATTCATGAATTCGTATGCTAACACACTGCAACCAACAGGAGCAATACCAATGGTATCTGACTGTGCGCCCATTTCTTCAACTACTTCCATAATAATACGGTGGGCAGTTCCATGGCCGCAACCCGGGCAATAGGATAATTGCTTTTCAGTTAGAAGATCAGTTTTTTTGTAAACCAGATTTTCTTCTTTTCTTATTTCGTCTAATGATATATTATTTGACATAACTAACCTCCGATAAATTTTTGTTTGATAACATCAACAATTTCCTCTGCTGAAGGAATAATACCACCCATGCGGCCATAATATTCAACACGTGTATGGCAGCCTGCTGCCAGCTTGATGTCCTCCACCATCTGACCAGCACTCATTTCAACAGATAACATTCCTTTTACCTTTGTTGAATAATCCTTTAGTATTTTATTTGGGAACGGATACAAGGTAATGGGACGAATGAGTCCGACTTTTAACCCTTGTTCTCTTCCCATTTGGATGGCTTTCAGGCTAATCCTGGCAGAAGTGCCATAGGCAACAATAATATAATCAGCATCTTCACATTTAATTTCTTCATACCGCACTTCATTCTCTTCGATATTTCTGTATTTGGCCTGAAGTTCATGGTTTCTGATTTCCTGTTTTGCAGAATCCAGTTCAAGGGAAGTAACAATATTTCTCTCCCTGTCAGGGGTTTTCCCCAGAGTTGCCCAAGGATAAATTGTTCTTAATTCTTCATTAGTGTGCCTGATTTTTTGTTCTTCCAGTTCTACTTTTTCCATCATTTGTCCGATGGCCCCATCAGATAATACCATAACCGGGTTGCGGTATTTAAAAGCCAGGTCAAATCCAAGTCCGGCAAAGTCTGCCATTTCCTGCACGGAAGAAGGAGCGAGGGTGATCAGTTTGTAATCACCATGACCACCTCCTTTAACAGCTTGGTTATAATCTGATTGTGATGGCTGAATGGTTCCCAGACCAGGGCCTCCACGTACAACATTTAGCAATAGACATGGCAATTCAGCACCAGCCATATATGAGATTCCTTCCTGCATCAAACTGATGCCGGGAGAACTTGATGATGTCATTACCTTTTTGCCACAGGAAGCACCACCATATAACATATTGATGGAAGCCACTTCACTTTCAGCTTGTAAAACAACCATACCAGTTCTTTCATGAGGCTTTTCAACCATGAGGTATTCCATTACCTCTGACTGGGGTGTGATCGGGTAGCCAAAGTAACCATCGCAACCAGCTCTTATTGCTGCTTCTGCAATTGCCTCATTACCCTTCATTAACCTGAGTTCCTTTTTCATTATTGTAAGCTTTTAATTTAAAAATTGAATGTGATCCTGACGTGTTGCTGCCGCGATATTAAGCAGTTTTCTTCATCTTATATACCGTGATTACCCCATCAGGACATACAATTGCGCAATTTGCACAGCCAATACACTCATCATTTACCTTCTCGGCATAATGATACCCTTTACCGTTCACTTTCTTTGCCATGGAAATCACATCATTCGGGCAAGCCGGAATACATACTTCACATCCCTTGCAACGTTCGATATCAATAATAATATCACCAATAAATTTTGCCATGATTATATATGATTTTAATTCCTATTTATTTGTTAATTATTTCACGAAATTACTTCTTTTAAATGTAAACTTCTTTATTAGCTGATTTAAATAAGCAAGGACTTAATAATTTAGAATAATTATAAATTAACTATTACTTCTAATTATGAATGGTGTTCATGAAATTTTGCAAGCCGGTATTCCAGGTCAGGGAACTGACTGCGCTGAATCAAAGAAACGCAGGCACGTATTCCTTCTAACCGCTCGCTGCCTGTTATTGCCAACGCAATGGCACTGATGCCATAATAAATCAATTTTTCAAGCAATTCAACACCGGAATAAGCAGGATACGAAAAAGTAAAATAAAAACCATCTGCAATGGGGGTATCTTCATCTTTATCGTATACGATGTTAAACCCATTGTTAAGAAACATTTTTTTCATGATTTTAGCTTTCTCACCATATTCTTTCACCGGATCAATAAAATTATATGTGCCATCATTAACAGCCTTTAACAGGGCAGCCAATCCATATTGTGGTGCATGGGCCGTTCCTGAACTCAGCGAGTATAATGTGCCAAAAACCATGGCATGGCCCAGCATATCGCTATTATAATATTTCAGCAGTGCTTTGGAGCGGGCATGGTACATTTTATTTGAAATAACCAGCATGCCAATGCGCTGGCCAGCATAGCTAAATACCTTGGAACTGCTGATAAATAAAATGTAGTTATCGGTATATTTCGAAACAGAGGGTTGATAGGGAGGCTCTCCGGGAACGGAATAATCTTTCCTGAAATCCATAGCAAAATACGCCAGATCTTCCAGTACACAAACATTGTATTTATTCGCCAGGTCTCCGATTATCCTGAGCTCTTTATCAGTAAAACATATCCACGATGGATTATTAGGATTGCTGTAAATAATAGATGCAATATTTCCTTTACTAAGGTATTCTTCCAGTTTGTCTTTCAATTTATCTCCGCGATAATTGTAAACATCAAAGGTTTCAAAAGGGATATCCAGTACTTTGTGCTGTTGTTTGTGGACTGGAAAGCCGGGATCAATAAACAGCGTTGTGTCCTGTCCTTCATGTAATCGGCTTATAGTAAGAAAAGTGGCAAATCCTCCTTGCATAGAGCCTACAGTAGGAATACAACCATCCTTAGCTACATCAATATCAAGAAAAAGCTTTACAAAACGGGAAATCTCCTCTTTTAGTGATGGAATGCCGTAAATATCTGGATAAATGGAAGCAATACCTTTGCGAAGGGCTTTAATTTCTGCCTCAACCCCAATTTGTGCCGGAGGTAATCCGGGTATACCCATTTCCATTCGAATGTATTTCTCCCCGCTTGCTTGTTCAATGGTATCTACCAGTTTTTTTATTTCCCTGATAGAAGCCTGACCTATACTTTGCAAACCTGCTTCTTTGATTTTGCTGCTTACAAGATCATAATTTATGGGTGTATCTTTTGTCATATTAGATGTTTTAATAACAAAGGTGGGTGATTAACACCCAAAATTCTGAAAAAAAAATGACAAAATGAAACTTTAAATCTGAAAGTTCAGGATATAAATGTTTAAGGTGATCATTGTAATTTAAAAGAAATAGAAAATGGTGATAATAAAGCGCAGGTTTGCAACCTCTTCTGACTGATTGAAAATACCCATTTCGTCAGGCTTGCCATATGCTGCGCCGGTGTATTCAAGTTCAGCACACCATTTTGTTTTACCTTTTGAATAACTTACACTGGGAGAGATTCTGTACACATATTCAATGTCAGCTCCTCTGGCGAAATACATACCCATGTTTGATGATTTACTGCCTAGGTTTTTGGCATAACCCAGAAATAAACCTCCTTTTAACTTGTAACCATAAAGCAGGTTCAACCAAATATGTGCATGTTCCAATGGAGTGAAGCTATATCTGCCTGACGTACTGTCGACTTTTTTTACGGCATAACCCCCCAGAAGCAAATGTTCGGTTAGGTTTTGGCCAAGAATGGCCTTTGATTTGATGGTCCATTTGTTTTTTTGAAACTTGTAATAAGCCATAAATGCCCGTGAACTTAATTTCTCATCCGTTACCATGTTGCTGTCGGTTACAGCCATAGGTTGAATTATTTTGTAATCAAAGGCAAGGCCTAAGGTGGCAGCGCCATTTTTATATTGCAATTGTGTGTGAATGTTTGGTATACCGGCATTTCTGATATATTGCGGGCTTTTCCCTTCGGGCCCATCATTTACATAATCCAGTTGCGACAGCAGAGCTGCAATGAACTTTACTTTCCCAAAACTATATGAGAATCTGATTTGTGGATTTCTGATGAAAGGTTGAAAGGGAGCCCCGGTGTTCAGGGATACTACGGTGGGAAAAACTTCTGTAACAAACATTGGATGCCAATACTGGCCAAGAAGAAGCTCTGTTTTTTCCCAGTTTAATGTAAGATAGGCATGACGCAATCGGAATCCGTTAATGTCGTTATTGCTGATCCCTGAAAAGTCAGCTTCAATAAATGCGCTGGTTTTTGCATTCAGTGCATCGGGGCCTTTGATGGTGGCATTGATTCGGGATGTGATGGCACTGAAATTGAAACTTGAATGATTATTGGTGTCCTGCCCGTTTATATCCGGTATTTTATTCAGAGGGTAAAGGAGGAAAAGGTCTTCCCTTGCACCGGCAATTTTTCGGCTGTCGTACCAGAAGTCTGTTTTTATAAATCCATGCCATTGGATTAGACCCTCATTGACTTCTTTACCGGCATTATTATTTTGTGCTATAATGTTTATGGATAAAGAAAACGAGAGGATTAATACCAATATGGTTCTGATCATGAATTATTATTTTTTCTTTGCAAAAGTGAAAAAAGCGGCGGACAGGCAAGGGATACAAGCATTCCGACTGTTCCTGCCTGGGGTGATTTAGAGGGCCCCCAGATAATATATAAAGCTATACACGTTGCCAATCCTAATATAGCAGCTGATGCAGCTCCGGTAATATTTGTTTTTTTGCTGAACAACCCCCAGATAAAAGGACCCAGGAATGTTGAGCCAACTGCTCCCCAGGAAATACCAAGTATTGCAACAATAGTATTGGGCTTTATTAGGGCAATGATGACAGAAATAAGGACGAAAACTGCACTTGAAATCCTCATAAGAAGGGTTAGTTTCTGATCACTGGTGGATTTATTGATAAAACCGGCATAAAAATCCTTGGTGAGTGATGAACTGGAAATAAGTACCAGGGCAGCCAGGGTAGACATAGAGGCAGAAAGAATGAGTAAAAGGATGATAATGCTCAGGGATTCCGGAATGATATTATTCAGAAGTTCAGGCATGAGGGCATCAGGAACGACTTTTCCACCTGAAAATGCATCGGGTGAAGTCTCAGGGGTCAGGAAGAACCTGGTAGTCGAACCCAAAAAATAAGCGATACAACCTACAAGCAGCGCAAACAATGTAGAGGCAACCATTCCGATACGAATGGATTTTCTGTCTTTTATGGCATAAAATTTCTGAACCAGTTGAGGCATTGCAAATGGGGCAATTGAAGTCAGGAAAACCAGGGAAAATAGCGGCCACCATCCTGGCGGGCCGATCATAGAGCTTAGATCCGGATCAATGGTATTCAGTTCCAGGCTTATATTTTGCAGGCCATCAGCTTTATGTATAGTGAAAATCAGCAGGATAATAAGGCTTAGTGTCATAATGATACCAAAGATCGTATCTATTAAGGTCATAGATTTATATCCTCCCATGCTCAGATATATCGTTGTGAATACTCCCATAAATACCACTGCATGCCAGTATTCCAACCCGTCAAACGAAGATTTGAAGAGATAAGACACTCCAATGAATACAGCAGCAGAATAAGGCACCAGGAATACAAAGACAGCAATAGATGAAAATAATTTCATTAAGGGAGAATTGTATCTTCTTTCAAAGAACTCATTCATGGTGTGGATCTTGTAATTTATGGCAACCTGCTTGATTTTCCATCCAAGTAGAGCCCAGACACCTAATACACCTATTAAAGCATTGAAAATACCAATCCAAATTCCCGAATAACCGAAGAACCATCCGACTTTTCCGGCAAAGCCAATAAACACAACAGCAGAAAAATAGGCGGTACCGTATGAGAACGCAGTAAACCAGGGGCCAACATTTCCACCTCCGAGAAAGAAATCATTAAAGGTTTTTGTCTTTCTTAATCCTATAATGCCCACAGTAATTATCATCAGGGCATATATCGACAATACAATTACTTTAATCAGCATAATTGATCGAATTGAGTTAACTATTTTAAACCGCGCGTTTATTTTTCTATGCGAATGCGTGCATCAACTGCAACAACTGTTTTTGGTGTGCCGAGCAATGGATTCAGATCTAGTTCCTTAATTTCCGGTGCCACCTTAAGCAAAGCTGAAAGCCTGACAATGATGTCTGAAAGCACCTTTTCATTTACTCCGTCTTGTCCTCGTGTTCCTTTTATTATATCATAACTTTGAAGACTTTGTATCATAGCAGTGGCCTCATTCTCACACAGTGGTATAAGTCCGGCTGATATATCTTTCAATACCTCCACAAAAATTCCACCCAGACCACACAGAACCATATGTCCGAAGGTTTCGTCTTCTTTAGCACCGATAAACAGTTCAGTTCCTTTAAGCATAGGTTGCATCAGAATTGCCGTAGTATCCGGAATTTGCATCATTCTTTTAAATTCGGCTTTCACTTTATCATTGTCTTTAATATTCAGGCTTACTCCTCCGACATCGGATTTATGAACCGGACCTATCACTTTCATCACGATTGGATAGCCCAGATCATGCGCACCTTTAAGAGCTTCCTCAAGTGATTTTACGACTCTTTCTCCAGCACGAGGAATCTTTACTGCATCTAAAAGTTCCTGAATATTCTCCGGAGAGATATATCCCCCGGTAGTTTGTTTAATGATAGATCTGATCTTATTTTCATCGATTCCGGGTAATTTCTCGGCAGCTTTGTACGGACTCGAAGCATGAAACACTTTGGATAATGCTTTTCCCAGGTGAACTTCATCAGGGAAATTAATACCGCTTTTTGAAATGTATTTCTGGATTTCTTCATCAGCAGTATGTACAGAAGGAAGAACAGTATAAATTGGTTTTTTAGCTGTTTTTCGTTTTTCATCCAGGACATCATACACATCGAATACCCGGTTTAATCCGGCAGTGCCAAAGATTACGACCATAGCATCGATTTCTTCAAGGCCATCTACGCAATCAATTATTTTACCTAATTGTTCAGCATTTCCAGTGGCCAGGAAATCAATGGGATTCGCAACGGATGATCCGGGGAATAATTCTTCCAATAGTTTATCACATTCCTTTCCTTTTAGATGAGGAACATTTAAACCTCCTTTCGAAAGTTCATCTGTAAGCATAACAGCAGGCCCACCAGCATGGGTAATCACAGCAAAGTTATTTCCTTTCAGTTCACCCTGAAGAAAAACAGAAGCAACGGCTATCAGGTCTTCACGGCCATAGCAGCGCACTATGCCTGCTTTCCTGAATAAGGCTTCTACTGCAAGGTCAGGACTTGCCAGTGCACCTGTATGGGAAGAAGCGGCACGGCTTCCGGCTTCAGTGGTTCCGGCTTTGATGGCGGCAATCTTACATCCTTTATTAATCAATGATGAGGCATGTTTAAGCAACATCATAGGTTTGTCGATGTTCTCTATATATAATAACTTTATGCGAGGGCTTTTATTCGGATCAAAGGTTTCATCCATGTACTTGAGGGTTTCTTCAACGCCCATCTGGGCACTATTGCCAACAGAAAAAACCCTTGCAAAAGGCAAGCCTTTAGGAATACCAGCTTCCATAATAAAACAGGCTGTGGCACCTGAACCCGATATAAAATCACAGCCGTTTAAATCCAGTTTTGGGATCGGACTGGTAAATACACCATGGTATTCAGGTGTTAGCACTCCAATACAGTTTGGCCCGATCAGAGATCCACCTGCTTTGTCGATTAATTGAACGACTTCCTCTTCCAGTTTCTTCCCTTCTTCATTTTCCTCACTGAATCCTGCAGATAGGATAATAATTGCCCGGGTGTTTTTTTCTTCTGTAAGTATTTTTACTGCTTGGGGGATTAATTTTGCTTTGATGGCTATTATTGCAAGGTCAACTTCCGGTAATTCAGCAACATCACTGAAACTTTTGATGCCCTGAACTTCACTTTCTTTTAGATTGGTTACATATAGTTTGCCTTTGTAATTTCCATCAAGAAGATTCTTTAATACTTTTCCTCCCGGTTTGTGAATATCATTTGATCCACCAATGATCACTATACTCTTCGGATCAGTAAGTTGCTCATTAATCATAAAATCAATGTTGTTTTGTTATGTTTTTTGGTTAATTCTTTAGACGGATTTTATGAAATGCAAAATAGTAATATTGCTCGAATTCTATAGCAACAGTATGCTATTTTTATGGTGTCTAAATAAGTTGATCTCTGAAGGTCAGGAAGATGTGATCTTATCGCGAATAAGGGTTTCTATGTGTTGTATTTGTTCTTTTTGGTTGGTGTAAAAGCTTATGTCATATTGCAGTTTGCCATCTTCTCGCGGATTGATATGGACGTTAACATCTTTTTTAAGGGACACCCAAGGTAACTGCAGGATAAATTGTTTCAAACCTGGTGCGGTAAGTGCTTTTTCACCAGATGTTTTAGAAAACAAACTGAATTGATGACGGATAATATGTTCTGTGGGTTCACGTATTGTAAACTTCTTATTTGTTAACGCACTATTTGGAATATAAGCTGTTTCACCACTTTCAGTTTCAATTTTTACTTTTCTGAGTCCCAGGTAAATTACTTTGCCGGATACACCATCAATATTCAAATGAGCTCCTAAGCGGATTTGGTTTTCAAATTTCATCATAATGCCGGCAAATAAATCAGCAAGGAATACTTTTCCCAAAAATGACAGTATAATTAATAAAACAATGAAAAGCCCGATGCTATAAGCAGGAATTAATTTCTGGTAGTATTGAATACCGGCGACGATCAAAAATATCCATGTTATTAATTCTATAAATGGATAGGATACATTAAAATACCGGCGATGAGAGACTTTATTCAGAAGCAGGGGAAGGAGATAATTTGTTATTCTGAAGAATAAGAAAATAGCCAGTACCCATATTAAGAGTCCATGCAGATTAATGTAATCTGCGCTGTTTATGGCCTGGTTTACCTGGTGTAGGGTGTCATTTTTATTCATAGCTTTTTCAGAGGAGTTCTTTATGTCTGAGAGCCTTTATCAAGCCTATTATGCTTATTTGGTTCAACTGATAAACATTTGATGTAACTTCTTCAATCAATTGAGATTCCTGTAATATTTTCAACCATGTATTGCTTTGATTTGTATTTGTTTTCATGATTTCTGCCAGTTTCAGTGCATCAAGATGTTTATGCAAAAGAAACTGAACCAAAATAATATGCCATTTTCTTTCGATGGTTTCTATTTTTTCAGAATCCAACTGTTTCGGTTTTTCAATATTTATTTGTTGTGTATCCGCTTTTGTAATTTGAGTTATCCATCTTCTGAGAGTGTATCCGGGATTCCCGGCAGATACATTGAAGAATGAATTGAACAAGCGGGCATAGTCCCAGGGGAAAAGCAGGTTTTGGGAACGATTTCCAATGCTTAACTTTAGTCCTGAAGCCTGGTGCCGTATTAAAACTACTTCTTTTAGTTCACGGGCATTTAAAGGTTTCATGATGAACTGATTTGTAAAGAGATCGTTTATTGGTAATAATTTTGAAAACAGATCGTATGAGAATACATTAGCCCCACAAATGAATATACATTGGTTGTTTGCCATTTTCATCATTTCAAGGATTTCCTGCAGTAATTCTAATCCATTTTCAGATCGTTTCCACCACAACTCCAAATTATCCAGTATAATTATCACAGGGATATCAGTGTTTTTAAGAAAAACCTCAGGTTTGGAATTGGTTTCGGCAGCATCTTTGAAAGCTTGTTTAAAGTCTTTTAGTTGAACACTGCCGTTTAGCGGACTTTGAATATGTATTTCTTTCCATCCTTTATTATACAGGTGAAGTAAATGATTTATAAAATATGTTTTTCCACTAAGCGGCTCACCCTTAATTAAGACTCGGACAGGTTTCCCTTTTTCGAATTCCTTAAATACATCTTTCGCATTTTGAATCTCTTTTTCTCTGCCAACCCAGAACTCATGATAGATACTCTGTTTGTTCAGAAATAATTGTTTATAATAAAAAGGTATTTGATGGGTAAGGCTATCAGAAAGGTTTATGTCATTTATTTCCTTTCGTAATTCAAGAATATTTGTTTGCTGCGGTTTTTCTTTGGCAAATTGCCTTTTAGCCAATAATACACCTTCGCTTTGTTTAAACCAGAATATTTCAATTTGCTTATAAATGGTATTTCTAAGCTTTTTCAGATGGTTTCTAATTTTAAAGATCTTATATTTTGGATCATGTCCTCTGATATATCTCTTTAAATTCAGGGCAATCTTAGCATAATTCTTTAATGAAAACTGATCATAAATTCTGTTTAAAACAGTTGAAAAATCATTTTGAATACTTTCATTATAACTATATAATTGCTGAACGAGCTGCTCAGCTTTATGGATTTGTTGGTTAAGAAACGCCTTTAATTCATTTGTTTCAATTCCGTCATTATTTGAGTCATCGAGGTTAAACTGAACCAGTCGCAAAAGGTCCCTGGCGCTGATTTGCAAATCTTTTAATTTGGCCGGGTATGTTTGCTGGATTTTTTGTATTGGTTCAGACACTTCTTTTAAAACGATGAAATCCAGTAATTGACGGTTTGAGATTTCTATTTTTTCCGGAGGTTCAAAAAGTTGTTGGTTGTATTCATCCAAAACCTCTTCAGGAATAATATGGATCGTTTCAGGAAATTGCTGGGAAATGCGCTGATAACTTCTGTTGAATCTGTCGTTGAACCGATCGAAATCATCTCTCAGTTTTCTTAAAGAAGGATCAAATTTAATTGTTTGTAATGCATCTGCGTCAGTAGCTTTATTGTTTTGCTGATAATCCTCCAGAAACTGAATCATTTTATGCAAGGGAGAAACGAGGGTTTCACGAAAGGTATCCTCCAAATCCTTTCTCAATCGATTAATGGAAAGTTGCGCCTGAAATTCATAATTAAAAAGCATAACCTCAATAGAAGCTCTTTTCCATAGCAAAGCGTTTTTTTCTATCCAAACATTCGGAAACTCTTGGTATTCATAGCGATTTCTTCGCATTGGCAGGTAAATGAGGTTTTTTCCATGATTAACAGCATCAGTCAGAGCGTTAAGTTTAGATGTCTCATATTCCAAACCTGATAGTATGCATTCTGCAGCCTGGTTTTGTTGAAATTGCTTCAGGTGCATTAAGGCGTCTTCCATTTTGCTGATAAAGGTGGAAAAAACCTCCTGATTATTTTCTTCGGTTTCTGGCTGGATTCCGAGGCCAAAAAGCTCATCATTATAAAGATTAATTAGTTTCTGAACTTTAATGATAAACCGGAGTTCCTGCTGCAAATAATTACTCAGGATATTTCGTATAATATCCTCTTTTAATGGATGCAGAAATTCTGTTTTAATGATATGGAATTGTAGATATATGACGCCTTTTTTTTGTTTAAAGAGTTTTTTAGAATTTATTTTGCTTGTAATTGATTGCGGAGGAACATCCTTTAATTGAATTTTGTCGGGCAGCTTATGAACTAACTGGGTGAGTTCATGTTCATGCCTGCTTACAAATTTTTCGGCCTGAGATAATAATAAATCTGAATCCCGGCTGTATATCTGTTGCAATTGACGGAATGTCTGGCTCAGAAATGATTTCCTGTATGTAATGATTTTATTGGCAGATGATGAAGAATGCCTGAAGCTCTTTTTAATGTCATTTCGAAGAAATACCATGAATTTCTCCATGATATCGAACATGTAGGAGTAATCTTTTTGGTTAGCAGCAACAAAATTCTTTATTTGGCCTGATATAATTTCGTGGATGGAATTATTTATGTTGTTAATAGCATTTTGCAAATAAGGAATATTGCTATGGATAAGGTTCTGTTTAACCTCCTGTGCGTCTATAATCGGTTCGATAATATTGCTTTGATAATGGTAATTAGGTACTGTTTTCTGATCAAGGCCAATTTGAAGTTCTTTAAATCTTTGTGATGCGTTTATAAGGATAATGTTTTCGATTTGCTCACACAGAAGGTTTGTTTCTTCCACAAATTCTTTTTCTTTTCCTGCTTCAATATGCTGAATTCCGAGAATAACCAGTGCTGCCTCAGCCGATTCTGTTAATAATATATCATAGAAAGGTTTTTTCTCAACTTCATTATTAATGATAGTGATTTCTGCTTTTATTCTTAGATTATCCAGTATTTGGGCTGTTTTTCTGAATATTTCTTCTTTTTGCTGGTTGACCGGGTTTACGATTAATACCCGTACACGTGATTTTTTCCATTCAGGATAATATTCCAGTTGTTTAATTAAACTTAAAGCAAGATTCCCATTGTTGTCTGAACCTCTCCACCAAACATCCAGGGGTTTGCCGGTTGCCAGGGAAGAATTATCTGAAAAATGGGCAATCAGAATATTCAGGTTCAGTTGATTGATTTTATTTATTAATTCAGCAAAGCGGATGGCATTCCGGCTGTGCTTTTTCCAACCAAACATAATGGTATTGGGTTCAACACCTGAAAACCCGTAAATAGAAGCAATGGTTTCTATTCCTTCATAGATATTTCTGCATTTTTGTTTTCGAAAGAAAATACCCTTTTCATATTTTTCTTCCAATTTATCTGAATTGTCATCCCGAATAAAGAGATTATCTGATTCGGGGTCTTCAATAAGGTCAAAATTCGACAACAGGCCATGTTTGCCTGTAATAGATTTACCGAACAGCAGGAGTTTCTGCCTGATTTCACTTCCGCCTGAGAACAGAATAATATTAGGTTGCCAGTTTCTATCCTCCAGTTTTTTCTGATTGAGTTTTAGCAATGAGCTTCTCATTATGGCAGTCCACACGCTTTGCCAGACATCCCCGTATTCATTTGTTGTTTTTCTTTTTGCTAAAATAAAATAGAGGATAAACATAATGAGCATGGCCAGTACCATTGCTGCTGTATCGATTTTAAACATAACAGCAAAACAGGCAATAAAGCCTATGATTCCTACCCATTTGGATATTTTTAATGAAGGACGAAAATCTGTGCTGGCCCAGTTTTCGAGAGCGAAAGAAAGATTGATAAATCCATACGCAGCAATATAGAACATGGATACGATGCGTGCAATAACATCCAGCTCACCTATGAGTATACCGCCTTCTGCAATCAGAAAGGTAAGCAGCAGGGCATTACGTGGTTCAAGATTTTTCCCAACAGTTTTCGAGAAAGCAGCCGGGGCTAATTTATCAAAAGCAATGGCCTGCATAATCCTGGGAGCTCCGAGTATGCCGCCCAGTGCGGAAGACAGGGTTGCGCCCCAAATGCCTGCAATTACCATAGGGGAGGACCAGGCAATCAGCAATATGAAATTATTATTATTGAGGAGTAGTTGTCTGTCCACAAAAAGTGCTAACCCAATGGCCAGCAATACATAAACAATTAGGCCGGTAAAAATCGCTGCCAGAGTTCCTTGTGGAATAGACCTTTTCGGATTCTTTAGGTCTCCTGACATGGCAACCCCGGCTGTGAAGCCAGTTACAGCGGGGAAGAAGATAGCAAAAACCAGTTCAGCACTGAAAGTTGCTGATGGACTTATCAGGCTGGTTTCGGGCTGGTACTGGGTATTGGTAAATAATCCTATAGCGATAGAAATCAGGGATAAGGCAATGGCAATCAGGATGAAGAACTGCGTTTTAATCACCAGGGATGTACTGATCAATCCAAGTATAACCAATACAACAATAACAATGGTGCCCAGTATGCGGTAATCGTTGATGGAATTTCCCATTCCGGTAAAAGAAGTAATTTCTTCTATTCCCAGAAAGTTTTCACAAAAACCAATGATATAAAGAGAAATGCTTAATGCAGTGCCGATAAAGATGGCGATACCAATGGCGCCTCCCATAGGGAGCCCGAGGCTTCTGGATAAAATATAATATATGCCTCCTGCTTTGATCTTTTTGTCGGTGGCAATAGAGGAAATACTTAAACCTGTCGTTAATGAGATAAGGTGTGCGATGAGAATAATGGCAAGGGCCATGGTGAGTCCGGATGAACCAACCACCCATCCCAGTCGCATGTACATGATAACCCCTAAAATAGTAAGAATTGAAGGAGTAAAAACCCCACCAAAAGCACTGTATTTTTTTTGTTTTGCAACCATCAGTTTTTTATAAAAAAATTCAATTTGAAGGTACAAAAATTACGTTAATCAGCTTTTTTTTGTAGGTGCTTATTGATAATGGAGTACAATGATTTGAGCTTAATAGGTTTTGCAATATAATCGTCGCATCCTGCCTGAAGGCTTTTTACCTTCTCCTCAGAGAGGGCATGCGCTGTCTGGGCAATTATCGGAAGGTCTTCCCGTATGCTTTTTATCGCTCTTGTGGCTTCATATCCGTCCATTTCCGGCATACGTATATCCATAAGAACGAGGTCCAGTTTATATTTTGAGGACATTTCAATCGCTTCAATACCATTGTGCGCCCAAAGGAGATTGACATTGGTTTCCTGAAGGGCTTTTTCAATAAACAGGTAATTGATGTCAATATCCTCAGCTACAAGAATGGTTTTATCAGACCAGTCATATCTATCTTTCTCCACCAGGCTTCCGGCATTTTCAACTTCAGTTCCATCACCCGGTTTAAAAGGCAGGGTAAAATAAAATGTTGAACCAGGTCCGGGTTTAGAATCAACCCATATTTTACCTCCCAGGAGATGGACCAGGTTTTTGGAAATAGTCAGCCCCAAGCCCGTACCGCCATATTTTCTTGTGTTGGAGTCCTCAAGCTGCCTGAATCTGTCGAAAACAAGGGCTGCCTTTTCTTCAGGGATTCCGATGCCGGTGTCTTTCACATAAAACTGGATTAGATTTTTATCATCCTCAATTTCATATCCATACTCTATAAATCCTTTATCCGTAAATTTTACGGCATTGCCCAGCAGATTTGATAGAATTTGTCGGAACCTGAAAGGGTCAGAAATTATGGTAAACTGCTGATCATCAATAGCCGGGTTAAACCGTAATTCAATGTGTTCGGCTTTATTCTTTCGTTGGATATCATCCTGGTAGGTTGTGAATAATTCTGTCATTATCTGGTTAATCGGACAATCCGCTGAGCTTACATTGATCTGCCCCGCTTCAATTTTGGAGATATCAATGATGTCATCGATCAGGTTAAGCAAGTTATTCGAGTTATTATTAATATGGTTAATAAACTCTTTTTTGTCCTCTGTGCTAAGGTTTGGATCTGCTAACAAACCTGAAAATCCTATGATTGCATTCATAGGGGTTCTGATCTCGTGCGACATATTTGCCAGGAAGGCGGTTTTGAGGCGATCTGATTCTTCAGCTTTTTGTTTCGCATGTTCCAGGTCTTCTGTACGTTCTCTGACAAGCTCTTCCAAATGGTTCTGGTGTTTTTCCAGTTCCTGCTCTGCTACTTTTTGTTCGGTAATATCCCGCAATACAGCATAGAGGATTTTTTTGCCCTGTAACTCAACTGATGTCAGGGATGTATCAACATAAAAAACCTCTTTGTCAGAACGTTGATGTGTCCATTCAAAGCGGTTATATCCATTTGCAATAGCAGCTTTTATCATGCGTTGCATCTTATTTTCCGATAGGTTGTTGTCGGGTTGTCTTTCCGGGGAGAGGTTGCTTAGAGATTGCGAAAGAAGCTGCTCTTTGTTGCTGAACTTAAAAACTTTCAGGGCTGCATCATTTGCATCAATCAGAAAATTGCCTTCAAGAATGAGGAATATGTCATCTGAATCTTCAAATAATCTGCGGAATTTTTCTTCGCTTTCCTGCAGTTTTATTTCATTTCTTTTAACCCTTTGATATAAGCGTAAAATAACAATTGTGAAAACGGCAACTATAGCGAGAAAGATTATCAGGAGACTAATGATGATCTGGGTCCGTTTTTTATCGCGTTTACTCTTTTCCAGGTTCAACTTTTGCTGGGCGATAAGCCTGTCTTTCTTTTCTGTATCATATTTTGTTTGCAGTTCAGTGATTTGCCGGGCTGTTTTTTCATTAAAAATAGAATCCTTTATTATGCTGTATTCCCTGAAGTTCTCGAAGGCTTTCTGATAATTATTCAGGGCATAATAGACCTCTGAAAAAGCCTTGAAGTTATTCATGATCTCTTCGATCTGCTGAATGGACTTGGCAATAACCTGGCTGCGTTTATAGTAATCCAGGGCTTTAGTGTATTCTCCTCTTTTGAAGTAGACATCTCCTGTGTTCCTGAGTGAGATAACAACGCCTTTCTGATCGCCCAGCTCTTCTTTTATATCAAGTGATTTGATTGAGTATACCAAGGCATTATCCATATCATTAAGAGCAAAGTATACACTTCCCATATTATTATAGGCCTTTGCCAGTTCTTTCTTATTTTTTTGTTCTTCATAAATCGTTACAGCCCGTGTGATATAATCCAGGGCTTTGCGATAATTTTTAGCGTTCTTATGTATAACTCCTATGTTATTCAATGAATTAGCAATGCCTTTCTGGTTATTGAGGTCTGTTTGTATTTCCAGTGACCGCTTATAATATTCAAGTGCTTTTTCGAAATTATTCCAGAATAAATATATTCCGCCAATGTTATCATAAACAACCGGTAAATCTTTTTTGTTCCCAATTTTCTCGTATATGCTAAGGGCTTCCTGGGAAAGTGATAAGGCCTTTTCATACCGGCTTAGATTCTTATAAATAACTGCAATATTGTTGGTGGCATTTGCAATTTCTTTACGATCATTAATATTCTCATAAATCTTTAAGGCATCGGTGTAATAAATTAATGCTTTCTGATAGTTGCTCCAATTATAATATATTTCACCAAGGTTCTTATAAGCAATGGCAATTAACCTGCTGTCTTTGGTCTTTTTACTGATTTCAAGAGATTTAATAAAAAAGGTTTCAGCTTCCGAATATTTATTTTTCGACAGCATTACCAAGCCTTTGGCGTTTAATGCGTTGATTGTTTCATTGGTATTGTTCAGTTTGACTGACAGGTCATAATACTCATCAGCGTATTTTTCAGCTCTTTCAATAGATATATCAAGATTTAGCAAAACCAGTTGATTAAGGATGTCTAATCTTTCACTTAATTCTGCTTCTTCCAATTCCATTTCAAGACTGTCAATGCGATAAACGGCATCAGCATATACTCTTCCTGAAAAGATCAGAAACAAAAAAAATATACGAAACATCCAATCACGAGAGATTGCCATTGAACACTTGTGGATTAATATCAAATATTATCAATAATTGCGTAAATTTATGAAAAATTAATGGAAAATTAATTCTATTATAAAAACTTATTCATGAATCGAATTATACTGGGACTTTGCATAAGCTTGTTGTATTTATCCACTTTTTCCCAGGAAGATAATCAGATAGCATTATCTGATACCAATATTGCTGCTGAATATTATTATCAGGCTATAGTATATTTGAAGTCGGGCGAAAATGGTAAAGCGAATGAATTATTTAATAAAGTTCTGGAGCTCTATGAACAAGCTTTGTCTATTCAGTTGAAAACCTTAGACGGCAGGCATCCGGATGTGGCCACTATGTATAGCAATATGGCATCAGTTTATTTAAAAATGGATGATATTGACAATGCGCTTACTTATCTTAATAAGGCCCTTTATATTCAACAATTAAGTTATGGCGAGAATCATATAGAACTGTTAGCAACGTATGCTGATTTAGGCCGTTTGCATGAGAAAAAGGGGAATTATGCCGAAGCCATTTCACACTACAAGAAAGCGATAAATGTTAATATCATTAATAACCAGAACGACCGATCAAAGGAAGTAATGCTAAATAACCGAATCGCCTATATTTATTATAAACAAGGTAGCATTCACAGTGCATTAAATCATTATGAAACAGCATATGATATTCAGTTAAGCAGGGCACCAGAGAAAAAAAAGGACATTATCCTTACGCTTCACAATATAGTAAATGCATATATTCTTCTTAATGATTATGACAATATTACGGCAAATCTTAAGAAAATCCTGATCCTGCAAAAAGATCTTTATGGAGAAAATCATCCGGAAGTTGCTTCTACATATGGGTATCTGGGCAAGGTTTCCATACAATATGGCAGTAAGGAAAATGCGATAAGTTATTTTGAAGAAGCTATCCTGATAAGAAGTCGGAACGAAAACCCCGAAGAAGATACATTATATGCTGATGACTGTTATTTCCTGGGATCATTGTTGCTTAAGCAGGGTAATCCGCAACGTGCTAACATATATTTTTCAAAAGCTGTTAAGAGCAAACAAATTCATAAGGAATCAAGGGTATCCCTTGCCAACTTGTATACCAATATTGGTATTCAATATTACGGGGGGGGCTTTTATGAAAGGGCCGTAAAGAATTTCCTGGAAGCAATTAGCCTGAAAGAGGTTGAAGGTTTGGCCGTGAGAAGTATTCTGGAGGATTATGAAAAAACAGCAGATGCCTATCTGAAAATGGAAAATTATTCTGATGCCTATACCATTCTGAATGAGGTGATTGGAAAAATTGATGCGTATGAGGGTAGTTTAAATTCCTTATTATTGTCCAATATTTATAATAATATGGGTATTACCCTGAATACCCTTGGAAGGCAAAATGATGCTATTGTTTATTATGAAAAGGCTCTTTATTTTGCAGAGCGAATTATTCCGCAGGACATGAACCTGGTTGCCGTTATCCTTGAAAACCTCTCTAAAAATTATAATGAACAAAAGGATAACCAACGATCCATATATTATCTGAAAAGACTGATTAAATTAAAGTCTTCCCGTTATGGTGAATATTCTAATGAACTGTCTATGCATTATAATGATCTGGGAAATTTATATCAGGAGACAGGAAAGAATGACAGTGCCCAGATCTATTTTGAGAAATCACTCAAAACAGACTTAAACCTCAATGATCCGGATGCACGCTTGTTGATCAGCCGTTACTTAAACCTGAGTAATTCCTTTATTGCACAGGGTGAGTCCGATAAAGCATTGCGTTACCTGATAATGGCAAAAGAGATTGAACAGGGAATAACAGACGGAGATAATGCTAATCTTTTTCAGATTTACACGAAACTGGGCATTGTTTATAAGCAAATGAATCAATATGATCTGGCTGAGCAAAATTTTTTAAATGCTCTGAAAATAAACGATCAGAATACCTCAGTAGGTAAAAATAGAGCCGATGTTTATAATCACCTGGGTGATATAAAAAATATCAGGGGAGATTACAGCTTATCGCTGGTGTATTATGGTAAAGCTCTGGATATTTTACTTAAAGACCGCACGCAGGATTATGATAAAATTATTTCAACATTCAGTAACCTGGGTACTATATACATTTCAAGAGGGGACTTCGGTAAAGCCCTTGAAAACTATGAAAGTGCACTTGATATCTCATCAAAATGGTCATCTGTAAATAATTACAATCTTGCTACCATTTACAATAATATCGGAATAATATATAATAATACAGGAGATACAGCAAAAGCATTAGCCTATTATGAAAAGGCGCTTGATATTCAAATTGAAATTCCTGACAGGGATAATGCCCTGATTGCGAAGAGCTATACGAATATTGGGGGAATTTATATAAGCAAGGGAGATAATGATAAAGCCCAGTTATATCTGGACAGGGCGTTGGATTATCAGATTGAGGAACTGGGTTTAGATCATCCGGATATTGCTTTTACATATAGTCGTTTTGCAAACATATATTTCAAAGAAAAGAAATATGACAAGGCAGAGGAATACTTGCTTAAAGCACTTAATGTTCTCATGAATTCTTATGGGATGAAACATCCTCTTGTTGCTTTCAGTTATAATAATTTGGGCATGATTTTTCATGACCAGCAGAAATATTCCAGGGCTCTTGAATACTATCAGAAAGCATTGATCAGCAATGTGGGGGGCTTCGACGACGATGACCTGTTTGTTAATCCGCAGCTAAGAAGCGTGCTCTCGAAGCCTTATTTGCTGGAGTCTCTTAAAAGAAAGGCCAATGCATTATATTTTAGATATTCTTCTGACACACGTGCAAGAAGAGACCTTGAAATGGCAATGGAAACATTTGATCTTTCCATTGACTTAATGGATTTGATGAGAAATGAGTTTAAAGTAGAAGACTCAAAGTTGTTTCTTAGCGAACAAACCAAACGAACATTCTCTAATGCTATTAGTGTGGCGCTTGAATTGAATGGCCTCCTTGAAAATGGATACCTGGAAAAAGGCTTTGAGTTTGTTGAGAAAAGCAAGAGTGCCTCTTTATTGGCGCAATTGTATGAATCAGAAGCAAGGCGATTCTCAGGAATTCCTGATCAGGTCCAACGAAATGAAAAGCAGATAAAATCAGACTTATTGATGTACCAAACGCTTATTCAAAAAGAGAAGCAAGGGAATTCTGATTATGATCTCCTGAAGATCAGTGAGTGGACAAACAGGTATTCAGCATTAAGCAGGGAGTATGATTCCCTTGTTTTTTCGCTGGAAGAGCAATATCCCAGGTATTACAATCTGAAATATGGCAAAAGAACAGTAAGTGTTGGTGAAATTCAGAGTAATCTGCCAGCAAACACAGTTATGATTGAGTATTTTCTTGGAAACTCGCGCATGTATATTTTTACTATTAGCCGTAATTTGTTTAAAGTAACAACAGTGCCCCTGGATAATGGTTTTGAGAAATTAGTTGTTGATTATTACAGAAGCCTAAAAAAAGTAGAAACAAGAAAGTTTGCTGAGTACAGCTATCGATTGTACAATTATTTGATTCGGCCAGTTATGGGATATATCAGATCTTACGACCGACTTCTTATCATACCTGATGACTACCTTTTTTATGTGCCATTTGAAACCCTGGTTTCTGAAAAATTTGACGCCTACGAACCGGATTTTACTAAATATGAATATCTGATCAGGGATTATGTGATCAGTTATCATTATTCTGCCAGCATATGGTTAAATAATAAGTTGGAAGCGGACAAGAAATATTTCGGCAAAAAAAGTTTTGTTGGATTTGCCCCCGAATTTGGCGATGAATCCGGAGAAATTGCCAATGTTATTACCGGTGATCTGGCACCTATTGTTCCGTCAAGTCTGCCTAGCTTATACTATGCAAGGGAAGAGGTCAAAACGATCCGGGATTTGTTTAAGCAGCATGGCTATAAGGCGACAAGTTATTTAAGTGAAAGTGCCAGCGAAGAAAACTTTAAGGATAACAGTTCAGGATTTAACTTTGTGCATATAGCTACTCATGGATTTACCAATGATGATCAACCCGAATTCTCCGGATTGATTTTTTCCGGAAATAGCAAGGAACCATCTGTAAAAATATCCAGTGAAGATGGGGTATTATATTCGGGAGAAATGTATAACCTTGAAATGGAAGCTGATCTTGTTGTGTTAAGTTCTTGTGAAAGCGGTGTTGGAAAGTTGATCAAAGGGGAGGGGCTGATAGCAATAACCCGTGGTTTTTTGTATAGCGGAACAATGAATATTGTGTTTTCATTATGGAGGGTATCAGATGTTCATACAATGCGCCTAATGGTCGACTTTTATAATGGAATGCTTAACAATGAAAACAAAGCAAATGCATTAAGGGATGCTAAGCTGAAAATGATAGAGAGCAGAACAACAGCTTACCCGAAAATGTGGGGTGGCTTTGTTTTAATAGGGGTGAATTGATTTTACTCCACCAGAAATTTACCTACATAAAGAAGGTCATCTTCTGTTTCAAGTTTCCAGTAGTATAAGCCTGGCTGAAGTTTCTTCGTAAGTTTGTACTGATTTCCAGTGAAATCTGTTGTGAAAATATTTCTTTCTTTGTTATTGAGGACTTTTATGAATAACGTCTCATTGATAGAGTTGACAAAATTGAAGGAAATAACCTGACCGATTGTATAGCTCTGGGTTGTTCTTGGGGCTATAACTTTAATGGAATTTGAACGGAAGTTTGTTTCAACAAGACTCTCCAGATTATAGGATGCCCTGAAATCCTCCGGATTTTTAACGGAAGCAGCTTGTGAATTTTGCTGGTCAGGTGATTGATTCTTATTATCGGCTGAAATACCTTCGCGCTCAGAAACGTTAAGTTCCCCTGCATTGTATGTCATCTCAACAATCTGATCCTGCGTGTTAAGATTGTTGATTTCTTTTTGAGCATATAGTTGCTGCTCTGTATTAAAATCTATTAGCTTGTAAGCAATGTAACTAAATCCTAAAACCAAAAGAATCAGAGCAACCGTTTTGCCAATGCCCGAAATAGATTTTTTTATGCTTTTTGATTTAACAGGCGCATTTGCAGCTTCTTTAGCTTCTTTCATGATGTCGACAACCTCGATGATCTCTTTCTTGCACTTGGTGCAATTTTCAACATGATCAATCACTTGCTCAGGTAGAAGGTCTATGTTCTTTGTCATCAGCGCGTCTACGTATAATGAAATAGATTCTTCGTTGATGTGGCCTTTAGAGTTAAAAGAATTCATGACAAATAATTTAATAGTTACATTTATATATAGTGCGCTTCTTATGGAAAATGGAAAAAGATTTACAATTTTTTTCTGAAATAGTATTTTTCAAACAATATCTGCAGGGTTTCATTATTATAATTCGCCCTAACAGGGTTACCATTCATAAGTTTGATCATTTCTTCAATTTTGTTTTTTGTCCATTTTCTGATTGCATCCGGACTATTGCTCTTTTGCTCGCATTTATTTAAAAATGGCGTTACCATTGCATAAATTTCTTTATCCTTTCTTTTAACGTTTGGATTAATCGTATCCAGCAGCTTATGGTACTCTTTTTCATCTTTCCCCGGGCAAAAATCCTCAATGTCTTTCTTTGTTACAGGGATACGATACAAAAGTTTCAAACAGAATTCCAGTTTTGTTTTTTGCTTGTAAAAGAACGATAAAATTTTTGTTAATCTGTCAAGTTCTTGTTCAATTACTATGCCAGAAATTGTATCTTCAGAAGAACCAATGTCATGATCCTCTGCCAACTCTTCTGTGCTCACCTGCTCTTCTTTATTGATTTTTTCGCGACACAAATTTCGCATAATTACCGACATATATGTCTTCAGCAGGGCTTTGCCATTATAGTTTTCCTGTATTCTTTTAATTTTATTCAGAAGCTTTTCATTGATGAATTGAATAAAATCATCGCTATCCTGAATATGAATAAACCCTGATTGGACATATCGTCTGACAATAATCTTAATGATAGGTTGATATTTCAAAATCAATCCCTGGGGATCATCCTTTAAGAGTAGGACATCTTGTTGGTTTTCGTTCATGTCTTTTTGGGTAATCTTCTAACACTTTAGAGCACAAAGATATTAAAAATGTTTTATAGGCATTACTTGTGAATTAGTCGATTTTATTTAATGGGACGGATTTATTATATTCGTGGGTATAGATATTTACCGGCATATAAAGAAGATATACATGCACTACACAGCAATAAACAATCCAGAGTATAAGCATACCAGGCCTGCTGTGAATGCAGGTCGCTTTTATCCTGCTCATACAAAAGAACTCCGGGAAACACTTAAACAATGTTTTCAGGCTGCAAGAAAAAAAATCAGCACAGCCCATGTATATGCTATTATTTCACCCCATGCTGGTTATGTTTACTCTGGTGAAGTTGCGGCATCTGCATTTAATCAGATTGGAGAGCAGGAGGTTGAGCGCGTATTCATTCTTGCACCCAGCCATTATACAAAGCTGAATGGAGCCAGTATTTATTACAGAGGTAATTACGAAACACCACTGGGTGAAGTAAAGGTTGACAGCGAATTAGCAAAAAAACTGATTGATTATCATGATTTTCTTGATTTTCAAATGGATGCACATTTGGAAGAGCATAGCCTGGAAGTGCAATTGCCCTTTTTGAAGTACCTTAGAAAGGATGCTGTTATTGTTCCGTTCTTAATTGGCACCCAGGATAACAAAATCCTTGGAAAGATTGCAGATGCATTAACACCATATTTCCATTCAAAAAATTTATTTATAATATCCACGGATTTTAGCCATTTTCCTGACTATGAACATGCACAGTTGATTGATGGATTGACAGCTGAAGCTGTATTACGAGCTGACCCGGATGTACTAATGAATACCTTGGATGAAATTGCATCCAGAAATATTCCACACCTGGCTACCAGCATGTGTGGATTGGGTCCGGTTTTGGTTTTGCTGCATTTGGTCTCAGAAAGGAAGAAATATAAGATGAATCACATTCAGTATAGGAATTCGGGCGATGTTGATTTTGCAGATAAATCAAGGGTAGTAGGGTATCATGCCTTCTCCGTAACCAAATTGACATGAAGGAATTTATTTTAAACAGGGAAGAACAACGGAAATTACTGGAAATTTCAAGGAAGAGTCTGAAAGACTTTTTGATGAATAATGTCGGGATATCATCTTTTGAACCTGCGGCGCATTCACCTTTAAGAGAATATTGCGGAGCTTTCGTTTCCTTGTATATTGAGGGTGAACTCAGGGGCTGTGTCGGGCAAATTACTGGTGAAATGCCACTATATGATTTGGTTCATAAAATGACTCTTGCATCAGCAACTGAAGATACGCGGTTCAAATCAATAAAAAAGGAGGAATTATCCAACCTGTCTGTTGAAATATCTGTACTATCGCCATTAGAAAAAGTGGAAGATATTCAGGAAATTATTCCGGGTAAACATGGCATCTATATTCGCAAAGGATTTCAAAGCGGTACTTTTCTGCCCCAGGTTGCTGATCGTCATAACTGGTCTGTTGAAGAGTTTCTTGGAAATTGTGCAAAGCATAAGGCAGGTTTGGGATGGGATGGTTGGAAAAATGCAGAAATCTATACCTATGAAGCCATAGTAATTGCAGAAAATGATATTGGTTAAACCGGGGCTGATTGTTTATTATGAAGAGTCCCGGGATGAGAATCAATGAAAAAGGGGACAGCAAGAATAGAATCATCCTGCCTCGTATATGTATCTTTACCGCCAGTCAATTGTGGCAAACATTTCTTTTATATTTAGTTTCGTTTTCATCGTAATATGTTTTACAGTTCAAATGTTAAAACACAGGCAATTTTTAGTTTGTTCAAATTTATTTTCCAAATATGTCAGTAGAAATGTCGTTCATCCTATTAGCTCGGATTTTCAGCACTTATTTTTTTAATAAATCACTTTAGTTATTACTATCGTAATGTGAGATTAAGGAATGCTTATTTTCCGATACTAAAAAATATCAATCCAAATGCAAAAAAAATCACAAGAGATCAAAAAAAGAAAACCCGTTTCACCATTCATCCAGGAATCATCTTCTGCTGTAATTGATAATACTTTTATGGAAAGCTCCTATACACGATTAGCTAAAAACTGGAATGTGTTAAGGTACAAAGAGCTTACTACTATTTCTGGCTACATTTAACTCATATGAACTCATGCGATTTATCCGGTTGCTGATGTGGTGTAGTAAACCTGCACCACAGGACCGGATTTTTTTATGCCTGCCTATTGCGGTCTGTGCATTTTATAACGCATAAGATCATCATAAACGACCTGAATTTCTTCATCAGGATCAAAACCCAGAAAGACATAATTTTTAGCATTGTATAATTTGGTTTTTGCCGAGTCGATCCCTGCATTTTTGTTCAGTTCAATTACAATAAATGGGATATAATGACTAACATATTGGTTGGTGCTTTTATCATATTTTATCTTCCGCAATTTTTCCCGGCCGATTATTTCGGGATGTTGATCTTTATCCATATCTGTGATCTCGCAAACCTGAAAACTATTGTCAAAAATCATTTCAACGGAATGGCTGTCTATTCTTAAAATGCTAAGTTGCCTTGGGCAACAATTGAGGGAATAACTATTCAACAAAAAGTACTGATACTTCCCGGTACTTATTTGAAGGTAATAACCAAAGTTTTTTCATTAGCAATTGATATTCTCCTGTATAAACTGACAATTAACGGTTACAGATCAATCTGTAACCACAGTACTCACAATGTGCAGTATCCGTTGTTTGTTCAAACCCATTGTCAGGGTTAAGCATATTTTTAAGAAACTCCTGCAAATGATGTTGAAAGGCAGAAAAAAAGTCTTCAGCATTTGTTGCTTGGGGATAGATAAGTTTAATTAATTCCTGACGTGGTTGCTGCAGGCTAAAAATTCCACTTTCAGGAAACGTCTCAGGGTTATTCCGGAAAGATTCATCAAAGCGCAGCAGGTAAGAATAATAAACCAGCTGAAATGCCTTATCATATTTTGTCCCTTCGAATAAATCGGGAATACCCCAGTTGCGGAGTTCATTGGGCAAAACCTTTCCGGTTTTATAATCTACAATTCTAATTGTTTTGTTTAAGAGATCAATTCTGTCAGCGATTCCTTTAAATGTAACAGGGTAAGCATTATCAGTAACTCCCAAACTGAATGCATGCTGCAGTTTTTTTTCTGTAAAGAGTATTTGAAGGTTCTCATTATTCTTTTCCTTTCTGATCCGGGCTAATTCTGCATCAATAAAAGAAGCAATAAGGTTTCTGATTACGTCAAAAAGAAGATAGTTTTTTCCATTGCTGATATCCCCATCTGGGTAGGCTGTTGAAAAGGCATCTGCTATAGCAGATGCTTCCATGCTTTTTATTATTTTAAAAGTATCTTCGTTAAGAGATTGATTCGTAAAAGGTTCATATAATCGCCTGAGTGCATCATGGATAATATTACCCAATGTTGATGCTTCCATTTTTTCCTCAACAGTTTCGTTTTCCGGGATTTTAGTTATTACAGAAAAATAAAACTGAAGACGGCATCTTTTGTATGTTGAAATGGCAGAGGGAGAAATGCCTTTGTTGAAAGTTTCAAGAATTTTTTGGATTATTTGCTTGGAATTCTGAATGAATATGTCAGGCTGCGTTGCTTGTGAGGGAATTGGAGTGCTTACTACAGCCTGAGTTATACGAATATTTGGGTTGGATTTTGGCAGTTCATGCATTATCTGGGTAATAAACCTGCTTTTATCCCCCCCACCAATACTAGAACCCTCTGTATCATAGATCAATGAAACCTTCTTACTTCTTTGCAACAATCTGTAAAAGTGATAAGCAAAAATGCTGTCTTTTTCAATGTGGGTTGGCAATCCAAATTCCCTTTTAATATCGAATGGGATAAAGGAGGAGCCTGTTTTTCCTGAAGGCAATATCCCTTCATTCACTGACAACATGATCACTTGTTCGAAATCCAATGTCCGGGTTTCAAGCATTCCCATTATTTGTATTCCTTTTAATGGTTCTCCATAGAAGGGGATTTTTTCGTGAATTGTGTAATGTTCAAATAATAGCAAAAGGGATTTGACGTGTTTAAGAAAAGAATATTTTGAGTTTAGGCGCTCTATTTTTTCACATATCCGGTTGAAATAAAAAATGTATTCCAGTTCCAGCAATTTTTCGGCAGTGTAATCTTTTTGCTGTAATCCTGACTTTATTTTTTTCTTAATATTTCCAATACATTGCCTGGTAAGTTCTAAACCAATACCTGTATCATTCTTCCAGGGAACAAAAAATTTCATTAGGACTTCATGTTCCTTGTAGCAGCTGGCAAGGAGTTTACTTAACTCACTGAGTGTATAAAATCCTTTATTTGATTTTTGCAGGTATTCTGAAAATGTAAGGTGTTCATGATCAGAAATGAAATAATTTTGAATGTATGGATTATTTAGAATGAGCAATATATTTCTGTAGTAATATGCAATATCACTTCCTTCTTTTTTTCCTGATGATTGCTCAGCATAAACATGCAATCTGAAAATGGCAGCTATGAGGTTGTACATAGCATTGCGTGACAGGGGCATGCCCATGGTAATGTTACAGGATTCAACATTCTCAGGAAGTGCGTTCAGTAAAGGGATTAGCAAATGTTCTTCATTTAAGATAACAGCGGTTTTTGTTTGTCCGGATTGCCCTGAGTCTATTTCCTTAAGCAACTGACCAGCATACTTTGCCTGCCCGGCTTTTTTAGGAACAGCATAAATATTTATTTCTTTTTTGTCGGTGAGGAGGTCATTATTAATCCACTTTATTTCATCAGAAGGAATTTTTTTAAGATTATTTCGAAGAAAAAAACCGGCTTCCTGAATGGGATCATCAAAGTAATAATTATCAGCATCCCATATTAATTCAACGTTGCAGCTTTGATGTAAATGTTTTATAATTGCTTTTTCTGAATCCGTTAGAGCATTAAATCCACAAAACAATATGGTTTTATCCGTTAAGGTAATGGCTGAGGGATTTTCTGCCAGATACCTGTTTGCAAGACCCTGGTATACGGTATTTCTTTGAAGTAATTTTTCCTTTAATAAGGAATAATATGCATCAAGGGAATTGAAAAATTTCAGATATTCTTTCTCAAAGTCGGTCAGGGGTTTTCCGTCCAGGTTCCATAGTTTTATTGCTTTGGTTTCATCCAGATACTTGAATAATAATTGCGTATCCACCAGGTATTGGTCTATATCATTAAAGTCAGTAAGCAGTGTTTGTCCCCAATGAATAAATTCCTCAAAACTTTCGGGGGTGTCTGTTTTTACTTTTAAGTGAACATCATAGAGTTCAAATAAAAGATCCATTAAATCTATTTTAATAAAATTTGTCAGATCAAAAATAAAATCTTCAATGGATTTTATTTCTGGTGACCAGATTGTTTCCTCCGTTGCTTCAGCAAGATGTTGTTTCAAAAACAAACCTGCTCTTCTGTTTGGCAGAATGATGAGCAATTCGGATAATTCATCCCTGTGGTTTATCAGGATCTTATCAGCGATTTTTTTAAGGAATGGAGTCACGCTATGAAGGTAAATATTTTTTATAAATTTCCGGCAGCGGATAATCGTTACTTTTCCCCAGGTCAACCCAGAAATCCGGGCTGTGATCGTATAGTTTTATCGGAATTTTCTTTGCGATTCGCAGGTAAGCATGAATGATGCTGAATACATCCTGGTTAATTTCTTTTACATAATTATGCAAATAAGGAAGCATCTTTCTGTTGATGTACTGTATGCCGCTATATGCAAACTCATTGAGCTCTTTATTTGTATGTTGGCACCATATGGTTTCATTCGTTTTCATATTCTTCCAGGCTGTCAGCTGCATGTAATTGTCAGCAAGAAGGTAACGGCTCGTGCTTCTGTTTTTTACAGCGAGTGTTGCTAAAGCCCCATTCTGTTGATGATGATTGAAAAATGTATTTAAACAAATATCACTTAAAACATCCACATTATAGCACAGGAAGGTGCTTCCGGTATCAAACTCCTTCAAGGCCTTGTAAATAGCTCCGCCGGTATTGAGGAGTTTGCGGCTTTCATCAGAAATTTCAATTTCTTTATGATAGGGGCAATTCATTAAAAATTCTTTGAGCATTTCAGAATGGTGATGAACATTCACAATAAAACCTGATATTCCGTTTTGCTTGAGAAAATCCATGACCCTGAGAATCATTGGCTTGCCAAAGATTTCCACCATGGCTTTGGGTTTTTCTTTCGTATAAGGTTGCAATCTTCTGCCCATGCCAGCTGCAAGAATTAAAGCCTTCATATATGCATTTTGTTTACCATAAAGCTGCAGTTCTTTAAAGGTGTTAAGGGATCAATTATAAGGAACTAGAGATTCTGAAGCTCCTGATGATGGATACTTACATGAATGTTATATTTTTCTTCCAAAAAGCCCTTGAGGATTTCAGCACAGTATACGGATCGGTGTTGACCTCCTGTACAACCAAAACTGATCATTAAATGTTCAAAATTCCTGGTAATATATGTATTTACACTTTGTTCTGCAATCTGAAAAACATTTGCCATAAAATCCTCTACTGCTTTTTCATTTTTTAGAAATAATATTACTTCAGCATCTTTACCTGTTAGCGTCCTGTATTTCTCATTCCTGCCCGGATTTGGAAGAGCCCGGCAGTCAAATACATGCCCCCCTCCGTGTTCTGAAGTATCCTGTGGTATTTTATTTTTATAAGAGAAACTATAGATTCTAACATGAAGTGCATTTTTTTGTTTATTCTTGAAAGTAAGTTCTTTGGATGAAATAATTTGCTGAAAGGTGTTCGAAAGCATTGGAAGCTTTACCGGAATATCCATTTTTTTAAGGATGTTTCCCAGGTTTTCTATTCCGAAAGGAATGCTTTGCAAAAAGTGTATCCGCTTTTCATAAAATCCTCTAAATCCATAGGCACCCAATGCCTGCATTACCCTTAGCAATGCATAGGCATAAAAGTAATGCTTGAAGTTGAGTGTGTTAAGAGGGATGAAATCATTTCCCCGGGATATATAATACGCTAGCAATTCTTCCCTAATATCTTCCGGCATGCCAGTTTTACCATCGTAAAGAAGCGATGCAATATCATAGTGCAACGCACCTTTCCTACCGCCTTGGTAGTCAATGAAATACGGTTCGTTTTTACGTATCATAATGTTCCTTGACTGCATATCCCTGTATAGGAAGAAATTCTGGGGTGCCGAAAGTAAAAAATCTATCAAGGTTCTGAAATCATTTTCAAGATCCTCCTCATAAAACTGAATTTTAGCCAGCCGGAGGAAATAATATTTAAAATAATTCAGGTCCCACTGAATAGATTGACTGTCGAAGGCGGGCCGAGGATAACAATAACTGAAATCAATATCCCTGGAAGCTAAAATTTGGAATTGCAGCAGTTGATCAATCGTCTTCCTATATAGCTCCAGTATACTTTTAGTATGAAACCTTTTCTTTGCAGGAATACTTTTTAGAATATCGAATAATGTCTCTTTGCCGAGATCTTTTTGCAAATAAAGCCCCTCTTTTTCATTTTTGCTTAGAATCTCCGGAACAGAAAGTCCGTATTTTCTGAAATGATTTGTAAGATAAAAAAAGGCTGTATTTTCCTTTCTGTCGGCATTATATGTGCCTATAACTTGTTGATTGTCGGAATAAATACGGTAGTATACCCGGTTGGATCCGCTTAATGGAAGAAGTTGTGTGTGTTGCACTTCTTCTTTTGACCATTCCTTGAAGAGCGTAATTAGTTTTTCGCAGGTGTTATTCATGGATACATATTTCTTTCAAAAGATAAATACTTTATTACATACAATTTATAGTATGAATACCAACTATTTATTAAAATATCAGAGCTAACCCGGATAATTCATAAACCTAAATCGTGAAAACCTGAATTATCCTGACGACAAAGAAAAGCTAACAATTTGAGGCACTTCGTTTTTCAAATTGCAAGCTTATCTAAGTCGGGGTTAACCAACAATATTTGAGCACATTATGCCATTTTGTGAATAATGTAGGCTAAAATAGTTAACTTTATTGGTAAAATGTTGTTAAACATAAAACCAAGCAAAAAACTTAATTATGAGCAAATCTGCAACTGACATTTTAAAGGAAGCCATTCTGCTTGAAAGAAGAGGTAAAGCTTTTTATTCAAACATTGCTGAAAAAACTAACAGCGAAGCAGTGAAGAAAGTTTTTACCATGATGGCAGAGGAGGAAGATGATCACATCAAGTTTTTGTCCAGGCAATTCAAGAGTTACGTTAATGATCATAAATTTATTGAAAATGAAGCTCCGGCAGAGGATCCAAATGAGGAGACTGTTCTCAAGATTTTGAGTAAAGACATAAAAAAGCAGATTTCTGCAGCAAGTTTTGAGGCTGCAGCTATTTCAGCTGCTATCGACTTTGAAACACGGGCTGTTAAAGTATATTCTGATAGGGCAGAGGAAGCAACAGATCCTAAAGAAAAAGAGATGTACCAAATGTTAGCTGATTGGGAAAAAGGCCATCATCATTTTCTTCACCGATTGAATGAAGATCTCAAAGAAGAGATTTGGAATGACAATCAGTTCTGGCCCTTCTGATCTATTTCAGCTGGTACTGGCAGTTATTAATAACACCATTCGTGATGCTGACATTATTGGTGCCGTCTGTTGCTGTAAACTGAAATGTGCCTGCAAATACGTTGATGTCTGTGTCCCACTCCGTAATATTTAAATCTCCGGATACACAGGTAAAGGAAGTGCCATTCTCGTCAGTATATGAGGTAGCATTATCCAGGACATATGTGCCAGTCTCGTAATTTCCCTTATGAACAACTTTAATAATTCTGACCGGAGCTATGGAGGAGTTTCCTTCTATCCAGAAATTACCTGGTACATTCTGATAGCTAATAGAAACAGCCATCCAGTCATCGCCGTCTATTTTGGCAGTCATTTCGTTATAAATACATGTTGGACAAGGGCCACCACAATCTATGCCTTCTTCACCCTGATTTTTTATACCATCATCACAGGTTCCCACATCTTCATTATTGTTGTTTTCTTCTTCTTTTTGACAGCTTTCCATGCCAAGCATGCTAAAAAGGAATACCATGCTGAGTAAAATTTTTGTATATTTCATATTGCTTAGTTTATAGACCAATCAAATTTACTATAAATATGTATCTTATAAAAGCCTGTTCCTGGTAAATCATCATGTATAGGTTGAATCTTAATTACAAGAATGAATAAATTACCATAAGAATTGAACGATTTTTTTTGAGCCCTGTACAAAAAGGAACATAATAATAATTAATACAATGAAAAAATTATTGACATTAAGCATTGCTTTGTTGTTTATATTGGTAAGCACCAGTGCTTCAGATTCACCAATCATCCTGAGCTCAAAGATCTCTCGTGTAACAGTATTTCAGAGTGGCGCACAGGTGTTTCGCACAGCCTATAAAAATGTGAATGCTGGTATACATACGCTAAGTTTTGAAGGGTTGTCTCCTTATATACAACCCAACAGTATCCAACTTAACGGGAAAGGTAATTTTACCATTCTGGAAGTAAAATACCAGGTGAGGTATAAGAACCCCGAACTAAAAACACAGAAAAAGCCAGATCCATCTGTGGATAAACGCATCAAGGTATTGGAAGATTCCATTACCGAACTGAATTTCCTTCTGCAGGAGGTAACGGATTATTACGATGTTTTAAGCATGGAAAAGAACATTTTAATCAATAACAAAACCATGAAGGGGGAAGGTCAAACTGATTCGCTTCCGGTTTTAAAAGATGCCCTTACCTATTTTCGGACACGAATGGATGATATCAATAAACGGATACTCGAAAACAGAAGAGAGAAATACCAGATTGAACAGGAGAAGATCAGGGTTAATCAGGATCTAAGCAAGTTGCGTCAATATAAAAACAGTATGGCCAATCAGTCAGCCCAACCCTCTGCAGCAATTCATTGTGTGGATGTTGTTATTAGTGCTGAAAAGGCAGTAGCAACCAAGCTCACATTGTCATATATGGTTGCAAACGCCAGCTGGAGTGCTTTTTATGATTTCAGGGTGAATCATGTTGATGAACCCATTGAGGTTGTATACAAAGCAAAGGTAATGCAAGAAACCGGAGAAAACTGGAAGGATGTTAAATTAACCCTGTCAACATTGAATCCAAACAGAAGCAACCACATGCCTGTCCTCTCTGCCTGGTATATCAATTATTTTATGTCGGTAACTACCCTCTCTAATTTTGGCATGGACGTTAGCGCTGCTTCCTCAATGGCCAAAAAACAAAAAATGCTGGATGTTGAAGAAGTTCAGGCTTTGCAGAAAAAAGAATACGATGAACCTGCCAGGTCCACTTCCAGTTACACAACGGTGAATACCAATTTTTCGAATATAGAATTTTCCATTGATATAAATTACAGTATTCCGGCTGACGGGCAACAACATGCAGTGGCCATAAAAAAGGATGAGATTCCCGCCACCTATCAATATACTATTATTCCTAAGGTCAATAGGGAATCATTTTTGATAGCCAGATTAACTGACTGGGAGAAACTGAATATGTTAAAGGGGCCTGTAAGTTTGTATTTTGAGGGTACCTATGTAGGGCAATCATACATAAATCCTCAGGTACTGGATGATACCCTCCGTCTTTCCATGAGTGCAGATCCGGGGGTATATGCCGAACGAAAAAAAATTGAGGATTCAGAAAAAGTACAATCTGTGGGTAGTAATAAGGTCAAAACCATTGAAATAGAATTGGTCATTCGAAATACCAAAAGTACTGCGGTAAAGATAAATGTAGAAGATCAGATACCGGTAGCTGCTGTTGATGATATCAAAGTTGAAATACTGGATATTGGCGGAGCTGAGTTGACAGAATCAACAGGAGCCTTGAAATGGACTATTGATCTTGAACCCCTTGATAGTAAAAAGCTAAGATTTAGCTATATTATTAAATATGATAAAAACAGGTCATTGAGAATGTACTGATAATAATGGTTTAATATAATTATTGAATGACCGGGTTGTGGCTGCCATTATAATTCCACATGGGCCACCCGGTCATTTTTTTGTTTCCTGTATTAACAGAAATCATTTTTCCTTCTTTGCCTCCTGAATAAATCCATCCGTTTGAAACAATGGGGTGTGAAAAAAGCTTCTCTTTTGTGTCATAACTGTTTATTAATGCTCCGGTTTTGGGATTATAAGCCAGTATTTTTCCATGTTTACCGGATGACACCAGAATCTGATCGTTTACAACTATTGGCATATTTGCAAAACACATTTCATCATCAATATCTGATAAAGCTTCAAACATTTTCGACCAAATGACAGATCCGTTTTCAGGATCAGAGCATACCAGTCGGTTGTTTAGTACATTGTAGTTTCTCCCTTTATAATGTAACATTCTGCAACCGTTATAATTCATTTTCTCTGCTGATTCAAGGTCATACAGGTTATATAGAGGAAATTCACACCCTAATTGATCGGCAATAGCCAGTTGGTTCAGTCCATTGGTAGAAAAGATTGCTGATTGCTGCCAATTTTTTTTTGTTCTGTAGCTCACATAAACCTTGTCATCTACTACCATTGGAGGGCTTACAGCATCAATGTTTTTCATGGCCAACAGCTTGCCGTTATCCGCATCGAATTGATACAAGGTTCCGTTAAGGGAAGTACAATATACCTCATCGGCTATTACGGGAGCAGCAAGAACTTCTGCGTCCATCCTGTTTTGCCAGATAATATTACCTTCTTTCAGGTCGAAACACACAATCACAAAATTAGAGGTGTCGTTATAAGAGTTGAACTGATCAGGGTAAACAGCATATACTTTACCGTTGGCCACGGAGGGTGTTGAATAAATATTTGGCCCCAACCATTTTGACCAGAGTAATTTTCCTGTGGAGGCCAGCAATGCATATAATGTACATGATTGTGTATTTATTAATACCACACCGTCTTCATAAATGGTTGAAGAAGGACCACCGTCGGCTAATTCTACTCCCCAACGATAACGACCTGTTTCCGGATCAAAGCAATAATAAGCTCTGCTGTGGTAACCACCATCTGAGAAAAGCTTATTATCAATAACAGCAGGACTAGCGGTATTTGATTCAGAAGGGAAAATCAGATTGTATCCCAGGTCAGTTTTTTCAAGGGTTCCGTCAAAATTTCGTGGAGCAATTTCGCTTTCCATAAACTCCGTTAAATATCCATTTTTGTTCCGTTTGGTTTTATCATAGAATTCTTCAACCTTTTTAGAACCGATATAGGTATATTCCAGGTCAAAACTATGTACATACTTATCATCTGTCAGGTCGAAAATATCGATTTCACTTTCATACTTCAGGTGTAACATAAACCTTTTCCCCAATGGCAGTAAAAATTCGGCCATACCATTTCGGTTTGTCCTGGCTTTATACACTTTGTTTCCATCAATTTCAGAAAAATAGATTTCTTCATCAGGGAGGGGTTCTTTATCAAAATTATTAACCAGCATGTTCACATAAGCCCTGCTGGTAGTGCCTCTTTTGGGTTGTATGACCTGTTGTTCAACTGTATCATTTCGCAGAGTTTCTTCTACCTGAGTTGGTTGAAAACCGAAGCTTTTTCCAACAGCTATTCCCTGCCGATCCGGCACAACCACATCAGTATAGGAAGCATAACTGTCAACGCCAACATGGTAGGTTTTACCAATAGGGACTAAAAACCGGGCTTCACCCCGGTAATCGGTTGTTGCTATGTATATCGTTTTGCTATCTTTTGAAAGCAATCGCAATTCAAATTGTGATATACCTTTATTTTCAAGGTCATAAACCTTAAGCCTTACAATAGCGTGGTTTTCTGTTGGTAATGCATTTCGTTCAAGTTCCTGATAAATGGTGTCCGGCACTAATTGTGCATAAGAAGCAGTCCCTGTGAAAAGAAATATGAGCAGGATAATTTTTTTCATGATGGTATTATTGATTTTGAATTAGTTCAATTTCAATTCTCCTGTTTTTTTGTCTGTCTTCGTCTGATTTATTGCTTGCGATTGGTTTGCTTTCTCCGTAGCCTGCTGTTTCAATACGATCTGATTGTATCTTTTTGGAAATCAAATAAGATTTAACTGCATCCGCTCTTTTTTGGGATAGATTCATATTATAGTCTTCTGACCCAATATCATCAGTATGACCATTTATCCTGATCCGAAGTTCAGGGGATAATTTCATCATATCTACTACCTGGTTTAATTCGGGATAAGAGGAGGGACGGATGGTGGCTTTGTTAAAATCAAACTCTACATTATTTAAAATAAAGGTTTGTAACTCATATTGTAGATTGATGTCATATTGGTAAACACCATTGGCTTCAGGTATTTCAAATAAATTTTCATACTCATAAGTGTCCTCTTCCAAAATCAGTTTCACTTTAAAGGTTTCACCTTCCAGCACTTTGATCCTGGCTTTTCCATTATTATCGGTTTTCAGGCTGGGCATGTAAGCACTCATAAAATCCAGGACAAGGATAGCATTCTTTATCGGAAATTGCTGAAAATTGGTAAGCTGAAAGGAAACAATTGCACTGTCTTTTGGTTGTTGTGTTTGTGCTTGAACAACAGGGATAACAAGCAACAAACTTAAGGTAAGAAGTATTCTCATAAAAAATTATAATAATGAAAATTACAAAATATCATTGTAAATATATGTTATGAACGATGAAAAATAATAAAATATTCTTATTGTATTGATTATTTCATCTTTAACAAAAAACTTATATTTGAATTATGGGACCATCTTTTAGAAAAATGCTTATCACCGATTTTGATGGAACTATCTTTCATGATGATGGTATCTCTGATAAGGACATGAGTGCATTGGTAGAATGTGAAGAAATGAACATTTGTCGTGTAATTGCAACAGGAAGATCGGTATATTCAATAAAGAAGGTGATACCGGATGATTTTCCGATTGATTACCTGGTCTTTTCGTCAGGTGCAGGAATAATGCATTGGAGCTCAAAAGAAGTTATTCGGAATAAATTTCTTGAGGAAGAAACAACCAGAAAAATTATTCGATTGTTAAAAGATTCCGATATTAGTTTTATGGTGCATAAACCTATTCCGGATAATCACCATTTCTATTATTACGGTTCGCCATACAAAAATGGGAAAGATTTTAATACCAGGCTTGAATTATATAAGGATTATATTCAAAGCCTTGCAAGTTACACACCTGGGAAAGCCTGTCAGTTTTTATGTATTTTGGAGACAGGGGAGGAAGATTTCTTTAAAATAAAAAAGTGGATAGAAGCATCCATCAGCAGAGTCAGGGTCATACGTACAACATCTCCCCTAAACGGACATAATATTTGGTTGGAGATTTTTCCGGAGGGTGTCTCCAAAGGTCATGCTTGCAAATGGCTAAGCCGGAAATTGAACATAGACCACCAGCAAATATTTGCACTAGGAAATGACTATAATGATTTGGACATGTTGGAATGGGCAGAAAATCCGTTTGTAGTTTCCCGTTCTCCTGATCTTTTAGTGAAGAAATACAATACTTTAAACAGTGCAACGGGTTCATTGCATTACCTGCTTCATAATTATGTCGTTAAATAAAAATAGTAAGAGTTCGGGGCACTGCTATTTAAGTTTTTCAATAAAATACGCAATGATATCACTTTTATAGAACTCGAAAAGTTTGCTTCCATGAAAGCCTCCTTCTTTAATGAGAAAAGGAACATCTTTACCTGCATTTTCAAGCATATCATGAAAACGCTGAGCCTGGACAAGGGGGATTCCTTCCCGGCTGCTATGGAGTAGCATGAATTCAGGAAGATCACCATGAACATAAGATGTAGCACTGGATAATTTTTCAATGGCACTGCAATTCCGCGCTGAACTACAACCGAACAGATTTTCTATACCTGCATAAACAGAATCACATATTTCGGTATTAAAATTGGTCTGCACCATGCAATCATTGTACATCATACTATAATCATAGATTCCTGACATGGAGATTACAACGTCTACATCACTGGTGTATGAAGTGTATTCACCAAGGTTATCACTAAAATAATTATCATGTGAAGCCACCCCCAGCAAACTGGCTAGAACGCCTCCGGCAGATGCTCCAAATACGCCTATAGAACTGGTATCGATCTGATAGTTTTTGGCCTTTGCTTTTAGCCATCTCGCACTGGCTTTTACATCATATACCTGGTCAGGCCATTTGGCCTCGTTTAGCAAACGATAATCCACTGAAGCAACAACAAACCCCTGCATTGCATATTCCTTCAAAATATGTACGATGGAAGGGTTGGATTTTGTGCCACAATCAAAGCATCCATGAATCCATATGATCAGTGGAAATGAATGTTCAAAAGTATCGGTATACGGAACATAAAGGTCGAGAAAATGATATTGACTTTCATTGGCATAAGCCAGGTTTTTAAATTCAATTATACTATCGTAGGTGAGCTGATTTGTTTCGGGTGGGCGAGTCTGACCCTGAAAGTCCATGGTTTCATCTTTAGAGCATGATACAAAAAAGAAGAATGAACTCAAAAAAAGAATGTATAAAATAATATAGGGATTTCTTTTAATCATAGTAGTATTAGATATTATTTTCAAGAAATGACATAATTTCATCAAAATAAATGCTTGCCAGGGGATTTCCGTGAGCATCACCCGGATTGACAGAGAGGAAATTGTTTTTTCCATAGGTTGATAATGCCTGGTAAAACTTTGTGCTTTGGACGACAGGAACCTGTTCATCATCGCTTTGGGCAATGTAAAAAACAGCATCAGTTGCATCAACATAATAATATGCACTGGCCCTGAAGGCATCATCATAACAATCATATATACCATCACAACCGAAAAGTTCTTCATTTTTTAACAGCACCTGCTCGCTGTTAGGGATGCCCTGATTAATGCAATCCTGGTGTAAGGTGGTAAAGTCATAAACACCTGATAAAACTATCACGGCGTCAACTCTGCTGTTTACGTGGTTATTGTCCCCAACTTGTCCTTCAAGAAAAGGATTTCCTGCTGCTGTTCCAATAAGAGCAGCCAGGCTTGCTCCTGCAGATGCACCCATAACACATATTCTGGAAGTATCCATCTGGTGATTTTCGGCATTGGCTTTTACCCATCTGACCACTGCCATAGCATCATTTATTTGTGCGGGCCATATGGCTTCATTTAATACCCTGTATTCTGCTGATACGAAGATATAACCTTCCTTGGCATATTTCTTAATTTTCGGAACAAAACTATCCATGTCTTTGCTTCCGCCCTGGAACCCTCCACCATGAAAATAAATGATGACAGGAAGTTTACTCACCCCTATTTTGCTTGGAATATAAATATCAAGTGCATTGCGTGAGCTGATATCAGCGTAATAAATGTTTTTGTAGATTGTGAGGCTGTCTTCCTTGATGACTTCATAGGAGTATTCAGGGGGTCTGATATTATTGTCAAAATCGTCTATGCTGTCATCCTTGCTACAGGATAGTATAATTGAGAATAAGAGGAAATATATTGAAAATCGTTTTATCATCATAATCATTTACTTATTCGTATAAGGAATAATAAAAAAGTAAATAAAAAAAAGATCTTTTACATGTTTTTTAACAAAAACCATGCATATAATAAACCAGGTTTCGCATATTAGAACAAAATATGAAGGAGAGAGTTTAATAAAGGGCTCGAATCAGTTGATATCTTTTCTGTCACTAAAATATTTCATGAATTGGATTCTTTCGAAAACTTCGGGGTTTGAAATATCTTTTTGACTCAGTTTACCATTAAAATCGGCGATGCTGGTAAAGGATTTTTCCTGCATCCATCCATCAATTTGTTCAAGCATGACTCCTATATAAGAAGGCCCATTTTTGTAAATAACAGATGCGATTTCCACTGCTTTTGCACCGGCCAGTAATTGTTTTATGACCGATGCACCATCATGAATGCCGGTTGAGGCAGCCAGGTCACAAGAAACCCTCTTTGACATCATTGCAACCCAGCGTAGCGGAATGGTGAAATCATGAGGAGCAGAAAATATATTTGATGATGTGATGCTGAGTTTGTCCAGGTCTATATCCGGATTATAAAAACGATTAAAGAGAACCAGCCCATTGATACCAGACTTTGAGAGTTTTTGAATAAACTGGGCCAGGTTGGCAGCATAAGGACTTATCTTCAGCGATACGGGGATATTTATTTTCTTCTGGATTTGGTTGATGGTATCAAAATATACCTGCTCATATTCAGTGTGAGATTTTGAAAGATCCGTTGGTAGCAATGCAATGTTTAACTCCAGGGCGTCTGCTCCGAATTCTTCAAATTTCTTTGCAAAATACGTCCATTCATGGGCGGATTTGCAATTGATACTGGCAATGATTGGTATATCAACAGCTTTTTTTGCTTCTTTTAATAAATTCAGGTGTTTATTGAGGTTTTCTTCTTTTATTCTGTAATCAAAATAATCAAGGTATTCATCTTTATATCGGCTGTTTTGCTCATCTTCTATCATCTTATCATATTCCATGGTGATTTCTTCTTCGAAAATGGATTTAAGGACAACGGCTGCTGCACCATTAGCTGCAAGTTCAGAAATCTTTTCAGGTGTGTCAGTTAATCCACTGCTGGCAATGATTAATGGATTATTTAGTGAAAGACCAAGAAATTTAGTTGATAGGTCAGCCATATTATTTTTGTTTAGATTGTGCGTGTAAAAATACAAAAAATAAAGATGAAAGATATCATAATAGTAACTGAAGGGCAGAATTTAGCCGATATAGACCGGAATCCATTTTATGTGCTTATTTTTGCAAAAAAAACGAATGAATAAACCTGTTCAAATCAATGTAAATTCTGAGATTGGCGAGCTTGAGGCAGTAATCCTTCATACACCGGGTCCTGAGATCGAAAACATGACCCCTGAAAATGCTGAAAGGGCATTATATAGCGATATTCTTAATTTGTCATCGGCTTTAAAGGAATATAAGAATCTGGAAGCAGTTCTTGGAAAAGTATGCAAAACGTTTAAAGTAAGGGAATTGCTTGAAGAGGTGTTGACCAACTCACGGGTAAAGGAAGATTTACTTCGTAAAATTTGCTCAAATGAAAGTGTGTGTGATGTTAAAGGGCAGCTTGAAGTATTAGATAACAGAGAGGTTGCGCGTCAGTTGATAGAAGGGGTGGACCTGAAAAAAGATAATCTGACAAAATTCCTTAGCAAACAACGTTTTGCTTTGCGGCCGCTTCACAATTTCTTTTTTACGAGGGATGCGTCCATTTCATATGGAGAAAAAGTTCTGATTGCCCGAATGGCTAGTAAGGTAAGGGAAAGGGAAAGTATTATTATGGAGGCAATTTTTGATTATCATCCATCCTTTAAAACAGCAACGGTGAACCCGCAGGAATCTGCAAACTTTCATGATAAGATCACAATTGAAGGAGGCGATATACTGATTGCTAAAGAAAATATTATTCTTGTAGGGAAAAGTGCACGGACATCATCTTATGGCATTGATTATTTAATTGAGCGTTTGAAAGCACACAAGGATGAACGGCATATTATTGTTCAGGAACTTCCGGCAACACCTGAATCCTTTATTCACCTGGATATGGTTTTTACTTTTATAGACAAAGAAATCTGTATGGTCTATGAGCCTATTATTTTGAAACCTAATCGCTATCAAACTGTTCACATTAGCATTAGCAAGGGGCAGGTTACTAAAATCAGGGAAAAGGAGAATATATTGATTGCATTGAAGGATTTGGGGATGGACTTCAAACCTATTCTGTGTGGGGGCAGTTCAGACCCCTGGATACAGCAGCGGGAACAATGGCATAGTGGTGCCAATTTTTTTGCTATGGCACCCGGTAAATTAATCGGTTATGACAGAAACATCTATACTATAGAAGAATTAAGTAATTCAGGATTTGAGATAATTGAAGCTCAGGATATTATTTCAGATAAATTGCATATCAATGAGTATAATAAATGTGTCGTTACCATACCTGGTTCTGAATTACCAAGAGGAGGAGGTGGTGCAAGGTGCATGACTATGCCGGTGGTAAGAAAAGACATTGAGTGGTAAGGCCTGCTCCTGACTTCGTCACTCTTTAAAAGCACCCCCTTAAAAACCTGATAATCAGTGC
>CAZZLL010000011.1:0-82504 GCA_964654725.1 uncultured Lentimicrobiaceae bacterium | reverse complement strand
TAAATGCTTATATTTGGTGAGGCTACCGACCGGAAGGGAGGTTTAGTTCAACAGATCATATAATTATAAATCAATATTTTAAAAAATGAGTGCAGAAATCGAAAAAGTCCAGTGTTTGATTATTGGTTCCGGTCCGGCAGGATATACAGCAGCCATATATGCGGCCCGGGCTGACCTTAAACCCGTTATGTATCAGGGTTTGCAACCTGGCGGACAATTAACCATTACTACAGAAGTTGAGAACTATCCGGGATATCCGGAAGGAATAGATGGGCCGAAAATGATGGAAGAATTTAAAAAGCAGGCAGAACGTTTTGAAACAGATGTTCGCTGGGGGCTTGTCACAGACGTGGATTTATCTGAGCGGCCTTTTAAAGTAAAAGCGGATGACGGTAAGGAATTGCTAACAGAAACCCTCATTATTGCAACAGGAGCTTCCGCCCGATGGCTTGGCCTGGAGTCGGAGAAGAAATTTAACGGAATGGGGGTTTCTGCATGTGCTACCTGTGATGGTTACTTTTATCGCGGACAAGATGTGGCTGTTGTTGGCGGAGGAGATACTGCTGCTGAGGAAGCCACTTATCTTGCTAAACTATGTAAAAAGGTGTATCTGATTCATCGCAGGGATGAATTGAGGGCATCAAAAGCTATGCAGAGCCGTGTATATAAAACTGATAATATCGAAATGGTCTGGAGTCATGTCCCAAAGGAAATTGTAGGTGATGATAAAGGAGTAAACGGTGTAATTGTAAAAGATGTGAATACAGCAGAAGAGAAAAAGTTGGATGTAACCGGTTTCTTTGTTGCTATCGGACATACACCAAATTCTGAGCTTTTTAAAGGAAAGCTGGATATGGATGATAATGGCTATCTGATAACAAAACCCGATTCCACAGCCACAAATGTTAAAGGTGTTTACGCCTGTGGTGATGTGCAAGACCATGTATACCGTCAGGCTGTAACAGCTGCTGGTACCGGCTGTATGGCAGCCATTGAGGCTGAGAGATTTATTGGCTCTTTGGAATAATAGCTCATTTTTTTTGCGAATAATCCTTAATGGCATCCAATATTTTTTTAAAGGATGCCTTTTTCTTTTTTCAGGAATTTGTATTTAATGCGAAAATCTTTAAATTTGTTTGTATTTATTGATTCTTAAACTAAATTTGTTTTTAGCATAACACATAGTAAATTATTTTATTAACTAAAACTTATATTATGGCATCAAATCTATTTTCTAGAAAGAAAAGATTCCTCACGGTTTTTATCCTTGCCATGTTTGGTATGCTGGTAAATATCAGCGCACAAACAGTAATTACAATTGGCACTGGCACAACACAAAATACAACTTATTCTTATCCATGTCCTTATGGACAATACTGGACAGGTGTGAAGGAGCAATTTCTGATTCCCGCATCAGAGATTTTATCAGCAGGTGGAGGTGCCGGAAATATTACATCCCTTGCTTTTGATGTTGTATCACCTGCAGGGCAGGCCTTGGTAAACCTGGAAATTAAGATAGGTACAACAAGTTCAACCGCTCTGAGTAATTGGGAAACCGGTCTTACAACAGTATACAGTAATTCATCTTATGCAACAGTAAGCGGATGGAATACGCATACCTTTTCGGTTCCTTTTACATGGAATGGTTCAAGTAATATTGTTATAGAAACCTGTTTTGATAATTATAGTGGTGGTTCCAATTATACTACCAATGCGGTGATGAATCAAAGTTCTACCAGCTATGTTTCAACCCTGGATTATCACTCTGATGGCGGTGGTGTTTGTACTACCGGAGGCTCTGCTACAACTTATTTACAACGTCCGAATATGCGTCTGACTGTGATTACCGGTGCTCAGCCAAGTTGTGACCTAGGCATTATTGAGTGGGTAGCCCCGGTTACCTCTACGGGATGTACTCCTTTAACATCAACAACCCCTGTAACTGTTAAGGTTAAAAATTGGGGAACGGCAGCACAAAGTAATTTTGCATTATCTTATTCTATTGATGGTGGTACAACATACATAACTCCTGAAACATACTCAGGTACACTGAACTCAGGAGATACCTTAACGTATACCTTTACAAACACAGCGAACTTTTCTGTTGGTGGGGCATACAATTGTGAAGCTGCTGTTGCGCTCACTTGTGATACAGTCCCCTTTAACGACACATTGAAAAATATCGTTGTTGAAAATAATGTAGTGAATACTTTCCCGTATTCTCAAAATTTTGAGACCTGGTCTCCTGGTTTCAGTCAGTCCTTACCTGGTGGCTGGACAGTTTCTACCAGCTCTAACCCCAGGTGGGAGGTGGAAGATGCTACAGGCACAAATGAAAACTCATCCAGCACTGGCCCTTTCTACGATCATACATTATATGGGCAAGCAGGGGGTACTTATATGTTTATGGAGACTTCTTCCCCTTCTTCAACTGGTGATACTTCTATCCTGGAAGGGCCCTGCATGGACTTTGGCAGTGCTAATGGAATTACCCTGAAATTTTGGTATCATATGTATGGATCTACTATGGGTTCTCTTACAGTAGACCAGCTTATAAATAATGTGTGGGTTACCACAGGTTGGACAAAAACCGGGCAGCAACATTCCAGCGGATCAGATGCCTGGTCAGAAGCTGTTGTTTCTATTAACCCGGCCGCAAACAAGATTCGATTCGTTGGTATTGCCGGAAGTTCTTACTACTCAGATATGAGTCTCGATGATATTTATATCTATGAACCGGTAGCCAACGACCTGTCGGTTATAGATATTACATCACCGCTTAATGGCCAGAATCTGGGCTCGAGCATTCCTTTCACCATTAAGGTGAAAAACCTGGGAACACAATCACAAAGTAACTATCCGGTTTATTATACCATCAACGGCGGAACAAGCTGGGTAGGCCCGGAAACCGTTTCGGGGCCCACAGCTGCTGGTGATACAACAACTTATACTTTTACAGCAACTGCTTCCATGCTGGTTTCCGGCTTCTATGATATTGGTGCCAGGGTTGCTCTGACTACAGATCAAAATACCAGCAACGATACCCTCGCCGGTATCCAGATCATTGCTTGCAACCCGCTCACTGGTAATTATACTGTAGGTGGTACTTCACCTGATTTTACAACTATCGGAGATGCAGTTACAGCTTTGAATAGCTGCGGGGTTTCAGGCCCGGTAACCTTTAATATTGCTGCAGGTACCTATACAGAACAGCTATATCTGGGTAATGTCGCTGGAGTATCGGCAACAAACAACATTGTTTTTAAAGGACAGGGAACGAATACAGTAATAACTTTTGCTCCTGTCAATTCTTCAGCAAGACATATCATAATGCTTGACGGTGCTAAACATGTCACCTTCGACAGTCTGAAAGTCATGGTTGACGGAACAGCCACGTATGGCCACTGTTTCCACCTTATGAACGTTGCCGACAGCAATACAATTAAGAACTGCTACATTGATGCAGGTACAAATACTTCCAGCTATTTCAATGGTATTATTGCTTCTGCAAGTGCTTCATCCTATTCTACAGGTGGTAATACAGCCAATTATCTTACAATCATGGACAATAATATCAGTGGTGGATATTATGGTATTCGCCTGAATGGTTCTTCAAGTTCATACCTTATGGGCAATGTTATTGAAAATAATAACATAATGGATTTCTATTATTATGGTACGTACCTTTATTACAATGATTCTCCGCTGGTTACTATGAACTATCTGAAAAACTCCTCCTCTTCAGGTTATGTTTATGCCATGTATTTGTATTATTGTGATAATGCCCTCGAAGTCACCAAAAACAATATCGAACTCAATGCCAGCAGTACAAACTATGGTATGCGTTTGTATTATTGTGACGGAACAGCCAGCAATCCGGGATTAATAGCAAATAACTTCGTATCGATCTCCGGTACTAGCACAAGTACAAATTATGGTGTATACAATTATTACTCCTATAATCAACACTATTACTACAATTCTATTAGTTTGAGTACCGGTTCCACCAGCTCAAGGGCTCTATATCATTATGGTAGTACAAGTTCATCTGCTAATGATATTCAATTAAAGAACAATATTTTCGCCAATAAAGCTGACGGATATTCACTCTATGTGAATACACCGGCAAATATCAGTGCTTCTGATTACAATAACTTTTATACAACAGGAAGTAACTTTGCTTACTGGAGTGGTTCCCAAAGCAGTTTAACCGCATTACAAACAGCCTCTATGATGGATGCAAATTCTGTATCCATCGATCCTACTTTTGTAAGCAATACAGACTTGCATACTTTCAATCCATCTATGAACAATATGGGTAGCCCTATTGTAGGTATTACAGATGATATTGACGGAGACCTGAGAAGTTCCACAGTACCGGATATAGGTGCAGATGAATATTCTCCCATAAATAATGACCTGGCGATGATAGAATGGGTTTCTCCACAGAGTGGATGTGCCTTAACAAGCAGTGAGTATGTTACTGTGAAGATTAAGAATGCCGGCCTGGTGTCTCAAAACTTTTTCCTGGCAGGATTCTCTGTTGATGGAGGAATAACGGTATATATTGATACAATTTCCCAAACTATCCTTCCGGGAGATACCATTACTTATACATTTAGTAATACCGTTGATCTATCTGTTTACGGTGCGTATGAATGCGGTGCTGTAGTAGGCTTGCCCGGTGATCAATATGCAGGAAATGACTCCATTTTCGCAACCGTTTACAATGAATTGGTTACTTTCTCTCCCTTTGTGGAAGATTTTGAAGCCTTCTCCGGCGGATCCACAGATGGTTTCCCCAATGGATGGTCAACAAACTACAGTAGCACCTATTATTGGACTGCTGATAACGGTGGAACCTCATCAAGCTTAACTGGTCCTACTATTGACCATACTTATGGCGACGTATCCGGTATGTATTTGTATACTGAAGCTTCCAGTGGTTTAACAGGTGCAACAGCCGAGTTTATCAGTCCATGTCTTGATATCAGCGGATATAGTATTCCTCACCTGAACTTTTGGTATCACATGCATGGTTCTACAATTGATACGCTTTTTGTGGATATTAATGTTAACAATAGCTGGATAAATGTGTTCTATCTTGCAGGAGAACAACAAACCCTCCAGACAGATCCATGGTTGCAGGCAGATATCGACCTGAGTAATTATTCTACCATGAGTAATTTCAGGTTCAGGGCTCAAAGAGGAACAAGTTATGATGGAGATATCGCAATTGATGATATTGTTCTTATCGATTCACTGGTAAACATTGTGGTTGATCTGGGTCCGGATACAGCTATTTGTCAGGGTGCTTCCCTTACACTGGATCCGGGTTCAGGATATTCATCTTACCTCTGGTCAGATAATTCTACCGCTCAAACCCTCGTGGTTACCAGCGCGGGAACCTATATTGTAACAGTTACTGATGGCAGTGGAAATACTGGTAGCGATACCATTGTGGTTACGCTGAATCCTGCTCCTATTGTAAATGCAGGAACCAATATGAATATTTGTTATGGTAGTTGTGCTAACTTATCAGCTACAGGTGGTGTAAGTTATGTATGGAGCGATGGTTCAACAGGAAGCCCGATTACCGTATGCCCAACATCTCAAACGACATACATTGTTACTGTTACAGATCTTAATGGTTGTTCAGCAACCGATGATGTAATGGTTGATGTTTATCCTCTACCAACTGCTGATGCCGGTGCTGATGTAAATATTTGTCCGGGAATTTGTGCCGACCTTACTGCAACAGGTGGTACTGCCTATTTGTGGAGTACAGGTGCAACCACAAGTACGATCAATGTTTGCCCAACTACTACAACTACGTATACTGTTACAGTTACTGATGCTAATTCATGCACAGCAACTGACGATGTTACAGTGAATGTGAATGCAGCATTTGTGGTAGATCTGGGAGCTGATGATACTATTTGTGCAGGAACCATGATGACTCTTTCTCCATCACTCACGGATCTGTTCTTTTCTGAATATATTGAAGGAAGTAGTAACAACAAGGCGATTGAGATTTATAATCCTACTTCTGCTGCTGTGCAACTTGATAACTATCGTATTGCTCAGTCAACAAATGGTGGCGGATGGCAATATTATCACTATTTCCCAACTGGTGCAACTCTTGCCCCGGGTGATGTTTGGGTTATTGTGAATGCCAGTATTGATACCACATTATTCCACCCGAATAATGCCGATGAGGTTCTTCCTTACCCCAGTGTAGTTATCCATAATGGAGATGATGCCAGGGCTATAGAAAAGTCAAATGATGGCGGAAATACCTGGGCTATCGTTGATATTATCGGAGAACCATCCCCCGACCCAGGTTCAGGTTGGGATGTTGCAGGCACTAACAATGCAACCAAAGACCATACTCTCGTTAGAAAAATGTCTGTCTGCAAGCCCTCTACCGACTGGTACGCTGCTGCAGGTGTTGATACAGCTTCATCTGAATGGGTGGTTTATCCTCAGAATACTTTTATGTATCTTGGTTCTCATTCTGTGAATTGCACACAATCATATACGTATTTCTGGAATACATACGCCGTTACACAGGATATTACCGTACAGCCTTATTCAGGTTCTACTTATTCAGTAACAGTTACCGATCAAAACGGATGTACAGGATCTGATAATATTGTATTGAATACACATCCTAGTCCTACTGCTAATGCCGGGAATGATAAACTTATATGCCCGGGTACTTGTGATACACTCTTTGCAAGCGGTGGGTTGACATACATGTGGAGCAACGGCGATACTGTAGCAAACATGATTGATTGCCCGGTAGCCAGCAAACAATACACCGTTACTGTTACTAATGAATACGGTTGTTCAGATGATGCTGCTGCTTGGATCTTCGTGAATCCGGCTATGAATATTGATCTTGGTCCTGATTTCACTATTTGTGAGTGGGATTACACCTTCCTGAATGCAGGTGCCGGATTTGCTCAATATCACTGGAATACCGGAGATACGAATTCTATTATCTTGTTGCACTATGTGGATACAATGTCGTTTGGTCCCTATACATACTATGTGGATGTGACCGATGATCTTGGATGTATGGAAAGTGATACCATTTTGGTAACGTTCGCATATTGTGCAGGCATTGGTGAGAATGATGCAAATGCCGGAGTGGAAGTATATCCGAACCCATCCTCAGGTTTATTTAATATCAATATTTATGGTATGAATAAAGAAATGGAAATGTCTATCTATGATATGCAGGGAAGAATGGTTTATCATGAAACACTGAGCGGAATACATGATGGTTATAACAAAGAGATCAACCTTTCAAATCAATCAAGAGGCGTTTATTATATTAAGCTAATGAACGAAGATGAAGTATTTGTGAAGGAGATCATCATCCACTAAATCCGAAAGGAATTAAATAAAGAGGCTGTCTCACACCTGAGGAGACAGCCTCTTTTTTATTAATAAAACCGTAAATGTTGGTCATGCCCTTTACTTACAGCCTTATTTCACAGGAATCTCTTATTTCAATATTTCTTCCAGGGTATTCTCATAAAAACGTTTTGCATCCGCAATTTTCCCAAAATCTTCATCATCTACCCGAAGGTGACCTTTAGTTACATGGCCAATTAAAGAAAATGGGACTCTGCTTTCTATCATAGTATCTATGAATTCATTTTCCTGTTTAGGATTTACAGACACGATGATCCGACTTTGAGATTCCCCCAGCAGGTAAGCATCCGGACGTACTTCACTTTCCGTAAGGATGTCAAATCCCAGCTCATTTTCAATGCATGATTCAATAAGACAAATAAATATACCTCCTTCAGAAACATCATGTGCAGAAACAACAAGTTTTTTATTAATAAGGTTAGCTACAGCTGCCTGTACTTTGTATTCTTCTTCCAGATCAAAAGTTGGAGGCGGTGAGAGTTTGACATTATGATAATGGTACAGGTATTCTGAGGAATTGATGTCTTCTTTGGATTCACCAATCAGAAAAATAACATCTCCTTTATTTCTGAAAGTCAGCGACATGATTTTATCTTTGGGAGCTATTCCGATCATGCCAATGGTTGGGGTTGGAAATACCGGCTCTGTTCTCTCACCGATACTTGTCTGGTTGTAAAAGCTAACATTCCCGCCGGTGACAGGGGTGTTAAACTTTTTGCAGGCTTTTGACATGCCTTTAATGGCACCCACAAATTGCCAGTATACTTCCGGGTTATAGGGATTTCCAAAATTCAGGCAATTGGTTATGGCCAGTGGTTTTCCTCCGCTGCACACGATGTTGCGGGCAGCTTCAGCCACAGCTATCTGGGTGCCGGTTTCGGGATCAGCATGAACATATCGAGAATTACAATCAACGGTACATACCAGGCTTTTATCGCTTCCTTTGAGGTTAACAATACCTGCATCGGAAGGAAAGTTTGTTGACATATTCTTTGTGCCGACCATGCTGTCGTATTGTTCATACACCCATTTTCTGGAAGCAATATTGTGGCTCTTTAGCATGCTCCAGGCTACTTCTCGCAGATCTTCCGGTTCCTCTATATCCGTTATGGAGAATTCTTTGGTTTTTTTATAATAAGCGGGTTCTTTGTATTCTCTGTCGTAGACAGGAGCTCCGCCACCAAGCACCAGGCTTGGTGCAGGGACTTCAGCAAGCGGTTTATCATCAACCAGGAATTCCAGTTTGTCTCCTTTGGTAACTTCTCCAATAATAGCAAAGGGAATATCCCATTTATTGAAAATTTCTTCGGCTTCTTTTTCTTTTCCTTTTTCCACAACCATAAGCATGCGTTCCTGTGATTCACTCAGCAGGATTTCAAAGGCTTCCATGTTTTGTTGCCGCAGGGGCACTTTATCCAGATGTATGCGCATACCATGGCTGCCTTTTTCTGACATTTCGGAAGTTGAGCAGATAATCCCTGCAGCACCCATATCCTGCATGCCTATAATGCAGCCGGTTTTAATAACTTCCAAACTTGCTTCCAGTAAAAGTTTCTCCTGGAAAGGATCTCCGACCTGGACAGATGGAATATCGTTGGCACTGTTTTCAGTGATATCAGCAGATGCAAAGGTGGCTCCGTGAATGCCATCTTTGCCTGTAAGGGAACCAACAATATATACTGGGTTTCCTACTCCTTTAGATATGGCACTAACGGTGAGGCCCTTTTTTACCAAGCCAACAGACATGGCATTTACCAGTGGATTGGTATTATAGCACTCATCGAAATATACTTCGCCGCTAACAACAGGCACCCCAAAGGCATTACCGTAGTCGCCAATCCCTTTAACAACCCCTTTTATATGCCACTGCGTGCGGTCCAGTTCCAGTTTCCCAAACCGAAGAGAGTTGAGCTGGGCTATTGGGCGGGCACCCATCGTAAATATATCCCTGTTAATTCCGCCAACTCCTGTTGCAGCTCCCTGGTATGGTTCTACGGCGCAGGGATGGTTATGGCTTTCTATCTTAAATGCACATGCCAGATCTCCACCAAGGTCTACCAATCCGGCATTTTCTTCACCAGCTTCAACCAGGAGCTGATCACCTTTGCGGGGTAGTGTTTTAAGCCATTTAATCGAATTTTTATAAGAGGCATGCTCCGACCACATTACAGCGTAAATACTCATTTCTGTGTAATTGGGTGTGCGTCCTAAGATCTTTTTGATCTTCTCAAATTCCTCTTCCAATAAACCAATTTCTTTAGCTATCTCAAATGTGGCAGGCATTTCGCTGATTTTATTTTCCATTCTCTCAGGGGTTTTCCGATTGCTCTTATTGCAAAGGTAAGCAAGAAAGAGGATTTCATGGATTTGCAATAAAAGGACTTATTAACAGCCTTTAATCGATACCTGAATTAGAAAACCTTACTGTTAATGAATAGAAAATAGTAAATAACAAATTTTAAACCATGCTGATGCCACGATTTAGAAAGCTGTTAAATGGAAACATGATCTTAAATCCTTTCAGGGCTTCTTCCATAAAACCATCTGCGGTTATTTCTGTATCGCTTAAATTGCGGCCAACTACATAATGTTTATGTCTTAAGAGATCAATGTCTGCAAAATCTTTTGGGAAACCCTTGGGGGCTGTTTTCAGTTTCTCCACTTCTTCCAGTTCCCCAAAATAATCCAGGAGATTTTCTTTTGAAAGAATTTGCTTGAATTCATCAGCATGATAATAGATTTCCTGCCTGATGGCTTTCAGTTTATCTGCCGCAGGCATATAAACACCTCCGCCAAGAAATGAAGCCCCTGGCTCTATATGAAGGTAATAACCGGCAAATTGGCTTTTTGTGCCATCTTTTGCAATGAATCCGCCAAAATGCGTTTTATAGGGGCTCTTGTCTTTTGAAAACCGAATATCACGGTTTATTCGAAAAATACAGTTCTTGATGTTCAGTCCGATGATTTCTTTGTCGAATTGCTGAATTCTGGCAGACAAGGATTCCATTAATTCCAGATGAATCATTCTTGCCACCTCATAGGTTTTCCTGTTCTCATGAAACCACTCCTTGTGATTGCTGTTCATTTTACTTGTTCTTATCGTGTCGTTTATCCCTATATTTTTTTCGTTGATCACAAAATTTTGGGTTTAAAATTCATTTGATGTAATCTTGATACATTGAAATTGTTCTTTGATTCTACACCAAACTTATAAAAAAGGCAATCTTAAATCGGATAAACTCGTTTTACTCTAAAGAACTGTGAAATAATTTACTAAACTAAACTCTCTAACCGATGAAATGTATTACAATGCTTATTTCAGGAAAACTGAAAGGTAGTGGATTCAGTGTATTTTCTCTTGATATGGCTGAGAAGTATGGTGTTAATGGATTTGTTGAATACCAAAAAGATGGAAGTATAATGATAAAGGCTGAAGGAAGAAACGGAAACTTAAACAAATTTGTTACCAGCTGTATTCGCGGTCCGGAACGAAGCTACATTGAATATGTGAGTATACAGTCAGAAAAAGTGGCAAATTACAAACAATTTAGGATACAGAATATCAAAACACTTTTTTAAACTTTTTTCACACTTATAACTTTCTCATAAGCATCAAGCCGTCTCTAAAAGGCAACAGGATATTATCTATTCTGTTGTCTTTTTTTATATGTTCATTGAAGGCAATTATTCCGGCTGTTTCAGCGTCGCTTGTTTCGGGCACATCCGGTAATACTTTTCCATCCCATAATACATTATCAGCAAGAATAAACCCGTTCTTCTCCACACGGGGCAGCAGCATTTCGTAGTAGCTTACATAATTTTCTTTATCTGCATCAATGTAAACCAGATCAAAATTGCCTTCAATTTGGTTTATGATGTTTATTGCTTTCCCGCAATGAAATAGGATCTTCTCAGTTAATCCTGCTTTGCGGATATTATCCAGAATGATGTCCTGATATTCTGGATTATGGTCTATAGTATGTACTTTCCCTTTTTCATCCAGGCCCTCAGCCAGGCAAATAGCTGAATATGCTGTAAAGGTGCCAATTTCCAGAACATTTTTGGGACGAATCATCCAACTGATCATTTGTAAAAGTTTCCCCTGCATATGACCGGCAAGCATGCGCGAATGAAGCATTTTTATGTGGGTTTCCCTGTTGATCTCTTTAAGGACAGCAGATTCAGGATTGGTGTGGTCTTTTGCGTAGTGTTCAATTTCTTCAGAAAAGATTCTCATGAAACAAGGATTTATTTGTTGATGAATGCAGTATCAAAAAAAATCCAGAATAAGGGTTGGTATCCTCGAAACTGACCACTTTCAGAATACTTCTCCTGCAATGGTGCAATGGCATGTATCATTTTTTGAAACTGCATACTTTTTTTATCCAGGTACCAGGATTCCATGAAACGGATCTTTACTATATTTTCTGGTTCAACCTTGGTAGTCACAACATTTGTAACCCATTCATAAGGCGGTTCTACCTTTTGTTGCATAATAGAATCCGTACGCTCCAGAATATCCATGATTTTTTTATGCGGGATCTCATTCAGGGTGAGAATATCATATGCCTTCAAATCTTTGTTTTTTACTTTATCAAGGAGTTTTGAGCAATAGTTTATACGGCTTGATTTTTCAATATTATTTTTAAACCAGCTTGCATCATCTTCCTTGTTTTGAATGATAACATCATAAACAATTTTCGATGTTACCTCAGATTTGTTTTTTTTGTTAAATGCTGTTGCAGAGTCGGGGATAACCCAGAATAATGGATTGTTAAGTACCAAGCTGTTTGTATTTGTTTCACCCAAACCATAAGCATGAATATCTTTTTGAATAAGCATCGATTCAGGATTATACGTCCACGATTCCCTGAAAAACAGGGTGTTGAAGTCTTCCAATTGATGTTTAACCAATGTTTTGGTTAATGAATCCGTGCCCTCTTCCAGGAAAGTAAGGGTATCATAATAAACCAGTTTTTCACGTAATTCCGCGAAGTTAATTTTCTTCATTTCCTGGTCATAAGATGTTAATATACCCTTCTCTATGTGTTCAATCAATGTGTTGATGAATTCTTCCCGTTTCGGACCTTCAAGGTTCATGATCCACCAGTCGAGTTGTGGGTCAGGTGTTTTGATGCGTGTGTCGTATTCTATTAAATTGCTTAAGGTTTTGAATTCCTGTTTTGTAGTACAGGCTGATAATAACATAAGAAGGGGTGCGAATATCAGGATAAGTTTTTTTCTCATAATAGCTGTTTTTTTAAATCCGCTGATAGCGATAAATTTAGTAATTTTGTATATATGTAGGATAATATATCAACGAAATAATTTATGGTTCGAAAGTTTACACTCTTTTTATTCTCCTTTATAATAACTGTATTTTCTTTTGCTCAATATGAAAATACCAGCTATAAAACAAAGAATTACACCCTTGAGCCTGCTACAAAGGTAACTATAAATAATATCCGTGTTGATTGGAAGGTAAATATACAAAATCTGGAATCTCCTGTCGAGAACAACAACCTTTACCGCATTTTCCTGAAGGAACGAAAAGAAGAAGTGCGAAAGAGGTTTCCGGTCAGGGATTTGCAGGATCTTGATACCGGCAGTGTGTCGTTTGATGCTGATACAGTTAGTATCTTAACTCAATTTGAAGGCAATGAATATGCCTACAGTGTTCCTAATGACAACACCCTGGCGATTTCCAATGATAATTTCCTGATTTCAGCCATAAATACCAATATATATTTTTATGACCTGAACCAGGACAGTTTAATGAAGACTATTTCCCTCTCAGCTTTTTCTGATACCCTGGATGATATTTCTTCCCATCAGTATGACCCTAAATTAACCTATGATCCGGAAGAAGACCGTTTTATCATTGTTTATCTTGCCGGTGCCAGTTCCGATAACCGGTCCAACATCATTGTAGGATTTTCTCAAAGCAATAATCCAATGGAAGACTGGAATCTATACGCCCTTCCTGGAGATGCGGTTAGTGACACAAGCTGGACGGATTATCCCGCAATAGCTCTTACTGAAGATGAGGTGTTTATTACTGGAAATATATTGGAATATGGTGGTTCCTGGCAAACCTCCTTCCGGCAAAGCATTATCTGGCAAATAGATAAACATAGCGGATTTAGCGGACAGGCATTGGGGGCTCGTTTATGGTATGATATCAAACACAATAACAGCAACATTCGTAATATTCATCCGGTAAAAGGGGGGGAGCGCCTTTACGGTCCGGATATTTATTTGCTTTCCAATAGAAATTTTGATATTCAGAATGATACTATCTTTATGCTTCATATTTCCGGGTTACAGGACGATGCATCTGCCATTCTTACCGTGGATGCTGTGAAATCTGATAAATCCTATGGCATGCCTCCGGATGCACGGCAAGATAATAGTTATTTACTGGCAACAAATGATGCCAGGGTTTTAGGAGCCTTTTATCACAATGGGCAGATTCATTTCGTGTCCAATACCATTGATACCCTTACAGGTTTTTCAGCTGTTTATCATGGGATACTTACAGGCATGGAGAATGCACCGGAAATTCATGGTGTAATTATTGGAGATAGTGTCAGGGATTTTGGCTATCCGAACCTTTCTTATTCGGGAAAAAGTCTTAATGATTATCAGTCTATCATTACTTTTAATCATTCTTCGCCGGAAACCCATGCAGGCTTTTCCGCAATTCAATTCAAATCAACCAATGAATATTCTCCGATAACCCATATTAAATACGGAGGGTATTGGGTTCATCTCATCAGCGGATTTGTTGAACGATGGGGGGATTATACCGGAAGCCAAAGGAAATACAATGAGGCTGGTACAGTTTGGGTTAGTGGTAGTTTCGCAAAGCTAATAATAGTTGGTGGAGGACAAATTAAAAAGGGAATAAACGGTACCTGGATCGCTGAAGTGAAATCAGTCTATGATGAAGATCCATTTGTGCCGGAAAAGTATGAGGCACACATGTTTCCAAATCCTTCTGCCGATATTCTGAATGTAGAGTTTAGCCTTCCTGAAGATAAATACATTGAAATCTCCGTATTTGATATCCAGGGCAGGGAGGTGAAAAAGCTTGTCGATCAGAAAGTGCAAAGAGGAAAAAATGTGATCAGTTTTTCTACAGAACCCCTCAAACGGGGCCTATACTTCCTTACTATTTATGACAGGGACACTGTGCTGCTTTCATCAAAATTTATCGTAGCAGAATAATCAAACTTTTGTGGCTTTGTTTTCACTATGCTGCATTTTAGCAGGAAGCCCTTTTCTGACAATTTGTCTTTATGCCATAATTGGCAAATAATTTGTTTACTTTGCACGGGATATAATTTTTAAATCGCATATGAAGAAAAAAGAAACTACTACACCTGAGAATTCTCAAAAGCAAAAGCAGGAGCATGAGAATCAACACTCCCAAAATGATAAAATGAGCGGAAAAAACACGAAAAAAGAGAAGAAGGTTGACGAAAATACAGATAAAGCTGCATCAAAAAAAAACAGAAAATCAAGATCGGACGCTAAAACAGAGAAGGATATTGAAACACTGAAAGCTCAGCTTTCCGAAGCAAATGATAAATACCTTCGATTGTATTCTGAATTTGATAATTTCAGAAAGAGAACAGCCAGAGAACGCCTTGAATTTGCCAAAACTGCTTCAGCGGAAGTAATCGTTGATCTTTTGCCGGTGCTTGATGATTGTGAACGGGCCAAAAAATCGCTGGATGAATCGAAAGATATTGAAGCAATACGTGAAGGGATGGAGCTCATTTATAATAAGCTCAGGAATATACTGCAGCAGAAAGGTCTGGAGGAAATGACTTCCATTGGGGAGGTTTTTAATACGGATCATCATGAAGCTGTTACAAATATTCCCGCCCCAACTGACGAACAGAAAGGTCAAATTATTGACGAGCTTGAAAAAGGATATTTCCTGAATGGCAAAGTGATCAGGTATGCCAAAGTAGTTGTAGGACAATAATCTTTTGTTAATGATAATTGACTAATGACAATCTAATAATAGAATCTGTGAAAACCTGCTCCTGGTATTAGAAATTTATAATTTGAAAATAGAAAACTTTAAGGGATGAGTAAGAGAGATTATTATGACGTTTTGGGGATCAGCCGGGATGCTTCGGAAGCAGAAATAAAGAAGGCCTATCGAAAGCTTGCGTTAAAATATCATCCTGATAAAAATCCAAACGATAAAGAGGCAGAGGAAAAATTTAAGGAAGCTGCGGAGGCTTATGAGGTTCTGAGTAATAAGGATAAGAGATCCAGGTACGACAAATACGGACATGCCGGTTTGGGCGGAGCAGCTGGTGGTGGCGGCTTCAATATGAGCATGGAGGATATTTTTAGCCAATTCGGGGACATTTTTGGCGATTTTGGTGGTGCTTTTGGTGGTTTTGGTTTTGGAACCGGAGGAGGACGGAGAAGAAGGGTAAACAAAGGCAGTAATTTGCGCATCAAAGTAAAACTTACCCTGGAAGAAATCTCGCGCGGGGTTGAGAAGAAGATCAAAGTAAATAAATATGTAAGCTGTGATTCCTGTAATGGTTCCGGTGCCGAGAAGGGAAAATCATATAGTACCTGTGGTACATGCCGCGGAGCAGGGCAGGTTACCCAGGTTACAAATACTTTTCTCGGACAAATGCAAACAACGTCTACCTGCCCGAGTTGTGGTGGAGAAGGTCAGGTAATCACACATCGTTGTCCTGTATGTCATGGTGATGGCATTGTCCGGGGTGAAGAAGTTATTAAAATAAATATTCCGGCTGGTGTTGGTGAAGGCATGCAGTTATCTTTGAGTGGAAAAGGAAATGCAGCAGCGCGGGGGGGCGTACCGGGTGATCTGATTGTTCTGATTGAAGAAATTCCTCATGAAAACCTGCATCGCGATGGGGTTAACCTGTTGTATGAGCATTATATCAGCTTTCCGGATGCATCCATGGGTACTTCCATAGAAGTGCCAACCGTTGACGGAAAAGCCAGGATAAAAGTACCGGCAGGCACCCAGGCCGGTAAAATTTTTAGGCTGAAAGGGAAAGGATTACCCGATGTGAATGGGTATGGAAAAGGAGATCAATTGATCAATATCAATGTGTGGACACCCCAAAAACTTAACAGCGATGAGGAAAAACTTCTGGAGAAATTAAAAGAATCTGCCAACTTTCAGCCAAACCCAGGAAAGAGAGATAAAAACTTCTTCGATAAAATGAAAGAATTCTTTCAGTCATAAATAAATCTGTATGCTTTTAGAAACAAGGAATGTTACTAAAAAATTCAGGGACCATACAGCACTTAGCGGTGTAAGTATACTGGTGCCGGAAAAAAGTATTTTTGGGCTGCTTGGGCCAAATGGAGCCGGTAAAACAACACTAATTCGTATTATTAATCAAATAACCGGTCCTGATGAAGGAGAGGTGCTTATTAATGGTGAACGATTAAAACCTAAACATATAAGCCAAATAGGATATCTTCCGGAAGAAAGGGGATTGTATAAAAAGATGAAAGTCGGGGAACAGTCCATGTATTTAGCACAGCTCAAAGGACTCTCCTCAAAAGAAGCACTGAATAAACTGAAGTATTGGTTTGAAAAGTTTGAAATTCAGACCTGGTGGAATAAAAAGGTGGAAGAACTGTCGAAGGGTATGCAGCAAAAGATACAATTTATTATTACTATCGTACATAATCCTAAGCTGCTTATCTTTGATGAGCCTTTTAGCGGCTTTGATCCCATTAATGTGAATATCGTAAAGGAAGAAATACTCAGGCTGAGAGATCAGGGGGCTACCATAATTTTTTCTACACATAATATGGCTTCGGTGGAGGAGCTATGCGATCACATTGCCCTCATCAATAAATCTGAGAAGATCCTTGAAGGTAAAGTTTCTGAAATCAAACAAATGTACAAGTCTAATGTGTATGAGGTAGGATACACCGGACGCTATGATAGCCTCAAACCGCTATTGTCAGAACCTTACAATGTGCTTAAAGAACATTCGGATGATTATTATCAATATTCACAGGTTCAGATTCCAGCTGACCAGCAAATGAATGAGATGATTAGAGAATTATTGCCCAAGGTTCATTTACATTCCTTCAATGAAATCATTCCCGGAATGAATGAGATATTCATCCGCAAAGTCAACGAAGCAAAACTAAACTAAGCAATGCAGTCCTATGAATAAAATATTGCTTATCATAAAAAGAGAATATTTAACCCGGGTCAAGAAGAGAACATTTATCATCATGACGATATTGGGCCCGATTTTAATGGCAGCCATATTTATTGTTCCGGTTTTTCTTGCACAAATGTCGGATGAGGAGAAAACAATAAAGATTATTGATGAAAGTGGTTTCTTTCAGTATAGTTTCACCGACAAGGATAATATGACCTTTGAAGTCATTGATATGGACCTGGAAACAGCCAAGAAAACCATAGGGGAGAACGAGGTGATATTGTATATTCCGGGAACACATATGAATATTCCCAATGTGGCAGAACTTTATTCGCAGAGAGAACCGGGAATACAGGTGAAATCGCATGTCGAAAATCTGATGCGAAAGGAGATTGAAAGCCTGAAACTGGAAGCAAACGGTGTGGATAAGAATATTCTGGATTCGATCAGATCTGAAGTGAATCTTACTTCCTATAAACTTGATGAAAGCGGACAAGAAAAAGAGAGTTTTACTGAGATTAGTATGGCTCTGGGATTTATTGGCGGATTGTTGATCTATTTCTTTATTTTTCTTTATGGCTCTCAGGTAATGAGGGGGGTTATTGAGGAGAAGACCAACCGCATTGTTGAAATCATTGTGAGTTCGGTAAAACCCTTCCAACTTATGATGGGAAAGATCATCGGAATAGCCCTTGTTGGATTAACCCAGTTTTTGCTTTGGGTTGTTTTGACTTTTTCCATCATCATGGCTTTCCAGTTTGCCTTTCCAGACAAGTTCCAGATGCAGAGCCAGGAGCAAACTTATCTTGGGGAAAATAAAATCATGAACCAGGAACAGATATCTAAACATAATCAAAATGTACAGGCCGACAGTAAGACCATCAACAAAATTTTTAATGCAGTTGGCACGTATGATTTCCGTGAGATACTGTTGTCCTTTTTATTTTTCTTTATTTTTGGGTACCTGATGTATAGTGGTTTATTTGCAGCTATCGGTTCAGCTGTAGATAACGAAACTGATACCCAGCAATTCATGCTGCCAGTATCCATGCCGCTCATTCTGGCTATTGTTATGGCCCAGTTCATCATTATGAACCCAGATGGTCCGGTTAGCTTTTGGTTTTCCATGATACCATTGACATCCCCTGTTGTGATGATGATACGTATTCCTTTTGGCATTCCGGCATGGCAGGTTTACTTATCTGGCGCTTTGTTGGTGGGTGCATTCATTTTGACAACCTGGATGGCAGGAAAGATATATCGCACAGGCATTTTGATGTATGGAAAGAAAGTGACCTACAGGGAATTGTGGAAATGGTTGAAGTATTAGGCACGTGTCAATTGCCCCTGATTGCCTGCCTGTCCCTGTAAGGGCTATGGCTAATTCCCTGCCAATAGCCCCCCCCCTGAACCTAATATAGTTTGCATGCTTTTTATTGTTCAGCACCGCCACCGCCACCAATATTTTTACTTCTTTCTATTGATTGCAGTACCAAGTAGTTCTCGCCGTATTTTTTCATGTTTTCTACTTCGTCATCGTATTGGTCGAAATGCCTCTCTTCATCATCTACCAGTGATTCGAATAATCTCTTTGACGCAGAATCTGCATTTTGCGAGCATTCCAGAGCCCAGTTGTTATAATCGGTGATGCTTTGCTCTTCCAGTTCTGTTGCCCTACTCAGCATTTTTTTTACATCCTGGATTTTTTCTACATCCGCTGATGCTTTTAATTCAACTTCTCCGCCTAAAAACAGAATTCTTTCGGCTATCATTTCGATGTGCATCATCTCTTCAATAGCAGTTTTTTTGAACAGGTTTGCCAGCAGGTCATAGCCCTGGTCATCGCAATGAAAATGAAAGTACATATACTGATGTACGGCCATGAGTTCGTCTGTTACTGCCTTGTTTAATAATTCAATGCTTTTCTCTTTTTTCATAACATTTTATATAAATGGTTTTTTTATTCGGGATGATTACAAATTTAAGCAAAAATCTTGAGCTGTTCAAGTGTATGTGTGTTTGGGTGTTCATGTGTTCACGGATTGAAGCAAATTTGTACAACCGTATGGCTGGTTCAATGTTGTCAGGGTTCAAATTCCAGGGTTACATAGGGAATACCGGAGGCTGACAGTAGAAATACATGTATTAGCAATTCAACATTTTAGCAATGGAATAAAAAAAGGCTGTCCATAAAACCTGAACAGCCTTGGATTAAATGTCATATCTGATGACTATTGACCTAAATACGCCTTAAGCAGCTTACTCCGTGAGGTATGTTTTAATCTTCTGATAGCTTTTTCCTTGATTTGTCGCACTCTTTCCCGTGTAAGATCAAATTTGGCTCCGATTTCTTCCAATGTCAGACCGTGATTCATACCGATACCATAGTAAAGGTTGATCACATCTCTTTCTTTTTCAGTAAGTGTAGCGAGTGAACGCTGTATTTCCCTGGCAAGGGATTCTTTGATCAGTCCGTCGTCGGTATTAGGTGCATCGTCGTTCACGTAGACGTCCAGAAACTTGGAATCTTCGTCCTGTGCAAGGGGAGCATCCATAGATACATAGCGCGTGGAGATCTTAAGAACATCAGCGATCTTGTGCTCAGGCACTTCCAGCGAATCGGCTATCTCATCAGCAGAAGGTGGTCTTTCGTAACGTTGTTCCAGTTTTGAGGCTTCTTTGGAAATTTTGTTGATAGAACCTACCTGGTTCAGGGGTAGCCTGACAATACGGGACTGTTCAGCCAAAGCCTGTAGGATTGACTGACGTATCCACCACACTGCATAGGAGATAAATTTAAATCCACGGGTTTCGTCGAAGCGTTTTGCTGCCTTAATCAAACCAAGGTTTCCTTCATTGATTAGGTCAGGAAGGCTTAGTCCCTGATTCTGATATTGCTTGGCAACAGAAACAACAAATCGAAGGTTAGCCCTGGTAAGCTTTTCCAGTGCACGCTGATCACCCTGTTTGATACGTTGTGCCAATTGCACTTCTTCATCAGCGGTAATCAACTCCTCTTTACCGATCTCCTGGAGATACTTGTCTAATGAAGCAGTTTCCCTGTTGGTGATCGATTTAGTAATTTTTAATTGTCTCATGCGAAACCCCCAAAATTATAATCGCTTGAATATCAGCGAAATAAGAAAAATAAAAAGTTCGCACAAAGATACGGCTTATACAGCAATTTTCAAAATAATCTTTGTGCGAATTATAAACATTTTATCAATAGTTTCTACAGACCCAAACCGTAGTAGGCTCTTACGCCACTGGGGTATATGCCTTCAATCAATATACCGCCTGATTTGCTTTCAATGACTTTTTCCAGGTCACTGACGGAACTGATAGCGGTTCGGTCGATATGGGTAATGATAAATCCTTCTTTCACACCGGCACTTGCCAGTTTTCCTTTGCCCGTTTTTTTAACTTCTATGCCGTTGCGGATCCCCAATTTCGACAGCAAGTTTTTGTCGGGCTGTTTGAATTCTGCCCCCAGTATGGCTTGTTGCACATCTTCTTTCTTCTTAACAATTCCGGTGGTTCCTTGTTCATTTTTCAGTGTTACCCGAAAGGATTTTTCTTTCCCCTTACGGTTAACCCCAACAGCTACCTTATCACCGGGTCGTTTCTTTCCTAAAACTTCCAGCAATTCAGAAGGACTGTTAACATCGGTATTGTCTATATTGAGCACTACATCTCCGGGTTGAATGCCGGCTATATCCGCGGCACCTTCTTCTATTACTCCTGCAATATAAACGCCTTTGATGTTATCTATGCCTGCTTCTTCAGCCAGTTTGCTGTCAAGATCGCGGATAGAGACACCCATCAATGCCCGCTGAACTTCTCCATAGCGTTTAAGATCTTCAACTACTTTTCGCACCAGGTTGACCGGAATGGCAAAGGAATATCCGGTATATGCTCCGGTATTACTGGCAATAGCTGCGTTGATGCCAACCAGCTCTCCACGGGTATTCACCAGGGCTCCGCCAGAATTACCTTTATTAACAGCTGCATCCGTTTGAATAAAAGATTCTATGGCTGAATAGGACGAGTTGTTGCCGAGAATATTTATATCCCGCGCTTTTGCACTGACTATACCAGCTGTTACTGTCGAAGTTAGATTAAAGGGATTACCAACTGCCAATACCCATTCTCCTATATTAACATCATCTGAATTACCATAAACAATATAAGGAAGTCCGGTATCATTGATCTTCAGAAGAGCAAGATCAGTTGATGGATCTGTTCCTATTACTTTAGCATCATACGTTCTTTTATCGTTAAGGGTTACGGTAATTTTGTCAGCTTGTTGAACCACATGATTATTGGTGACAATATAACCATCATCTGAAATTATGACACCTGATCCGGAGGCAACGATGGGGTATTTGTGGTAGCGTGGACGCATTCCGAAGAAATCGTAGATATCAAAAAAGTTGTCATAGACACTGCTTTTTTGCGTAAATTCAGTAATAATGTGTACGACACCATGTATGCTCCGCTCTGCAGCTGCTTTAAAATCAGGTCCTATTACCGGGTTTTCTGAGGCTTCGAGCGAAGTGTAATGGACTGGAAGATCACTGTTTTGTAAATTTAGGCGCTCACTGGCAATTTCCTTATTATCAAATAATGAATATGCACCAAGTGCGATGATTCCTCCAAGAATGGCAACGACTAGGGTTGATAGTATCTTTTTCATAGTAGATTGTAGATTGTTTTATTATAATTTAACAATTAAGTAATTTCTGTTGTTCAGTAAATTATGCTCAAAAATTATACCTGACCAAGGCTTGTCAGTTGCGTCAATCTTCTAACGGCTTTGTTTTTGTTGTATTTTGGTGCAAGCGTTAAAAAACGTTAAGGGTGGGTGGATGACAAAGGCGGTCATTAGTGGTCTTTGCTCCTAAGGAGCTTCATGGAAGCAGGTGCCTTCGGGAGTTGTCATTTATTGATAATTGTCCAATAGGGGCCCTTCAGGAATCCATACCCAGACGGGCTCCATAAGAATCTTACAAATGAAAATTGAAAACTTGCAACTTACCACTTGACAGGTGTATCCTCAGGCACTAACTTTTCTTATTCGGCTTATTGTTGGTACCGGCTGACCGCTGTTTGGCCATTTCCTCCAGTCGCTTTGTAAAGTTGGATTTCTTAACGGGTTTCTTTTTGTTCTCGGCGATCTGCCTGCGGATTTTATCTTCATCTACCAGTCTCCTGAATGCCCACATTTGTGCAAATGTGATCAGGTTGGCCAGAAGATAGTAATAGCTTAGTCCGGATGAATAATTATTAAAAATCCCAAGGAACATGATGGGCATAATATACATCATGGTTTTCATTCCGGGCATTTGCTGGCTCGATGACATCATCTGATTATTCAGGTAAGTATACATGATGGTTGAGATGGTCATAAGCAGGGTAAAGAGGCTGACATGGTCTCCATAGAATGGGATTTCGAAGCCATTTGGGAAAGTCCAGATGGAATCATAAGAGGATAGGTCGTCGGCCCAGAGGAAAGACTGTTGTCTTAACTCAATGGATGCCGGAAAGAAGCGGAACATAGCCAGCAGTATAGGAAACTGCAACAGCATAGGCACACATCCGGACATGGGGTTTGCCCCGGCCTTTTTATACAAGGCCATGGTGGCCCGCTGTTTTTCCATGGCCTGTTCTTTTTTAGGAAATTTTTTGCTGATCTCATCCACTTCCGGTTTCAATACCCGCATTTTAGCAGACGACATATAGGTTTTACGGGCAATCGGGAAGAGGAGCATTTTTAACAATATGGTTAATATCAGAATGATAATACCATAATTCAGATCAAAACTTTCTAAAAAATTAAATACAGGGATAACAGCATAGCGGTTGATCCATGCCATCAGGAAAAAACTCCATCCCAGCGGGATTTGCCTTTCCAGATCCATATCGTATTGGCGCAATGTCTTGTATTTATTTGGGCCAAAATAGAACGACATAGGAATGGTTTGACTGGCATCATTGCTAAAAGGCACTCCAATATTGGCTTGCATGGACCTCAGGTACCTGTTGTTCTCCTTTTCTTTTTCTTTTTCCTTTTCCTTATCATTGTACACCAGTATCTCTGCATCATTGAATTCATTTTTTGCTACAAGGGTGCTTACAAAGAAAGTCTGCTTGAAGGATATCCATTGTACACCACTGGGAAGGCTTTCATCATCGTCTTTTGATTCTGAGAGAAAATCGATGTCATCTTCATCGAATTTATAATATATCGTCGGTCCGTTAAAGCGGTTGACTGTTTTCTCCTGCTGGCGAATATCAGCATGCCATGTTAAATCAATGTAATTCGTAGTAGAAGTAACTATTTCAGATGTATTTTTGAAATTCAGGTTATAATCCAGCATGTATTCATTCCCCTTGAGGATGTATTCAAACTCCACATATTTCCCGGTTTCAAGAATGCTGTCGTAGCGTTCGGGATATAGGCGCATGGAGAATTTTAACTGTTCATCTCCGCTCACCTTAATGGTGTCCGGTATTTCTTCACCCATTGCGGAATAGGCATCAAAATAGAAATCAGATGTATTAATGGCAGTCCCTCCCGACCAGAAGGTAAAATTGAAAGCAGAGCTTTCCTTTTCAAATAAGATCAGTGGCAGGCTGTCGTAAGTTTGATAATCTTTGAGTTCCACAGATGTAATGCGGCCCCCTTTTTGTGAAATATGCAGCCTCATGAGGTCATTTTCCAGGATGTATGTTTTATCATTTCCGATGGCTGCATGCCCGAATACTCCATATTTTCCCTTTAGGGCGGCAAGTTGCTCGTTTTGGGTTATCACTGAGGCTGAGGAATTACTTTTAGCCATGCTATCAGTTAGGGAGGTTTCTTCAGCGGCAATGGCAGGCGCCAGTGTATCAGCCTTTGCCTGTGTTATGCTGTCGGCAATCATCTTGGCAAGACGCACAGAGTCCTGTACCCTTTTTACTTCATTCAGCGAATCCTGTTTTACTTTGCGGGCTGCCAGCTCTTCTTTTGAAGGAGACACATAAATGCTGTATCCAATGAAAAGACCAAAAATGAGCAATAGTCCGATTATCGTATTCCTGTCCATCAATCTTTGTTTTGTGCTGTATTAATTCCTGAAACTAATTGGCGACAAAGATAAGGATTATTCGGTAAAATTATCGGAAAGGGTCTATATGTGTTGAGGTGTTTACGTGTTTCCCTGTTTTGGCAGGGAAACAACTTCACACAAAGCCGCAAAGAAATGCTATTAAAGCGTGATCACAAAGTTCCCCCCCCTGTATCATTGTTACATTGAAGGATCTATCCGAATGCACGATGTTATAGGCAATAAAACAATAGAACTATATAGCAATGACTTTAAACATCAGCTAAGTAACTGACGCTTCCTTTATTTCCCGGTGTTCCATTGCTGCGGCAATGAAATGGACGAACAAGGGGTGAGGTTTGGCAACAGTGCTGCGGTATTCCGGGTGAAACTGCACCCCGATAAACCACGGATGTCCTTTAAGTTCCATGATCTCTACCAGGTTATCCTTAGGATTTATACCGGAAGCGATCATGCCGGCTTTTTTAAATTCCTCCAGGTAATAATCATTGAATTCATAGCGGTGGCGATGACGTTCTGAAATATTCAGGGCATGATATATCTTTGAAACCTTCGAGCCTTTGCGGAGCTTGCAGGGGTATGCTCCCAGACGCATTGTTCCTCCTAATCCGGAGATTTTTTTCTGGTTTTCCATGATATCAATGACGGGTGCATCGGTTTTGGCATCCATTTCTGTTGAATGGGCTTTTGCATGTCCCAGTACATTCCGGGCGAATTCAATCACGGCACATTGCATGCCCAGGCAGATCCCGAGGAAGGGTATGCTGTTTTCCCGGGCGTATTGTATGCTCAGGATTTTTCCTTCTATGCCTCTGTTTCCAAAACCAGGTGCTACCAATATCCCGTTGACATCCGACAGATATTTTTTAACGCTATCTTTATCAACTGCTTCGGAATGGACCATTTTTACATTTACTTTGCATTGGTTCATGGCTCCTCCGTGCACAAAGCTTTCCATAATGCTCTTATAGGCATCTTTGAGCTCCACATATTTTCCAATCAGGGCAATGCTGACCTCTGAGGTAGGATTGTTCAGTTTTTTCAGAAAGGTTTCCCAGTTGCCCAGGTCCATTTTGTCTTTAAAGGGCATATGGGTTTTCTTAAGGATTTCCAAGTCAAGCTTTTCTTTGTGCATAAGCAGGGGCACTTCGTATATAGTCCGAGCGTCAATGGATTCAATCACCGAGGTTTGTTCCACATTACAGAACAAGGCAATCTTTGCACGTAAGGCTGTGTTGAGGTGTTTTTCTAAGCGGCACACAATGATGTCGGGTTGCACGCCGGATTCCAGCAGGGTTTTCACCGAATGCTGGGTAGGTTTTGTTTTGAGTTCACCGGCAGCAGAAAGATAGGGTACAAGCGTCAGGTGGACAACGATGCAGCTTTTTTCCAGTTCCCAGCGCATCTGACGTACGGCTTCAATATAGGGCAGGGATTCAATATCGCCTACGGTGCCGCCGATTTCGGTGATCACAAAATCATAATCACCTTTGTTGCCGAGGATTTTTATGCGGTATTTTATTTCATCAGTGATATGTGGGATGACCTGCACAGTTTCTCCCAGGTAATCGCCGCGGCGTTCCTTGTTGATGACACTCTGGTAAATACGTCCGGTGGTGATGTTGTTGGCTTGTGAGGTCTGTACGTTAGAAAAGCGTTCGTAATGGCCCAGGTCGAGGTCGGTTTCGGCGCCGTCGTCCGTAACGAAGCACTCGCCGTGTTCATAGGGGTTGAGTGTTCCTGGGTCGATATTGATATACGGGTCAAGTTTCTGTATGGTCACGTTAAAACCTCTTGCCTGGAGGAGTTTCGCGATAGAGGCGGAGATGATGCCTTTCCCAAGGGAGGATGTTACGCCGCCGGTTACGAAAATATATTTGGTTTGCGCCATAGATGTGGGCTTGAGTGATTAGGGGTGCAATGTACGAAAAAATGAGGAATATAGCTATCAGCCTCCAGCTAACAGCTTTCAGCATAAATAGTGTCTTTAATAGGCTTTGCTTGTCAATGACTCTTATTGTTTGATAAAGAACATTGTGTGCTTTTTCTGTTGGCAGAAAAAAGTTAAGGGCAACCCTTTTGTACATTGTGGTTAAATACATTATGTAGCAATAGCTTGAATGTATCTATGGAAAAGTGATATAAGGTTTACTTATTCTGTTTTTTTATTCGCCTTAATTAAACGAATACAGCAGGAGTACGTCAAAGCACTTGCCTAAAGATTAATGAATATGTATCTTTGCAAAAGAAGGGGCTGTTCTGGTTTTGACAGCAGGGAAGTTGATTTGTAAGCATGCCGGGCGTTGAATCTGGCCCGTAAAACACGGTTCACATGCCACTATTAAATGGCGACAATTACAATTATTCGTTAGCAGCGTAAGCAAACGTTTACGTTCCTAACTGCTTCCCGGGAAGCTCGTCTTGTTGGCGTTCCGTAAGAAGCATCGGAAAAGATAAGATAGAAAACAAAATGTTCCGCTTTGTTTTCGAAATTTTAGGAACTACGGAGAATGTAGCCTGGTACCTGAGCGGCATTTTCCCGACAACCAACACGGTACTAAGCATGTAGAAAGCACTTTGGCTGTCTGTTTGGACGAGGGTTCGACTCCCTCCAGCTCCACGGGGCTCCGCCATTAGGCGATTTAAGATTACGCAATGTAAGGTTGCATTACCACATCGTCTTCAATAAAAGGAACACGCCTGCGATAGTCTGCGATACAATTTTCAATAAATTCAGAAGATTTTAAGGGCCTTCGAAACTTAAGGGTCTGGGCGGCATTGAACAATTCTATAGCCAGGATATGCTGGAGGTTACTGAGAATCTTCATGGCCTTTACAGCCGCATTGGCGCCCATGCTCACATGGTCTTCCTGTCCCTGGCTGGATTCTATGGTATCTACTGAAGAAGGGGTAGCGTATTGTTTGTTCATGCTCACCAAAGATGCAGCCGTATACTGCGGGATCATGAATCCAGAGTTCAGTCCGGGTTTGGCCACCAGGAATGAGGGAAGCTTCCGCTTTCCCATCAGCAGTTGATATGTACGGCGTTCGGAGATACTGCCAAGTTCAGCCATAGCAATACTTAGATTGTCCAGTGCCAGTGCCAGGGGCTGTCCGTGGAAATTTCCGGCGGAAATGATCAGGTCTTCGTCGGGGAAAATGGTTGGATTATCTGTAACAGCATTGATTTCATTGCCGAAAACATAGGCCACATAGTTTATAGAGTCTTTGGAGGCGCCATGTACTTGTGGCATGCAGCGGAAAGAGTATGGATCCTGCACGTGGGTTTTAAGTTGCTGCTGCATTTCACTGCCTGCCATGATGTTACGAATACGGCCGGCTGTGCGTATTTGCCCTTTGTGATGCCGGATCTGGTGCACGCTGTCGTGAAAAGGTTCCATACGCCCGTCAAAGGCTTCCAGAGAAATAGCCCCAATAATATCTGCCAGCTTGGAAAGCTTGAAGATCCGCAATGTCAGGAAAATACCATATGCACTCATAAACTGGGTGCCGTTTAAAAGGGCCAGCCCTTCCTTTGATTGCAGCTCAATGTCGCCCCATGCCAGTTCCTGGTTTACGTCTTTTGCTTTTCGCTTTTCGCCTTTCGCCTTTATTATAAACCATGCCTTCGCCTATTAGCGGCAAACACATATGCGCCAGGGGGGCCAGGTCGCCGGAAGCTCCCAGGGAACCATGCTGGTATATCACCGGCAATACATTTCTGTTATACATGTCTATCAATCGCTGCACCGTTTTTAGCTGTACTCCGGAATGTCCATACGACAGCGATTGCACTTTTAGCAATAACATTAATTTTACGATGATCTTTGGAACTTCATCGCCGGCTCCGCAGGCATGCGACATCACCTGGTTGCGTTGAAGCCTGCCCAGGTCTGATTTGGAAATGCTCACATCACACAGGGAGCCAAAGCCAGTGTTAACCCCGTATATAGGCTCTTCCTGTTTCTCCATTTTATGGTCCAGGTAATTTCGGCATTTTTTGATGGCTTCTGTAGCTTGCTCGCTTAAGCAGATCTCGGTTTTATTGTTCAGGAGTTGTGCAATCTTTCCGAAGCTTAGCTTTTCCGATGAAATATAATGCTTGTCCATGCTGCGGTTTTGAATTAATCGATGCTTCTTTAAATGCCATTTGCCAGTCTGCCGATTTTTCCCTATCTTCGTAAATATCTGCTTTTCTTGCAGAGTATATTTCACTGCATTTTTAGTAATGATATACTTATTTTTATCAAATATTATCTATTATGTTAGAGATCACTAAATTAACGAAGAACGAAGAATTTGAAACCGTAAGCAGGGATGAATTTATTGATTTTATGTTTACCCATCTCGATCGCTTTGGCGATCCTAAAAAAGACATCAGTAAATGCCTCAATTATGCCTTTTCCACTGCTACATGCGAAGGTGGTTTTGCCTTGGTAGCTTTTTATGAAGGCAAGCTGGTCGGAGGCCTTATAATGAATAAAACCGGAATGGCCGATTATATTCCCGGCTGGGTGCTTGTTTACGTTGCTGTAGATGCCTCATACAGAGGCAAAGGCTTTGGCAGACAGATCATAGAAGAAGCATTTACCCATTGCGATGGCAATGTGAAATTGCACGTAGAGTATGATAATCCGGCAAAACGCCTCTATGAACGTATCGGTTTCTCGAATAAATATGCCGAGATGCGCTACGAGAATAAGTAATCGGTGCAATGGCTGAACTTATTATACATACCGACCGGATAAAGAATAATATTCGCAGCCTTGGTGATTATTTAAAAAAACAACAGATCAGTTGGAGCCTCGTCACCAAGGTATTCTCCGGCGACATTGAGTTCCTTCATCATATCCTTACCGAAGAAGTTATTCAACATGTCAGTACCATCGGGGATTCCCGCCTAACCAGTCTTAAAAACCTGCGTAAGGTCAATCCCCGTATGCAAACCATTTATATCAAGCCCCCTGCACTGACGTATGTGGATGAGATCGTCCGCTATGCTGATATATCCCTGAATACTTCTTTTAGAACAATAGAAGCACTGAATGAAGCTGCCCGGGCGCAGGATAAAACCCATCAGGTTATCATCATGATTGAACTGGGCGAATTACGTGAAGGGGTTAACAGGGAGGATATCCTTAATTTTTATAAGAAAGTGTTTAATCTATCACACATTGAAGTTGTCGGTTTAGGCTCTAACCTGGGCTGCATGTACGGAGTGGAACCGACCTATGATAAATTGTTGCAGCTTACTTTATACAAAGACCTCATCAATGCTAAATTCAGGAAAAACCTGAAATATATTTCCGGGGGAAGTTCCATTACCCTGCCCCTGATTGAAAAAAATATGATCCCTCCGGGCGTAAATCATTTCAGGATAGGGGAAGCGGTGTTTTTTGGTACAAGTCCGCTGAACAATGAACAGTTCATGGACCTTTCTACGGAAACCTTTGAATTCCATGCGTATATCATTGAACTGGAAGAAAAAGGGGTTGTTCCGGATGGCATCATCAACGAAGCCAATATCGGGCATACGTCTGATTATGATGAAGAGAAAACAGATCAGCTGACCAATAAAGCTATCCTTGATATTGGTATGCTGGATGTTGATATTGGTGACATTGAATGCAAAGACAAAGCCATAAAATTCGTGGGTACGACTTCGGATATGACGGTAGTAGATCTGGGAGAGAATACAACCCGTGGCGGAGCTCAGAAATATCATGTAGGTGGCAAGGTTAAATTTAAGGCAAATTATATGGCCATTGCCCGCCTTCTGAATTCAAAGTTTATTGATAAACGGTTTGAATAGCATTCAGCTGCTAGCCCCCAACCGTCAGCTGCCGGCCTCCAGCTATCAGCTTTCAGCAAATAAATGCAAATCACAAATAAATCAGAAACTCAGAAACTCAGGAACTCCGGTAATCAGGCAATCCTCTTAAGGTACACCTCTATCGCCCCACCCCCATATTTGCGAAAGGAGGCATCGAAATAATGCAGCCCCTCGTATTCATCGATTTTTTTAATGATCTCTGCCCGCAGCAGGCCTTTGCCGCTGCCGTGGATAAAAATGATGCTGTCGAGTTTGCGTTCTATAGCTGACTTCAGTGATTCCTCAAAGTACTTTAATTGATATTGCAGGATTTTATGAGGCTGCATGGTATCTGCATTGTCAACGAGGCTTTCTATGTGGAGGTCTATCTCCACCATTCCACCTTCTTGCATATGTTTGTCAATGATTTCATTTGTCTGCACCTCTTTTGCTTTTGATTCTTCAGCCACCTGGATGTCTTCCTTTTGCTCTTCAGCTACGGTTTTCTTTGGCATTGTTTTCTTTCGGGGAGTTTTAAGCAATTCATACACAAAAGCTTTCTCATCGAAGAAGGCAAAATTCTTATAGTGGTTTTCATGCACAAAGCGGCCGCTTTTTATCCTGAAGCGCACTTGTCGGGGCTCTATTAGGTCTTCCCCGGAGGTGAAAAACATGAGCTGTACTATTCCTTTGGTCCATCCAGGGAGGTCATCACGCTCAATGCTTTCTATCAGGAATTTGCTGGATGGTCCGACAACATCATAATCTGAACCCTGCAATTTTTCCTCTTCATCTTCCAGGTACATACAAAACAACACATCGTGTGGTGTGTGATTCACCAGGTAGATGTCGATATTTCCCGTTATCAGCCATTGCTGGTCCTGGGGTATATAGGCCAGGTATATTCCTTTTTCAGGATTATCGTACATATGGTGCTTCAATAATGCACCGGACTTATAATCCATCTCTTGCCGGGGTTGGTTCAGGACTTCTTCCTGGATCCGATCCATGGGTTGCTTCTTATCTTCACTTCTGGCAGCTTCAGCTATGCTGTCGATAACCAGTTCACCGGTCATTACGGGTATGTTGAATCCGTCTTCAATAGTCACTTCCACCATGGTAGTGCTGATAATTTTGGATACCACCCCGCCGCCACTTTCGTTCAGAAACTTCACCTTATCGCCTATGTTGAATTTCATTATTTCTTTTTTTGCAAAGGTAGGGAAAAAACAACTGCGGGTAAAAGCTAACAGCCGCCAGCTGCCGGAAGTCAGCTTTCTCATTCTTCACTACCCACCACTCAGCACCTTTTCCTTATCTTTGTGTGAATGAACAAAAAGCTTCCTCATAAGTCATCCGGGAAAAAAGAGCTAGCCTTTATGCTGACCTCTCTTTTAATGCTATTGGTTTTTACGGTAATCATTGCATTGAGTGTACACAGGAATTTCCGCAATGCCATCCTGGATCAGTGGAAGCAGCAACTTGGAACGACCACACGTATTTTATCGGATAACCTTCATGCGTATATTGATAAATATGCAGAGGATCTGCTGGCCCTTTCACATGATCCGGTGGTCAAAGCACAGGCTTGTGAGGAGGTTAACCAGCACATATATGCTTATTGTCCTCTTAAGGTACAATATGATTTGCATAAAAGTAAGATGGATGCCATTGTTTTGGTAAACAGGAAAGGTATCATTACAAAACGTTTCCCACCGAAAATTAATGGAAAATCGGTGATAGGGCAATTATGTCCACGGGGCATTGAAAGCCAGCTGAAGGAGGGTAAGGTCTTTATCAGCGAGATATTCAGGAATAAAGCCCTTGAAGCGGCCATTTCCATTTCCGTACCTGTTTACAAGGAGGAAGAATTTGTTGGCGTATTGCGCTGGATGGTCAGCATGGAGAGCATTGAGCAGGAATACATCGAGCCCATAAAAATAGGAAAGAATGGCTATATGTGGGTGATGCACAGTGATGGAAGAATACTGGCTCATCACAATAATGCAATAAGAAACCGCAAGGTTTGGGATGTTTTAAATATGGGGAAGGTGATTGGTGATGATTCAGAAGATCAGGTTGAAGGGCATAAAGTAAATCTTAAGGCATATAAGAAACATACTTTCAGCTTTATGCATGAAGTTTTTGAATCATCAGAAGGAAGGGGATATTATACGGATATGGCACATGGTGAATACAGCCTTGCTGCATACAGGAAGTTTAGCCTGGGCGAAAATTCCTGGTACCTGATCATGAGCCTGCCTTATGCCGAGATTACCGGGCCTATTCGGAATCATGCGTTCAAGACTTTTGGATTGTCGGTTTTAGTAAGCATTTTGTTGGTATTTATTGTTATCAGGTATTACAGCATACAGCGACGAAAGAATATTCTTGAGATGGAACATAAATATCTTAGTGAATTGGCCAATTCGCGACAAGCCTTACAGGAGGAGAAAAGCAAAAGGCTGACGGCTATGGTTGACGGGCAGGAACTGGAAAGGAACCGTATTAGCAGGGAATTACATGATGGCATTGGCCAAATGCTCCTGGCTGTTAAAGTAAAGTTGGAAGAGATTTTCCATGCTCCGCAGGATGAATGGAGAAAGCAAATGACCTCACTAAGAAATGAATTTTTGCTGAGCATACAGGAGCTTAAACGGATTTCTGATAACCTGATGCCGGTGAGCCTGCAGGATCTGGGATTAAGTGCGGCCCTGGGAAAATTGAGCCGAGAAAGCATCACAGGAAATTCCTTGCAGGTGGATTATGTTACCTATGGTGTTCCGGAAAATATGCCTCCACGCACAAATACATATATCTACCGCATAGCACAGGAGGCCATTAGCAATGTGATCAGGCATGCAGAGGCTACAGAACTGAATATACAATTGCTGGGGAATAAAGAGCAATTGACACTTATCATACAGGATAACGGCAAAGGTTTTAACATTCAGCATGCATTGAAAAACAGGGGAAACGGCCTGAAAAACATGCAGGAAAGAACAGCTATCCTAAACGGAGGTTTTGACTTGCAGTCCGCCCTTGGAGAAGGAACAAAGATTACGCTAAAAATATACTTATTATGATACGGGTTTTATTAGTAGATGACCATCAAATCTTCAGGGACGGTATATTGTCTCTTTTTAAAAATGTAGGTGATATGCGCATAGTCGGGCATGCATCAGATGGGAAGGAAGCCCTGGAAAAAACCAAACTGCTTTATCCCAATATTGTGTTGTTGGATATTTCTATCCCTGAAGTTTCCGGACTGGATCTGATAGATCTGTTGAAAGAGAAAAAGTCTGGATTAAAAATACTTGTTCTTTCTATGCATACCCAGAAAGAATATATTATGCGTGCTATACAGAAAGGGGTCATGGGTTATCTTGCTAAAGAGGATACCACCAAGGAGGAGCTGATGAATGCTATACGGGAAGTGATGGCAAATAAGGAGTATTTTAGCGAATCAGTGAAAAATGTCATGAAAGATCATTTTTTATCCGAAGCAAAAAAATCAGGTGTTACGGCAAATGAAACTGCAAAGCATAATAACAAGCTTGTTGAGACAACCCCGTCAATTTTGAGTAAACGAGAAACAGAAGTGCTGAAACTGGTCGTTGAAGGATTGAGCAATAAGGTGATTGCTGATAAACTGGCCGTGAACATACGCACGGTTGAAACCCATAAATCCAATATTCTGAATAAACTAAAACTAAAAAATTCAGTTGATTTGGTAAAATATGCCATACAGAATAATCTATTGGAATTATAAAGAATTAGTGGAACACGTAATAATTTTTAGAGATTCCAGTAAATGTGATTTCTGAAATGAAAAATCATATCTTTTTATTTTGATCTAAAATACTGATAGTGATAATTATATGAATTTTTTTAAAGTTGTTGGCAGAGCAGCAATGCAAACAGACACCAAAATGGAAAACCAGGAATGTCTTATGAATGTTATAATAAATAATAAAATATGATGCAAATGAACAAAAAAAGACAATGGCCGTTGCGGAGTTTGCTGTTATTCCTTGTATTGGTGTGTATCTCTTTTGGAATACATGCTCAGGAAATCAAAGGGTATGTTAAAGACCTGAAGACAGGTGAAATTATCAGCGATGCCGAACTGGTACTAACTCCGGGAAAGCAGGGAACGATTTCCAATGCCGAAGGGATGTTTTATTTTGCGAAGCTTAAGGCCGGAAAATACACCCTTACCATAACTCATGTAGGGTATTACACTTATACCAAAACAATCAGGGTGGAAAAGGGGGAGATAAAAGAAGTGGAGATTCTCATGGAACAGGAAGTGAAAATGTTGAATGAAGTGGTTATTACGGAGAAAATTGTTGATAAGCTGCCCTATATGCGGAACGAGATTCCTGCCATTGAAATTGAGCAAAGCATCTCACGGGATGCGGCGGAATTTTTACGATCCACGCCCAATGTTTCCAGCATTCGTAAAGGAGGTACTAACCTGGATCCCGTTGTCCGGGGCTTTCGTTACGGACAATTAAATGTTCAGGCAAACCGGGGCTTAAAAATTGAAGGGGGTTGCCCGAACCGCATGGACCCTACCTCCTCTCACATAGAAATGGAAGATATTGATGAAATTGAAGTGATAAAAGGGCCTTATGCTTTGCGCTATGGCCCCAGCCTGGGTGGAGTCATCAACCTGATTACAGCAAGGCCTGTTGCTTACAATGATTACGAGATGCATGTAAGGGCCATGAAAGGTTATGAAAGCAACTGGAATGGACAAAAAGAACATATCCGCATTTATGGTGGAAACCAAAAAGTGTTTTATCTTTTCTCAGGCAGCAATAAAGAATACGGAAAATATACTGATGGCAATGGCAATGAGATAAACTCTGAATTCCGCAAGTTTAGCTACAAGGGACAGCTGGGTTTCAAACCTTTTGAAAATCATATGGTTCTGTTGTCGTGGGACGAGAACCGTGGCAGGGATGTGAAGTATCCCGCACTTCCGATGGATGAGCGAACGGATGATACCAGGTTACTTCAGCTTGATTACGAAGCAAAGAATATCAGTAAAACCATTAAAGGCATTACGCTGAAACTTTATAATGCAGATGTGACCCATGTGATGGATAATAAAGAAAGGCCGTTTTCGGATACCGTGGCGGCGGTTTCAGCCATCGATGCTATCAACCAGGGTTATCGCCTGGAATTTAACCTAAAAATGGGAGATAGCAAAATGTATATCGGTTCGGATTATGAGAACATCTCTAAGGATGGTACCCGGACCAAAAACATGATCATGCAACCCACACTGCCAGTGAAATTGGAGCAGCTTTGGAATGAGGCTCTGATCACAAATCTCGGTTTTTTTGCAGAATATCACAGCAACTGGATAGGGATGGAATGGGTATTAGCTGCCCGCATGGACATGAACAAAGGTACATCCAAAGAGATTGTGATTACCCACCCTATGGCTGGTGAGATATATCGTTATGCAGAAGATTCCATCGATTCGGATTTTACCAATTTCAGCGCCAGTTTAGGGATCATAAGACCGCTTGGCGAAAATTTTGAACTGGGCCTGTCCCTTGGAAGGGGTGTCAGAAGCCCGGATATGGTAGAACGCTATGTAACCCTGCTTCCGGCGGGATATGACCGTTTTGACTACCTCGGCGATCCGCAGCTAAAACCTGAAGTGAACAACCAGATCGATATCAGCCTGAAGTTTGAAGATGAAAAATATGGTGCCTTTATCATTAATTGGTTTTATGCTATCGTAAACGATTATATCACAGGGAAACGCTTACCGCCATCTGTGCAGAAGCAATTGACAGCCGATGTGTTGGGCGTAAAGCAATTTTATAATGCCGAGAAAGTGACTTTCAACGGCTTTGAGTTTACTTATGGAACTCCTTCAGATCTTAACTGGGGACTGAAATTTACTTCAGCCATTACGATGGCTACCAATTCCAAAGCCATACAGCATGTATTGAACGACCAGGGAGATATTGTTGACGAGGTGGAGGTTGAAGATGATCCCCTGGCAGAAATTCCACCTATGGAAACCAATATCAGCCTGCATTATAAATTTCTTGACGGAAAACTGGTGCCGAGTTTCTCTGCCCGCATTGCAGCTGAACAATCAAACACATCAGAAGCATTTTACGAAGAAAGTAGTCCTGGATTTACCGTATTTGATTTCAATGTGAGCTATGAAATGAATAAAATCATTACCTTCTCAGGTGGCGTGCATAACCTTTTGGATGAAGCCTATTATGAACATCTGAACAGAAAGATAATCGGCAGCAAGGCCTATTTCTATGAGCCGGGAAGGATTTTCTTTGTAAATATGATTTTTAATCTTTAATTTTAAATGGGAGAATATTATGAAAAAAATACTATTCATACTAGTTGTTTTATTGGCCTTCGCTTCATGCGAAAAGTACGATTACGAGCATAGTGTGCAGTATCTGGTAACAAAGTCAGTAAACGGATTTGAGGTGAATTATTTGAATGAAGACGGCAATGTGATAAAAGAAAATATTTTTGCAAACAGCGAGGATGATCAGTGGACGTATTCGTTTGCCGGTGAAAGGGGAGATGTTGTTTATCTTTCTGTGAAAGATACAACGGCAAGTTCATTTGTAAATGTCAGGGTATTGGTTGACGGTAAGGTTTATAAGCAAGCCTCCCGAAATGATGATCCGGATGTTTACGTAACAGTTTCCGGAACCATTCCCTACTAAATTTAATAAAATTTTGGTTATTGGTTTTAAGGGTTGTCTCCAAGGTTCTGAGGGAATTTATGGATGGCAGCCCTTCTTGTTGGGCAACCTTTTGAGGTGAGGAAGTGTCATTTTATTAGAAATGGCTGTTAGCTTTTAGCTTTTGGTAGCTGGAAGATTTCCTGCAGGGACTTCATAGGAGGAAGCTGTTTACCGGAAGTTTTTCTAATGAATAAAAAAATTGAAACTTGTTTAAATTGTTTTTACCGCATAGTTTAAAAAAAACATTTTATGAAAACATATATCAAAATCCTTATATTTATTTCCCTGGTTTCCCTTGTATTATCATCATGTAAGAAAGAGGAAACAGAAGATCCGATGCCGGTGGTTGGAAATCTGGAATTTATTTTTGATCATCAGATTAATGGCAATGCCATTGTTTATGACAGTACTATGTATACTAATGATGCCGGAAATGAATATCAGATCAATGAGATACAATATTTTGTTTCTGACATTATGCTTTATAAATCCAATGGAAAGGAGATCATGATAGATGACTGGCTGGATATTTATTATGTGGATGTGGATATTCCGTCTACGCTTACATGGTCAGTATTTGATGACCTGCCTGTTGGTGACTATGATTCTATCAGTTTCATTATGGGCATCAGTGAAGAAAAAAACCAACCCTATATGTTCGTGAATCCGCCCGAATCCTATATGTTCTGGCCTACCTTCCTTGGTGGCTCCAACGGAGGTTACCATTACCTGAAAATTAATGGCAAATGGATCAATGATACTGCTTATATCCAACCATTCGATTTTCATTTGGGCGTTGGTCAGATTTATGCCGGTGGGGTGATAGATGTGGATTCCATCACAGATTATGTGCAGAATTATTTCCGTGTAAGCCTTCCGAATTCTTCTTTTACCATCAAGGACGGAAAGGTGACCGAAATTCAACTAGTCATGAACCTGGAAAACTGGTTTAAAAATCCCCATACCTATGATCATGATGTCTGGGGCGGTTATATCATGCAAAACCAGGATGCCATGCAGGTAGTGAAAGAGAACGGACACGATGTGTTTTCCATAGGATATATTCAATAAAGTTTATAGGAGGATTTGAATATATGAAAAATGTTAACTTTAAATATTTAATTATTTGTATAGGTATATTAATGAATATTACTTCCTGTACCCGGGATGACACAGATGATGCTGGGGCGAAGCTGACCCCTTCTGAGAAATCGGCATTGAAGGCATTCATACTAACATTGACTGATGGTGAATTCCTGACCAATCCTGCTTTTTCAAAACCGGAAGACCTCCCCTGATTCAGGAAACAAACCGTTCGCGAATGGAATCATCGGGGACAAGGCAGTTGTTATATTTCCCAAACCATTTATAGCGATTGCGTGCGATGATATTATAAAATACATTCCTGATACGTGCAGGTATGATCAAAAAAACAATAAAGACTTTCCATATTCCGCCCATATTCCAGGCAATGCGAAAAGCAGCGGTTGATTTAATGTGGAATATGTTCTGTTCTTTGAAAAGAATACTGTCAATGTGGGTATATTTTTCAGGCAGGTATTGCAGGAGGTCTTGTCCTTTTTTACTTTGAATGGCAACAAAGCGGATTTTGGCTTTGCGGTCATGTCTGATGATAAAGTTGACAACTGCATTGCAAAATATACAGCTACCGTCGTAAAAGACCAGGTAAGGATGCTTTGTTTGTTTTTCATGCATATTGATATAACACTTCTGAAAAAGAAGGGTTTATTTTTTTTCAGGATACTGATGGATAGTCCTTATCTTTGCAGCCTATGGCAAGAAGACAATCTCATCCGGTTTATAAGGAAGTTGAAATAATTGATACCAGTGCGGAAGGAAAAGGCGTAGCACGGGTTGATGAGAAAGTTGTATTTGTATGGTATGCTGTTCCGGGCGATATTGTGGATATTCAGATCACCAAAAAACGCAGGCAATTTCTGGAGGGGCGGATTATCCAAATCCACAAAGAGTCTCCAAAACGGGCGGAGGCCTTCTGTTCTCACTTCGGACTTTGTGGCGGTTGTAAATGGCAGCATATGAATTATGCTGATCAGCTTCATTTTAAACAAAAGCAGGTTTTGGAGCAACTAAAGCGAATTGCAAAGGTTGATCTGCCGAACGTTGAGGATATCATCCCTTCGGAGAAAACAAGGTATTACCGCAACAAGCTGGAGTATACGTTCTCGAATCATAAATGGCTGGTAGAAAAGCCGGTAGCAGGAGAAGAGATACAACAAGACATGAATGGGCTGGGGTTTCATATTCCCGGGATGTTCGACCGCATTGTTGATATTGATCATTGCTACCTGCAGGCTGATCCTTCGAATATGATCCGGCTGGCGTTGAAATCTTTTGCTGCACAGCAGGGACCAGGGTTTTATGATGTTAAAAAATGGGAAGGCTTTTACCGTAATGTTATCATCCGGAATACCCCTGAAGGTGAAATCATGGTAGTGGTCGTATTTCATTATCATGATAAGGAAGCTATTCACGAATGCATGTTTTTCCTGGAAAGGTCTTTTCCTGAGGTTATATCATGGTATTATGTGGTAAATACCAAGAAGAATGATGATATCTCTGATTTGCAGCCGCGTTTATTTGCAGGCGATGCCTTTATTACAGAGCTGATTCCATCACCCATAGCAGGCAGGGACCCTTTAAAGTTCAGGGTAGGCCCCTTATCTTTTTTTCAGACGAATTCTCTTCAGGCAGCTAATTTATATCGCATAGCCTTCGATTTCGCCGAATTTCAGGGAGATGAAGTGGTATATGATCTTTATTGCGGAACGGGAACCATTGGGAGTTATGTTGCTGCTTCAGTCAGGAAAGTTATTGGAATAGAGTACATACAGGAAGCTGTAGAGCATGCAGTTATCAATTCCCATATCAATTCCCTGGATAATCTGCATTTTTATGCCGGAGATATAGCCAGTGTACTCACGGATGATTTTATTCAGGAAAACGGTACAGCAGATGTAGTCATTACCGATCCACCCAGGGCAGGCATGCATGATAAAGTAACGGAGCAGTTATTGCATATGGCTCCTGCTCGTATTGTATATATTAGTTGTAATCCGGCAACCCAGGCACGGGACATCGCCATGTTGGCAGAAAAATATTCGGTTAAACGGTTGCAGCCGTTAGACATGTTTCCACATACCCATCATGTGGAGAATGTAGCCTTGTTAACAATAAAACAGGGAACTTTATAAAAATTCCCTGTTTAAACCAATATAACCTAATATTAAAGAGCTCCTTCGTCGTATGCTTTTTCACCGTGAAGTGAATCATCAAGTCCCAGGTCTTCATCAGCTTCACTCACTTTTACAGGCGTAAAAAAGTTAATTAAAACAAGCATGATATATGTGAATATAAATGCATATGCAGCGCCAATTATTACAGCAACAACTTCTTTAAAAAAGAAGCTTACATTTCCTTCGATAAGCCCGGATTGACCACCGATGTGTTGTGCGGCAAATACACCGAGCAGGACAGTACCGAGCAATCCACCAACACCGTGTACGCCCCATACATCGAGTGCATCATCCCAACCAAGTTTGTTCTTTAACTGAACTGCGATGTAACAAATAGCTCCGGCAGCAATACCAATCACCATAGCTGCCCACAAAGGAACAAAACCTGCAGCAGGAGTTATTGTTGCCAGTCCGGCAACAGCACCTGTGAGAAGTCCGACAAATTTTGGCTTGCGGGCGCGTATCCATTCGATGATCATCCAGGTAATGGCAGCGAAGGAAGCGGCAACGTCAGTGTTTAAGAAGGCTAAGGTAGTGATTTCATCTACAGCCAGCTCGCTGCCAGCATTGAATCCGTACCACCCAAACCATAGTAATCCAGTACCAATAGCAACCAAAGGAATGCTATTTGGCGGGGATTGGGTGTCGCGGCGTTTACCAACGTAAAATACGGAAGCCAGTGCAGCAAAACCTGCCGTACAATGCACAACTACACCCCCGGCAAAGTCTAAAACTCCCCATTCAGCAAGAATTCCACCTCCCCAGATCATGTGAACAAAGGGATAATAAACAAATACCTGCCAGAAAATAAGGAATATTATGTAGGATTTGAATGTTACTCTGTTTACAAAAGCTCCGGTAATAAGAGCAGGTGTAATGATAGCAAACATCATCTGATAGGCCACAAAGATATATAATGGGTATTCCTGACCGCTTCCAGGATTGAAAGCTTTATTGAAAGCAACACCGTTTAAAAACAAGTTGTCGAAGTTTCCTATTATTCCTCCTTCGCCACCACTGAAGCATAATGAGTAACCAATGGTAACCCACATGATGGTTGTAATACCCAGTGAAACAAATGTCTGGATCATAATTCCCAGGATATTCCTTTTTCCTGCTAATCCACCATAAAAGAAGGCAAGACCCGGAGTCATTAACATAACCAGGCTGGTGGCCAGGATCATAAAAGCTGTTGAGCCTGTGTTAAAGCTTATTTGTAGTAATTCCATCTTGTTTAGTTTATTAAATTATTAAAGTGAAAAACCGAAAACCATGTATATATTTTCCGCCATAGGATTGGTGATTAACGAACAACTTACCGGAAGGTTAAATTTGTCTGTTATTTCCAGCTCCTTGCTTGCTGTTACCCCTATATTCACAAAACCCATAGTGTTTCCGTAAAAACCTGTTTCTCCAATAAAACCAGTAGCATTGTCGGCTTCAGCAGGTGAGTTTAAAGTCATGCCGGCAAAAGCATCCAGGGCAGTACCGTTTTTACACTCCCCAGACCAGCTTAATTCTAAGTAAGTGGAATATTGAATGCCGTCCTTTTGATTAAATTCAGCACTATTAGGATCATCTACCAGGGTAATGGCATCTGCTCCATAAAAATTTACCCCTACCAATACACCTACAGGGATTTTTTCAGTTCCGGCAAATGACAGTGCCCCTTCGAAAATATGACCTGTTTTGTCTTCATTGTATTCCCAGTAGTTGTGCACAGCACCATCAGTTGGAAAGAAATAGTCGGTTATGGTTATTGATAAGGCATCTGAAAAGCTATAGGAGAGGTAAAAGTCCAACTCCTGTGAGGCAACAATTCCGTTGGTTGAAAATGCACCCCAGGCACCTATTTCAAAATTGCCTTTCGTAAAAGCCAGCGTTGGCTGTATGCTTGGAGAATTGCCAAATGCAGTTCCCCGCCAGACATACCGACTCATAAAATCAACAGACAGATCCAGTCCGTCATTCTGGGCGTTCAAAACTGAATTGCTCCCGCCTAATGCGAATAAAATCAGTGTGAAAATTGCGAATAGTTTTTTCATGTTTATGTGTTTTTTAATTAACACACAAATGTTCAGCTTTAGGACTTCTAAATCAATAGTACTTAAGCGGATTTTCTATTCGGTGATTTTAGGATACATATTAGGTGAATCACTTAAATAATGAGGCGTTTGCAATGTAAAGATATGATATATAGCAAGATAAAGATTCAGGTATGCAGAGAAATGATATTTATAATCATTATAAATATACTGTAAAGGCATAAGGAGCGGAATAAAGAGAAAATCTTATAGTTCAATTATTTTGTTTTTAATGGCATATTTTATCAGGTCAACAGTAGATTTTAGCTTCAGCTTCTGCATCACATGATTTTTGTGGGATTCAACGGTTCGAATACTGATAAATAAGGTGTCAGCAATTTCCTTATTGCTCATCCCTGTGGCGTAAAGTTTCAATACCTCCAGTTCCCGTTCCGATAATTTTTTCTCTGTAGAATCATCAGGCTGAGAAACATTTTTTACAAAATTTTTGAGCAGGATATTTTTCACCGTTTCATTAAAATATTCTTCTCCCTTAAATATGGTTTTTATAGCTTCCCTGATTTCTCTTTTTGTGGTGTTTTTTGGTAAATATCCCTTTGCTCCAGCTTTCAATGCTTTTAAAACAAATTCTTCATCGGTATACATGGAAAGCATAATAACTTTCACTTCAGGATATACTTCAAGGACTTCCCTGCTTAGTTCAATTCCGGATTTGCAGGGCAGGGAAATGTCCATCAACAAAATATCCGGTGATTGAATCTTTAGCTGATTAAATAATTCGTTGCAGTTTGAGGCTTCAGCAATAATTTGAATTTCTTCATCTTCCGTAAGAAGTGATTTAATACCATCACGAACAATTTGATGGTCATCCACCAGGCATACTTTTATTTTATTTGTTGTCATAAGTTTCATGTGTTAGGGGTACCACAATAATAAGGGAAGTGCCATCATCTCCATGTGAATAGATCTCAAATTTTCCATTCAACAGTAAAACCCGTTCTGTTATGTTTTGCAAACCATGCCCTTTATGGTTTATATCATTTTTAGAAACAAAACCATTTCCATTGTCTTTAATGGTCAGGTGCAATTGCCCGGCTGTTTTTCTCAGACGTATGCTTATATGTGTTGCATTCGCATGTTTGAATGCATTGCTTAGGGCCTCCTGCGTTATTCTGAAGATATATATTTTAATTTTATCATCAATATCCTTTGGTAATTCATCTGCAATAAACTTCACCCGAATTCCTGATATGTCCTCCAGGTCTTCACAAATTTTATACAGTGCTTTCACCAACCCGAATTCATTCAAAACATTTGGTCTCAGGTCGTTTGAGATCCTTCTGATTTCGTCAATAGTTTTATCAAAGGAAAGCTGCACATTTCTGATTATTTCATGGATCTTTTGTGTATCCTGGCCTTCGGTATTGGCTAGTTGTAATTTTAATGCTACCATATTTTGCCCCAGGCTGTCATGAATTTCCCGCGATAAGCGCTGGCGCTCCATCTCCTGACCATCAATAACAGATGAAATTCTTTTGGCTCTTTCTTTCTCAAGTTCATCACTTTGTTTTCTAAGTTGCGCTGTCATTTTGTTAAAGGTTTCGCTAAGATCGCCAATTTCATCATTTGATTTTATGTCCACTTTGGTATTCAGGTTTCCTTCACCGACTTTCAGGGTGGCATTTTTTAATTTAATGATTGGGCCTATAATCCGGTTAGATATTACATATGTATAACCAAACAGGCTGATTAGAATCACAACTGTTAGAAAGATGATATTAATCCTGATATTGTAAATGGGCTTTGTAGCTTCTTTATAATCAATTTCAGATAAAATGATCCAGTTCAGGTTTCTTATATTCAGTTTGTCAAATGAACTTAATACTTCTATTCCCCGGTAATCATTTGTGACAACGGTTCCGGATATTCCCTTAAAAGCTTTTTTGGCTGCTTCTGTTTTTACAACAATCTTTAATACAGATTCCTTTTCAAATCTCGACTGACTGCGCATATAGTAATCCTGACCAACGATATAGGATTCACCTGACAACCCAAAACCTTGTTCTGCTGTATTTTCCAGCATGATGGAATTGATCGCATCATTGGATATTTCAAGACAGGCAATAGCAATGATATTATTTTTTTCGCTGTACACCGGACTGCCTATGATCAGCTTTGGTGTTTTATGTTGTCCGGTTCGTATGAAATCTGCGATATATATTTTCTTATCAGTTCTGATTTGATTTAAAAATTGAGTTAATTCGCTAGATTGTTCCGTCTTGTTATAACATGCAATGTTTTGCTCATCCGACTTCATATTGATAATATAGATTTTTCCGGTCGTATCTGATATGTATAGATTTTTATAGTATCCTCCTGCACTGAGATAGGGCAGTATGTTCTTTCCCAACGGAGCCTTGTTGATTTCCTCTGTGCTCCCTGTTTGGTTATCAAGTTGCGGGCATACATTAAGCAAAGCATAGATATTTCCGAATCCTGACATAAGCTGAGACTCACGCACCCTGTCCCTGAAAAAGCTTTCAATTCTGTTTTTCTTAACTATCCTTATAGAGGTGAGCTGGTCAAAAGTGCGGTTCATTAATGCTTTTTTGGAAGTGTAAAAGGAATAGAGCCCGATGATAGCTATAGAAATAATCCCCAGAATAATAAAATAAAGTACTAGTTTATGGGTGATTGAAATTTTTCGCATCAGGGTTCAAATGTATATAATTTGAGGATATGAAGGGAAGATGGCAGGGTTTTCAAAATCTGTAAGACTTAATCCCGGTAAACAAGTCTTCTTATGAGAATGGAAACAGCTTTATTATTTTTATTAGCAATCCGTGTAGTCCAATTGCCCTGTTCACCGAATACCATCGTTCCTCTTTCCCCGGTTTCATCAATTCCTTCCCATGTTCCTGTAAGTCGGCTATCCAAAGAATTGTTAAATATTTCGTCCTTAGCGGGGGCGATAATCCTGATCCTGTTTTACCAGAACCAATAGATGATTCTAACCTGATCCGGAGGGCCGTATGCTTTCAGCGAGGGAATAAATTCATTCAGAAACCAATTTCCTGCAAGTTCTGCATAAGATTTTCTCCATTTTACCCTGGCCCAGGTTTTTCCAACATCCTCCCATTTTACCACATTCTCCAGGTCGTCGCAAAAATAATTTCCTTCTTTGTGCGCATTGTGGGTTTCTTCATCTGAAACATACATGGCATGAAAGATTTCCCAGTCATCTTTCCAGGCATTCTCAGGGAAGTTTTTTTCAGGGTGAAAAAGACGCTGTTGCTCAGCGTGCACATAAGCAGCATATTGGGCAAAATGATCTTCCCACCTGAATTCAAGAAGTTCCTGTAGCAATATCCAGTTTACCCGATAGGCCAGGTCGGCATAGTTCTCATAATATCCTTTAATCAGAGGGGAGACACCTTCGGGAAGCCCACGGCTTATGAATGCCGGAGTGACATATCCGGGAATATGTTGCAGGTGTTCAGAACCTGTGGAATGACCTAAAATATCATATAAGTCAGGATTATGGTGATCGGCATACAAATCAAATGGTATCTCCCTGCGTTGGTGGTTTCCCTTTTCATCGGTATCATTTTCATAAGCGTTTTCAGAGGCGGGTATCCAGATGCTTTGGACTTTTTTTTCTACAAAAACTGATAAACTAATGGACATATATATTGTCTGAGTTTGGGATTATAAAAGTAATGAAAATATTAGCTTTTCCTATCTTTGTCGAAATAATCTTGTTATTTGTCTTCGATGCGCATACTACATTTTATTCGTACCATATATGAGTTAACATGGTTTAACCTCATTTTTCTGGCCAGGTACCTGACGGCTTTTTACAGGAAATACCCTGATTTTATCATTATCGGAGTTCAAAAGGGAGGTACTTCCTCCTTACATGCTTATCTCTGCCAGCATCCTGATATTCAGGCTTCCTTTCGAAAAGAGGTGCATTTTTTTGATTTATTTTATAAACGCGGGAAGCATTGGTACCGGAGTTTTTTCCCCTTACGCAATACAAAAAAAGTGACAGGGGAGGCTACACCTTTCTATATATTTCATCCGCTTGTGCCCAAACGCATGAAAAAGCTCCTGCCGGATATAAAAATTATTGTCATGCTGCGAAATCCTGTTGAGCGGGCATACTCCCATTTTCAGATGGAAAGAAATAAAGACCTGGAAACGGAGGCTGATTTTGAAAAAGCGGTTCAGCAGGAGTTCAAAGAAATACAGCAAAATGAGGAGGATTATCCTTACCATAAAAAGGCACAAACGAAAAAAAGGATGGTGAGATCATACATTGCCCGGGGATACTATTACGAGCAACTCAGTAAATGGCTGGAACACTACCCTTCAGGAAATTTTTTAATTCTGTCGAGTGAAGACTTTTTTCAGCGGCCATATGAAATATTGCAAAAGGTGTACACTTTTATGGGCGTGCGTAAAATTTTTCCTGAATCATTATCGGTGATGAACAAGGGTGATTATTTGAAATTATCGGAAACAAAAACCGCACGGCTGCAATCATATTTTGAGGAAGACCAGTTAAAGTTGCGAAATATGTTGAAGGAGGTGTTTGATAGTAATCCGGATCAAATTTAAATTTACGATAAAGTGTTTTTTTTTCGTTTGCCGGATTCAAAAAAGCGTATATTTACAGCCTAATTTTATTTCTTAATATTTATTATGAACATTTATGCAGGTAATCTTAATTACAATCTTAGTGAAGATGAATTAAGAGAAATTTTTGAGAATTATGGAGAAGTTGATTCCGTTAAAATCGTTATTGATAGGGAATCTGGACGGAGTAAAGGATTTGGGTTTATTGAAATGCCGAATGAAGATGAGGCTAAAGAAGCGTTAAATGCTTTAAATGGCTCTGATCTGAAAGGCAGAAATTTAATTGTTAACCAGGCAAGAGAGCGAACACAAAACAACTCACAAGGGTTTAACAGAAGATATTAGGATATTTCTATAGGCTGTTCACGGCCTATTTTCATAGAGATTTTTCTGCCTTTTGTTAACCACTGTTTACACGGGTATAGAGCATGCCACTGCGTAAACAGAATGGTATAGGTGTGTCCTGATATCATGAATAAGATTAAACATGCATAATCGCTGGCATCCATACATTCTGGTAGTATTGGGAACAATTTTCTTTATCCCCTTTTTAGGGGGGGCTCATTTGTTTGATTGGGATGAAGTGAACTTTGCTGAAATTGCCCGGGAGATGATTGTTAGCGGAGATTTTATCAGTGTACAGGTTAAATTTCAGCCATTCTGGGAAAAACCACCCCTGTTTTTCTGGTTGCAGGTTTTATCGATGAAAGCATTTGGTATCAATGAATTTGCTGCCCGTGTTCCCAATGCAATGGTGGGCATTGCCAGTTTGCTTACGATGTATTACCTTGGGAGTTTATTGTTTAATAAGCACTTTGGATTTATCTGGGCTATTGTTTACTTCGGGAGCATACTTCCTCATTTGTATTTCAAATCAGGTATTATTGATCCTTTGTTTAACCTGTTTATTTTCCTGGGGATTTATCACCTGATCCGCTTTAAATGGCTCTATATAAGCGATGGAAAAAAGAAAAGCCAACACCTGATCCTGGGTGGAATATTTACCGGACTTGCTATACTTACAAAGGGACCTGTTGCATACCTGATTCTCTTACTGCTAATAATTGTATACTGGATCAGTGTTCGCTTCCGCCATTTTATACCTCTTGCTTCTTTTATTCTTTTTTCACTCATTGCTGCAATGGTTACATTTTCCTGGTTTGGACTGGATATGATAAAAAATGGCCCACAGTTGATGCTTGATTTTATTGATTATCAGATCCGCTTGTTTTCCACTCCGGATGCCGGTCATAAGGGATTTCCGGGCTACCACCTGGCTGTTTTATTAGTAGGGTGTTTTCCGGCTTCTGTGTTTGCCATCCGTGGATTCTACAATAATAATTTTGGTAACCCTCAGCTGAATGATTTCCGCAAATGGATGATCATATTGTTTTGGGTGGTATTGATACTTTTTTCCATTGTTCAATCCAAAATAGTTCATTATTCTTCTTTATGCTATTTCCCTCTTACTTTTCTGGCAGCCACCGTATTGGTAAAGATTTTTGAGGAAAAGATCAGGCTGAATTTTTGGATGAAGTTTGGTCTTATTGGCATTGCTTCCTTGTATATTCTTACTACTATTTTTATGCCTGTTGCAGGAAGAAATATTCACTGGCTTGAAAGTATTTTTAGAAATAATTCTTTTGCTTTAGCTTCCCTGAATGCAGAAGTAAATTGGTCAGGTTGGGAAAGTATTTCTGGGGTTTGGATGCTGATTGTTCTCATCGTGAGCATAGTCTTCTTCCAACGAAAGAAAATGACAGAGGGTTTTTATTCATTGTTTTTCGGAGGAGCGGTTTTTGTGATGCTCAGCCTGGTGTTTTTCATTAATCGGATAGAGGCCTATTCCCAGAATGCCCATGTTGAATTTTGTAAGGAAGTAAGTGATGAGGATTGTTATCTTTATACATCCGGATTTAAAAGTTATGTGCCTTATTTCTACGGGAAGATGAAGCCGGGAGGGAATGAGAAATCTACAGAATTGGAATGGTTGGTTTTTGGTGACATTGACAGGGATGTATATATAATCAGTAAGCTTAAGACTGCAGCTTATTGGCGGAATTATTCAGGCATAAAAGAATTATACGAAAAGAATGGGTTTGTCTTTTTTAAGCGCGAAACTGGCAGCCATCCGAAAAAAATGGAATAATATGACCTGCATTATGAAATTCCTGTTCTTTGTCCCCGAGGTCTTTTTCCCGGTGTTTTATGGTGTCCATCATCAGGTTAAAGCTATCATATAAAACCCCGATTTCATCCTGCCTTTTTCTTGTAATCTTGTGATTATATGCCTCACCCCTGGATATTTTATCGCTTGCCCCGGCCATTTCTAATATTGGCTTCGAAATTTTTTTCTGAAGCTGGTTGGCAAGAATAATGCTAAACAGGGCTAAAAGTACAATAAATACTGCCATCAGGAGGGCCTGTCGCAGAATAGCATGCTGCATAGATTCTGTTGATACCTTTAAAACCAAAGTGCCGTAGAAATCAAGGATAATTAGTTATAAAATGCCTGAACAGCCTTGATTGCCTGCAGGAGGTACACATCTTTCTGCAGGGTTTTATGCCAGGCTTTCATCAGCTCCTGGCGGGCAGTATCTCCTTCAATTTCCTCCAGGTCTTGTGGTATACTTTCCAGGTTGATATTCAGTTCCTGTTTTCCGATATGTTTATAGCGTTTGGCTTTCTCCTGGCGCTCAGCCCGCATAGCTCTGAATTCCTCCAGGTTCAGTGGCATCAGGGTCATGTCCCGTTGTGTTTTGAGGCGTTGTGCATTCTCCTGTATGAGTTGAAAGAGGGTGTCACCTTCAATGATTTCTTCTACTTCCTCGATAATATCATCCAGTTTATATTCGGCTTTAAAGGGAGTGTATTCCAAGGCTTTTATTTCATCCCAGGGCATGGCATAATCCATTTCTTTTTCCCCTATATCGATAAAGCTATAGTTATCAGGTAATACAATATCAGGAACAACGCCTTTAAGCTGAGTAGCCCCGCCATTGATGCGATAGAATTTCTGCATAGTGAGCTTTATAGACCCCAGGGGTTTTACATCCTCGTATTCTTTTTTTAGCAGGCGGTCGAGGTCTGCGAACTTCTGAACGGTTCCTTTTCCAAAAGTTGAATTGCTGCCCAATACAATGCCCCGTTCATAATCCTGCATGGCTGCGGTAAAAATTTCTGAAGCAGAGGCACTGAAGGAGTTGACCATAATAACCAATGGTCCGTCGTATTCCATTTCCGGTGTATAGTCTTTATAGATAAATGGCGGGCCTATTCGGGATTTAACCTGTACTATGGGACCTTTATCTATAAACATGCCTGCAATATCAACAGCATCCTGCAGGGAACCGCCGCCATCGTTGCGGAGGTCAAAGATGATTCCGTCAACATCCTGTTTCTTTAGTTTTTCAAGCTCTTTTTCAATATCAGAAGATGCATGGCGTGCCCTTCTGTCCTTGAAATTTACATAGAACGATGGCAGCAATATATAACCAATGTTTTTGTTAAATGCATTATCTTTAATTACCACGGATTTGGCATAGGTTTCTTCCAGCACAACCACATCCCGAATAATAGGGATAACCAGAATTTCTCCATCTACTTTTTTAACGGTTAGTCTTACTTCTGTGCCTTTGGGGCCACGAATCAGACGGACGGCTTTATCCAGGCGCATGTCCACTACATCTACAGGTTCTTCAGCACCTTGAGCTACTTTTAAAATAATATCGCCTTCCTTTAACTCGCCTTGTTTCCAGGAGGGAGAACCCGGAACAATACGACTTACTTTTATGTATTCATTGGGTTGGGTTAATTGTGCCCCTATACCTTCCAGGCTACCTGACATGGCAATGTCAAAATCTTCCTTATCTTTTGGCGGATAATACGTCGTATGCGGATCATATACATTGGCAATGGTATTGATATAATAGGATAGTCGGTCTTCCTTTTCAATTTTTGAGATGCGATGAAACCAGTCGGTGTAATTCTTTAAAACCTTTTCCCGGGCTTCTTCTTCCACCTCAGCAAAGCTTTTTTCGACAAAGGTTGAGTCGTTTTTTTCTTTGGCTTTTTCCTGCTCCTCCATCAGATCTGCTAAGCGGCCGATGGTTTCGTATTTTAGCATTTTACGCCAGCGTTCTCTTAATTCCTTTTTAGATGAAACAAAGGCAATTTTATCCCCGTCGAGTTCATAATACTCCTGTTTTGAAAAATCAAATGGATCCTTCAGAATATCTTTGAAATAGGAATCGGCATCTTGCAGTCTTTTATTGATAAGGGTGTAGGATAATTCAAAAAAATCCAGGGAGGAGGCGAGTATTTCATCATCGATGCGGCTCTGATGTTGTTTAAGTTTTTCAACGTCTTCGCTGAGCAGAAAACGCTTGTTCACATCCAGTCTTTCCAGATAGAGGTCAAAGATCTTTTTTGAAAACGCGTTGTCAATAGCATGCGGTTCATAGTGGTTTCCATTCAGACTTTGGATGACCACTTTTAACAATGTCTGTTCTTTTTTTGCCTGATCTGAAGGAACAAAAGCAAATAATAACAGCAATAGGAGGGGTATCGTGCTAAGGGATGTAAGTTTTGAGACCATATTCATAATCGTAATATTTAAGTTCAAAAATACAGTTTTCCTGAAAGTATGCCGTAAAACGGACGTTAAATTCTGTTAAACCCGGGTTATGCATTGGGACTGAAATGAACCCATGCATACAGCCTCTTTTTTACACTGCAGTATAAACATTCTAATGCATGAAATGGGTTAAAGCAATTTTTCAAAACTAAATCTATGCTTTAATTTATAAACAGCTTTCTTGGGCAAATGTTGTCAGCGCATTTTATATTGCCTGATCCAAAAGGGATCCTGTAGAACATGCAATAATTTCCAGGCATTTTCTCCATAGCAGAAATCGTTGAGTCTGCGTATTCCGAATTGGTTTAGAATGTCGAACTGTCCGGGTGAGGGGATGATATCTTTATTGGCCCAACCTTTCTCAGTTTTACGCTGATTTTCGAAGGGATACTCCGCATAGCGCAATTTCCAGAGGCTATCGACAACATAGATGTTTTCGATTTCATAGAGTTCAAATAAGTCTGTTGTATCAGGATTTGCTTTGGAATAGGTCATCCCCATAGCCTGCAAATAGAAATCCCGTTGAGAGAGAGCGGTTATTTTATATGAATTATCCGGAAAGATAGTAATGATGCCAAAACTCACCATACTGGAGTTTGGGCCGGGATAGAGGCTGAATCCAAAGTAATGGGATGGAGTGTCCTGGGCAAAGCCGTTGCCCGGATTTATTATTATTGAAATGAGCATAATGATTTTTAACAACCGCATAGGAAGTAACATCTGCTATTCATACCATTTTACAAAAAAAAAGATAAAAAGGTTGCCAATTAATCATTTTCGTTCTTTTCTTCTCAGAGAAATCATGATACTGCTATTATCTATGCGATGGTGAAACTATATCTTCAATATCACAAGCTTGTTGCGGAGGTAGGGAAATATGAGGATAACGCTTCTGAACCATAATATTATTATGTCAAACATATATTGTTAATTGCAAATAGTTAAGTTCTGGTATTGATTGGATATCAGTATACACACATCTCTTTCCTGTGAATCGTTTGTTTTTATAGGCAAAACTCGAATATACCTGGAAACTAGGATCCTTATTCCTCTATCAATAATTTCTTTTTGTATTTTTACATCAAATGGAAAAATATATCATCATGAGGATCCGAATTTTTATTTTAGTGATTTTTTTTCCTATATGGCTAATAAGCCAAAATATATATATTGATAGCCTTGAGCAAATTATTAAAACAAATAATGGCCCTGATAAAGTTGAGGCCCTAAAACTCTTAACAGAGTATTATTATCAGAAAAATCCGGATTTAGCCACTTTTTATACCGATCAAATAATTAAAGAAGCAAAACTTTCAGAAAATAAAGTATGGGAGTCATTCGGCTATAATGAATATGGCCGTATTGAAGAAAGCAAAGGCAATATTGACAAGGCATTACATTGGCATTTAAAAGCATTAGACTTAAGAAAGGAAATTGAGGATAAAGACAAGCAAGCTGACTCATATGAGAAAATAGGAAGGTGCTATTTCGAGAAAACTAACTACGATTCAGCATTGTTTTTTTATAAAAAAGCATTGGTGCTTAATAAGGAAAACGGAAACATCAAGTGGGCATCAAGGGATCTTACCCGTATGGGGCAAATATACAATTCAATGGGAGAATATAGTAAGGCCATTTCCCATTATAGTTCTGCACTTAAGATAAGTGAGGAAATCAACAACCTTGTGGATATTGCACAAAACCTCAATAATATTGGGAGTACATATACTAATATAAACAATCTCCAAAAGGCTTTTGAATATTATGAACAATCACTGCAAACAAGGAGGGAAATCGGTGATAAAAGAGGTATAGCTGCATCCTTAAATAATATTGGGAGTGCTTATTCTGATGCTGGAAATTTTAAAAAAGCATTGGATTGTTTCACTGAAGCATTAAAGCTTAATATCGAAACTGGTAACGATAAATGGAGGTCTTATAACCTGAACAATATTGGCAATTTGTACATGAAGAATGGCCAGTTCGACCTCGCCTTGGATTATTACCGCAAATCGTTACAAATTAAAACGAAAAGAAATGATATTAAGGGGATAATTATTACGAAAGGACGTATTGCTGAAATATATAAAAGACAAGGGAGCTTAAACAAGGCACAATCTTTAATAAAAGAAAATCTGGAACTTTCAAAAGAATTAGGCTTAAATGAAGAAATAAGGAACAATTATTTAATCCTTTCGGAAATATCAAAAAACAAAGGAAACTATAATAAGGCATATGAATACTTCAAGAATTATTCAATAATAAAGGACTCATTGGTAAATGAGAAAGTAATTCTGGATATTGCCGAAATTGAAAAAAAATACCTGGCAGAAAGAAAAGCCAGGGAAAATGAAATGCTAAAAAGCAAACTGAACCTTGCTGGCCAAAAAGAACAAAATCATCAAATTTTTATTGTCTTATTGTCGGTGTTTATTGCTACATTGCTCATCATTACTGCATTTTTGATTTATACCTACAGGCTGAGAAAGATTTCATTTCTGCAAAAACAGCAATTAATCGAGAAACAAAATGAACAGTTAAAGGAAAAGCTTGAATCCAGAAATAGGGAACTTGCATCTAATGCCATGTTTTTGGCGCATAACAATGAATTGATCAATGTGATAGTAAAAGATGTTAAGAAATTGAATAAACATGTAAATGAGCAGGGCAGACAAGTCATTCACAAATTGATAAGGGATTTAAAAGCATCCAATAAGGATAATACTTGGAAAGAATTTGAATTAAGATTTGAAAATGTTCATTCCGATTTTTATAAGAGACTTAGTGAAAAGTTTCCTGACCTTACCCCCAATGAAAGAAAGCTTTGTGCTTTCCTTCGATTGAACATGACAACAAAAGATGTTGCAGCTATTACTTTTCAAAGTATCAGGGGCATAGAAACAGCAAGATTACGATTAAGGAAAAAGCTGAGGATTGATGGTGATACCAATCTGGTGAATTATCTTTCACAATTTTAATGCCTGCAAACCAAATACTTATGTTTTGATGAAGTATAGCTGAAGTAGTCAGCTTCTTCTCCTGGTGTATTCCCGAAGTAGCCATATATATTGTTTCCCTTCTGATATGCATTATTATTGTCAGCAGATTTTTCTCCTATGAAACATGATCACCCTAATAATGGCAACAGGAAGTTTTTAAGTATTGAGGACGAAATGCAGAAAGTTTATCAATCCAGAGAGGAGCAAGCAAATGCCCTGAAAAAAATTGCATATCAATTATCAAAACCCAACGAAACAACCCACTGTGAGACTAACAAATCCAGCAGGATGCCAGTTATTTGGTTTAAGAAAATCCTGATCCTTCTAAAGAAATTAAAAAACAAATATTGAAATCTATGAAAACAGAAATCAAGCGCCTTTTCATTTTTATTTTTTTTCCCATTTTTCTAGTATCATTCCCTTCATTTTCTCAAAACGTGGTTATCACCGATGATAATAATTATTCCTCAAGCAGCACAAATGCTTTGTTTGAGGTAAAACCTGGGAGCAACAATAAAGGTATTTTGATACCAAGGCTTACCTCGTCACAACGAACCAATATCAATCCGGTTCCATCAAGTGATATCGGTCTAATGGTTTACGATACCGAAACAAATAGTTTTTGGTATTATGACGGAAGTAACTGGCGGGAACTGACACACCTGATCACTGATCTCTCAGATGCTGATGGCGATACCAAAATACAGGTGGAAGAAACCTCTGATGAAGACTATATACGTTTTGATGTGGGTGGAACAGAAGTGATGATTATTGATCCAAGTGGAAATGTTGGGTTAGGAAACAGCATGCCAAGCCAGCAATTGGATATGACGGGTAACATCAGTTTACCTAATACCACTTCAACATCAACAGGGATCATTTACAAAGGAGGTTCTCCTTTTATGCACAATTATGTGGAATCAGGAACCGATGGGGCAAATACTTTTATTGGATATAATGCAGGAAACTTTAGCATGGCAGGAAGTGGGTCGGAAGCAAGTTACAACATAGGAGCCGGAGCAGGAACTTTGTATCGTCTGACCACTGGAGCATACAATTCAGCCACAGGTCCTTATGCCCTGAATTTTTTGACAAGTGGAGATAATAATACTGCTGTGGGTGTTATTTCTTTATATAAAACCAATACTGGCGAAAACAACACAGCAGTTGGAAAAGAAAGTGGTTACAACAACCAAACAGGCAGTGGCAATGTGTTCCTTGGTTATCAGGCAGGATACAATGAAACAGGCTCTGATAAACTTTACATTGACAATTCAAACTCTGCAACGCCATTAATTTATGGAGATTTCAGTACAGATGCTGTAACCATAAATGGAACTGTAAAAATTACAGGAGGTTCACCAGGAAGTGGTAAAGTACTCACTTCTGATGTCGATGGAATAGCATCGTGGGAAACACCGGCTTCTGGTGGGGCTACCGAAATTGATGATTTGACTGATGGAATTTCAGATGGCACTAATGTGTATCTTGGGAATCATGCAGGAGAAAATGACAATGGTTCAACTTATAATACAGGGATGGGCACAAATGCCGGTTATTATAACACAACGGGAACTGATAATATATTTTTAGGATATAATGCTGGATTTAAGAATACTACTGCAAATAAATCAATTGCTATTGGTAAATCAGCACTCTATAATCAACAGGGGAATGCAACTGACAATGACCTGAACAATGTTGCAATTGGTTATGAAGCATTATATACCACTAATCCTACAAATTCTTCAAATGGAAGGTATAATGTAGGAGTAGGATATCAATCATTAAAAGAAAACACAACAGGTTCTGATAATACTGCAATTGGATATCAGGCATTATTAGACAACGAAACCGGAGACCTAAATACAGGAACAGGTTATAAAGCACTGCAATCTAATACATCAGGAGCAAATAACACTTCTAACGGAGCAAGAGCATTGGATGCTAACACTGAAGGAAATTCTAATAGTGCTTTCGGAAATTTCTCACTATTCAGTAATACAACTGGGAATAACTCAATAGCAATAGGATTTAAGGCATTATACACACAAACCGGAAATGCATCCAACAACGACCTGAATAATGTTGCTATTGGCTATGAAGCTCTATACACCAATGACCCAACTTCATCTTCAAATGGAAGAAACAATGTGGCTGTGGGTTTTCAGGCTTTAAAAGAAAATACTACAGGACATGAAAACACAGCTATGGGTATGCAGTCCTTGTATTCCAACACTACAGGCTATGGAAATGTTGCAAATGGATACCAAGCCATGTACACCAATGATGATGGTAGTTTCAACACTGCAACAGGTTTTCAGGCAATGAATAAAAATTCAGATGGACACTATAATTCAGCACATGGGTATCTTTCGCTTTACAACAATACCAGTGGTGCGGGAAATACCGCACAGGGATACTGGTCATTATTTGATAACACCACGGGAACAGCTAATACAGCAATAGGTCATGGAGCTATGAAGAAAACAACAACGGGAAGCCAATCCGTCGCAGTAGGTTACAATGCCTTATATACCCAAACAGGAAATGTTACCAATAATGATCTGAACAATGTGGCTATTGGATACGAAGCACTTTACACCAATGACCCAACTTCATCTTCAAATGGAAGGAATAATGTGGCTGTTGGGCATCAAAGCCTGAAAAGTAACACAACAGGATATGCTAATATTGCAATTGGATATCAAACACTTTACTCAAATAAAGCAAACTTTAGAAGCACGGCTGTTGGTTACAAAGCAATGTATTATGCAGATGACCGGATTTCAGGAAGGGAATCATTTAACACAGCACTGGGATATGAAGCTATGATGGGTAGCACTACTGCTGCAAATAATACCGGACTGTATAATACAGCTATTGGAGACCAGGCATTGTATTCCCTTACTACCGGTTTTGCCAATACTGCAACCGGTTATCAATCACTTTATGCCAATACCACAGGGGATGGAAATACAGCTTATGGTGCTTCATCACTTTATTCAAACACCTCTGGTGAGACTAATACAGCAATTGGACATGCTGCACTATATCTCAATGACACAGGGTATAACAATACAGCTGTAGGTTATTCGGCTATGTTCTCCAATAAAACAGGTTATGAAAACAGTGCATTTGGAAATGATGCATTACTATCAAATACTAGCGGTATTCAAAATACTGCATTTGGGAATAATGCATTATATCATAATACCACAGGGGATGGGAATACAGGTGTTGGTTTTGGAGCCTTAAGAACTAACGGTGGAGGCTTATATAGTACTGCTGTGGGTTATAAGGCTATGTATTATGCAGATAATACTTCTCTTCCATCTTATAAAGCTAATACTGCCGTAGGATATGAAGCACTTAAAGGAAGTTCCACACCTGCTAACAATACCGGTGACAGGAATACAGCAATCGGGTATAGCGCTTTACTTGTAAATACTTCAGGCGAAAAAAATACAGCAACCGGAGCTGTTGCACTTGGCAGTAATGAAGATGGTGAAAACAACTCAGCTTTTGGTGCATTCGCATTGGAAGATAATACATCAGGTGATAATAATGTGGCTATAGGGTATTGGGCACAAGGAGATAACACTGTTGGTTCAGGAAATACTTCATTAGGATACCAAAGTTTTAAATGTAATGTAGCTAAAAGTGGTAATACAGCAATTGGCTTTAATACAATGTATTATTCCAATAGTTCCTCTTCTGGTTCTTATACATACAATACTGCCGTTGGTTATGAAGCTCTAAAGGGTAGTGCATTTCCTTCAAGTAATACAGGCGCAAACAACACTGCTTTTGGTGGTCATGCTCTCACAGGCAATACATCCGGTGATGGGAATACAGCTTTGGGAACGAATAGTTTACAATCCAATACAACTGGAACTAATAATGTGGCAATAGGATATAATTCTTTAATTTCAAATACTTCAGGCAGCCAGACTATTGCAATTGGATATCAGGCACTTTATTCACAGTCTTATGGTGCTTTTACAACAGATAATATTGCTATAGGAACCAATGCTCTTTATTCAAATAATCCTACATCCTTCACTCCACAAGATGGTAGCTGGAATATTGGTATAGGAAAAAATTCACTTTATTCAAATACTACCGGTAAATATAATGTTGCTATTGGTACTGATGCCGGAAACTCAATTACTACAGGTAGTTCTAATACGATCATTGGTTATGATGCAGATGTGTCTTCTTCTTCAATTTCTAATGCTATGGCACTTGGTAATGGAGCCACAGTAAACACCAGCAACAAAGTTGTCATTGGAAATTCAAGTGTTACAACCATTGGTGGCTATGCTTCCTGGTCAAATTATTCAGACAGAAGGCTCAAAGAAAATATTGTTTATACCAATGAGCTTGGACTGGAATTTATTTCCAAACTTAAAACGGCTTCCTATAATTATAGAACCGATGAAAACAAAAACCGAAGGGATGGCTTTATTGCACAGGATGTTCAAAAAATAATGGAGGAACTTGGTGTGGAATTCAGTGGCCTGATCATAGACCAAGATTCGATGCAAACTATGAACCTTAGCTATGTGGAGTTTGTTATGCCGCTTATCAATGCGGTACAGGAGCTTAATCAGCAAAATGAGGATTTAGAATCAGATAACCAAAATCTTGAAGCACGTATTGAAGACCTTGAAAAAATGATGAATGCTATGGTAAGTAAATGAAATTTGATAGGTGTCAGTAATTGGCTTGGATAATCATTTTGAGGTCGTTAAATAGTAATTGGTTGTTGATTACTGAACAGGAAAATTGGTGCAATAACAAATTGTAAAAAATGTATTATAATAAGATTACAATGAAAAACTCAATCACTATCATTCTCTCTTTAATATTCACTTATAGTTTCAGCCAAAACAACAGCGGTTTCAACTGTAGCGGTGTCAAACTGATAATCCCATCGGGAGCATACCTGCATGTGAAAGATACTGCAGGGAATATCAATATTGATGCAGCAAATGGCAGCGATGCTGAAATTGAACTTTCCGGGAAGTTGATTGTGGGGGGTGATTGGTTTAATAATCTGACTTCTGAAACTCTCCTTAATAATACAAGCGGAACTGTTGTTTTCGGAGGCGGACAGCGACACCATATTACCGGGCAGTTTGAAACCGATTGGCAAAAAATTGAAATAGAACAAGGAGATACGCTTGTTTTAGTTCCAGGTGAATTGATAAACATCGACGGTGATTTGGTGATCGACGGAAATCTTTTATTACAGGGTGACACCAGCGGAGTAGCTACCTTAATTAATTACGGAAGTGTAAGTGGTTCAGGGAATGCTACAGTACAACTCCATCTGACCGAAGAAAAATGGCACTATGTTTCGCCACCGATGTCAGATGTCACCCTGGGTGTCTTCGACCTCCCTTTAGGTCATTCAGATGTATATGTGATTGTGCCGGATGAAAGCAATAATACCTGGTCATATATGAGTAATGTGAATGCACCTCTTGAACCGGGAAAAGGATATGCTGTTTGGGTCGATGATAATGTTTCTCAGGATGAAACCATATCATTTACCGGTGAACTGAATTATGCAAATGAAAGCTTTTCAGACCTTATCCATACCAACAATGACGGCCAGCATGGCTGGCACCTGATCGGGAATCCCTATCCCTCACATATTAAGTGGAATGATAACGGGGGTAACTGGAACCTGACAAACATTGTGTCTACAGCAAAGGTCTGGAAGCAGACTGACGGGAATTATTTGGACAAGGTTGCAGAGGATGTCGTTCATTCCATGCAGGGTTTTTTCATCCAGGTAACACCCAATTATTCCGGTAACAATTCCATAACAATACCAAAGGCTGCCCGCACACATGATTCCGTTAATTTTCATAAAACTTCCTGGCCTTACGAAAAGCTTATCCTAACAGTCTCCGGTAATCAAAACAATTTTAAGGGAAAATGTAACATCCAATTTCACCCCAATGCCACAGCAGGTTTTGATCCGGAATTTGATTCGCACTACCTGCCCGGATTGTGGGAAGCACCGCAAATTTATTCTTCTTATTCTGTTAATGGTAAATTATCTACTAATACCCTTGAAAAAGTGTTGGACGGAATGATGGTTCCTCTTCATTTTGAAACCGGACTGAATGGAACGTATTTAATGGAAACAGAAGGTTTATTAAGCATTCATCCTGATTCTGATGTGTATCTTGAGGATAAGGTCTTCCATACATGGCACAACCTCAGGAATAATCCGTCAGTTAGTTTTCAGTATGATACCCTCTTTCAGGCGGATCGTTTTGTGCTTCATTTTAATCCCGATTTCACGGATATAGATGAAAGCGATGAAGAAGGGATAAGCATATTCTTTAGAGAAAACACCTTGCTGGTAACAGCTGGAAGATCAGAGATAAAGGAGATAGGCCTGTATAATATGCTGGGCCAGGAACTATTCAAAGCAAAACCTCAACAAAGCGGCATGATGAAACTGCATCCGGATGTCCCTGTCGGCTATTATTTGGTGCAGGTTTTTACTGAAAGCGAGATATACAGCCAGAAAATATTCATTCAATAACTCAAAAATTAAGCTGATGTCAAAGATAAAACTACTGTTTTTTATCATTCTGTTTGTTTTTAATGCTGTACAAATATTTGCCCAGCCACAACCTCCGGGAGATCCCGGTGATGGGGGCTCCAATCCGGATGTAGGCGGAGGAGGTGCAGCTATAGGGGATGGGTATCTTTTGCTATTATGTTTGGCTATTATCTATGCGATGGTGAAACTATACACGAATAGAAATTTGTGTTTTCTGTGTTCTGGAAAGAAAAGATAAATCAAGGGTGATACAATGATATCTCTCAGTATTATGAAGAAGGATTAAGCAGTAATCCTTGCTGCTATGCATCAATATTCGCATACTTTGCATTCCGTTCGATAAATTCTCTGCGTGGGGCCACTTCATCGCCCATAAGCATAGAGAAAATACGATCGGCTTCTGTGGCACTTTCAATGGTGACCTGGCGCAGTGTCCTGAATTCAGGATTCATTGTGGTGCTCCATAATTGTTCGGCATTCATCTCACCCAGGCCTTTATAGCGTTGGATATGGAGCCCTTTTTCGGTCCCATGATTAGAAAGCTCATTTACAATCCTGGTTCTCTCTTCTTCAGACCAGCTGTAATTTTCTTTGGTTCCTTTACGAATAAGGTAAAGGGGAGGGGTTGCGATGTAGACATAGCCGTTTTCTATCAGTTCTTTCATATACCTGAAGAAAAAGGTCAGGATCAGGGTGGCAATGTGGCTTCCGTCCACATCAGCATCTGTCATGATGATGACTTTGTGATAGCGCAGTTTTTTCAGGTTGAGGGCTTTGGAGTCTTCTTCAGTGCCAATGGTAACTCCCAGGGCCGTGAAAATATTCTTGATCTCTTCATTATCGAAGATTTTGTGCTGCATAGCTTTTTCTACGTTTAATATCTTTCCTCTAAGGGGTAAAATTGCCTGGAATTTCCGGTCACGTCCTTGTTTGGCAGTGCCACCGGCAGAGTCTCCCTCCACGAGGTATATTTCTGAGAGGGCTGGGTCTTTTTCCGAACAATCAGCTAATTTCCCTGGCAGGCCGGATCCGCTGAGCACATTCTTACGTTGCACCAGCTCGCGGGCTTTTCGGGCAGCATGACGGGCAGTGGCTGCCAGGATGACCTTGTTGACAATGGTCTTTGCATCCTTAGGGTTTTCTTCCAGGTAATTATGCAGCAGTTCGCTGATCATTTGATCAACAGCACCCATAACTTCTGAGTTTCCCAGCTTGGTTTTGGTTTGCCCTTCGAACTGAGGTTCCTGTACCTTTACGGAAATAATGGCGGTTAATCCTTCCCGGAAATCGTCACCATTGATATCAAATTTCAGCTTAGCCAGCATACCGCTCTTTTCTGCGTATGATTTTAAGGTCCGTGTCAAACCCCGGCGAAAACCAGCCAGGTGTGTGCCGCCTTCAATGGTATTGATATTGTTAACGTAACTGTGGATATTTTCTGAAAAAGATGTATTGTATTGCAGGGCAATCTCAATGGGCATATTGGTTTTTTCCCCTTCAATGTAAATTGCATCATTGGAGAGTTTTTCCCTGTTTGCATCCAGGTAATTGATAAAATCTACCAGCCCATTTTCTGAATAATAGGTAGCGCTGATGAAATTTCCCTCATCATTCTTTTCCCGCTCATCGGTTATTTGCAACTGTATCCCTTTGTTAAGGTAAGCCAGTTCCCTCAGCCTGGATGACAAAATATCATAGCTGAAATCCTTGGTGGTAAAAACACCTTCATCCGGAATAAAATGGATAATGGTTCCGGTTTTATCACTCTCTCCTATAACTTTGACATCTTCCAGGGGCTTGCCATAGTGGTATTCCTGATAGAAGATCTTTCCCTTGCGGTGTATGGTAGCTGTTAGTTTGGAAGAAAGCGCATTTACACAGGATACACCTACACCGTGCAAGCCTCCGGAAACTTTATAGGAACCTTTGTCAAATTTTCCTCCGGCATGCAAGACTGTCATGACCACTTCCAGCGCCGACCGGTTTTCCTTTTCATGAATACCGGTGGGGATTCCCCGCCCATTATCCATTACGGTGATGGAATTATTTTCGTGGATTGTCAAAAAAATTTCAGAACAATACCCGGCAAGAGATTCGTCTATACTGTTGTCAAGAACTTCATAAACAAGATGATGTAACCCCCTTGAGCTTACATCACCGATATACATGGCGGGCCTTTTCCTTACAGCTTCCATTCCTTCTAAAACCTGGATATTTTTTGCTGAATATTTTTCTTTTCCTTTTTCTCTTTCGCTAGTAGTCATTTTGTTAGAATTCAGTAAGTTATAATATTTATATAAGCTTACAAAGATAGATAAAAAAGTCGGTTTAAGGGCTGATTTTAAGGAATATAATTATTAACAAATATCTGTATGCTTGATATTAATCTGCATGATCGTTTTATGATGCACACCCTTTGTTGTTTTTTTTAACTTTGTCCAAAATGCATATTATGGCGAAGATACTTGTAATTGATGATGAACGCTCAATACGGAACACCCTCCGTGAAATACTCGAATACGAGAAGTTTAAGGTTGATGATGCTTCTGACGGACAGGAAGGCCTGGAGAAATTGAAGGAAGGGAAATACGATGTTATATTGTGTGATATAAAAATGCCACAAATGGATGGTATTGAGGTTTTGGAAAAAGGCTTGGATTTTACTGATACACCTTTTGTGATGATTTCAGGCCATGGGACGATAGAAACTGCTGTTGAGGCGATCAAGAAGGGTGCATTTGATTATATTGCCAAGCCCCTTGACCTGAATCGCCTGCTTATTACCATTCGCAATGCCATGGATAAATCCCATCTTATCAAAGAAACCCGTACGCTGAAAAAGAAAGTGAGCAAGACCTATGATATGGTGGGGGAGTCGCCTGCCATTGCAGAGGTTAAATCCTTAATTGACAGGGTAGCACCTACTGATGCCCGAGTATTGATCTATGGAGAAAACGGAACAGGAAAAGAGTTAGTGGCCCGCTGGATTCATGAGAAAAGCAATCGGGGGCATGCCCCTTTTGTGGAAGTGAACTGTGCAGCTATTCCTTCTGAATTGATTGAAAGTGTCTTATTTGGGCATGAAAAGGGATCTTTTACATCGGCCATAAAACAACGTAAAGGAAATTTTGAACAGGCCAATGGCGGCACTTTATTTCTTGACGAAATTGGGGATATGAGCACTTCTGCCCAGGCAAAGGTTTTGCGTGCCCTCCAGGAAAATAAGATCATGCGGGTTGGGGGTGAAAAGGAAATTGCGGTGGATGTCAGGGTGTTGGCTGCAACAAATAAAAACCTGCAGGATGAAATAAAAGGGAATAATTTCAGGGAAGACCTCTATCATCGCTTGTCAGTTATACTCATAAAAGTACCGTCATTAAATGAAAGGGAAGGGGATATACCTCTTTTGGCCAAGCATTTTATGGAAGAAACCTGTGTTAATAATGGCAGGCAGAATATCCCTTTCAGCGCTGATGCGCTGAAGGCCCTGGATAACATTAAATGGACAGGTAATGTGCGCGAACTTCGCAACGTAATAGAACGCCTGGCAATTCTCTGCGATAAGGAGATTACAGCTGAGGATGTTTCAAAGTTTGCCCATCCGCTGTATCAGTAATAATTTATTCTTTTATAAACTTCATGCTTGAATAGCCATTCTTCCAATCCAGCCGGATAAAATAAATACCAGTTTCCAACTTATAGAAACTGAGGTCAATTTCCTCACTGAACATTCCTTCAGAAATCATTTTTTCCGGAAGGATCACATCAATTTGCCGGCCCCGGGCATCCAGCAGCGTTGCTTTCATGCGATCGTTTGTATTGGCTTGCACAAGTAAGGTAATGCTTTCTCCGGCAGGATTCGGATACACAACAAAACTGTGCGGAATGTGCACCTGTTCCTTCATTCCGACATAAAGCACAGTATCCATAAAAGAAATATTGAAAATATTGTCCTGCATATCTGCTTCAATGCTTACAACAGGCCCTGAAAATCCGTTTGTCCACCAGGCCAGAACCTGGGATGAATCAATGTAGGTATGGAAAGGGGTAGATTCCCATCCGCTGCTGTTATATTTTCCGTATACTTTCATATCGCGGAACTGAATAAATTTCTGTTTCAGGCAGGCGTAGAAATGACCATCAAATTCAATGTTTCCCCAACCAACAATGCTGTCGTATAACAATACTTCCCTTTCCAGTTTCACTGAATCATAAGGTGGTATTGGCAGGTTGCCGGGATTGGCTTCGAGAGAGTGTAAAACAGTGGAATCTGAAAAGCCTTGTCCGTTAACGGTAGGTAGTATCATATTCAGTGCCGGGGGATACAGATGGCCAACGAAAGTATTGCCCATGCCCAGCAAATCGCCGGCTACGCCAATGGTATTGATGGTATCGGCTGCATGAGCAAAATAAGCATATCCGTAATCTGTACTCGTGTAAGAGGCAATGGATGCTGACGGAAAATCAGCAGCATAAGGAGTCGTTGCCGGATCCAGGTATTTGACGGTATCTTTAAGGTCTTCTGAAAGGAACGATAAATCCCATGTCTGGTTGCTTCCTTCCGCTTTTAAGTTGCTGTCTAATTTTAAATCAGTGGTATCTACGGAATGAATAACGATATCACCAATTTCACCCAGGTCTGTCAGGGTGATTTGTATTTGTGCTTTTAAGCTTCCTGAGAATAGGAACAATATGCTGAAAATGATGTAGATTTTTTTCATGATATATGTTGGTGTATGTTTACATAACAAAGTTACACATAAAGCTGTTCAATAAGATCTTTATATTTTATATTGATATAATTCCGCCTCAGCTTAAGGGAGGCTGTCATCTCTCCGCTTTCGATGGACCATTCTTTACCCATCAGTTCAAACTTTCTTATTTGCTCGTATGATCCAAAGAAGGCATTATATTTATCCACTTCTTTCTGAAAACGATTTTTAATAAGCGGGTCCTTAACAATTTCAGCATTTGAGGAGAACTTTATTCTCTTTATTCGGCAATAGGACTGTAGGTGGTAAAAGTCGGGGACGATAAGTGCTGCGGCAAATTTCTGGTTTTCACCCAAAACTACGATAGTATCAATGAAAGAGGATTCCTTAAATTTGTTTTCTATCAACTGGGGGCTGATATACTTTCCAAAGGAAGTTTTAAAGATTTCCTTTTTTCGTCCGGTGATCTTCAGGAATTGCCCGTTGGTAATTTCTCCGATATCACCTGTATGAAACCATTTATCTTCATCTATGGCTTGCTTGGTCATTTCAGGTTCTTTGTAATAGCCCATCATCACGCTGGGGGCACGGCAAAGAATTTCTCCATCGTTGGCGATTTTAACTTCCACATTTTTCAATGGTTTTCCTACCGTTCCGAATTTACGTCCGCCTTTGAGAAGTGTATTTACAGCAATAACAGGAGAAGTTTCTGTTAAACCGTAACCTTCCAGCACAGGTATCCTTGCAGCAGTGTATATCCTGGCAAGCCTGGGCTGAAGGGCTGCGCCGCCTGAAACGACAATGAGCAGCTTGCCGCCCAGTGCAGCCCGCCATTTATTGAAAACAAGTTTATTAACAATGATCAACTGGAGCTTGTAGAAAATGTTTTTCCCTTCTAATTCATATTTTTTTCCAAGGTTTACAGCCCAGAAGAACAAGCCTTTTTTTATTCCTTTCAAAGCCCTGCCTTTCATCATGATTTTGTCGAATACTTTTTCAAGTAAACGTGGCACGGTTGTGAGTACCTGGGGCTGCACTTCCCTGATATTTTCTGCTATGGTGCCCAGATTCTCAGCATAATAAATAGATGTTCCAAGGTATTGAAAGACATAGTGGTTTGTTCTCTCATAAATGTGGCAAACAGGGAGGTAGCTTACACCCTTGCAATATTCGTCTAAAGGAAACATATCCTTTACTGCATCAATATTGCTGATAATATTACTGTGGCTCAGTAGCACTCCTTTGGGCACACCTGTAGTTCCGGAGGTGTAAATAAGGGTAGCCGGGTCGCTTGTTTCAATTAGATTTTTTGCTTCCTCAAGTTTTTCAGGTGCCGGGTTTTGCTTCCCGAGATCGATAAGTTCCTGTAATGGCTTTACGGAATCAATGTTCTGGAAGGTATAAATGTCTCTTAATGTTGGCACTTCCGGCAGGATATGCTCGATTTTTCGGAGCAATTCCTTTCCGGCAACAAATACATATTTGATTTCAGCATGATTTAAAATGTATTTGTAATCGGCTTCGCTGATGGTGGGATAAATGGGTACGTGTATTGCCCCGGTTTGCAGTATTCCCATATCCAGAAAATTCCATTCCGGCCGATTGCTGGTAATGGTGGCGATTTTATCGCCCTTAATAATTCCCAGCTTCAGGAATGCATAGCTGATGTTGTTTGCATTTTCAACGTAGTCTTGTATGCTGTATAGTGTCCACGTTCCATTTTCTTTGCCGGCAAGGGCATCTTGTTTGAAACTGAATTTTTCCCGGTATCTGGTCAGAATGTCAAATAAGCGGTTGATTCCTTCCATATTTTTTGAATTGAAAAATTAATAATACGACGCTTTGTATATATTGTCAATCCTATTGATAGAATTCGAATATATTGATTGCTTCAGTCTTTACGGTCAAAGGTTGTTGCATTAGCTTGTGCCGTAGGCATAATAAGTATATCGTTGATGTTAACATGCTGTGGGCGGCTGGCTACAAAAAAAACAGCTTCAGCAATATCTTCAGCAAGCAAGGGCTGGTATCCCTTATAAACATTCCTGGCTTTCTTTTTATCTCCGTGAAAGCGTACAATAGAAAATTCTGTATCAACTGCGCCCGGTGCCACCTGGCTTACTCTGATGCCTTCCTTTAAAAGGTCTGTTCGCATAGCTTTTGTAAGTGCATCAACAGCATGTTTGGTAGAGCAATATACATTGCCGTTGGGATATACTTCTTTACCCGCAATGGAGCCAATGTTAATAATTAAGCCCTGTTTACGTTTTACCATTAAAGGACTAACACAGCGGGTTAAATACAATAATCCCTTGACATTGGTGTCGATCATTCGTTCCCAGTCGTCCAGCAATCCCTCATGAATGGGTTCTAATCCGGCAGATAATCCGGCATTGTTTACCAGGATATCGATGTCTTTCCACCTTACTTCCAGGCTGTCTATTGCCTGTAAGGTTTCATCATAATTCCTGATGTCGAAAACAAGGATCTTTGTTTCTGTATCTTTCGCCTGTAGCTTCTTTTGCAATGATTCCAACCTGTCTTTTCTTCTTCCGGTCAGGATTAACCGAAATTCTTTACCGGCAAATTTTTCTGCTGTGGCTTTACCAATTCCGCTGGTGGCACCACTTATCAATATTACTTTCTTCTCCATTTCCATCGAGATATTTTTTCTTTTATAGACTTTAGCTTATTTGCGTCAACAATAATACTAAAAATTACAAAGAGGAACGGCAGGGCAGGGATCTTGTATCTTACCATCGCTCCTGTTACAGGAGTTGTTAATCCGGTTAGGGTAAAAACAAATAGCACGAAGAACAATGACAGGAATAGGAGGTTGTGGGAAGGTATTTTCTTTTTTTTGAAAATTAATGTGACAAAGATTAAAAAGAGGATAAGCAAATTTTCCAGTCCGGCCATGAAGGTGAATATAGAGCCGATTTCAAAAAACCAGGGACGGAAAAGGGTGCGTAAAAAAGCCAGGGGAGCATTGCTGAGAATACTTCCTAAATTATACTGCAGCACCTGCATCTGTATGAGTGAGCCGGAATCTACGGATTGCGCCAGGTTCAGGAAATCACGCTGTTTGAGCACCAGGATATGGACAAAATTATAGGAAGGGAATACATGATGTATGTTAAGACCAATGAGAAAATATACCAGGCTTACAATGCTGTACTTCAGAAAAACAAAGCGGGTTTTGCTTAGCTTAACCCAGGTATAGGCTATGATAAGGGGTAAAATGCTGATAAGGATGTAAAACTTTGTAAAAAAGAGCAACAATATTGGAAATAACACCCAGAATAATATGAGGATGCTTCGTTTTCCGCGGATCAATTTAGAAATGTAGTATAACCACATTCCCAGGGCAAACAGCAGGATGCCTTCTTTCAGCACGCCAGAACCCCAGAATAAAACAGATGGAATGAACATGATGCCCATAAAAAGGATAAGGTGATTTTCCCGGATTTCATGAATAAAGAACTTGTATAAAGCAAGCAGTCCTGTTAAAGCCAGAAAACACATGAATACAGTATGCACATGATAAATGCCAAAGGAAAACAATCTGATCAATGCATTGAAGCGGATGATGGTATGACTGTCGTTGTATATATTGCTTTCATAAACCCTGAACCAGTTGTTCATCTCCATATAGTATTTTTCAGCAAAATAAGTGTTGTCGTTATTGATGCTAAACAGCATTTTAAAATAATCCATGGGTTTGTCAAAAAGGGCATCATACATGATTTTACTGTCGTCGAAATATTTGAAGATATCTGCCATGGAGCGGTCATCGTAGTAGAAGGAATAGATGAAATACATAGCGGTGCCGGCCAGGATTTTCAGGATAAAAACCAGGGCGATATATTTGGGTTTGATGTGTGGAAGCTTAAAGAACGGCAGTTTGTAAATAATGAAAATGAAAAGCAGGGTGTAGGCGACAGGTATAGTTATTTGAAAGATCAGGTGCATAGGGCAAATTTAGGAAAAAGAAAGATACTTTCTGTGCTAAAGTGTTCAGGTGTTCGTGTGTTCAGGATCTAGGCCTAGACCATCGTTTTCTTTAGCTTAGCTATCATTTTTAGTTTCTTCAGGCCAAAATCCCTTAGCCCGTAGCCCATATAAAACCTTTTCCCTATCTTTGCGTTTAAATAGCTGTTCCTTGAAACAACAAACTGTTCCATCGCTCCTGCATTGTGGGGGAGGAAAGTCGGGGCAACACAGAGCGCCATACTTCCTAACAGGAAGGGTCGGGGAGTCATTGACAAGCCGATACAGCCAGTGCCACAGAAAATAACCGTCCCGATTGCTGTCGGGATAAGGGTGAAAATGTGAGGTAAGAGCTCACGTCACAGCATGGCGACATGCTGTGAGGGTAAACCTTATGGGTTGAAAGGCCAAATATATTCCGGAAAATCCCGAATTTTTGGGGTTTAAAGGGTTGCTCGTCCTAATGTCTCTGGCATCCGGAAGGGGTTGGCTGATGGAGGCCCGGAGTGATCCGGGTCCCAGATAAATGATGGAAATCTGCCTTTGGTAGAAACAGAACCCCGCTTACAGGTTTGTTGTTATTTTATATAAACCCCGTTGCTGAAAGGTAACGGGGTTTTCCCTTTTTATACCGGTTTTTACAGAATACAATCACCGCTTATTTTTCCGTTAAACTATCAGATACCGTTTAAATATGCGCTAATTAAAAAATTGATGTTAATAAGTCAGCAGCCGGTAGCTCTTTCTCCGGGTTTTTATTGTATACATTTAGCATCATAAATCATAAGCCGAATTATGAATCGATTTCAATTTTTTGTATTTGTTTTCCTGTTGTTTCCTTCTGTGCTTTTAGCCCAGAAAACTGAAATATACACGGATCCGGAAAAAACCTACCGCGACGCCCTGGATTTGTTTCATAAAGAAAAATTCAGCGCAGCCCAGGATAAATTTTTTCAGCTGGAAGGCATGATAGCTGTTGAGCACTCAGCAATTAATGCCGATGCAGCCTACTATGCTGCCATCTGTGCTTTTGAGCTGCATAACAAAGATGCAGAATACCTCATGCTGAAATACCTGAAACTTTATCCGAATCATAGCAAGGTAAAAGCAGCCTGGTATAAATTAGGCAACTATCTCTATTACAATAAACGTTACCGCAGGGCCGTAAAAGCCTTTGAAAAGGTAAATGCCAGTGATTTGAATACCTACGAGCTCACTGAATTTTATTTCAAAATAGGATATTCCTATTTTGAAATGGAAAAATTTGAAGAGTCTAAAGCGGCATTTGCCAAAGTGAAAGATAAAGAAGGGGAGTTTGCTGCCGCCTCAACCTATTATTATGGCCATATTGCATACCTTGAAAATGATTATGAAACGGCATTGACAGCATTTAACAAGCTTACCGGCGACGAAAACTTCGGCAAGATCGTTCCGTATTATATCACACAGATCTATTATGAGCAGAAACGTTACGAAGAATTATTACAGATAGCCCCCCCCTTACTGGAAAATGCAAGCAGTAAAAGGGTTCCTGAAATTGCACGTCTGATAGGAGATTCCTATTACCGGACTTCTCAGTTTGAAAAGGCTATTCCTTATCTGGAGATGTACCAGGAGAAAACCAGATCGCGCATAAGCCAGGAAGAGTATTATCAGCTTGGATTTGTCTATTATAAAGCCGGAGAATTCAATAAAGCCATTGAAGCTTTCCAGAAAGTAACCTATAGTGAGGATACTCTCTCTCAAAATGCCTATTATCATATTGGTGATTGCTATGTAAAAACCAATCAGAAAGAATATGCCCGTACATCCTTTGCCTCTGCATATAAGATGGAGTTCAATGAAGAAATACGGGAAGATGCCCTGTTTAATTATGCAAAATTATCCTATGAATTGTCCCTGAACCCATACAATGAAGCCATAAATTCTTTTCAGCGCTACATCCGCGATTATCCCGGAAGTAAAAAGACCAATGAAGCCCGGACTTTCCTGATAAATATGTACCTCGAAACAAATAACTACAAGGATGCCCTGGAATCTATAGAAATGATCAGTGATAAAAATGATAAACTGGAGAAGGCCTACCAGCGGATATTGTATTACCGGGGTGTGGAACTTTTCAATACCGGTGATTTTGCAGGGGCTTCCGGCTTGTTTAAGCGTTCCTCCACAATGTATAAAGATGGAGATATTCGTTCAAAAAGCCTTTATTGGAGAGGGGAAGCTTTTTACAGACTGAACAAAACAGATTCCGCCCTGACTATGTACAGGCAGTTCCTTGCAAGTCCATCAGCCAGGATGCAGGCTGAATACAACATGGCCAATTATAACCTGGGCTATGTTTACTTCAATAAGAAGGAGTATCAAAACTCACTGGCTTATTACAGGCGTTTTGTGACAAACCTGAAAAAAGAAAAACCACGCATTGCCAATGATGCATACCTAAGGATAGGAGATTGCTATTTCATCAGCAAAGACTATAAGAATGCCATCGCAAATTATGATAAAGCCATTAAGATTAATGTGATCAGTACCGATTATGCTTTATACCAGAAAGCGATCTCCCTGGGTGTTCTGGGTGAGTTTACCCAAAAAGTGAACATGCTTAAATCCCTGATAGAGAAATACAGCAAATCCCAACATGCTGTTGATGCAAAATTTGAGCTGGCAAATACATACCAGATCATTCATAACAATGAAGCAGCCCTGACTTATTTTAATGATCTGGCTGCCAATCATCCAAATAGTTCCTATGCGAAGAAAAGCCTCCTGAAAATCGGACTCATCTATTATAATTTGAAAAATGATGAAAAAGCACTGGAAGTGTTCGACCGCATTGTAAAAAGTTATCCGGGAACACCTGAAGCACGGGAAGCTTTCAATCAAACCAAGGTAATCTATATTGAACTGGGACGTATCGATGATTTTATGAAATGGACAGAGGATATTGCTTTTGCCAGTGTTTCTGATTCGGAACAGGATAGCATTACCTACAGGGCCGTTGAAAATAAATACATGGAAGGAAACTGCGAAAGTGCTATCAGCGGATTCGCGAACTATATCCAGCGCTTTCCAAATGGTTTCTTCAGTTTGCCTGCAAACTATTACAAAGCTGAATGTGAGTTTAAAAAACAACATTATGCGGAAGCACTGAAAAATTATGAATTTGTGATTGCCCAGGCACATAATGACTTCACTGAAAAATCCCTCTTAAAAGCATCTTTCATCGAATACAGAAATAAGGATTATGCCAAAGCCCTCGGGAAATACAGGGAACTGGAAAGAATAGCTGAGTATAAAAACAATAAACTAACAGCCAGCCTGGGGATTATGCGCACAAATTTTTACCTGGGGAATTATGAGGCTGCTATGTCATCAGCAAGAACGGTAATGAACACCCCTAAAGTATCTGATGAACAGGTTCATGAAGCCCATTACATTATTGCTAAATCTGCTTTGGAAATAGATGATATTTCTACAGCCCAGGCAGAATTTACCATTACTTCCAAATCGAAGAATACCAGTATACAGGCTGAATCAAGGTATACACTTGCCTACCTTCAGTTTAAACTGGCAAACTTCGCCAAAGCAGAGGAGATGATCTATGATTTCATAAAGAAGCAGCCTTCTGATGATTACTGGCTTGCCAAAGCTTTTATCCTGCTCAGCGATATTTATGTTCAAAAAGGAGATAGTTTCCAGGCTAAGGAAACACTGCAGGGAGTGATAAATAATTATGAAGGGGCAGAATTGCTGAAAACTGCTCATGAAAGATATAATGCAATTGTGGAAGCAGAGAAAAGAGCCCAGGAGAAAAAAATTGAGGAAGAAATTGAAATTGACCTGAATTCAGAGAACGATATGTTTAACGAATTTGACCAGGAAACAGAATAATATGAACAGCAAAAAAAAATATCATATGCGTTTATTACGTGCATCGATGAAGTATGTCATCCTTACTCTGTTTTTCGCAATATCATTTGATCTTGCAGCTCAGTATGATGAGGAAGTTACGGTAATGGGTGAATATGAACCTATTCTCTCAGATGCCTATAAGATCAATATGAATCCTAAGATAGTAGATACAATTGTGGAAAAACCGGCATTGTATTATGCAATTACGCCACGACTGGTCTATGCAGATTTTGAGCTGGAACCTATTAAAGCAGCTCGTGTGAGGACACAAAAACTTAGTAAGCTTTATAAAAATTATGTGAAACTTGGGTTTGGTAATTATGCTACCCCTTATTTTGATTTTTATGCGAACAGCAGCCGGAATAAAGATGCACAACTGGGCTTGAATGTTTACCATCACTCTTCTGCCGGTAAAATTAAGGATTATGCATTTCCCGGTTTCAGCAAGAATAAAATGGCACTTTTCGGCAAGAAGATATATAAAAGAAGTGCGTTGGGGGGCAATATTAGTTATACCAGAAAGGTACATCACTTTTATGGATACAAACCGGATGAACTCAACCTGGATCTTGCTAAGGATGATTACAAACAACGTTACAACCTTATTGAAGCAGGTTTTAACTATCATAGCACGTTTACGGATTCTAATCACCTGAACCATGCATTTCTTTTTGATTATTATTTTCTGGGGGATAAATTTGAGAGTATGGAACACGGCCTGCAATTGAATGCGGCTATTGATAAACAAATGGATATTATTGATATTACAGACAAACAAAGCCTCGGTTTAATGACAGAGCTGCAGTTTTTCGCAAACCAGGATAGCAGTTCAAATGCTACTGCTGCATTGGTTGAATTTCAACCTTATCTGAAAACCGCTTTTAATGAGTATGAATTGTTGATTGGCGCCAGGGTAGTTATTGCTGCCGACTCGGTTAGCGACTTTCATCTCTTTCCGCATGCCATGTTCCGAATCCATATTGTTAAGGAAGTGTTTAATGCCTTTGCTGGCCTGACAGGAGAAGTAAAGAGAAATTCATTCAGAAGCCTGAGTGAAGAGAATCCTTTTGTTAAAACACAGCCCGGAATGAGCTTCGCTGTAAATACCTTTAAATTTTATGGAGGATTAAGTACACGTATTGGAAGTAATCTGGATATCTCAGCGCAGGTTTCCAGCTCCAGTATCGATAATATGGCGTTTTTTATCAATGATACCAACAGCATTGCTTTAAATGAGTTTGCTGTTATGTATGATGATCTTAACCTCGTGGATTTGCTGATAGAATTGGTATATAGTAAAGAGAAGCGTTATTTCTTTGCTATGCGTGCTAATTTTTATCAATATATCATGTCAGAACAGAAGCAAGCCTGGCATAAACCGGATTACAGGTTTTGGGTAAGTGCCGGATATAACCTTGCGGATAAAATACTCCTGAAAGCTAATGTTTTCGCTATGGGGCAGTCACATGCCAAAACTTTTGATGTAAATAATGTTGTTGTGGTAAAAGATATTAAGAGCTATGTTGATTTCAACCTGGAACTGGAGTACCGCTATACCGATATTTTATCTGCTTTCCTGAAAATGGGTAATTTAAATGCTGGTAAGTATTTTCACTGGTATAATTATCCAGCCCACCGATTTCAGGTAATGGGAGGGGTGACTTACTCGTTTTAGTGTTTTAGAATCCCACCTGATCAAGCTTGCCTTAAACAGCATGATATATGGTGCTGATGCAGTTCAATATTATTCAGAAAGAATACAATACAATTCAAGGTTTAAATAGCAGTGCCGGGCAACTTTAGACATAATTAATGTGTCTTAGTATATGCTGATAAGGGAAAGACCATACATATGAAAAAATCATTTCGTTTAATAATTTTGTCGGTTTCATTGGGTTTATTCGCTTTTTATTGTTCCTGCACCAAGGACGACCCGGATGAGGTAGAGCCTGTGTATGAACCAACACCTTATACCATTGATGTTCCGTTCATTTTTCCAACTGAACTGAACATTCCTGATGACAATCCTATGACTGAGGAAGGTATTGAATTAGGACGTTATTTGTTTTATGACGGGCGCTTAGCAGGCCGAACACACCCAGATTCACTTATGAGTTGTGCCACTTGTCATAAGCAGGAATATGCCTTTGAATGTGGGTTGCCCCGACCTGCCCCGCACGGCATTATGGGAGATACTACCCCGCATGCCATGCTGCCCATGATCAACCTGATCTGGAACCCCGGTAATTTTTTATGGGGAGGCAATGTTAGTCGGATTGAGGACCTCGTTTGGATGGGAATTGTTGCACCACATGAAATGGCCAGTGATACGAACCGTGCAAAAGAAACCATACAGAACATTCCTATGTATCCGCCCATGTTTAAGAAAGCTTTCGGAACAGAAGAAGTTACAGTAGACCGCATGGGTAAAGCTATTGCCCAGTTTATCAGGACTTTGATTTCAGCCAATTCAAAGTTTGACCGCTATATGCGTGGAGAGGAAGCTCTTTCAGGTGAAGAGTTGCATGGTTTTGTACTTTTTACAACGGAAGAGGGGGCAGACTGTTTCCATTGCCACGGGGGTGATGGGAATCCGCTATTTACTACCAATGCTTTTTACAACAATGGCTTAAGCGCCGGTCCTTTTGATGATCCGCGCGATCGGTACAATTCCATGATTAAAATGGGACTTACTCCCGGTCCGTTGGATAAAGGGGCATACAAGGCTACTACTTTAAGAAATATTAGTTATACAGGTCCTTATATGCATGATGGCCGGTTCAATACCTTAGATGAAGTCATTGATTTTTATTCAGGGCAATTGCAGTGGTCGCCATACATACACCCGCTGATGCACAAAATAGCAGAGGGAGGCGCCCAATTAACCCCCACAGAAAAAGCTGCCCTGAAGGCTTTTATTTTAACCCTGAATGATGATGCTTTCCTCGTAAATCCTGATTTTAGCAAGCCTGAGGGGCTACCCTAGTCAATTGCCTGAGTGCCTGATTTATTTGGGATTAAACGTTCTTTGCTGGAAGCTGGCGGCTGGTAGTTCATCCCTGTGGCAGCAGGGATTTCCGTATAGTTGCAGGCGATATAAGCCGGGGCTTCATTAACGGGTGACCGTTCTACATAAATAGATTTGGTCTTTATACATTATAGTTCTTTTTCGATATCGTCCATAGCAGAATCAAAATCCAGTGCAGAATCAGGATTTTTGCGGTAATCTTCAAGTCAGGATAGCAATATCCCGTTCATATTTACTAATCATCTCACGGGAAACACCACTTTGGTTAGCCAAATCGGTCTGAGACCAATTTTTTTCTTTTCTAAGATTCGTTATGACTACTGCTATTTTGTTCATGATAATATTGTTTTGAGTCCACTAATACTATGCTTTTTGCAAATATACGGAATTAAAAGCCGAAAATAAGAACAATTATTATTCTTGTAACTGCTAATATGACTGCAGATGAAATTATGAGTGTCCAACAAATGGCTCAGGCTGGAGGTATTAATTTTGTGTCTGTCGGCTCTGCGACCGAAGTTGCGAATTATTTTACTCTCAAACAACCACAAGTGGCAATGTTTCCCAAGCACGTTTAGACGATAAAATTACTGATGTTGATATATTTGGGCATGGCATAGCAGGTTCAATGGAATTTGGATATGATTATGATCTTTCCACATCACCAGAAGAACAAAAAATGTCGTTTGGCTCGGATCTAATTAATCAATTAAATCCACAGGCATTTGATGATGCGGATATTAGTTTATATACCTGTAAATCTGCCACCGATGCAAATGGTGTTAATGTAGCAAAGGATATATCTAAAAAAACCAATAGTACCGTATCAGGCTACAAAGGTATTTACGGGATATTTGACAGGATGTTAAAAAAGTTAGGTACTAATAAATTGCAGCACCCAAATTCCAAATTTTAAAAACTGTAACCTGCCGATTATCAATAACGCAATTTAAGGTCGTCGCTGTGGTGCTCAAAACAGGAGTATAAAGTTTGAGGCTGTTGGCAGGTAGCTGCCGGCCTATATATTAAACTTTACCCCAAATCGACCCCACCAGGAATAATATTCCTTTTGTTTAAAATAATCACGGCTGCCCATATAGTATTTTAGGGGTGTGTTTGTAATGTTCATGACATCAACAAAAATGTTTACAATATTGCTCAGCTGATAATTGGCCGTAAAATCCAACCGGAAAGCTTCATCATAATATACATCCAGGCCGGCATCGTTTCCCAGCTCATCCAGAAAGGCAGAGTGGTAGTTTGAAGAAAGCTTGATATAATATTTCTTCGCATCATAAAACAAAGCGATGTTGAAGGTATGCTTAGCCTGACCAGGTAGGGGAATCACCTCTTTATCCTCACTAGATGTGAAATAGTCAGCTGCATCCTCATTGAATATAAAAATGACATCATTCTCATTTTGGGGATAACGTTTGCTAATATGAGCATCTGACTCAGTAAAGGTGTAATTTCCGTATATCCCAAGGTTTTTCCAAACTCCGGGAAGGAAATTCATCTTAAACTGAGTAAGTATCTCAACTCCGTAAACAAAGGCTTCCAGACCATTCACTGCCATGGTGATTTTCTTTAAACTGTAAAGGTTGAAGTTCTCACCTTCATGGGCATTACGGGTAAATTTAAAGGCTATATTATCGATCTTTTTATAAAAAAATCCACCACTGAGAATGCCATTGTTTTTCAGGTATCTTTCTGCTAAAAAGTCAATATTGAGCGATATGGGATATTTCAGGTCAGGATTTCCAACGGAAATATCTTCATCATCATCCTGGCGATAGGGGATAACATCGTCAAAATTTGCCCTGGAGTATGAGTATGTGGCAGCTGCTCTGATATTTGTCCGGGGGTTGAGGGCATATCGCATTTGAACCTGGGGTAATAAAAAGCGATGAATGCGCTCATCGTACGTCTCATACTGATATAATATACCTCCATTTGCATAATCAATGCCAGCTTTAATTCCTTGGTTATTGATGTTTGTTTGTTCAAACCGCAGTCCTCCCAAAATCATGAAATTACGGATATCGTGCCTTACCATGGCGTAGGCTGCATAGATGTCTTCTTTGGCATAATAATCTTCTGCAAAGGTTTCTTCCCATGTTTCCACTTCATCAAATTTAAAATGCTGGGGGTGCATTTCGTAAAAGTCACGCATCTCATCTGGACCAATCATATAATCAATTATATAGCCATGATTAATGAGGTCTGTTTCATTGAAATCGTCAACAATGGTCTGCAAACCAAGGGGCGGGCCGGTTTGGGAATAAATATCCATATCACGGAAATATTTGTGAAAGCCTTGTGCTCTGTTGTCGCGGGTTTTATCTTTCAGGCGTATTTTGCCACCAAATTTGAAATATCTGGTGTTTCCCCTGACCATTTGGTAGGGGATTTCTATATTTAATTTTGCAGTATAGTTATTATTTTTTACCATGCTTTCTACAAAAAGCAATTCATCGAACTCATAATTTCCATAGGTGAATGCATCAATGGAATCATTTTCATAGGGATAGCGGACCACTGGCCAGTCGGGATCAGTTTTATCGATCTCCATTGTGATACCACCATTATCGAATTTTGCATACATTTGATCCGGTTGGTTTTCTGTAGCCAGGGCATAAGCAAATTCATAATCAATTTTGGGGCCCCAGTTAAGTTGGTTTCTCCCCCCAATATTAATGCTGGCAATTTCCTGGATTTTAATACGATCTTTAATATCCCTGTCGATCCCGGCTTCACGATAAATTGTCAGGGTATTTGCATCGGATAGCATATATCCAATGCGGCGGCGGGTTTCATCATCTGAGAATTGGTTGTACATAAACCTGAAATAGATAACATTTTTATCATCGAACTTATAATCCAGGTTTGCACTGGCACCTATACGTTTTCTTTGAATGGTATAGTGCCTCAATTCGATGTCTTTATAGAGAACATGATAATTCAGTGCTCCGGGTGTTGTATCTTGTGCCTGCCCAAGCAAGGGGCCGCGCGTATAATCAAATTCAATATTATGCGATCCCTGGTTGTTCACATAGTAGCTGGCATTCATCTGAAAGCCCAGCTTTTTGTGCCGCTGCCCAAAGGTAAACTGTAGCTGGTAGTTATTTGTTTCCATGAGATTATTGTATCCTCCTGATATGGATGCATTCAACTCAGGAATGGTATCTCTTGCAGTTTTAGTAATGATGTTTACATTTCCTGCAATGCCGTCGGCATCCATATCAGGTGTAAGAACCTTGGTTACCTCAATAAATTCAATTTGGTCGGCAGCAATAATATCCAATCCTACATATCTAACACCTCCTTCCGGGGATGGAATTTGTTCGCCGTTGATATTAAAATTGGTATATTCAGGTGGCGTCCCTCTGAGCTGTACATAGCGTCCTTCTCCCTGGTCACGTTGAACGGTAATTCCGGGGATGCGCTGTAATACTTCTGCAGCATTCAGGTCAGGGAATTCTACAATTTGTTCATGAGAAACAATGTTTTTAATATTTACAGCCCTTTTTTGATCAAGCATGGCTTTTACCTGGCCCTCCGATTGTCCTTTGACCTCTATCCCTTCCAGGTTAGTTGCAGTAGGCTTTAGCTTTATGTGGATGTTTTTTTGTAAATGGCTGTCAAATGATACAGGAATGATTTGTGTTTCATAACTCACAAAAGAAACAAGCAGTTGGATGTTTTTCTTTTTTATGCCGTCGATTTCAAAATATCCGTAAATATTGGATATAGTGCCACGGGTGGTGTTTTTTATGATTATAGAAGCACCCGGTAATGTCTCCCCGGTGCTGGCATCCTGAATTGTGCCTCTCACAGAATAATTGTTTTGTGCATGTGCAACTTGAACGCCAACAACAAAAACGAAAAGAACAATGTAGAAGGTGTAAATTTTATTCATTCCCTGGCTTTGATTAAGTAATATGTTATCTATTAAGCAATAAAAGGAAAACCCTGCGCAAGTATCACATTGCGCAGAGTTTTGTCTATGAAGTTTTAAAAGAGAAATTATTTGATAAGAACTTTCTTTGTATATGTTGCATCTTCAGTGATTGCCTGGATATAATATACACCGGTGTTGAGCTGACTGGCATTGATGGTTGAATATTTCTCGTTGATCATTTCAGTTAATACAACCTGACCTGTGATATCAATTACATAAACCTGGGCATTTTCAGTTTTATTAAAGGCAACAGAAATCTTACCATCCGTTACAGGATTCGGATAAACTATCATCATGTTATCTGGTTTGCTGCCTTCATCTAAAGAAAGATAAGTAGCATATAAGGTCAGTTTTGGGATTCTTTCAGGATGATGGAGTCCGTCACCGCCATCATCAGGATCTTCAATGTTTTCAAATGATTCGAAATCCCTGGCATTGTCAAGCAGACTGGCACCCTGATTTTCACCATTGAAGAAAAGTGTTAGTGCGTTTCCTGAAACCCAACCTGGCCTGTTAATTACTTCCTGGATTACAGGAGCAAGATCCGGAGAAGTGTATGGCATCCAAATAACCCAGGCATCATTAATAATCCATGAAACAGATGCAGAAGTCCAGGTTCTGTCAGTCAATGCTTCATCATCAGCAAAGGCAGGTGAATTGTCGATAGCCTCAGCATAAACAGTCACCCTGGCTTCATCAGCCTCATCTTCATGAGCCCAAAGAGTCATTATAGCTGAATCAAGAACCAATCCCTGTGGCACAGCTACATTTTGAAAACGAAGGAAAGATGTCATGATGTTCAATTTTTCACCTTCCCATCCCATATCCAAATCATCATCATACAACTTGTCAATGGAATCATTTTCGTATTCACCATCGTCATAAGAAATGTCAACACCAGCATCTTCGCCGGTTTTTACGATTCTGAGTTCAAGCTGGGCATGAGTATGCATAATGCATCCGGCAAGTACCATTGCAAAAAATAAAAGTAGAGCTTTTTTCATAGTTAAAAATTTTTAATTGTTTTGTGCAATAATACTCATTTTACTTTTTCATTTTACCCCCCTGATTTGCCCTGCATTAACCGGAATAAATTATGTCAATTATACAGTTGCGGAACCTTAATAATACCTGATAATATGCTTTTTGTTTTCATGTGTTGCTGTCAAAAAGACAGTTTGAACCGGTTGATATTTAAGGATTTAATAATATTAGGCCATATTGACAAGGATAATGTAATTTAAATTTAATAAATAATTAAAACTCCATAATAAACCATATCGATGCTGATGAGACTTTTTTGAACAGAAGCTGTTCCCATTGAACAAAATAATCCTGTTTCTAACCCGGATAATTCATAAACCTAAATCGTGAAAACCTGAATTATCCTGA